>JAKBZN010000023.1 GCA_021842465.1 Pseudomonadota bacterium
GCTGGAGCGGGCGATGGGAATCGAACCCACGTCTTGAGCTTGGGAAGCTCAGGTCCTACCATTGAACGACGCCCGCGAAGGGGCGCATTCTACTGCATCGCTCCTGTGTCCGTCGACGGTCCCGCGGACCAGGGTGATGCGCGTGATTTCCGGGCTTGTGCCGAACCGTACGGGCGGTCCCCAGCTTCCGGTCCCGGCGCTGACGTAGACCCACATCCGTTCCTCGCGGGAAAGGCCGGCCACGTGCGGCGCGTGCACCAGCCGCACGGCAATCGTCCACGGAAAGAACTGTCCGGCGTGCGTATGGCCGGAAAGCTGCAGGTCGAACCCGGCGCGTGCGCCGAGCGGTGCGAGTTTCGGGTTGTGGGCGAGAAGAAGGCGGAAGTCCGCGGGAGCGGCGGCGTCGAGCGAGATCGCCGGCGAGGCGTCGCGGTAGGCCGGGTCGACGACGCCGCCCACGATCATCGTGGCCGCTCCCTTGCGGATTGCGTCGTGCTCGTTCCGCAGCACGCGTACCCCCAGGTGCTCGAAGTGGGTGATCCAATCCTGCGCGCCGGCGTAGCAGTCGTGGTTGCCGAGCACGAAGAACGCCGGCTTTTCCCTGGCCAGCGCGGCGAGCGGCGCGACGTCCGCGGCGATGTGCGCGACCGGCGCGTCGACCATGTCGCCGGTGAAGGCAACGAGATCGGGCGCCAGCGCCTCGGCGCAGGCGACGACGCGCTCGACGTAGGGGCGGCGGATGGTGCGGCCGACGTGCAGGTCGGAGATCTGCACGATGCGAAAGCCATCGAGGTCGGGGTGCAGGCCGGCGATCGGCACCGTCACGTCCTGGATGCGCGGGCCGCGCAGGGCGGTGGTCGCACCGATCGCCATCGCCAGGAGCGATGCGGCAAACACCACCGGCACGCCGTCCTGCGCGATCGCGCCGTGCACGCCGCCGAAGCCCGGAATGCGGGTCGCGAGCAGTGCGACGTCGCGCGCCAGCGCGCCGACGAGTAGGAAACTGATCCACGCCATCGACAGGTAACTCGCCTGATGAATCGCGCGGTCGAACCACGTCTCGGTCCGCGTGCCGTCACGGGTCCAGTACGCCACCGGAACGATCCAGACGAGCAGGAACGGCAGCGCGAGCGCCGTCCGGCTCCACGGCCCCGCGCCCAGGCGCGCCGCGACGTAGGCATAGCCGACGGCGAGGAGCGCGCTGACGGCGAGGACGAAGGGGCTAAGGATGCGCGGCGTCACGATGCGAGTGGGTTGGACCGCGTACCATCCCGCTGTTGGCGGCGACAGTGACGGAACACGGCGGCGAAACACGGGAATCCGGATGGTAACGCGCCACATCGTACTTCTGGGGGTGGCCCTTGCCGGGCTCTTGACGGGGGCCTTGTCCTACCTCGCAGGGTATGCCGAGGTGGCGCGATGGGCGTGGTCCGCTGCCACCCTGGTGGTGCTCGGCCCGGCGATCGCCACCGCGGCCACGGGGGTGCTGCGGCGCCAGGCCGGGGTCGATCTCATCGCGGTCCTGGCGATGATCGGGGCGCTGGTCCTCGGTGAGCGGCTGGCCGGGGCGATCATCGCGGTCATGCTCGCTGGCGGCGGCGCGCTCGAACAATTTGCGGTGTCCCGGGCGCGGCGCGAATTGAGCGCGCTTGTCGGGCGTGCGCCGCGGACCGCGCACCGTCGCAGCGGCGCGGACCTGGTCGAGGTCGCGGTGGCCGCCGTCATGCCGGGCGACGTGCTCGTCGTGAAGCCCGGCGAGGTGGTTCCGGCCGACGGCCTGGTCCTGTCGGAGCATGCCGTTCTCGACGAGTCGGCGTTGACCGGCGAATCCCGCCTGGTACGGCTCGAATCCGGGGAGGCCGTGCGCAGCGGCGGTACCAATGCCGGCGCTCCCTTCGAATTGCGCGTGACCGCTCCGGCGGCCGACAGCACGTATGCCGGCATCGTCCGGCTGGTGCGCGCGGCCGAGGAATCGAAGGCGCCGTTCGTGCGTCTTGCGGACCGCTACGCGCTCGGTTTTCTGGCGGCGACGCTGGTGCTTGCCGCGACGGCATGGGTTGCGGGCGGCAGTCCGATTCGCGCGCTCGCCGTTCTGGTCGTCGCGACGCCATGTCCGTTGATCCTGGCGGCGCCGGCGGCGATCATCGCCGGCGTGTCGCGCGCGGCGCGGCACGGCATCATCGTGAAGGGTGGCGGGCCGCTCGAGACCCTGGCGAGGGTCACGGTGCTGCTGCTCGACAAGACCGGAACCGTCACCGCTGCCCAACCCCGGGTGGCGGCGGTGGAGACCGTCGGGTCGGAGTCCGTCGCGGAGATCGTCCGCCTCGCGGCTTCGGTGGAGCAGCTTTCGCTGCACCCGTATGCGCCGGCGATCGTGCTCGAGGCGCGGGGGCGGGGCGTGGAATTGCACTTTCCGCAGGATGTTCGCGAACGGGTGGGCGAAGGTATTGCCGGAACGGTGGATGGCCGCCGGGTCGCCGTCGGCCAATTCGAGTTCGTGGCGCCGGGATCGCCGAGGACGCCCGACCTTCGGGCCATCGAGGTGCGCACGGCGGTCGAAGGCTCCGCCGCCGTATACGTGGCGATCGACGGCGCACTCGCCGGCGCGTTCCTGCTGCAGGACCCGATCCGCGCCGAGGCGCCGCGCACGCTGCGCTCCCTGCGGGCGGCCGGTATCGCGCGCATCAACATGGTTACGGGCGACCATCCCGACATCGCCGAACTGGTCGGCGACGCGCTGGGCGTCGACCGTGTCTTCTCCGAGCGTACGCCCCAGGAAAAGGTCGAGGTGATCCGTCTGGTGCGTGCGGAGGGCGTCACCGCGATGGTCGGCGACGGAGTCAACGACGCGCCCGCGCTCGCGCTCGCCGATGTCGGGATCGCCATGGGCGCGCGCGGCGCGACCGCGGCGTCGGAGGCCGCCGACGTCGTGCTGACCGCCAACCGGCTGGACGGTCTGGTGACCGCGATCGACATCGCGAAACGCACCGGACGCATCGCTCGGGAGAGCGTATTCGTCGGGATGGGATTGTCCGTCGTGGCGATGGGGTTTGCGGCCGCGGGTTTCATCGCTCCCGCCGTCGGCGCGGTGCTGCAGGAGGCGATCGACGTTCTCGTCATCGCCAATGCGCTGCGCGCGCTCGCCGATGCCGGGGGGCGCGCCACCAGGACGGAGGAAGCCGCAGCCTTGGGGCGGGCGCTGGCGGCGGAGCACCGGTCGCTCCAGCCGCAGATCGGGGACATCGTGGCGCTGGCAGCGCAGATCGATTCACTGCCACCCCGCGAGGCGCGGGCGCGGCTTGCCGGTCTATGCGCGATGATCGAACGGGATCTCCTTCCGCATGAGCGCGCGGAGCAGCGGACCGCCTACGCCGCCATCCGGAGCATCCTTCGGGACGAGGACCCGACCGGACCGCTGATCCAGACGCACCATGAAGTCCAGCGGCGCGCCCGGCTTCTGCGCCGCCTCGTCGCGCAGTTGCCCGCCGAGGGGCCGCGGCCGGAGGACCTGCGGGATCTGCAGCGGATGCTCTACGGCCTGCACGCCATCCTGGCACTGCATTTCGCGCAGGAGGAGGAACTCTACGCGTTGTTTGAATCTTCGTGAGATTGCGCTCGATGCGCGCAGGCGGCGCGGGCAATGGAAAGGCGGGGCGACATGATCGAGACGATGTATGCGGACGTGGTGGTTCTGGGGGCCGGCGGCGGGGGGTATCCCGCCGCCTTCCGGCTTGCCCGCGAAGGCCGCACGGTCGTGATGGTCGATCCGTTCGGCAATCTCGGCGGTGATTGTCTGGCGGAGGGCTGCGTGCCGTCGAAGGCGGTGCGGGAAGCGGCGTTGGCTCGCGCCGGGGCCGGGAAGTTTCGGCTGTTCGGCCTGAAGGGCGCGATGCCCGAGGTGGATTGGCCCGGGGTGCTGGCGCACAAGGACCGGGTTCAATCGATCCGCTATGCGCAGCACCGTGACGAGATCGCCGCGTCGACGATCCGGATGTACAAGGGGATGGGGCGCATCGTCGACGGCCATGCCGTCGACATCGCCACCGATCGCGGAGATCTGCTGCGGGTCCAGGCCCTGCACCTGATCGTCGCCACCGGGTCGCGGCCGCGGCGCCTCGCAGTCCCGGGAGCCGAACTCGCGATCACGTCACACGATCTGTTCCGGTTGGGGGCCGATCTGCCGGCTCCCCGCCGGTTGGTGGCGATCGGCGGCGGCTACATCGGCCTCGAAACCGCATCCATGCTGCAGCGTTTCGGTGCGCAGGCGACCGTCCTGGAGGCGACGCCGGCCATTCTTCCCGGAGCCCCACCCCGGCTGGCGCGCACGCTCCATGCCGCGCTGGCGCGCCGCCTGCATCTCGTCACCGATGCCAAGGTGGTGGGGATCGAGCGGGGCGCCGACGGCGATCTTCGGGTCCGGTACGACCGTGACGGCGCGCCGCAGTCGGTCGTGGCGGATTGCGTGCTGATGGCGACTGGGCGCGAGCCGGTTCTGCCGGACGGGTTCGACGCGCTCGGCCTGCCGCCGGGGCGCATCACCGTCGACGACCGGCTGCGCACGGCGCTTCCCCACGTCTACGCGCCGGGCGATGTCAACGGCCGCAGCATGCTGTTTCATTCCGCCGTTCGGCAAAGCCTGGTCGCAGCGGAAGATATTCTGGCTGGTGGCAACGGATCGGGACGGATGAATTTCGATGCCGTCCCATTCACGGTCTTCACGGAGCCGGAGGTGGCGTGGGTCGGTTTGACCGAGGACGCGGCGGCGCGACAGGGAATCGATGCGGTGGCCGCGACCTACGACTACGAGACCGATTCGCGCGCGCAGATATTCGACGAAATGGAAGGGTTCCTGACGCTCGTGTTCGCGCGGCGGACCGGAATCCTGATCGGTGCGCAGATCGCGGGCCTTGATGCCGCGCAGGTCATCGCGCCGCTCGCGCTCGCGGTACAGACCCGCACGACCGCGGTGGCCCTGGCGGAAACGCCGTTTCCCCACCCGATGATCAGTGAAGGGATCGGCAAGGCCGCGCGCACCGTCGCATGATCGGATCGATTGCCGTCCCGCCGTAGGCACCGGGCGGCCGTCGCTCAGCCCTGACGGCGCTGCGCGCCCGGTGGTCCGCTTCCCGTGCCGGGGGCGTGGCCGCTCACCTCGACGCCGTCGGACGGGCGCAGGCGCGCGAACGCGGGCAGGGCGACGATCGGCAATGCGGCGATGAGCAGAAACACGGTGTGAAATGCCGCCACCGTGGGGACGGACCGCGCGGGCGTCAGCAGACCCAGGAGCGCGGCGCCCAGTGATACGCCGAAGCTCACCGTGAGCTGCTGGATCAGTCCCCCCAGGCTGGTGGCCCGACTCAGCCGGTCCGCGTCGATTTCCGCGTACGCCAGCGTGTTGGAGGTCATGAACTGGCTGGAGCGCACCAGCCCGAAGAGGATGATCCCCGTTGCGATCACGATGCGGGGCGTGCCGGTTCCGATCTCGGCGAAACCGACGAGCATGCCCGCGCACGCCAGTGCACTGCCGATCAGCAGGGCGCGGAAGCCGACGCGTCGCAGTGCCGGCCCGATGGCGACGCGAACCAGCGGCGCCGCCAATGCCGACAGAAACGTGAGCGAGCCGGATTCCGCCGGACTCATGCCCAGTCCGACCTGCAACAGCAGTGGCAGGAGATAGACCGGGGCGTTCATCCCGACGCGACAGAGTCCGCCGGCGAGGGTGGCGACGCCGAAGGTGCGTTCCCGCAGCAGGCTCAGGTCGATCGCGGGGTGCCGCTGGCCGCGGCTTCGCCGGGCAAAGCCGACGAGAAGCACGCCCGCCGTCGCCACGGCGGCGACGGGCATGATCCCGGGCATGCGTCCGACGCCTTCCATTGCGAATTGCAGCAGACCCACCCCCGCACAGAACAACGCGAAGCCGGTCATGTCGAAGGGCGGCACCGCGTCGGCCCGCATCGGCGCGACGAAGCGCAGCGCCAGTGCGATGCCGATGAGGCCGAACGGCAGGTTGATGTAGAAGATCCACCGCCAGGAGAGGTAGGTCGTCAGGTAGCCGCCGAGCAGCGGACCGATGACCGGGCCGGCGATGGCGGGCAGGGTGGTGTACGTCATCGCGCGGACGAGTTGACTGCGCGGAAAGCTGCGCAGCAGGATGAGGCGGCCGACGGGAGTCATCATCGCTCCGCCGAGTCCCTGGAGAATCCGCGTCGCCACCAGCATCGCGAAACTGTCGGCGATGCCGCATAACGCCGACCCGACGGTGAACACCGCGAGCGCCGCCGCGAACACGCGGCGGGCGCCGAACCGATCGGCAAACCATCCGCTGAGGGGGATGAACACCGCGAGCGCGAGAACGTACGCGCTCACGGCGAGGCTCATTTGCACGACGGTGACGTGCAGGGAGCCGGCCATGTCCGGAATGGCCGTGGTCACGATGGTGGCGTCGAGCTGTTCCATCAGGAACGCAATCGCCACCACCAGCGGAATCAGCAGGCCGGGCCGTTGCGGCGATTCCGGCAGGGGATGGTTCGCGTCGGCGTTCATCGGACGGAGCGGGCGGGCGCGCGCATTGTACGGCGTCCCGGTCCGGGCCGTCCCCTTTCGCGCCGACCCGCCGCCGAGGTCTGGCTTCGGCCCCGGTTGCAGACCTCGCGGGCGGCCTACGCGTGCGCGAGCTTGAACATCTTCACCGCGTCGACGAGTTGTGCGGCCTGGCTGCGCAGGCCTTCCGACGCCGCGGCCGATTGTTCCACCAGAGCCGAGTTCTGTTGCGTCGCGCGGTCGAGTTGCAGGACGGCGTCGCGTACTTCGGCGATTTCCGTCGTCTGTTCGCTGGTCGCCGCGCTGATTTCCGAGATCAGGCCGGCGACGTTCCGGACCTGGGCGACGATGTCGTCGATGGCGGAGACCGCTTCCGAGACCAGGGTCGATCCGGTCTCCACCCGTTCGACGCTGCCGCCGATCAGCGACTTGATTTCGTTGGCCGCCATGGCGCTGCGTTGCGCCAGGCTCCGGACCTCGCTCGCCACGACGGCGAATCCGCGCCCCTGTTCCCCGGCGCGGGCGGCCTCGACCGCGGCGTTCAGGGCGAGGATGTTGGTCTGAAACGCGATCCCGTCGATCACGCCGATGATGTTGCCGATCTTCGCAGAGCTTTCGGAAATTGCATTCATGGTGGTCGTGACCTGCGCGATGACCTCTCCGCCCTTGGTGGCCGCGGAACTCGCCGACGCGGCGAGCTGGGCCGCCTGGTTGGCTGCCTGGGCATTGCGCTCCACCGTGGCCGCGAGGGTTTCCATCGACGCCGAGGTCTGCTGGAGGTTCGATGCCTGCATCTCGGTGCGTTGCGACAGATCCTTGTTGCCCGCCGCGATCTCGGCGGAGGCGGTGGACACGCTGTCGCTGTTCGCGCGCACGCTTTCGACGATCCGGGTCAGGCTCTCCTGCATCTTTTGCATCGCGGCCATCAGGCTTTGGGTGTCCGACGGATTCGCGGCGACGGCGGCGCTGAGGTTGCCGACCGCGATTTCCCGTGCGAGGAGGGTGGCATCCTCGGGCTCCCCGCCCAGTTTGCCGGTGATCTGGTGCGACAGGAAGTAGCCTGCCGTTCCGCCGACGGCGCACACCAGGATCATGAGGACGAGGCTCGCCAGGGTCGCGCGCTGCTGCTCGGCGTGGGCGCCGGCGGCCGCATCGGTTGCGCTCGCGACGATCTGCTGTTCCAGTTGCGTGGCGATCTGCTCGGGTTCCTGTTCGATGCCCTTGGCGGCCTTGTCACCGGCGATCGGGTTGTAATACGCCGCGGCGAAGTCGCCGAGGCCCTGTCGATACGCCACACCGAGGTCGGCGTGGGCCTTCTGGAACGCCTGCAGGAGCTTGCGGGTGTCCCCGGAAGGCAGCCGGGATGCCAGGGCCTTCGCCTTGTCGTCAACCTCTTGTTCCTGCTGCTGGAAGGCGGTCCAGTAGTGCGACAGGGCCTCCGGGTCGTGTCCCTTCAGCAGCACGTCCTTCCAGTCCTGCACTTGCGTCTTGAATGCCAGGAGCATGTCGGCCGCTAGGCGCTCGTCGGCGTAATCGACATCGATCGTGCGCGCGTAGGTGCTGGCGGCGCGGTTGAGTTCGAAAATGCCGACCGATCCGCCCGCGGCGGTGAGCAGCACGGCGGCGGCGAATGCAAGAGGAAGCTTGTGGCGAAGTTTCATGGGTTTCTCCCGATTCTTCGTTCCGCGCCAGCGATCCGCCCAAAGCGCAGATCGTTTGACGTCGGATCGTCGGCGCGCATCGTGACATGGGGGCGCGTCGCATGAGGGCGGGAAAAAGATCGAAAAATCGCCGAACTTTGTATTTTTGTTTGTTGTCTTACTAAATCCCAATCAGGATCACGATTTCTCCGGGTCAGGCATGGGCATTCCGTACGGGTCGAATCGTCCGGCTTGATTGGCGCTGCGTGTCGACTCAAAAATCCTTGACCACCCGCTTGGACCCGGTCGTATCGTCATCGCGCGCATCGAACCGGAAACCGAGGGTCGCCACGAGGTTGAGCATGGTGCGATTGTCGGCGGGGACCGTTCCCTCCATGTGCCGGAGCCCTTTGTTGCGGGCGACGTCCATCAGCGCGTTCATCAGGCGGTGGCTGATGCCCTTGTGTTGCCACGCATCGGCAACGACGAGCGCGAATTCGCAGGACTCGCCGTCCGGGTTGATGACGTAGCGCGCCACGCCGATTTCGGTTTCCGCATCGCCTTGTCCGACCACGGCGATCAGGGCCATTTCCCGGTCGTAGTCGATCTGCGTGAAGCGCGCGAGCATCGCCGGGCTCAGATCCTGCAGTGCGCCGGCAAACCGGAAGTGCCGCGACGTCTCGGATAGGCCGTGCACGAAGGCCTGCTCGAGCGCGGCGTCTTCCGGGCGGATCGGCCGGATGGCGAGATCGGTTCCGTCGGGCAGGATCTGGCGGCTGACCAGGTGGATGGGGTACGGGTGGATCGCCATGTGCGCATAGGGTTCGCTACCGGGACGGGGGTAGTCGACGGCGATTCGGGCGTCGACGGCGATGGCGCCGTGCTCGTCGACGAGCAGGGGGTTGATGTCCATTTCGCGGATGTGCGGCAGTTCGCACACCATTTCGGAGACGCGCAACAGCACGCTTTCGAGCGCGGCCATGTCGACCGGCGGCATCTGACGGAACGCGCCGAGCAGTCGTGCGATCCGCGTGCCGCCGATCATGTTGCGGACGAGATAGGCATTGAGCGGCGGCAGCGCGACCGTCCGATCGCCCATCACTTCGACCATCACCCCGCCGGCGCCGAAGGTGATGATCGGGCCGAAGAGCGGATCGGTGGCGACGCCCACCATCAGTTCGCGCCGGTTGGGGCGGTCGACCATCGGCTCGATCACCACGCCGTCGAGACGCGCATCGGGCCGGGCCTGATGCACCGCATCGAGGATCTCGTGGAAGGCGCGATGGATCGCTTCGGCGTTGCCCAGGTTGAGTCGGACGCCGCCGGCATCCGACTTGTGCGTAATGTCGTGCGAGTGGATTTTCATCGCCACGGGCATGCCGAGCTGTTCGGCAAGCAGCAGTGCTTCGGCGGGGGTGCGCGCCACCATCGCGCGCGCGATGGGAATGTGGAAGGCCGCAAGCACGGCCTTCGATTCCATCTCGCTCAGTACGTTGCGGTGTTCGGCAAGCGCGTTTTCGATCAGCAGCCGCGCTCCGTCGACGTCGGGTGTCGCGGAGTGCGACAGCGACGCCGCGGTTTGCACCAGTAGCTGCTGGTTCTGGTAGTACGTCGAGATGTAGGAAAACACTTCCACCGCGGGCTCGGGGGTGCGGAAGTTCGGAATGCGCGCCTGCGAGAAGGCGGCGCGGCTGGCGGCCACGGCGGTATCGCCCATCCAGCAGGCGAGCAAGGGCTTGGGATAGCGGCCGGCCAGATCGACGACCGTCTCGGCCACCGCGGTCGGCTCGGTCATCGCCTGCGGGGTCAGGATCACCATCACGCCGTCGACTCCCGGATCTTCCAGGCAGGCGGACACGGCGCCGCGGTAGCGCTGCGCGTCGGCGTCGCCGATCACGTCCACCGGGTTGCCGTGCGACCAGGTCGGCGGCAGCGCGTCGTGCAGGCGGCGCATGGTGTCTTCGGAGAGCGTCGCCAGCGCGACGCCGAGGTCGGCCGCGCGGTCGCTCGCCATCACCCCGGGGCCGCCGCCGTTGGTGACGATCGCCAGACGGTTGCCGCTGGGGCGGAATTGCGTCGACAGGGCTTTGGCTGCGGAAAAGAGCTGCACGATGCTGGCGACCCGCACCGCACCCGAACGCCGGATCGCCGCGTCGAACACGTCGTCGGCACCGACCAGCGCGCCGGTGTGCGAGCGTGCCGCCCGGGAACCCGCTTCGTGGCGGCCCACCTTGACCAGGAATACCGGCTTGGTGCGCGCCGCGGCGCGCAGTGCGCTCAGGAAGCTGCGGGCATGGCGAATGCCCTCGATGT
Source organism: Pseudomonadota bacterium (assembly GCA_021842465.1). Taxonomy (GTDB): domain Bacteria; phylum Pseudomonadota; class Gammaproteobacteria; order Burkholderiales; family Burkholderiaceae_F; genus GJ-E10. Next base: position 10,494 of record JAKBZN010000023.1, read on the forward strand.
AGAGCAGGATGCTTTCGGTGAGCGGGTCGGAGACCAGATAGTCGAGGATTTCGCCGAAGTCGACGTCCGCCGTGGAGCCCATCGACACGATGCTGGAGAATCCGACGTCGTTGGGGAGCGCCCAGTCGAGAATCGCGGTGCACAGGGCGCCGGATTGGGAAACCAGCGCCAGGTTGCCGGGCTGTGCGCCGTCCTTGCTGAACGTTGCGTTGAGGCCGATCGACGGACGCATCACGCCCAGGCAGTTCGGCCCGACCAGGCGGATCCCGTACATCCGGGCACGATCCAGGACTTGCTGTTCCAGTTCGCGGCCGGACCCATCCCCCTCGCCGAAGCCTGCCGAAAGGATCACGGCCGCCTTCACCTCCCGCTTGCCGCAGTCGTCGATGATTTTCGGCACGGTCACCGCCGGCGTGGCGATCACCGCCAGATCGATCGGCTCCGGGATTTCATCGACGCTGGCGTACGAGCGATGCCGCTGAATGCGCGCGTGCTGCGGGTTCACCGCATAGAGCTTTCCCTGGTAGCCGCTCTTCAGCAGGTTGCGGAAGGTCACGCCACCGACCGATTCCGGACGATCGCTGGCACCGATCATGGCGACCGAACGCGGCGCGAAAAGGGGACTCAGATAGTGCTGGTTCATCGTAGGCATGCCTGCGTGGACGAACGATGGGCTCGTCGGGACTCTACACGACGCAAGATCCGATGGTATGGTGTCGTCGGATCGCTTTCGGAGGTGCCTTCCCATGACCGACCCGGCCGTTCCCGATTTCTCGATTCGGCTCGAGCAGGAAGCCGATTACCGGTTTGCGGTGCGATTCGGCGATGCCGCGATCCCGGTTCTGCATACCGACGAGCATGCGCCCCTGGGCGGCGGAACCGGTCCCGGTCCCGATGACCTGCTGGGCGCCGCGGTCGCGAATTGCCTGGCATCGAGTCTGCTCTTCGCCATGCGCAAGTTCCGCAATGATCCGGCGCCGATCCGGGCGCAGGCGGCGGTGCGCAAAGGGCGCAATGAACACGGGCGGCTGCGCATCGTCGAAATCCTCGTCGAACTGCGGATCGGGCTGACCGGCTCGGAGGTGCAGTCGCTCGAGCGGATCGTTTCCCAGTTTGAGGATTTCTGTGTCGTCACGCAAAGCGTTCGCGGCGGAATTCCGGTTACGGTGCGGGTGCTCGACCGGGACGGCGCGACGATCCACGGCTGAGGCGGCCGACGCAAGTTCGGCGCGCGCAGCGCGCCCTGGCGCTGGTGCGTGCCGGGCCGATTTTCATTCAATCCAATTGAATTTATCGTTGTTTATTTTTTGATTCCCGGTGGCGCCGGTTTTGGCATCCTTGGGTTGCCAACCCGAACCGGAGATTTCCGCCATGACGACCTCGATTCCTGATCCCGCGCTCGACCAGTTGTTCCGCGCGGCGCGCACCGCCCACGGCTTCCGCCCGGATCCGATTCCCGATGCCACCCTGCACGCGCTCTACGATCTGCTCAAATGGGCGCCCACGGCCTACAACATGCAGCCGGCGCGGTTCGTGTTCGTGCGCAGCCCGGAGGCCAAGGAACGGCTCAAGAAGGGGTTGATGGCGGGCAACGTTCCCCAGACCATGGAGGCGCCGGTCACCGTCGTGGTCGCGTATGACACGCGGTTCTACGACCACCTCCCCGAGCAGTTTCCGGCGATGGACGTCAAGGGAATCTTCGAGGGAAATCCGGCGCTGTCGCAGGAGGCTGCGTTCCGCAACGGCAGCTTGCAAGGGGCCTATCTGATGATGGCGGCGCGCTCGCTGGGCCTCGATTGCGGGCCGATGTCGGGGTTCGATCCGGCAGCCGTCGACGCCGAGTTCTTTCCCGACGGGCGGTTCCGATCCAACTTCCTGGTCAACCTCGGCATCGCCGACCCGGCGAAGTACTACCCGCGGGGCCCGCGGCTTGCGTTCGAGGTCGCGGCGCAGGTTCTGTAGGATTTCGCCTCATTCCCCGACGGGGGTGGGTCAGGGCGAGGATGCGCGGTACGCCCGCGGTTCCTGAATTTCCAGTCCGCTTTTTCGCGCATGACGCGCCAGACGAAGCAGTGCCCGGTCCTTGGTGAACAGCATGCGCGCGCCGCCCTCCACGGCGAGATCGAGGAATTTCTGATCGTCCGGATCGCTGCAGAGCCACGGCGCCGCGCGCCGGGGTTCCAGGCATTCCGCCCGTTCCTGCCATGCCCGCAGCAGCGGCTCGGCCGGGCGCTTCTCGAGCCACGGCGCAAACTGCGGACGCGTCAGTACGGATTGCAGTTCGGCATCCGTCGGGCGGCTGCGGATTGCGCGCAGGGTTCCGGCGCGCAGTGCCGATTCGAGCGCCGTGGCGTCGCCGTCTTCGAATAGGAAGAGGTCGAGCCAGGCGTTCGTGTCGAGGACGACTCGCAAGCGCGTCCGCGGTCGTCTAGGCGAGCAGTTGCCGCAGCACGAAGGGCAGGATCCCGCCGTGCCGGTAGTAGTCGACCTCGATCGGCGTGTCGATCCGCAGCAGCAGCGGGACTTCCGTGACCGAACCGTCGGCGCGCCGGATCGCGAGTCGGACCGTCTGGCGCGGCTGCGGGTCGTCCACCCCCAGCAGGTCGAAGGTTTCGTCGCCGCGGATATGCAGCGAGTCCACGCCGTCGTCGCCTTGGAACTGCAGGGGCAGCACGCCCATGCCCACCAGATTGCTGCGGTGGATGCGCTCGAAGCTGCGCGCGACGACCGCCCGCACGCCCAGCAATTGCGTACCCTTGGCGGCCCAGTCGCGCGACGATCCGGTGCCGTATTCCTCGCCTGCGAAGACCATCGTCGGCACGCCATCCGCTCGGTAGCGCATCGCCGCATCGTAGATCGACATGCGTTCGCCCGAGGGCTGGTGCAGGGTAACCCCGCCTTCGACGCGGGAGCCGTCGTCCTTCGGCGGAATCATGAGGTTCTTGATCCGCACGTTGGCGAAGGTGCCGCGCATCATCACTTCGTGGTTGCCGCGCCGCGCACCATAGCTGTTGAAGTCCACCTTGCCGACACCATGGGCGAGCAGCCAGCGGCCGGCGGGCGAGGACTCGGCGATCGAACCGGCGGGCGAGATGTGATCGGTGGTGATCGAGTCGCCGAACACCGCCAGCGCGCGCGCGCCGCGCACCGGTTCGGCGGGCTTCGCGGCCGACGGCGGCGCCATCGTGAAGTCGGCAAAGAACGGCGGTTCGGCGATGTAGGTCGATTCCGGCCAGTCGTAGGTCTTTCCCGCGGCGCCGGCGATCTTCTGCCACAGTTTGCCGGGCTCGGTCTTTACGCGCGCATAGTTGGCGCGGAACGCGGCGGGATCCATCGCCTTGGGCATCAATGCGGCGACTTCGGCGGCGGAGGGCCAGAGGTCGCCGATCCAGATGTCGCGCCCCCCTTTTCCCCGGCCTACCGGTTCGGTCATCAGGTCGCGCAGCACGGTCCCGGCGAGCGCATAGGCGACCACGAGGGGCGGCGAGGCGAGGAAATTCGCCTTGAGGTTGGGGTGGATGCGCGCCTCGAAATTCCGGTTGCCGGAGAGTACCGCGGCGCAGACCAGGTCGTTCTCGACGATCGCCTGGTTGTACTCCGGGTCGAGATCCCCCGCGTTGCCGATGCAGGTGGTGCAGCCGTAGGCCGCCACGGCGAACCCGAGCTTCTCCAGGTAGGGCAGCAGGCCGGTGCGCTGCAGGTATTCGGTGACGACGCGCGATCCCGGCGCGAGCGAGGTCTTGACGTGCGAAGGGGTGCGCAGGCCGGCTTCGACCGCCTTCTTGGCGAGCAGGCCCGCGGCGAGCAGCACGCCGGGGTTGCTGGTGTTGGTGCAGGAGGTGATCGCGGCGATCAGCACGTCGCCGTTGCCGATTTCCTTGCCACTGGCGGTGCGCACCCGGCGGGACAGGTTCGCCGCCGGCTGGTTGAATCCGTTGGCCGCAACCGGCTGCGAAAACAGTTCGCGGAACTTCGACTTGACGTTGCCGATCTCGATACGGTCCTGCGGGCGTTTGGGGCCGGCGAGCGATGGCGCCACGGTGCCAAGGTCGAGACGCAGCGCCTTGGTGTAGTCGATCTCGCCCGCTTTCGGAACCCCGAACAGGCCCTGGGCGCGAAAGTAGGCGACGAACGCATCGATCTCCGCGCGCGTGCGGCCGGTGCCCTCGAGATAGGCGATGGTCTTTTCGTCGATGGGGAAGAAACCCATCGTGGCCCCATACTCGGGGGCCATGTTGGCGATCGTCGCGCGATCGGGCAGGCTCAGGGATGCGGTGCCCGGGCCGTAGAACTCGACGAACTTGCCGACCACCTTCTCCTTGCGGAGCATTTCGGTGATCGTGAGCACGAGGTCGGTGGCGGTGACGCCGCCGCGCAGCGCGCCGGTCAGTTCCACCCCGACCACGTCCGGGGTGAGGAGGTAGACCGGCTGGCCGAGCATCGCCGCTTCGGCTTCGATGCCGCCGACACCCCAGCCGACCACGCCGATGCCGTTGATCATGGTGGTGTGGCTGTCGGTGCCGACCAGCGTGTCCGGGTAGGCGATGCCGTCCTTGCGGTGAATGCCGGGCGCCAGGTACTCCAGGTTGACCTGGTGCACGATGCCGAATCCGGGCGGCACGACACCGAAGGTGTCGAAGGCCTGCATGCCCCATTTCATGAACTGGTAACGCTCGCGGTTGCGCTGGAATTCCAGTTTCATGTTGAGGTCGAGCGCCTTGGCGTCGCCGTAGTGGTCGATCATCACGGAGTGGTCGACGACGAGATCGACGGGCACCAGCGGCTCGATGCGCTTGGGGTCCCGGCCGGCGCGGGCGGCCGTGCTGCGCATTGCCGCGAGGTCGGCGAGCAGGGGCACGCCGGTGAAATCCTGCAGCACCACGCGGGCGACGACGAAGGGAATCTCTTCGGTCCGCTCGGCGTTGGGCTTCCATGCGGCAAGGTTGCGGACGTGCTCCTCGGTAACCTTCTTGCCGTCGCAGTTGCGCAGGACCGATTCGAGCACGATGCGGATCGAGACCGGCAGGCGGGAAATCGTTCCCAGGCCGGCGCGTTCGAGGGCGGAGAGGTCGAAATAGCGCAGGCCTTTGGCGCCCGGCAGGGCGCGAAGGCTGCGAAACGGATCGTTCGCGGTCGTCATGTCGTTGGTGTCGGATTGTTGACTTGTTGACCGGGCGATTTTAATAGGGCTTCGATGGCGTGGCGTTCCTCCTGCAATTCGGCGGCGGAACGTTCGACGTAGGAGCGCACGAAATCGTCGAGCGGCAGGTCGCGGACGATTTCATAGTCGCTGTCGTGGCAGGTGACCGGAAGCCCGCAGACCAGGCCTTCGGGAATGCCGTAGCAGCCGTCGGAGCGCACGCCCATGGTCGTCCAGCGCCCCTCCGTACCGTAGATCCAGTCGCGCATGTGGTCCATGGCGGCGTTGGCGGCCGACCCGGCCGACGACAGGCCGCGCGCCTCGATCACCGCCGATCCCCGCCGTTCGATCATGGGGATGAAGGTTTCGCGGTTCCACGTCTCGTTGCCGATCCACTCCCGCACGGAACGGCCGCCGGCGGTGGCGAAGCGATAGTCCGGGCACATCGCGGGGGAATGATTGCCCCACACGAAGAGCCGTTCGATCCGGTCCACCGGCTGGCCGATCCGCGCGGCGATCTGGGCCAACGCGCGGTTGTGGTCGAGCCGCATCATCGACGTGAAATTGCGCGGCGGGAGGTCGGGTGCCGAACGGATTGCAATGTAGGCGTTGGTGTTGGCCGGATTGCCGACCACCAGGGTCTTCACCGTGCGCTTGGCGACGTCGTTGAGGGCCTTGCCCTGCGCGGAGAAGATCTGCGCATTGGCGGCCAGCAGATCCTTGCGTTCCATGCCGGGGCCGCGCGGCCGGGCCCCCACCAGCAGCGCGACGTCGATGTCGCGGAACGCATCGCGCGGATTGTCGAATGCCTGCTGCGAGGCGAGCAGGGGGAATGCGCAGTCCTCGAGTTCCATCATCACGCCGCGCAGCGCCTTCTGCGCGCGCTCGTCCGGGATCTCGAGCAGCCGCAGCGCGACGGGTTGCTCGGGGCCGAGCATGTCGCCGGCCGCCACCCGAAACGTGAGCGCGTAGCCGATCTGGCCGGCGGCACCGCTGATGGCGATCTGGACGGGCTTGGAACTCGGGGTGCGGAGCATGGTGAAGGACCTCCTGCGGAGCGTGCGCGCAGCGCATCGTGGTATGGTCCAAGGATACGCCGAAACCGTTTTCCGCTACGATCGCGGCATGTCGTACGGGGGCCGGTTGTTGCCCGCCGAGGGTTGCCAAACCGCCATGCGCCATGCGCGATGTGAGCGATTCGATGACGACCATGCAAACAAGCCGAAGACCCGGATCGCTGGCCAGCCGGAACATCCGGATCGCGGATCTGGTCCACTACCGCCTGCCCGTCGCTGGCGTGCTCTCCATCCTGCATCGGGTGAGCGGCGCGGCGATGTTTCTCCTGTTGCCGTTCGCGTTGCGGTGGTTCGCCGACAGCCTGGGTTCGGAAGCGGGATTCGCGCGGGCCGCGCGATGCGCCGGTTCGTGGTGGGGCAAGCTGATCGTGTTCGGCGCGTTCTGGGCCTTGATGCACCATGCGTGCGCCGGGGTACGGTTTCTCCTGCTCGATTTGCATCGCGGCGTCGATCGCGCCTCGGCGCGCAAGAGTGCCATCGCGGTGTTCGCGGTCAGCCTTGCGCTCACCGGGGTGTTCGGTCTGTGGTGGCTCGGGCTGCCGGGGAGGGCGGGATGACCGGTCGGGCGGCGAGGACGGCGGTCGGGGCCCATTACGGCCTGCGGGATTGGCTTGCGCAGCGCATCACGGCGGTGGTGCTGCTGGGGTTCCTGCTGGCGCTCGCGGCTGAACTGGCGTGGGCGGGCGGGATCGACCATGCGCGCTGGGTCGGGGCGTTTCGTCCGGTGGCGATGAAGGTGCTGGGTACGCTGGCGGCGGCGGCGCTGTGCTTCCACGCCTGGGTCGGGATGCGCGACATCTGGATGGACTACATCAAGCCGGTGGGCTTGCGTCTGACGCTGCACGTCGGGACGATCCTGTGGCTGGGGGCCTGCTTCGTCTGGTCGGTGCAAATCATGTGGAGCGTGTGAATGTCATCGGGAAGCTTCCCTCGCAGGAGGTTCGATGCGGTGATCGTCGGCGCGGGTGGCGCCGGGATGCGCTGCGCGCTGCAGTTGGCGCGCGCCGGCCGGCGCGTCGCGGTGCTCACGAAGGTGTTCCCCACGCGCTCGCACACGGTCGCTGCCCAGGGGGGAATCGGCGCTTCGCTCGGCAACATGGGCGAGGACAACTGGCTCTGGCATATGTTCGACACCGTGAAGGGATCGGATTATCTCGGCGACCAGGACGCGATCGAGTTCCTGTGCCGCGAAGCGCCGGGCGCGGTGTACGAGCTCGAACATCTGGGCATGCCGTTCGATCGCAACGCCGACGGCACCATCTATCAGCGGCCGTTCGGCGGCCATTCGGCCAACTTCGGCGAGAAGCCCGTGCCTCGCGCCTGCGCCGCGGCGGACCGCACCGGCCACGCCCTGCTGCATACGCTCTACCAGTGCAACGTTGCCGCGCGCACGCAGTTCTTCGTCGAGTACATGGCCCTCGACCTGGTCCGTGACGCCGAAGGCGCGGTGGTGGGCGTCGTCGCGCTGGAGATGGAGACCGGCGAGGTCTCGATCTTCGAGGCCCGGTTCACGGTGTTGGCCACGGGCGGCGCCGGGCGGATCTTCGCGGCGTCGACCAATGCCTACATCAATACCGGCGATGGCCTCGGCATGGTTGCGCGGGCGGGCCTGCCGCTGCAGGACATGGAGTTCTGGCAGTTTCACCCGACCGGGGTCGCGGGGGCGGGCATCCTGATCACCGAGGGGGTGCGCGGCGAGGGCGGAATCCTGCTGAATTCGCGGGGCGAGCGCTTCATGGAGCGGTATGCCCCGACGCTCAAGGATCTCGCCCCGCGCGATTTCGTTTCGCGGTCGATGGACCAGGAGATCAAGGAGGGGCGCGGCTGCGGCCCCAACGGCGACTACGTCCAGCTCAAGCTGGACCACCTTGGTGCGGAGACCATCCTCAAGCGCCTGCCGTCGATTCGCGACATCGCGATCAAGTTCGCCAACGTCGATCCGATCCGCGAGCCGATTCCGGTGGTGCCGACGATTCATTACATGATGGGCGGCATTCCGGCGAACGTTCACGGCCAGGTCGTGGCGCCGCGCGATGGCATGCCCGAGGCGGTCGTGCCGGGGCTGTATGCGATCGGCGAGTGTTCCTGCGTGTCGGTGCACGGCGCCAATCGGCTGGGGACGAACTCGCTGCTCGACATCGTGGTGTTCGGCCGGGCGGCGGGCAATCACATCGGCGCCGCGCTCGCCGACGACGAACGGCACCGCCCGTTGCCGGCCGATGCCGGGGAGGCGACCCGCGCACGCCTGGCCGGGCTCGACGCACGAGCCTCCGGGGAGCGCACGCAGGAGGTCGCGACCGACCTGCGCCGCACCCTCCAGGCGCATTGCGGCGTGTTCCGCACGGCGGCGTTGCTCGACGAGGGCGTGCGCAAGGTCCGCGAAATCGCGCTGCGGGCCGAAGACGTCGCGATCGGCGACAAATCGCGGGTGTTCAATACCGCGCGCGTCGAGGCGATCGAACTGGCGAATCTCGTCGCGGTGGCGCAGGCGACGATCGAGTCCGCGGCGGCGCGGACCGAGAGCCGCGGCGCGCACGCGCGGGCGGACTTCCCGCTGCGCGACGACGCGAACTGGATGAAGCACAGTCTCTGGACTGCGCAGACCCGGTCCCTGCAGTACAAGCCGGTGCACCGTACGCCGATTTCGGTGGCACCGTTCGAGCCGAAGGTGCGGACGTTTTGAGGGAAGCGCAGCATATGGATGCATCGAAACCGGAATCGGGTTCCGCCGCCGCCGGCGCGACGTCGGGCGCGGCGCAGCCTCGCGTCGCGCGCTTTCGCATCTACCGCTTCGATCCGGAGCGCGATGCCCAGCCGCGCATGCAGGATCTTGCCGTGACGCTGCAGGAAACCGACAAGATGCTGCTCGACGCCCTGATGCGGATCAAGGCCGAAGTCGACGACAGCCTGTCGTTCCGACGCTCGTGCCGCGAGGGGGTCTGCGGGTCCGACGCGATGAACATCAATGGCCGCAACGGCCTGGCGTGCATCACCAATCTGCGCGATCTGGCGCAGCCGATCGAGTTGCGTCCGCTGCCGGGACTGCCTGTGGTGCGCGACCTGATCGTCGACATGACGGACTTCTTCAATCAGTACCACTCCGTCGACCCGGTGCTGGTCAATCATTCTCCGCCGCCCGAGAAGGAACGGCTGCAGACCCCCGAGCAGCGCGACGAACTCGACGGCCTGTACGAGTGCATCCTGTGCGCGTGCTGTTCGACGTCCTGCCCCAGCTTCTGGTGGAATCCGGACAAGTTCGTCGGCCCGGCCGGGCTGCTGCAGGCCTATCGCTTCCTGGCCGACAGCCGCGACGAGGCGACCAACGAGCGGCTCGACAACCTCATGGACCCGTACCGGCTGTTCCGCTGCCATACCATCATGAACTGCGTCGATGTTTGTCCCAAGGGCCTCAATCCGACGCGGGCGATCGGGAAGATCAAGGAAATGATGCTGCGGAGGGAGGTGTGAGCGTGGAGGCGAACGAAGCGGCCGCGGCCCTGCGCCGCTTGCGCTGGCGCGCCCGCCGCGGCATGCTGGAAAACGACGTCCTGCTGGCGCGGTTTTTCGATCGCCATGCGGCAAAACTCGATGCGCGCCTGCAAGGCGTGATGGAACAGCTTTTGCAATTGCCCGACGGCGAACTGCTCGATCTCGTTTTGGGGCGGACCGCTCCGCGCGGCGCTCTCGATACCGCGGCGGGGAGCGAACTGCTTGCCCTGCTTCGTTCGGTGTGAATTAAGGACATTCTTATGGCATTGACCCCATCCGAGCACAAGGCCACGTTGACGTTTTCCGACGGGACGCCACCGGTCGACCTGCCGATCTATCCGGGCACCATGGGACCGGATGTCATCGACATCCGCGCGCTGTATGGACGCACCGGGAAGTTCACCTATGACCCGGCCTTCCTTGCGACGGCGTCGTGCAATTCCGGCATCACCTATATCGACGGCGACAAAGGGGAACTGCTCTATCGCGGCTATCCGATCGACCAACTGGCAACCGGGTGCGACTTTCTCGAGGTCTGCTACCTGATTCTGTACGGCGAACTGCCGACGCCGGCACAGCGCGAGTCGTTCGTCGACACCGTCACGCAGCACACGATGGTTCACGAACAGATGCAGTTCTTCCTCCGCGGGTTCCGGCGCGACGCCCACCCGATGGCGGTGCTGACCGGGTTGGTGGGAGCGATGTCGGCGTTCTATCCGGACTCGATGAACGTGCACGATCCCCGGCAGCGGGAAGTGTCGGCGATCCGGCTGATCGCCAAGATGCCGACGCTGGTTGCGATGGCCTACAAGTACACCGTGGGCCAGCCGTACATGTATCCGCGCAACGACCTGCCGTATGCCGCCAATTTCATGCGGATGATGTTCGCCACGCCGTGCGAGGACTACCGCTGCAACGACGTTCTGGCGCGTGCGCTGGATCGCATCCTGATCCTGCACGCGGATCACGAGCAGAACGCCTCCACCTCGACGGTGCGCCTGTGCGCATCCTCCGGGACGAACCCCTATGCGGCCATCGCCGCGGGCGTGGCCTGTCTTTGGGGTCCGGCGCACGGGGGCGCGAACGAGGCCGCGCTCAACATGCTGTTCGAGATCCAGCGCGAAGGCGGCGTGGCGAAGATCGGCGAGTTCATCGCGAAGGTGAAGGACAAGAATTCCAATGTCCGGCTGATGGGGTTCGGGCATCGGGTCTACAAGAACTACGATCCGCGCGCCCGGTTGATGCGCGAGACCTGCTACGAGGTGCTCGATGAATTGGGGCTGCACGAGACGCCGCTGTTCAAGCTGGCCCTGACGCTGGAGAAGATTGCGCTCGAGGACGACTATTTCGTCAGCCGCAAGCTGTACCCGAACGTCGACTTCTATTCCGGCATCGTGCAGCAGGCGATCGGGGTGCCCGTGCCGCTCTTCACGGCGGTCTTCGCGCTGGCGCGCACCGTGGGTTGGGTTGCGCAGCTCAACGAGATGCTTGCCGATCCCGAGTACAAGATCGGGAGGCCGCGTCAGCTCTACGTCGGGCCCGGCCGCCGTGACGTGCGACCCATCGGGGAGCGATAGCATGTCGATGACCCAATCGATGCGCGAGTTCCAGTCCACGTCCTACCTTTTCGGCGGCAATTCCCCCTATGTCGAAGACCTGTACGAGCGCTACCTCGACAATCCCGCCTCGGTGTCGGACAAGTGGCGCGCATATTTCGACCGGCTGCAGCTTGCGCCCGCGGCCGACGGCAAGCCATCGACCCACGACATCGCGCACGCGCCGATCGTCGAGTCGTTCGCCTTGCGCGCGCGGACCGGCATGCTGCGGCCGGTGATCGCGGCGACGGATCTCAGCGTTGCGCGCAAGCAGGTGCATGTTCAGTCGATCGTTTCCGCGTACCGCTCGCTGGGCAGCCGCTGGGCGGATCTCGATCCCTTGAAGCGCGCCGAACGCCCGGCGCTGCCGGAACTGGAACCCGCGTTCTACGATTTCACCGAGGCCGACATGGACACGGTGTTCTCGGCCGCCAACACGTATTTCGGCGCCGACCAGATGTCATTGCGGGAGATCGTCGCGGCGCTGCGGCGCACCTATTGCGGGACGCTGGGCGCGGAATACATGCACGTCTCCGATCCGGCGCAGAAGCGCTGGTTGCAGCAGCGCCTCGAATCAATCCGGTCGACGCCGGATTTTTCCCCGGAAGCGAAGCGCCGAATCCTGGCGCAGGTGACCGCGGCCGAAGGCCTGGAGCGGTATCTGCACAACAAGTACGTCGGGCAGAAGCGCTTTTCGCTGGAGGGCGGCGAGAGCTTCATCGCCGTGATGGACGCGCTGGTGCAGCACGGTGGGGAACTCGGGATCGAGGAGTTCGTCATCGGCATGGCGCATCGCGGGCGCCTCAACGTCCTCGTCAACACCCTCGGAAAGCGTCCGGGCGATCTGTTCGCGGAGTTCGACGGGACGCTCGCATCCGACCTGCCATCGGGTGACGTGAAGTATCACATGGGGTTTTCTGCCGACGCGACGACCCCGAGCGGCCCGGTGCACCTGTCGCTCGCGTTCAACCCGTCTCACCTGGAGATCGTCAATCCGGTGGTGGAAGGGTCGGTGCGCGCGCGCCAGGAACGCCGCGGCGATGCAGAGGGCCGCAAGGTCCTGGCGGTGCAGGTCCACGGCGATGCCGCGTTTTCCGGGCAGGGGGTGGTGATGGAAACCCTCGCGCTGGCGCAGACCCGCGGTTACGGTACCGGCGGCACGGTACACATCGTCATCAACAACCAGATCGGCTTCACGACGTCGGATCCGCGCGATACCCGCTCCAGTCTCTACTGCACCGACATCGTCAAGATGATCGAAGCGCCGGTGCTGCACGTCAACGGCGACGATCCGGAGGCGGCGGTGCTTGCCGCACGGATCGCACTGGATTTCCGCCGGGAATTCCGGAAGGACATCGTGCTGGACGTCGTGTGTTTCCGCCGCCTCGGGCACAACGAACAGGACACACCGGCGGTGACGCAGCCGCTCATGTACAAGAAGATCGGCGCGCATCCCGGGACGCGCAAGCTGTATGCCGACCGGTTGGTCGCCCAAGGGGTGCTGGCGGCGGCGGACGCCGAGGCGATGCTGCCCGCGTATCGGCAGGCGATGGAGGAGGGCCGTTCGGTGGTCGAGCCGGTGCTCAGCAATTTCAAGAGCCGGTTTGCCGTCGACTGGGCGCCGTTTCGCCGGGAGTGGACCGACGCCGCGGATACCGCGCTGCCCCTGGCGGATCTCCGCCGTCTCGGCGAGCGCATCACGACCGTACCGGAAAATTTCAGGCTGCATCCGCTGGTCGAGCGGGTCGTCGCCGACCGTCGGGCGATGGTCGAAGGACGGCATCCCGTCGACTGGGGAATGGGCGAGCACCTGGCGTTCGCTTCGCTCGTCGTCGGCGGCTACGGCGTCCGGATCACCGGACAGGACTCCGGGCGCGGGACCTTCTCGCACCGGCATGCCGTGCTGCACGACCAGAATCGCGAGCGATGGAACGAAGGCACCTATGTCCCGCTGCAGAACGTGGCCGAAGGCCAGGCGCCGTTCACGGTCATCGACTCGGTGCTGTCCGAGGAGGCGGTGCTGGGGTTCGAATACGGCTACTCGACGGCCGCGCCGAATTCCCTGGTGATCTGGGAGGCGCAGTTCGGCGACTTCGCCAACGGCGCCCAGGTGCTGATCGACCAGTTCATCTCCTCGGGCGAGGTGAAATGGGGAAGGCTGTCGGGCCTGGTGCTGATGCTGCCGCACGGGTACGAAGGGCAGGGGCCCGAACACTCGTCGGCGCGGATCGAGCGGTATCTGCAACTCTGCGCCGAGACCAACATGCAGGTCACGCAGCCGACCACCGCGGCGCAGATCTTCCATGTCCTTCGCCGGCAGATGATCCGCAAGCTGCGCAAGCCGCTGGTGATCTTCACGCCGAAGTCCCTGCTGCGCAAACCGGAAGCCTGTTCGGCGCTCGAGGACTTCACGCGCGGCGAATTTCGCACGGTGATCGGCGACGGCGCAATCGCCGATCCCGCGGCGGTAACGCGTCTGGTGCTCTGCTCGGGGCGGGTGTACTACGATCTGGTCGCAGCGCGGGCCGAGCGCAAGATGACGGACACGGTGGCGATCGCGCGACTGGAACAGCTCTATCCGTTTCCGCAAGCGGCGCTTGCGGAGGAGTTGCAGCGCTACCCGGCTTTGCGGGAGGTCGTCTGGACACAGGACGAGCCCCGCAACCAGGGCGCCTGGCGGGCGGTGCAGAATCGCGTTTTCGAAGCCCTGGCGGCCGGGCAGACCCTGTCCTACGCCGGGCGACCGGAGTCGGCGTCTCCCGCGGTCGGGTATCACGCCAAGCACCTCGAACAGTTGCGGGCCCTGCTCGACGGGGCCTTCGGGGCGGTGGACGGATTTGTGCTTCACAAATAAGAAAAGAATCGCGAGGACGCATGGCAGATATCGAAGTGAAGGTGCCGCAGCTTTCGGAATCGATTTCCGAGGCGACCTTGCTGCAATGGAAGAAGCAGCCCGGCGCCGCGGTCGTTGCCGACGAAATCCTCGTCGAGGTCGAGACCGACAAGGTGGTGCTCGACGTGCCGGCGCCGAAATCCGGCGTGCTGGCGGAGATCGTCGCTCCGAGCGGCGCGTCGGTGACCTCGGGTCAGGTGATCGCGCGGATCGTCGAAGGTTCGCCGGAATCCGCGGCGCCCGCCGCGCCGGCTCCGATTACGATGCCGGCCGCGGCGCGCGTGCTCAAGGAAGCGGGAATCGCCCCGGAGGCGGTGGCGGGCACGGGGCGGGGCGGTCGCATCACCAAGGGCGATGCCTTGGCGGCGGCGCAAGCGGCATCGCCGGCCGTGGCCGGTGGGGGCGATGCCCGGGGGGGCGCGGCGCCGCGCCAGGGCGCATCGAGCCCTGTGCCGTCGCCGTTGACGGAGATTGCCGCGCCGATCGATTCGGCGGCGCTCGGCAACAATCGTCTCGAACAGCGCGTGCCGATGTCGCGCTTGCGGCAGCGCGTGGCCGAGCGGCTCGTGGAGTCCCAGTCGACGGCGGCGATCCTCACCACGTTCAATGAAGTGAACATGCAGCCGGTGATCGAGCTGCGCAATCGGCACAAGGAACGCTTCGAGAAGGAACACGGCGTCAAGCTGGGGTTCATGTCGTTTTTCGTCAAGGCGGCAGTGCATGCGCTCAAGCGCTTCCCCATCGTCAACGCCTCGATAGACGGCACCGACATCGTCTACCACGGCTATTTCGACATCGGGATTGCGGTGGGATCGCCGCGCGGGCTGGTCGTTCCGGTGCTGCGCGATGCCGATGCGCAGACCTTTTCGGAGATCGAAAGGCGCATCGGTGACTTCGGCCGGCGCGCCGGCGAAGGCAAGCTGGCGATCGAGGAACTGACGGGCGGAACGTTCACCATCTCGAACGGCGGCGTGTTCGGGTCGATGCTCTCCACGCCCATCATCAACCCGCCGCAGTCGGCGATCCTCGGCGTGCACGCCACCAAGGATCGCCCGGTGGCGGAGAATGGCCAGGTGGTGATCCGGCCGATGAACTACCTCGCCCTGTCGTACGATCACCGCATCATCGACGGCCGCGAAGCGGTGCTGTTCCTGGTGGCGATCAAGGAGGCCCTGGAAGATCCGGGCCGGCTCCTGCTCGAAATGTAGAAGGCGTGGATCGGGCAATGCGCTGGGCGTACCCACTGCAGCCACCCGACGCGCCTCCAGAACGATGACCGAAGAAACGCCACAAATCCTCGACGTCGCCGTGATCGGCGCCGGCCCCGGCGGCTACACCGCCGCGATCCGCGCCGCTCAGCTCGGCTTGCGCACGGCTTGCATCGACGACTGGACGACGACCGACGGCCAGCCCGCGCCCGGCGGTACCTGCACCAACGTCGGCTGCATTCCCTCCAAGGCATTGCTCCAGTCCAGCGAATATTTCGACCATGCCGCGCACGGGTTGGGCGAACACGGCGTCGTCTGCGCGCCGCCGACGCTCGACCTCGGCCGCATGATGGCGCGCAAGGATGCGGTGGTGCGCCAGACCAACGACGGCATCCGCTACCTCTTTCGCAAGAACAAGATCGAGTTCCTTGCGGGCCGCGCAACCCTGCGGCGGCGCACCGACGCCCCCGCCGGACCCGGCGATTGCGTGGTGGAGGTCGCGGTCGAGCCCGGGGGCCGGGTGCTGCGGGCACGCAATGTGATCCTGGCGACGGGTTCCTCGCCGCGCCCGCTGCCCGGGATCGCCTTCGACGAGCGGCGCATTCTGTCCAATCGGGGCGCCTTGGCACTCGACGCCGTGCCGCAGCGTCTTGGCATCATCGGAGCGGGAGTCATCGGCCTTGAACTGGGGTCGGTCTGGCGGCGGCTGGGCGCGCAGGTGACGGTGTTGGAAGCGCTGCCGCAATTCCTGGGCATCGCGGACGAACAGATCGCGCGCGAGGCGCTCAAGGCGTTTCGCAAGCAGGGTCTGGACGTGCGCCTGGGCGTGCAGATCGGCGCAGTGGAAGCCGGCGACGCCGGCGTTTCGGTCGCATATCGTGGCGGGGATGGGGATGCGATGCTGGCGTGCGACCGGCTCGTCGTGGCCATCGGCCGCGTGCCCAACAGCGGTGGCTGGGGGGCGGACGCGGTGGGATTGACGATCGATGCGCGCGGCTTCGTCGCCGTCGACGAAGATTGCCGCACCAACCTCGCCGGGGTCTGGGCGATCGGTGATCTGGTGCGCGGTCCCATGCTCGCGCACAAAGCCGAGGACGAAGGGGTTGCGGTGGCGGAACGGATTGCCGGCAAGGCGGGCCACGCCGATCTCGCCCGGATCCCCAGCGTCGTCTATACCGATCCCGAAATCGCCTGGGTCGGACAGACCGAGGCGCAGCTGCGCGCGGCGGGCCGCGCCGTCCGGGTTGGAACCTTCCCGTTTTCCGCCAATGGGCGCGCACGTGCCGCGGGCAATGCCGTCGGGCTGGTCAAGATCCTGGCTGACGAAACCACCGACGAGATCCTCGGCGTGCACATTCTCGGCGCCGGGGCATCGGAACTGATCGCCGAGGCGGTCACGGCGATGGCCTTCCGCGCCTCCTCGGAGGACCTCGCACGCACCTGCCATGCCCACCCGACCCGATCCGAAGCGCTGCGCGAAGCGGCGCTGGCGGTGGATCGGCGGGCGCTGAATTTCTGATGACCTCCTTATCCCCGCCCTCTCCCGTAAGCGGGAGCGGGGACGCATCCCTGCCGCCATCCGGCTCGCTCATCGCCGGGCGCCAGCGATCGCGGCGAGCCTCCGTCGCGTAGCGCATGACCGTCCTGCAACGATTCGAATCCGCGCTGGCGCCGCGCGGTGGGACCCCCGATGCATCGCAGCGCGCCGCGCTGGACCGCCTGGAGCGCTTCGTCCGCGAGTGCGCCGCGTACGAAGCGCAGCGGAATTCGTTCGCGAGTCGATTCGTGCGCAAGCCGCCGCCGCCCCGCGGGGTGTATTGCTGGGGCGGGGTGGGGCGCGGCAAAAGCCTGCTGATGGACTCGACGTTCGCCGAGATCCCCGCGCGCGACAAGGTGCGCCTGCATTTCCATGAGTTCATTCGCGACGCCCATCGCGCGATGCAGACCCTGCGCGGCGCCGCCGATCCGCTCGCCGAGGCCGGGCGCGACATCGCGCGCAGTGCGACCTGGATCTTCCTTGACGAGTTCCGCATTTCGGACATCGCCGACGCCATGATCCTGCATCGCCTCCTGGCGAGCCTGTTCGATGCGGGGGCGGTGCTGTTCATCACGTCCAACATGGCGCCGGATGCCCTGTATCCGGATGGGTTGCACCGCGACCGCATCCTGCCGGCGATTGCGTTGCTGCAGGATCGACTGGACGTGCTGCTCGTCGACGGCGGGGTCGATTACCGGTCCCGGGCACTCGGCCGATTCGGCACGTGGTTCGTCGCCGATGCCGAGGATGCCCGGATGGCGTCGGCATTTTCCGCGCTGGCGGACGGTGGGCCGGGAGATCCGGTGCTCCAGATCGAAGGACGCGAAGTGCGCGCCCGCGGGCGCGCGGACGGTGTGGCGTGGTTCGATTTCGCAACTCTGATCTGCAGCCCCCGTTCCTATGCCGATTACCTCGACATCGCGGCGCACTTTCACACCGTGCTGCTTTCCGGCGTGCCGCGGCTCGCGGAATGCACGCCATCGGAGATCAAGCGCTTCACCTGGCTCGTCGACATTCTCTACGACCGCCACGGAAAGTTCGTCGTGTCGGCCGAGGTGCCGATGGAGCAACTCGGCGAGGGGGTATCGGGCGCCGAGTACCAGCGCACGGCATCGCGGCTGCGCGAGATGCAGGTTCGCGAAGCGGCGCATTGATGGCAAACTAGCCCGCAACGGGGGGGAGATGTCGCGATTCCGGGTTTTTCTGTTTCTTGTCTCGATTGCCGTGGCGGCGCACGCTGCGGGTCATGGCACAGACGTCGGTGCGGACGTCGATGCGCTGGCGCGCAAGTATCCGCCCGGTTCGATCGACACCGCGGCGCGTGCCCAGCAGGCGCTGTCGGATGCCGGGGTCGTCGACCGGCTCGTCCAGACGGAGGCCCAGGCGCGCATCGAGCGCTGCCAACATGCGATCTTCATGAACGATTGCCTGGGATTCGCGCAGCGCTTCCAGCGCCGTGGCGAGCATGTGGTGCGTCGGATCACCCTGGAAGCGCATGCCCTGCAGCGCCGGTTGGATGCGGCAGAGCACGCGCGGGAGCGCGCCGCCGATCGCAAGCGGCAGGCGTTGGAGGATGCGCAGCGACCCGCGCGCGAACGCGCATCCGAGGCGGCATACCGGCAGCACCAGCAGGGCCTGCGTGACCAGGCGAACCAGGATGCGCAACGGGATGCCCAAGCGGCGGCATCGGCACCGCAAAGCGAGGCCGATGCGGCGAAGCGCCAACGACAACACGACCAGAACGTGGCGAACTTCCAGTCGGGGCGGACGCAGCGTGAGGGGGCGGCGCGGCAGCAGTATGAAGAGAAACAGAAAAAGGCCGCCGACTATGCGCGCGAGCGGGCGAAGGAGCGTGCAAGCGACGAGCAGCAGCGGGCGCAGCGCAAGGCGGATCGCGAGCAGAAGGCACGCACCGATCCGGAACGCCCTTGAACCCGACGTGCCCGCGCCGTCAGGCCGGCTCCATCTTGATGACGACCAGGGACAGGTTGTCGCCTTTGCCCCGGGCGCGCGCGCGCGCCAGATCGACCATCCGCTGGGTAGCCTCCCGCGCGGGGAGTTCCTGCAGCACGGTCGCCATCTCGGGTTCCTTGACGTAGGTCCAGAGGCCGTCGCTCGCCAGCACGAAGCAGTCGCCCGCGCGCAAGCCGCCGGTTTCGCCGTAGTCGATCCGGAGTTCGCTGCGAGCGCCCAGCGCACTGAACAGGACGCTGCGGAAGCGGCGCCGTTCCGGGCCTCCTTCGATCAGTTGGCCGCTGGCGTTGAGGGTGGATCCGTAGGAGTGATCGATCGTCCGGTGCAGCAGCGCGCCATCGCGAAAGTGCAGCAGGCGGCTGTCGCCGACGTGGACCCAGTCGGCGCGCCGGCCTTGCACGAGGAGGGCGACGAGCGTGCTGTGGGGTTCCTTTTCCGCAGCCACCGCGGTTAGTCGGATGACCGTGTGCGCCTCGGAGACGATTGCGCCGAGCAGGCCCCGCCCATCCATTCCCGCTTCCGGTCGGTCATCGAAGAGGTTGCGCGCGGTGGCGATGACTTGATCGGAGGCCAGTCGTCCGCCGGTGCGGCCGCCCATGCCGTCGGCCACCAGGGCCAGCAGACTGCCCGGCCAGTACCGGCTGGTCAGGATCGCGACGCGGTCCTGCTGGTCCTGCCGGTCGCCGATATGGTCGGCGCTGCAGGCGGTGATCTTGAAGGTTGCGGCGTCGCTAGGCACGCGGAGCTCTGTGCGGTGGAACGCGGGTTGGACGAGTCGGCCGAGGGTATCATGCCGGCGATGAAATGGGTTCCGGAGATGCCGGACGCGGCCGGAGCGGGCGGCGAGGGCGAAGTCGATGCGCGCCGCCGCGCGGTGGCGGGCGCGTTCGCCGCCGGTGGGCCGTTGTCGACGGCGGTAACAGGGTTTTCCCCGCGCATCGCGCAGCAGGAAATGGCGCTGGCGGTGTTCGAGGCGATCGCGACGCGATCGACCCTCGTTGCCGAGGCGGGTACCGGCACCGGCAAGACCATGGCCTACCTGGTGCCGGCGCTCCTCGCGGGCGGCAAGGTGTTGATCTGCGCCGGAACCAAGACGCTGCAGGACCAGATCTTCGGCAAGGATTTGCCGGCGGCCTGTCGGGCCTTGGGCGTGCGCGTGGAAACCGCGAACCTGAAAGGCCGCCAGAACTACGTGTGCCGCCTGCGCCTCGAGCGCAGTCTCGAAGCGGGGACCTTTGCGTCGCGCGACGCGGTGCGGGCCTTGCACCGGATCGCCCAGTTCGTACGGTTTTCCCATACTGGTGATCGCGCCGAACTCGGTGATGTCCCCGAAGATTCGCCGGTCTGGCCGGCGGTGACCTCGACCCGCGACAATTGCCCGAACGGCGAGTGCCCGCACTTCGACACCTGCTTCGTGATGCGTGCCCGCCGTGCGGCGCTGGCCGCGGACGTGGTGGTGGTCAACCATCATCTGCTGCTGGCCGACATGGCGCTGCGCGAATCGACCCAGGCGGAACTGCTGCCCAATGCCGATACCGTGATCGTCGACGAAGCGCATCAGTTGGCGCGTGCGGCGGGGGATTTCTTCGGCGAGCACTGGTCCTTGCAGCAGCTCGCCGAACTCGGCGCCGACAGCTTGCGCGCCGGCCTGCAGGTTGCACGGGACGGCGCATCCTGGCCCGATCTGGTGCGGGCTCTGGACACGGCCGGCAGGACGGTGCGCCTGGCGTTGGCGCGCAGCGGCGCGGAGCGCGCGCCGCGTGTCGCCTACGACCGGGTGGCCCATGCGCCGCTGTTGGCCGATGCGCTGGGCGCGCTCGATCCGGCGCTGGCGGCATTGGAGCGAGCCTTGGAGGCCAACCGCGGGCGCGACCCGGAACTCGATGTGCTGGTTCCGCGAGTCCGTGCGCTGCGCGCGCTCGTGCGCGGCTGGATGCCGGCGCCGCCCGACCCAAAAGCCGGGGAATCGGACCACGGGGACGAGACGGATGGCATGCCCACCCAGCCGGATGAGCCCGAAGCATTCGTTCGTTGGGTCGGGGTCAGTACGCACGGTGCGCAATTCCGCGCCACGCCGCTCCATTGCGCCGACGCGTTCATACGCGCTCGCGAGGAGCGGCCTCAGGCGTGGATTCTTACCTCGGCGACGATTACCACGGCCAACCGTTTCGAGCCGTTCCTCGACGAGTTGGGTCTGCGCGGCAGCAGGACGGCGCGCTGGGACAGCCCATACGACTATCCCAACCAGGCCTTGCTCTATCTGCCGCAGACCTTGCCCGATCCGCGCGCAACCGATTTTCCGGAACGCGTCGCGCAGGCGTGCTGGCCGGCCTTGTGCGCGAGCCGCGGGCGCGCGTTCATCCTCTGCTCGACCTTGCGCGCGGTCGAACGGGTTGCCCGGTCCTTGCGGGCACGGATGGCTGCGGAGGCTCCCGACGCGTTCACGCTGCTCGTGCAGGGCGAGCGCAGCCGCCGGGCGATGCTGGAGACGTTCCGCGAAGCGCGGGCCGCAGTGCTGGTCGGGTCCATGAGTTTCTGGGAGGGAATCGACGTCCGGGGCGAGGCGCTGTCGCTCGTCGCGATCGACAAGCTGCCCTTCGCGCCGCCCGACGACCCGGTGGTGGAAGCGCGCAGCCGGTATCTCAAGCGTCTCGGACGCGATCCGTTCCTCGACTACCAGTTGCCGCAGGCGATCACCCTGTTGCGCCAGGGCGCCGGGCGTCTGATCCGCGACGAGACCGATCGCGGCGTGCTCATGATCCTCGACGAGCGGGTGCTTCGCCGGTCCTACGGCAAAGCGGTGCTGGCGAGCCTGCCGCCGTTCCGGCGCACGCGCGATGAGGAGGACGTGCGGCGATTCTTCGCGGAGCCGGGATGCGCCCCCGCCTCCGCGCAGATGGACGAGGGCGGGGCTTAGGGCGCGGAATCGCGGGAATCCGCAAAAAAATCGGACCGGCTATGCCGGTCCGGAGCTGCGTCCGGAGAGACGCAAGAGGAAGTCGATGGTGCGGCAGACCGTTGTGCTCAGCCGAGCAGGTGCATCACCGTCCGGTTGACGACCCATCCGCCGGTAATCAGGAAGGCGAAGAGCGTGAGCGCCAGCAGCAGCGGCTTGACGCCGGCCTGCTTGATTGCGCCGGCGTGGGTGCGCAGGCCCAGCGCGGCCATCGCCATTGCCAGCATCACGGTGTCGACCTGGATCAGCACATGGGCGATCGCTGCCGGAATGATGTGCATCGAATTGACCGCCGCCATGACGATGAAGAGCACCGCGAACCAGGGAATGACGATCTTGGGCTTGCCCGATGCGTGATGCGCATGACCGGCGGCCTCCGCCTGGGGCGTGGCCGAGAGGATCAGCAGGAAGGGTGCGAGCAGCATTACGCGGATCATCTTCTCGATGACGCCGGTCGCCGCGGCTTCGTCGCCGACGCTCTTGGCGGCCGCGACGACCTGGGCCACTTCGTGGATGGTAGAACCGGCGTAGATGCCGAAGACGTGCTGCGACACGTGGAGATACGGGAACAAGAGCGGGTAGAGGAACATCCCGAGCGTGCCGAATACGACCACGGTCGCGACCGCGACCGAAACCTTGTGCGCCTGGCCGCGGACCACCGGTTCCGTGGCCATCACCGCGGCCGCGCCGCAGATCGCGCTGCCGGCGCCGATCAGGGCGGCGGTTTGGCGATCGAGGCCGAACACCCGCGTGCCCAGCTGCACCGACAAGGTAAATACCAGGGTCACCATGATGACGTCGATGAGGATGCCCGCCCATCCCACTGCCATGATTTGCGCGAAGGTGATCTTCAGGCCGAAAAGGATGATGCCCAGGCGCAGCAAGGTGCTCTTGCTCCAATCCACGCCGATCGCGGTATGACCTGCGATCCGGGGGAAGATGGTGTTGCCGGCCACGATGCCGAACACGATTGCGAGGGTGAGGGCGCTCAGGCCCAGATGCAGGGCCCACGGCATGTTCGACGCGGCGACGCCGGCGGCGGCGACCACGGCGGCGAGGAGGATTCCGGGGAGCAACCCCGCGGCGTTGGTTTTGGTCATGCGGCCTCCGGCATCGGAACTCCGGGAATCGTTCGTTCCCGGATGGATTTCTTCTCGATCGACAGACTAGGAGGATGCGACGCATAATTCAAAAACATTATTTTCACGAATGCATGAAAATAAGTTATGCGAATGAATTTGCACCACCTGCGGGTCTTTTTCACCGTTGCCGAGCGGGGCAGCTTCACTCGTGCCGCGCTGTCGCTCCACATCAGCCAGCCGGCGGTGTCCAAGGCGGTGCGCGAGTTGGAGCAGCAGCTCGACCTTCCCTTGATCGAGCGCGGTACGGCGGCGAAGGGCGGTGCCGGGCCGGGTGCCGGCGTGCACCTCACCGAGTCAGGTCAGGCGCTGTTCGAGCACGCGCGCGGGATCTTCGCGCTCGAAGGCGCCGCCATCGAGGAGATCCGGGCGCGGGTCGGGCGGAAGCGGGGCCTGCTGACGGTCGGTGCGAGTACCACCGTCGCGGGCTATTGGCTGCCGCCCTACATTGCGCGGTTTCTTGAACGCCACGATCCCGCCCAGCTGCGCCTGCAGGTCGGCAACACCCAGACGATCAGTCGCGCCCTGGTCAATTGCGAGATCGACGTCGCGCTCGTGGAGGGCCCAGTGCAGGATCCGCGCATCGAGGCGGTGCGCTGGCGCGACGACGAGTTGAGCCTCGTCGCGTGTGGCACGGCGGCCCTGGCGCGGCGTCGCGTGGCGAGCGTGGCGGAACTGGCGGCGCAGACCTGGCTCTTGCGCGAAGCCGGTTCCGGCACCCGCGAGGTCGCCGACCGGGTCCTGGCGGCGCTGGGCGTCGTGCCGCGGCGAGCCGTGGAATTGGGAAGCAACGAAAGCATCGCCCAGGCGGTGGCGGCGGGGGCCGGGGTCGCCCTGGTGCCGCTGCGCGTGGTCCGGGAATTGCGCATGCTGGGCACCGTCAAGGCGCTCCGCAGTCCCAAGCCGGTTCCGTTGGTGCGGCCGCTGTTCCTGCTGCACCTGCGGGAACGGCCGCAATCGCCGCTCACCCGCGCATTCTGCGAGGCGATCGAGATGGCGGGCTAGGAGTCTGCGCGGTAGACCGCTTTTGGAGTAGCGGGTAGCGCTGTTCCCCCTCTCCCGCTACGCGGGAGAGGGCCGGGGTGAGGGTGGGCGCTTTGGAGAGGCTGTGTGCGAGGGTTTGGCGCGGCGGCCCTCTGACTCTTGGCGGATCCTACGAAACCGGCATTTTTGCCATTCTTCGCAAATTCAGTGCCGCGCATACGAGCTTCCATTCGGCCTGGGCTTTGGCGAGGCCGCGCATGCTGAACTGCCGGAATCCCAGCACGTTCTTGATCCAGCCATTGGGAGGCTCGGAGAGCCATTTCCTGCGCCGGTAGGCCTGCTGCGTCTGGGGCAACTGGAACTTGGCGGCCATTTGCGCCGTGAGCGGCCGGCGCTGCGGATCGATCCGCACCTGGGCCTTGCCCTCGCGCCCAAGGGCGACGATCAGCTCGCTCGGGTGGTCCTGCAGCTGTTGAAATGTGGCCTCCGAACGGTACCCGGCGTCTGCCAGTACCTGCCCGGGATGTTCTCCCGTGTTGGCGTGTACCGCATCGAGCATCGGGGCCAGGCGCCCGGCATCGGAGCCGTTGTTCGTGAGTTCTGCGGCCACGATGATGTGCGCCGCATCGTCGACAGCCGCCTGCGCGTTGAAGCAATAGTCAAATCCGCCCCCGGCACGTTTCATGATCCGACTCTCGGGATCGGTGAAGTTCTCCTGCGCCTTGGGCGCCGGCACCCCGAAGTCCCGCGAGTACGACCCGCCCTTGGGGTTGCCGTCCCCGTCCCGGGGCTTGCGCTCATCGCCCTCGAAGCGGCCCCGCGCCGCGTCGGCCTCGCGCTGGCGCGCCTCGAGCCGCTCGCGCGCCGCCCGGATCACCTCCAGCCGGTCCTGGCGCCTCGCAATCTCCGCCGGAACATCGAGCTCGGGCTCGTTGCGCTCGGCTTCGTCCGCCGCCTTGGCACGCGCCAGCAACCCGTCGATCTGGCTCTTCAACTCGGCCTCGGCCCGCTGCATGCGCTCGAAGCTCATCGCCTTGTGCCGCGAGGCGTTGGCCTTCACCTTCGTGCCGTCCACCGAAATCGTCCCGAGCTTCACCAGCCCGCACTCGCGCGCCAGCTTCACCACCTGCACAAAAAGCGCCGCAAGCTCCTTGAGATGCAGCGCCCGAAAATCGCTGATCGTCCGATGCGCAGGGAAATTCCCCGCTCCCAGCACCCGAAACGCCACGTCCTCGTGCAGCTTGCGAGCGAGCTTCCGCGACGAGAACACCCCCGTCGCGTACCCGTACACCAGCACCTTGACCATCATCGCTGGGTGAAAAGGCTGGTTGCGCGGGCCTCTACCCGCGTACCGGGCATGAAACGCGCTCAGATCGAGACCGTCCACCACATCGCCGATGTAGTAGGCCAGGTGCCCTTCGGGAAGCCATTCCTGCAGCGCCGAGGGCAGCAACTGCTGCTGGCGCGGCTCGTACGGCTGGTAGCTCGGTAGCGTCGTCATGGGCCGATTAACGCCCATCACGAATCGCTTGTCTACCCCCGATCTCGCCGGCCCTCACCCCCTCCCCTCTCCCGCTACGCGGGCGAGGGGCGATCAAGCATCCCACCGCCACCAATCCCCGCCCAATCCTTCTGCCGCGCAGACTCCTAGGTGACCCGACGGCAAATTGCAGTCCCATCGGGAGGCGGGCCCTGGCCACTTGCGGTAGTTGTCGACGCGAAATTGACCTGCGCGAAGCGGACATCGCACGGCACTTCATGAATAATCACGCTTGACGCTAATAACGCAACGCGTTATTATTTCGCATGGCTATCCAGTCGTTCCGCTGCGTGGACACGCAGAAGCTCTTTCATCGCGAGCGGGTCAAGCGGTTCCGGAATATCGAAGCGGTTGCCCGCCGCAAGCTCGAGCAGCTGGCGTGGTCGGATTCACTGGATGATCTGCGAGTTCCACCCGGAAACCGTCTGGAAGCGCTGGCCGGGGATCGCAAGGGACAGCACAGTATTCGCATCAATGACCAGTTTCGTATCTGCTTTGTGTGGACCGCGCAAGGAGCTACGAATGTTGAGATCGTCGATTACCACTGAACGAGATTCGTCATGAGCAAGAGCAAGAGATTGCCGCCGGTTAGTCCAGGGGAAATGTTGCTGGAGGAGTTCCTCAAGCCGATGGGGATCTCCCAATACCGGTTGGCGAAGGATATCGGCGTACCGGCACAGCGAATCGGTGAAATCGTCGCTGGCCGTCGCGCCATTACGGCCGACACGGACCTGCGGCTGTGCCGCTACTTCGGTCTTTCCGATGGCTGGTGGCTCAGGGGGCAGGTTCGTTTCGATATGGAACGAGCGCGTGACGAGATTGCCGCCGAGTTGCGAAAGATCCGGCCATATGCGGAGCGGGAGAAAGCGCTCGAAGCAGCGTAGTCAGCCAGCCCGAAGCGGACCTGCGGAATGGGCCGCAGAGGGTCGAGTCCGGGCTTCGGCGTGATGCCGCGAACCGGACATGCCCCAAGCGCCCCCATAGTCGTAAATCATGCGCGAAAGATCACCGCTGTCCGGTTAAAGTGACCTAGAAATCGCGGAGAACGAGTATTCATGCGAGTTTCCAGGCGTTTTTGGGTGGTGTCGATTTGAACAGCGAATTGCGTCCGACCCATGATTTCGGTTTCGGCT
>JAKBZN010000046.1 GCA_021842465.1 Pseudomonadota bacterium
ATGGCGGGCTGTTGGAGTTGGCGAACGAAAACAGGTTCGTGATCTTCGGAGTACCGCAGGTCACCACCACCGAAGCGATGTTGGTCCCTGCGGCGACGCCGCTTCCGCCGGAGACGGAGCACCCGGCTGCAGGCGTGTGCGAGGCGATCGTGACGTTGTAGTTCGCGCCGTTGGCGACCGGCGTCTTGAACTGGAATGCGCCGTTGGCCGTCACCGTCACGAGATCGGTCGTGTCGCCGTTGTCTTCGAGCACCACCTGGTCGCCGGCCGGCAGGCCCGTCACTGTGCCCCCGACCGTATCGGCCAGGTTCGAGCAGATCACCGAGACGTTGCTGACCGCCGCGGTCACGCCGGTGCCGCTGCCGTTGTTCACGGTGCAAGTCTGGCCCGCGGGCTGCGTGCTCACAAGCACGTCGTAGGCGCCGTTCAGCGCGACCGGCTTGAACTGGATCTGCCCGCTCGCGGACACGACGAGCGAATCCGCGCCGTTCGCGAGGGTCAGGACCGCACCCGGCGCCAGGTTCGTCACCGTCCCGCTCAGGGCGTACGTCGACGGCACGCAGTTCACCGTCACGGTCTGCGCACCATCGGCAGCAACCGCGCCCAGTTGGGACGAGCAGACCTGGCCCGCGGGCTGCGTGCTCACGGAGACGGCGTAGCTCCCGCTGGAAGCCACCGGCACCGTGAAGCTGAAAATCCCATTCGACGACACCACTTGCGGGTTCGCGCCGTTGACCTCCAGCGTCAGGCTGCCGCCCGAAGCCAGGTTCGTCACGCTTCCGGCAAACGTCACCACGGAGGTCGACGTGGCGGCGGTTGCCGCAGATAGGGCCGATGTCGCGGCGGAAGATCCGCCGCCGCACGCGGAGAGTAGGGCGACCAACCCCGTGCCCAGCATCAACGCTGTAACGCTATTCGTGACTCGCATTTCTCTTTCCTGTCCTGGAGTGCGCGGATTGACGGCAGGCGGGTGGCGGGGATCCTTACGGGAATGCCCGTTTCCACCATCTTCCGAACCTACCGCATCCCCGCGGTTTGGTGTAGACTGTTGCGCATCTGTGGAGTATAGCGGTATCTATCGGAGATCCAGGTGGGGAAAGCGAAGCCATTGCGTCCGCCGACGGACGTTCGCGAGGAGGTGTTTGACACCAGGCAGGTTCTGCTCAACGTCAATCGCCGAATGCAGACGGCGGTTGTTGCGTCAGCGATCGCCGCCGCCTCGGCGGCCGGCAGCCTGCTGTTCCTGATGCCGCTCAAGAAGACGATCCCGTACGTGATCGAGGTCAACCGGACTACCGGGGCTGTTGTCGTGCCGCAGCAGCAGCCGATGGCGGGCTTCTTGCCCGATGCTCGGGTCAAGTTGTACTTCGTGCGCGAGTGGATCGAAAACCTCCTGTCGATCAACCAGTACACGTTTGGCACGACGGATCCCGAGGCGCAGTTTTTCTTGCGCGGGAAAAACGCCATCGCCGAATTTCGAGCTTTCCGTGAACAAGACGGGACGTACTCGATCCTCACCAAGAACCCCGGCGCGGTTCGCAATGTGTCGATTCAGGGCGTGACTCCGGTCGCCGGCACGCAAAACGGCGTGGTAGCCCAGGTCCAAACGACGATGCTGGTCGACGGACGGGAGACGACGCAGGACTGGCTGCTGACCGTGTATTGGGCGTTCATCCCGCCGCAGACTCGCGAGGATGTGCTGAAAAACCCGATCGGTCTCTGGATCGTCGACTTCAAGGTCTCGAAGGCATCCGGCGCCTCTGGTGCCTCTTCGTAGCGCCACTTTTCGATGCGGAACGTCATGCGCAAACACCTTCTCCTCGTAGCACTCTCTGGTCTTCTGCCGGCGTCCGGCATGGCCGCGCCGCCGCAAGATCAGAGTTTTAAGGCGGTTGTCCCGGAAGCAGCGTCGCCGCTGTCCGCGCTTGCCGACCGGCTCGCGCGAGCGTCGATTCAGCAAGCTGGCGGTGCCGGCGTGGTCACGCTGACGTGGGCGCCGCACGCGGTCTACACGATCCCGATCCGGCAGGGCATGTTCACGACATTCCAGTTCCCGTCGGGCGAGCCGATCCGGGAGTTCGCGGTATCGAGCCCGGATTCCGTGCAGCTGCATGTCGACTCCGCTTCCGGGGTGGCGATGCTCAAGCTGACCGCGCCAGTGGCGTCGGTTGCAACGGTGATCACGACGAAGCACCTCTACTACTTGCGGATCGTGCCGTCGCAGGACGATTGGTACCAGGGCGTTTCGTGGTCGCTTCCGTCTGGCGACCTTGCCGCGGGCGACTTTTCGGGCGGCATTTACAAGGCGCCCGGTTCCGCGCAGCAGAGCGACAGCGCGCAAAGCGTGATCGGGGATCTGAAATCGCAGGCGCCGCTCTTCAACGGCGATCCGAATTTCAGCTACCGGGTGGTCAAGGTCGTTGGCGATGCGCCGTTTGCGCCGGCGGCGGTTTGGGACAACGGACGCTTCACCTGGATCCAGTTCCGGCCCGGGCTGCGTGAGCTGCCCGCAGTCTTCTCCGATGGCCCCAACGGCCTCGAGATCGTGAATTACACGGTGCATGCCAATGGTACGCAGCTCCTCGTGAACCGCCTGATGGATCGGTTCGTGCTCAAGCTCGGCAAGGAGGAGGTCGTGATGGCCGCCGGGTCCGGGCCGGAGGCGCGGTAATGGCGAACGCGCCCCGCCTCAAGCTCGACCGAAAACTGATTGCGTGGGTCGTCGTCGGCGTCTTGGCTGTATTTGTCCTGGTGCTATTCGTCGCCAAGGGGCCGGATCTCGGGAAAGCCAAGATCGACAAGAGCAAGCAGGACAAGCAATTGGAGGCGGCGGCGAAGGCGCTGCAAGCCCGCGTCGATGATCCGGCCGCGGCGACGAAGAGTGCGCTGGTGAAGGCGGAAAAGGCGCGGGTGGACGCTCCGAAGATGCCGGCCTTGCCGCCGGAGACTCCGCTGCAGCAGCGAGCTGCGCAAATGGAGCTCGATCGGTATGAGCGCGCGGCGCGGACCATCTACCCCAATGGTCGGGTTTCTGCGCAGTCGTCCTTTTCGCGTGGCGGGATGGCATCTGGCGGCGTGCCTGGAGCGCCGTCGGCATCGGGTGGCGCGGCGTTCGTCATGTACAACGTGGATTCCGGTAATGGAACCGGCGGGCCACGGCAAGCCGGCGGTGCCGTGCCGCTCTACCGGCCGGCTCCGGCGCCCGTAGGCGTCGCGCAAGCGCGTCCGACCGTTCAGGCGGCTCAGCAGAAAAAGGCCCCGAGCGCTCTGGATGCGCCGCTCATCGCCGCGCACGACGATGCGGTGATGCTCGCCAAGACGGACAAGACCGCGGTGCGCGCCAATGGGGAGTATTGGATCGCGCCTGGCACCGTCATCAACGGCGTGCTTCTCTCGGCGGTTGATACGCAGCTGCCGGGATCAATCACGGCGCGGGTGACGCAAGACATCTACGACTCGCGCTACGGCACGCAACTCGTGATCCCGGCCGGGTCCGTGTTGCGCGGCAATTACAAGTCGGCGGTGCAGGACGGACAGGACCGCGTGTTCATGGCGTTCGATACGTTGGTGACGCCCTCTGGCGGCATCGTGTCGCTTGGCAACATGAGCGCGTCCGATGCGCTGGGCCGCGCCGGCGTCGAGGGCGATCTGCACACGCACTTCTGGAAGCGCATGGGCATTTCTACTCTGCTGGCCCTTGAAACGGTGGAAATGGACCGGCTCTCGCCGCAGCAGTACACCGGCACGCTGATGGGGACGACGGTCTCGCCGATGATGGACGGGGCGCAGGTCATCGTCAACACGGCCAATCAAGAGCTGCAGCGACAGTATTCGGTCAAGCCCAACATCACGATCAATGCCGGGCAGCTGCTCACAATCGTTACGACGGGATCGATCGAGGTCCCGCCGATCGCCAACACGAGGTAACTCATCCATGCCAACGCGACGTTTTTCTCTTGTTCTGGCGGCGCTTCTTGCCTTGTCCGGCTGTGCCGCGCTGCCGCGATCGGAGGCGGTCGGCGCCAACAAGTACGCACCGCGACCCGCGGCCTCTCCCGTCGACATCGGGGCGGACTGGAACTGGCTCGTCAGCGGGGACCGGGCGATTAGCCCGGTGCAGGTTTTCTCGATGAAGGGCAAGACCTACCTGCAGATGCGCCCGCAGCAGATCGTCCCCGCGATCGTCGTGGCGGGCGTGCCGGTGCCGTTTCAGATCAGCCAGCCGTACCTCGTCATTCATGGCGAGCCGCGGGAGATCGACTTGATCTCGAGCGGCTACCGGGCCGTCGTCGTTCGCGTTGGAGCGGACCAGGCACCGAAGATCGACAACAGTATTGATCGCATTCGCCGCGCGGCGATACAATGATGCGCAACGGAGAAAAATGCACCATGAGAGTTGTGATTCTTGCGGCGCTTGGCGCCATGTCCACCGCCGCATCGGCCGTAACCATGCAGGATCTTTGGGGCGCGCCCCCCGCTCCTCCGCCGGTCTGGAGCGTCGGTAGCGGCATTCCGCTGGGCAGCGCGCCAATCGAAACCGCGCTGTCGCGGATTATCCCGCGCCCGTACGCGATCGAACTGGACGAGCGCATCCCGACAAACTGGATCGTTTCCTGGCCGGCCGGGCAGGACTGGATGGCCGTCCTGAAACAGGCGCTTTCCCCTATGGGGATCAAGGTTGTCCCGCGGTGGGATCGCAACACGATTCAGGTCGTGCTGCGCGCCGCGCCGGCGCGTACCGGGAGGGCGGTCGTGCTCTCGCGCGCCGCGGCGGCTCCGAAAGTGGCTTCGACGCCGATCGCCCCGATTGCCGTGGGGGCTGTGCTCGCCTCGTCCGTGGTGCCGGTGGCGGCTCTCGCGAAGCCGTACGCGGAGAAGGTGGTGATGGCGACCTCCGCGCCCGCGCCACGCCCGGCGCTCCCCGCGGGGCAGGGCAATGAAGTGGTGCGTTTCCTGCCCGGTGCCAACGCGGCGGCCTGGGAGAGCGCGGCGCCGCTTCCCCCTTCGTCGCCGGAGCGGCTGAGCTCGGCGATTCTGCGGCTCTTGCCGGATGGCATGTTCGATGCGCAGATCGACACGATCCACGTCGATCCGCAGGCCCGGGCGACCTGGGGAACCGGACAAAGCCGGCTGCAGGCGCTCACGCAGGTACTACGAGCAGCGCGCGCGCATGCGCGGATCGGGCGCAAGAGTGTCGTTGTCGAATCGGATCGGCCGGTGGTCGCGGACTCCGTCCCGGCCGGGCCGGTTTTCGGGCTTGTGCAGATCGGCGCCCCATCCGGCGGCTCCTTCGCGCATGCGGGATTCGGTCGGGGGGTGCCGCTGCGGATGGCCCTCCAAATGATCATGCCCCGATCCTGGGTGTCGAGCACGCTTCGCGTCGATGAGTCGACGCCGGTTTCATGGGGTACTGGCATGTCGTGGTCGCAAGACCTCGATCAAATCGCCCGCGATCATGGATGGACCGGCACGATCGACTGGAACGCGCGCATGGTGACGATCGAGGGGCCGGCTGGTGCAGTCGCCCCGAAGGTGGTTGCCGCCCATCCCGCCGCGCCCGCCGCGGCTCCGGCCCCCCACTTTGACCTGCAGGCCGGATTGGCTCTCTCCCCGCAGATCATCGCGTGGGGGAAGCGCGCCGGATGGACGGTCATCTGGAACCTGCCGACGGACTGGGTCGTGCCTGCGCCGTCGTCGTTCTCCGGCGATTTCCAAGTTGCCGTCTCCAACGTCATCCAGGCGATCGCGCAGACGGGGATCGACGTTCGCGCGGACCTGTATCTGGCGAACAAAACCGCGGTTATCCATCGTTCGGCGTCGTCAATGGCGTCGGACGCCAAGTAAGGATCGGCTCCAATGCGCAAGCTCTCGTTTTCCCTCCTCGCGGTAGCCGTTTCCGCCGCTTTCCTTTCCGGTTGTGCCGGTATCGAACAGGCGCAGCACGAAAGCGACTCGATCAACGCCGCGGCGAGGTCCGCCGAGAAGTCGCTGCCTCAAGGGGTAGTCGTTTCGTCCCACCCTGGAGCGTGGATCCTGGGTGACCGGATTGCGGTCACGCGGCAGCAGCCGCAGATTTTTCAGAAGCCCGTGGTGTTCAAGGCCGAGTCGGCGGGAACGCTTGGGGACATCGCTCAGTGGATTACCGACAATACCGGCGTCCCGGTTCGCGTCGACGTGATGGGGGCGGCGGCGAGGGGCGGATCGGCGCGCGGCAGCGCCATGCCGATGTTCCCAGGCACCCCCGCCGCGGCGGGCACCCCGCCGCTTGGCGACAGCGCCGGCTCGTATCACCGCGCGATGATTCCGGCTCCGCCGGTATTCATGGCCGCGAGCAGCGGAGGCGCTGGCGGCCATGAACTGGGGCAGATCAACTACTCCGGGACGCTGAAAGGGCTTCTCGACATCGTGGCGAACCGGGCGGGCGTCTGGTGGCGCTACCGCGATGGTGTCGTCATTTTCTTCAATCAGGAATCGCGGATATTCACGCTCCCGCTGCTGTCCGGGAAGTCGATGATGATGGGCATGGTCTCGACCATGGGCGGCGGAGGCGCTGGTGGCTCGTCGATGGGCGGGGCGGGCTCGTCGATGGGTGGCTCGGCGATGGGCGGCGGCGCCGTTTCGATGAGCGGAGCGTCCGGCGGCGGTTCTTCCGGGGCTGCCGGCGGCGAGACGGAAATGAGTACGCGGTCGAACCTCGACTACTGGAAGGGGATTCGGGAAACGGTTCAGGCGATTGCCGGCAGTGCGCGCGTCGTGGTTGATCCGACGCTGGGGGCGATCACCGTGACGGGCACGCCGCCGCAGATCAAGGCGGTTGCCGAGTGGGTCGACGAGATTTCGTCGGTCTTGTCGCGCCAGGTGTCCATCGATGTCCATGTCTACAACGTCAAGCTCACGCGCGAGGACAACTATGGCATCGACCTGAACCTCGCGCAGGCGGCGAGCAGCATCAAGTCCTCGATTGTCGGAACAGGGCTTCCGACGATCCTGAGCGCATCGTCGCCGATGACCCTGGGCGCGAACATCCTTACCGGCCCGTACTCGGGTAGTGCATCGGCGATCCAGGCGCTCTCGACGCTGGGAAGCGTATCGCAAGTCGTGAGTGATTCGGGCATCACGCCCAATGGGCAGATGATGGCCCTGCAATCGGCGCGGACCGTGTCCTATCTGCAGTCGGAAACGGCTCTCTCGACGCAGATCGCGGCCGGCACGACTCTGCAGCCGGGGGCGGTGACGGTCGGCTTTACGGGGTCGTTCCTGCCGAAGATCGTCAACGGCAAGGTGATGCTCAACTTCAACATGACAACGTCGGATCTATTGGATATCACGACGTTCACGTCGAATGGATCGAGCGTGCAGCTGCCCGACGTGCAGAGCGCCACGTTCGAGCAGACGGTTTCGCTCAAACCGAACCAAACGCTCGTACTGACCGGCTTCCGGCAGCGTGCGGCGCAGGTGACGAACAACGGCGTCGGGAGTCCCTACAACCCCATTCCGGGCGGCGGGGTTGACGCGCAAACGTCGGACGTCGTCATGGCTGTGGTCATCACGGCACACGTTCTTTAGGAGATCGCAATGCGGAAATTTATCGGGGCCGCCGGCTTGATTCTTTTTGCTGGGGCGGCGGTTGCCCAGGCGCCGGGCGACGATGTCGGGCAGGATCCCGGCGCCGCGGCGCAAGAGCTGTCCGTGCTGCAGTCCGAGATTGCGATTGCGAAGGCGAAAAAGCAGCTGCGGGAGTTGAAGGACGACGGATCCTCCGCGCCCGGCGTCGGGATGGGGATGCCTGGGCAGCCGCCCGGAATGTTCGGTGCGATGCCGGCCGGCGCGATGCCGCCAACGACGAGTAACGCCGCGCCGGCTTCCGTTGCGGCGGCGCCGGTCCATGTGCCAGGCATCGAGGATGCCAAGGTTGTGGCGATCGAGGCGTACGACGGCCAATTTCTCGCAAGGATTTCGATCGACGGCTCGGTGATTGCGGTTCGTCGCGGCGATGTTCTCCGCGGATGGCGCGTGGTCTCGATCGATGCCGGCACGGTTCTGCTTGCGCATGGCCGTCGCCTGCATTCGATTCCGATCGGCGGGCTGCAATGACGATAGTTGTCCGTCTCCCGGGGGCGAAGAGGCCGCTTATCGCGGGCCTCCGGTGGCTCGCTTTCGAGTCGCTTCCGTCCAAGGAACTGCTGCGCAAACTCGCCGCGGCGTACGGAAAGTGGGCTGCGGTGCGGACGAATGCGGCCCAGGTCGGCTTCTGTCCCGATTGCGATACCGATCCGAATGCGAGTTCGCTTGCGGCGGCGGTCGCGGGGAGCAAGCCCG
>JAKBZN010000024.1 GCA_021842465.1 Pseudomonadota bacterium
TGCAACTGATCCCGTTGCTGATCATTACGCCGCTGACGTTCCTGGGCGGCAGCTTCTATTCGATCAAGATGCTTCCGCCATTCTGGTACCGGGTCTCGATGATCAACCCGGTCGTCTACCTGATCAGCGGCTTCCGCTGGAGCTTCTACGAGCACGGGGACGTCAGCCTCACGACCAGCGTGGTGATGATCGGAACGTTCTCCGTCGTCACCCTGACCATCGTCGCGTGGATCTTCCGGACGGGATATCGCCTGCGAAAGTAGGCGGGTCCGGAGGACGGCGGGAGATTCGGAAATTCGGCGTCGCCGGTCCGATGCGCGCTTCCTACTCGGCAACAGGTTCCATTGCGGCCTCGTATCGCCCCTGGCTCGCCGCGCTGTTGCACCGTGCGCGGGCGAGCAGCGCCTGCTGGGCAACCGACGCGTTGGCTGGCTGGCCGCGCCACGCGCGCAGCACCGGGTCCTGCAAGGCGCGCCCATAGGAAAAGCGCAGATGCCACGGCTGCGGTCCCAGCCGGTTCATCGCGTCGAGGTTCGCCGTCGCTTCCCGCGGCGTCTGTCCGCCCGAAAGGAAATAAACCCCGGGTACGGCCGCCGGTACCGTACGCCGCAAAACGTGGATGGTCCATTCCGCAACCTCGGCGGGCAGCGCTTTCCGGGCGTTTTCCTTTCCCGGCAACACCATGCTCGGCTTCAGCAGCATGTGCTCGAGGACCACGCGGTGGCGATGCAAGGCGTGGAAGACCGCATGCAGTACTGCCTCGGTCGTCTCGGCACAGTGCTCCATCGTATGGTCACCGTCGAGCAGCACTTCGGGCTCGACGATCGGCACGACCCCGGATTCCTGACAGATCGCCGCGTACCGTGCCAGGCCCTCGGCATTGGTTTCCATCGCGAGCCGGCTCGGCAGTCGGTCGGCAATGTGGTACACGGCGCGCCATTTGGCAAAGCGCGCGCCTTGTTGCCTGTATGCCTCCACGCGCTTCGCGAGGCCGTCGAGACCTTGGGTGATTTCATCGCCCGGCGCGTGCGCGAGCGGAATCTTTCCCGCATCGACCTTGATTCCCGGAACGATGCCCCCACGGGCTGCGCACTGCGGCAGCGGCGTGCCGTCCGCGTTTTTCTGCCCGAGCGTTTCTTCGAAAAGGATGACGCCGCCGACGAACTCGCCCAGACCCGCGGTCGTCAACAGCAGTGCGCGATATGCGTTGCGGATCTCGGGCGTCGATTCCAGGCCCACCGCCTGGAGACGTTTTGCGATCGTGGGGGCGCTCTCGTCGGCGGCCAGGATGCCTCGTCCTGGCCGGGTCAACGCATCCACGGTCGCTTGTAGTTCGTCTTGCACGCGCATGGCAGTCTCCCCGAATCGGCATGGATTCCGCGCCCTGGGCGCGGCCACTCATCTCATCGAACTGTGCGCCGGCGGTGCGCCCTGGGGCAAGCGCGCTTTTGCGCGAGCCCGCGTCCGGCGGGTTGCGATCAGAAAGATCTGGCAAGCGGCGAGTTCCGCCGCTCCCATGTCACCGTGAGAACGATGGCGCCCCACCCATCGGGCGATGGGCGGTTTCCCAACCCATCCTCTACGAACCTTGCGTTCCAAGCGCGCCGGCCAGTCCCTCCTGACCTACCGGATCCTTCACCAGCCAAGGGATCAGCGCGCACCTCGCGGAGCGGCCATTCACCTCGCGGATGAATGGCAACTCGGAGCGCCCCTTCTCGGCCAGGACGGGGTCGGAGGTGCCACTGGCGAGCATTGCCTGGTTGATCACCCAGGCCCACGGCTTGATTCCTGCCCGACGCAAGTCCTCCTCCAGGCGCTCGGCCTCGTGGACCGGAGTCGCCTCCGCGAGGGTCACGACCAGCACGCGGGTGAAGTCCGGATCGCGCAGTCTTGGCAGCAGTTCCCGGACGGCTTCCGGCAGATCTCCCTGGGTTCTGGATACCTCGCGGTGGTAGGCCTCCGCAGCATCGAGGAGCAGAATCGTGTGGCCTGTCGGTGCCGTGTCGAGGACGACGAACCCGTCTCTCCCCCGATCCACGGTATTGGCGAATGCGCGGAAGACGGCGATCTCCTCCGTGCAGGGTGAGCGCAGATCTTCCTCAAGCATTGCGCGCCCGGCAGCGTCCAGTTTTCGTCCCGCCTGGGCCAATACTTCCGAGGTGTATTTCTCGACCTCGGCCGACGGATCGATGCGCTCGACGACCAGACCCGGCACAACCTCGCCGACCGCATCGGAAACATGCGCAGCGGGATCCGTCGTCGAGAGGACGACGGGATACCCCCGCTTCGCCAAGGCGAGGGCCACGGCAGCCGCGACCGTGGTCTTGCCCACGCCGCCTTTGCCCATGGTCATCACGACGCCCCGGCCGCGGGACGCCATTCCGTCAATGAGGGAACCGAGTCCCGGCGGCAGGGCAAAGGGAGCTTCCGCTGGGGCCTGCGGCTCGAAGGAATCCCGGTCGAACGGCCGGCCAAGCGATCGCAAGGCGTCGAGGCCCACGGTTCCCCTCGGCACGAAAGGAATGCGGACCGAAGGAAGCGACGCCAATCCGGAGGGCATCGAAGCCAGCGCGCTCGATGCTTTCCGGGCCATGGCGTTGGCCACCGCGTCGCCCGTTTCCTCCGTTGCGAAGATTCCATTGAACGCGACGCGGATGTTGGAGACCCCCAGTTCGGATAGTTCGTCGCGTGTCCGCTCGGCCTCGCGAAGCGCGGAACCCTCCGGCCGTGCGACCAGCACAACCGTCGTTTCGCCGGGATCGGACAATCGTTGCACGGTTGCCGCATAAAGGGCCTTTTGTTTCTCCAGTCCCGCCAGAGGACCGAGGCAGGACGCGCCGCCCGTGGAAGTAGCGATGAACTCGTCCCAGGCCGACGGCAGGGTCAGGAGCCGCAGCGTGTGGCCCGTCGGCGCCGTATCGAATATCGCGCGGTCGAAGTCCGCCGTCGCCGACGGATCTCCGATCAGTTTGGAGAACTCGTCGAATGCCGCGATCTCCACGGTACAGGCGCCGGAGAACTGCTCTTCCATACTCCGGATTGCGGCCTCGGGCAGGATCCCGCGATACGGCCCCACCATGCGTTCCCGATACGCCGCCGCGGTCGCGTCCGGATCGATGTTGAGGGCAAAGAGCCCCGGAGCACCCGGCACAGCGGTCGGCGATCCGCACAGGGGGACGCCGAGTACCTCGTCGAGATTCGACGCCGGATCGGTGCTCACGATCAGCACGCGCATTCCCTTGTCCGCCAAGGCGAGCCCGACTGCACAGGAAAGAGACGTTTTGCCGACGCCACCCTTGCCGGTAAAAAAGACGTGGCGTGTGTTCGCTTCCGGCAGGGGCATCTCCGGCCCCGCTCAACAGCAACCGGACTTGGGTGCGCAGCAGGAGCCCGCCTTCGCGGCCGGCTCGTCCCCGGCCGGGAGATCGATGCCAAGTTTGCGGGCCAATTGGTCGCGAGAGGGATACATGCCCGTTGTGACCACGGCGCCGTCAATGACGATTACCGGCAGCCGATCCATCCCGGCCTCCATTTCCTTGACCACGGCCGGATTGGCGGCGAACGCCTGGGGCTCCTGGCCGAGGTTGTGGCGCGACACCTGGACGCCGCGCTCGGCCGCCCATTTCAGATCGGCCGCGAACTGCGCGAGGACCGGGTCGACGTCCACGCCGCAGACGCCGGTGGAGCAGCACATGGCAGGATCAAACACTTCGAGTTTTTTCACGACGAACTCCCTTTCGGAAAGCACAGCAACCCTGCGCGCGTCGTATGGACGCATTGCTGCCCACCCCAATGGGCCAAAATTCGGCCGGCAGCAACCGCCGGAACAAATGATGCCAATAAGAAAGTCTGTCCATTCGAGCCCTAGGACAAGAATTCTTTGGAGTCTGTCCAGGCACGCGCATCGATCGCGGGCGGAGTGGGGTAATTTAAGAAGACCTGTCCACAACAAGTTGAACTGCCGATAGAGGAAGCAAGTCCCGCGCGCTGTGCACGGTGAAATCCTTCCGCAAAGCCGTACGCGTGTTCGAGTTCCTCCGCTAGTCGCACCGAACTCAGCTTAGAGGGCGCCTCGCTCAGAATTGGCGCCACTGAACAAACGAACAGCGTGGCAGCAAGCGGCGCCAGCAACCGGATTCCTTGCACGGCCAGCAGCAAGCAGCGAAGCCCTACCTCACGTGGCTATCGCCCCCGCAACTCACGCAACCTCCGTGCGAGCGCGTCGCGATCCGGATTGTCAGAAACCCGATCAGGCATCGCGATGTCCTGCCCCTGGTACTTCCAATACTCGCTGTTGCGAAGCTTCTCCGACAAGCGGACGCGGTAACGGTCGTCGATCGCCAACAATTTGAGATCGAACAGTGTGTGCAGGTCGGAACGCAGCAGCAATCCGTTCGATACGGCATAGTCGGTCTGCTCGGCATGAGGCGTGATGTGAGCGGCTTCAAGCAGATCTTCGACAGCGCAACGACTGATCGCACACCGCCGCTTGTACGCCAGCATCAGGGCCTCACGAAAGCGGGCCTGTCCACGACGCGTCTTGATCGCCCTCTGCTGCCTTTCGTCTTCGTCGCCTTCGAAGTCTTCTTCAGATTCCGAACGCGCTGAAGTCTCCGACTCAGCTAGCTGCGACGAGCTAGTGTCCAGTTCGAGCGCGCGCCGCAGCTGCGTGGCCGACTCTACCGAAAGGCGGAGCGGCGTTCGGAACTGGTTGGGATCTGGACTGCCAGCGCGCAGACCGTCCACGTTTGCAGGCTCCCCGCTGCTCGTATAGAGGTCCAGAGCCCGTGCCACGGATGCATCCAGGAAATGATTCGGACGGAACCTATCGAGACGGTCCCTCTTGCCGATGAGGTAGATGACGCCATCTCGCATGTTGCCACGCCCGAGCTTCAGCTCAGCCTCTGCCCGTCGCACTGGATTGCCATCGACAACCAGGCGACCACCAAGGCGCACGTTGCCATCCAGCAGACCGACAACGAACACCTCATCGCCGTCACCCATCGTGTTCAAGGGTCTCCTGTCGTCTCCGGTGAGGTAGTCGATCCAGTCGTCGCCCGCCGACAGATTGCTGCGACGATCGTCAAAGGTCTGCTTGTTGAAGAAGAAGGTGTAGGAGGCCATCGGTCCTCTTTGAGCAACTATCGGCGTTTCAGTTCAGTGCGGATGACGCAGTCCTGTCGCAGCCTGCGTCAATTAGCGCGATTCGGTTCTTCAGCAAATGAGTAGT
Organism: Pseudomonadota bacterium; assembly: GCA_021842465.1. Taxonomy (GTDB): domain Bacteria; phylum Pseudomonadota; class Gammaproteobacteria; order Burkholderiales; family Burkholderiaceae_F; genus GJ-E10. The sequence continues at coordinate 5,231 of JAKBZN010000024.1, forward strand.
CTGCCACGCCCACCGCGGCCATAGCAAGGCAATCCGTTAGTCGAGCGCGCAGCGCCGCTTGGACTGCGGGTGGATCAAGCCACCCGTCCGGTCCAGGGTGTTCAACCAAGCCCGCCGTCAGATTGGCAAGGCGCAGAAGCGCCCACTCGGACCCAGCCGGCCCGGGAGACCATCCGGCGGTCAGCGCTGACGCATCCGGTAGGTGCCACTGGAAGCGCTCGACACCGGTGGATTTCAGCTTTGACGTCAACAACGGCTGGCCATGCCAGGGGCATACCCAGACTCCCGGGAATTGATGCTGTAGGTGCCAGTAGACCCAACCGTGCTCCTCCCAATCGGTTCGGAGGCAGGTCTCGCACGCTTTCAACGGATGATTTGCCCGAAATCGGCTGGTCAGCAGGCCCAGCCGAAATTTCAGGTGCGCGACGGACGGGCCGCGCATGGTTCGGACGATGTCGCCGACTTCGTGGGCCGGGACGAACGGCCGGTAGTAACGCAGCAGGGTTCGTTCCTTGGCGATGGTCGCGGCAGTCCCGAAGGCGGCGTCGGTCCTGCGTACGAACTCGTCAATCGCACTGGGGAAGTCGTGCTGCGCCCCGGCCCGCCGCCCGCCAAGCAGCATCTGCGTCGATTTCCAGGACGATGAGTGGCCCCAGAGTCGGTGGTGACGGCTGCAAAGGCTAAACAGGGTCTCGCCCGGCAACCACGGCAGAAATGGTGTGTGGCTTGGGAACAGCCCGTCTTTCATGGCGTCTGCGCCGGCGCTTGCCTCTAATGCTATGGTTCACCCCCATCGGAGCAGGGGCGGGAAACGGAAGGCTTTTGCAGCCCGCGACGCTGCCTCGCCACCGTGCCCAACGATACAAGGACCCAGACGTTCGGCGTTCGACATGACGAGAGACCCGGGACCGGCATCGCAAAATTTCGCGTTCCTAGGGCAGCACGATCCGGTGTTGCTGCGTCTGTGCGCCGCGGCCGAGCGGAACTTTCCCGATGACCCGAATACGACGGTCGTCAAACTGCGGCAGTTCTCCGAACTCGTCGTGCGGACTATTGCGGCGATGGTCGGGGTCGAGCGAACGCCGGAAACGACGACCGCCGACCTGCTGCGCGAGCTCCAGGTGCGCAGCATCCTGGACCGGACCGCCCTGGATCTCTTCCACCACCTCCGGCGGGAAGGCAACCGGGCGGTCCATGAATACGAGACCACGCCGCAGCAGGCGAAGGATGCGCTGCGGATCGCCCGGCAGCTTGCCATCTGGTTCCACCGCGCCACCGGGAAAGCCGATCCCAGGACTTTCCAGCCGGGGCCGTTCGTCGAACCACCGCGCCGCGATCACGAAGCGCGGGTGACGGAACTGTCTTCGGCGCTGGCGCTCAAGGCGGAGGAAGCGCGTGCCGCCTACCAGATCGCCGATGCGGAACGGCTGCAGCGGCAGGCGGCCGAGGCGCGGGCCGCAAGCGCCGAGGAAGAACGGGCGCTGTGGACGGAACTTGCCCGGTCCGAGGAGGAAGAGCGCAAGCGGGCGATCGCCGAATACGAAACCGTGCTCTCCGCGCTGCAGGCCGAGGCCCAGGCCCGGCCGGCGCCGGCAGCGGCCGCCGTCGAGCAGGCCGTACAGGCCGCATCGCGGGCGATCGCGCTCGATGAGGCGGAGACCCGCGCGATCATCGATGTCCAGTTGACCGAGGCCGGCTGGCAGGCCGACAGCGAGAACCTGAGTTACAGCAACGGCGCCCGTCCGGAAGCCGGCAAATGCAAGGCGATCGCCGAGTGGCCGACCGCCTCGGGCCCGGCGGATTACGTCCTTTTCGATGGCCTCGTCCCCGTTGGTGTCGTCGAAGCCAAGAAGTACGGCCTGGAGGTGGCGGGGGTCGTCCCGCAGGCGGAGCGCTACAGCCTGGGCTACGAGATCAAGGCGGGGGAAATGCTCCCCCGGCCGCCGGACCAAGCCGGGCCGTTCCCTGGCTGGTTGGCGTCCCACGAGCCGGAAGCGGCCAACCGGCATTTCCGGATTCCGTTCGTGTTCACCGCCAACGGCCGGCCGTATTTCCGCCAGATGGAAACCAAGAGCGGCATCTGGTTCCGGGACGTGCGCCGCCCGACCAACCACCCGCGCCCGCTGGCGGACTGGCACACACCCGAAGCCTTGCGGAAACTGCTGGAGTCGGAACCGGCGCACGCGGAAGCGAAGCTCCAGGCGGAGCCGTTCGGGTATCTCAACCTGCGCGACTACCAGGTCAAGGCCGTCCAGGCCGTCGAATCGCGGATCGCTGGGGGTGGCCGCGAATGCCTGGTCGCCATGGCGACCGGTACCGGCAAGACTCGCACGATCGTCGGACTGATCTACCGGCTGCTCAAGACCAAGCGTTTCAATCGGGTCCTTTTCCTGGTCGACCGCAATTCCCTGGGGACCCAGGCGCAGGACACGTTCAAGGACATGCGCCTGGAACAAAACCGCACCTTCGCCGAGATCTACGAGGTCATGGAGCTTGCCGACATCACTCCGGACGGAGCGACCAAGGTGCACGTGGCCACCGTCCAGGGGATGGTACGCAGGCTCTTCGGGGACGAACTGGATATCCCCATCGACCGCTACGACTGCATCGTCGTCGACGAAGCGCACCGCGGCTACATCCTGGACCGGGAGATGGGAGAGGGGGAGCTTGCAATCCGCTCCGAGGCCGACTACATCTCGTCCTACCGGCGGGTGCTCGACTACTTCGACGCCGTCAAGGTGGCGCTCACCGCCACGCCGGCGCAGCACACGGTGGAGATCTTCGGCCGTCCCGTCTATACCTACACCTACCGCGAGGCGGTGATCGATGGCTGGCTCATCGACCACGACCCGCCCGTGCGGATCATCACCCAACTGGCGGAAAAGGGCATCCACTTCGACAAGGGCGAAACGGTCCAGGTCGTGCAGTCGGCAACCGGCGGCGTGGACACGGCAACGCTCCCCGATGAGCTCGACTTCGACATCGACGGATTCAACCGGCTCGTCATCACCGAGAACTTCAACCGGATCGTGTGCGAGGAGCTCGCCAAACAGCTTGACGATCCGTCCGACAAGAAGAAGACGCTGATCTACGCTGCCAACGACAACCACGCCGACCTGGTCGTCAGCTTGCTGAAAACCGCGCTCGAAGGCGTCTGGGGCCCGATCGACGACAAGACGGTGATGAAAATCACCGGGCGGACGGACAAGCCGGAGCAGGCGATCAAGCGGTTCAAGAACGAGCGCCTGCCGGTGATTGCCGTCACGGTCGATCTGCTCACCACCGGAATCGACGTGCCGGAGATCTGCAATCTCGTATTCCTGCGCCGGGTGCGCAGCCGCATCCTCTACGAGCAGATGCTGGGGCGGGCGACGCGGCTTTGCCCCGAAATCGACAAAGAGGTGTTCCGGATCTTCGATGCGGTGGACATCTACAACGCGCTCGAACCGGTGAATACGATGAAGCCGGTGGTGCAGTCGGTAGCAATTCCGCTCGCGCAGCTCTTCGCGGAGATCGCCGACGAGAAATCCCACCAGGCTCCCGGAAGCGGCGAGGGCCGCAGCCACGCCGACGACGTGCGCGACCAGATCGTCGTGCGCGTGCGCAAGCTCATCCAGCGCGCCCTACGCAATGCTGCCGACCACCCGGAACTCCGGGACGCGATCGAGCGCCTGGAGCAGATCGCCGGCCTTGGCGCCCGCGAGTTGCCGGAAACCTGGAAGGCGATGGACGCGGAGAGCCTGGGCGCCTTCGTGCGCGCGCATCCGGCCCTGCTTTCCGCACTGCAGAACCTGCAACTGGGCGGGAACGGGGGGATCGGTCAGGTGGTTTCCACCCACGACGACGATTTGGTCTCGGTCCAGCACGGCTACGGCAGCGCCAAGCGCCCGGAGGATTACCTCGACTCCTTCCGGCGGTTCATCGAGGAAAACCGCAACCAGATCGCCGCGCTCCAGATTGCCGTCACCCGGCCCCGGGATCTCACGCGGGGAGACCTGCGGAAGCTGCAGATCGCCCTCGCGGAACAAAATTTCGACCAGAAAACGATCCAGTCCGCCTGGCGAGAGGCGAAGAACGAGGAGATCGCCGCCAGCATCATCGGGTACATTCGGCAGCTTGCGATCGGCTCTCCGCTCATTCCCTTCGAGGCCCGGGTCGATCGGGCGGTCAAAAAGATCCTGGCATCGCGTTCCTGGTCGCTTCCGCAGCAAAAGTGGCTGGAGCGCATCGCCAAGGAAATGAAGCGCTCGATCGTCATCGACGAGACCACCTTCGAGGAAGGCGCCTTCCAGAGCGCCGGCGGGTTCCGGAATCTGCAGCAGGTATTTGGAACTGACGCCCAAGCCGTCCTCGGCGACATCGCCGAGGCGGTCTGGGAAGACGCCGCCTGACGGAATCATCGCGGCACGGAAATCGGAAATTCATGGCTTCGACCCAAAACATCGTTCAAAAGCTCTGGTCGTTGTGCGACATCCTGCGCGACGACGGCATCACCTACCACCAGTACGTCACCGAGCTCACGCTGCTTCTCTTCCTGAAGATGGCCAAGGAAACGCAGACGGAAGGCCGCCTGCCTGCCGGTTTGCGCTGGGAGGACCTCGAGCGCAAGACCGGCGTCGAGCAGCACTCCTTCTACCGGTCGATGCTGGTGCAGCTCGGCAACGCGTCGGATCCGTTGGTTGCCGCGATCTACAGCAATGCGAGCACGAGCATCAAGGAGCCGCGGCACCTCGCGCAGTTGATCGACGCCATCGACGTGATCGACTGGTATTCGGCGCGGGAGGACGGTCTGGGGGACCTGTACGAAGGGCTGCTGGAAAAGAATGCCAATGAGCTCAAGAGCGGCGCCGGCCAGTACTTCACGCCCAGAGCGCTCATCTACGCGATGGTCCATGTCATGCAGCCGCAGCCCGGCGAGGTCATCCAGGATCCGGCAGCAGGCACGGCGGGTTTCTTGATCATTGCGGACCGCTACATCAAACAACACACCGGGGATCTATTTGATCTCTCAATCCCGCAGCAGGAGTTCCAGAAACGAAACGCCTTTGTCGGCATGGAGCTTGTCCCTGACACGCAGCGGCTCGCCCTGATGAACTGCATGCTGCACGACATTGTCGGCACCGACAAAGGGCCGGTCTGGCTCGGCAACACCCTGTCGACGGAGGGCCAGCACCTGCCGAAGGCGGACGTCATTCTCACCAATCCGCCATTCGGGAAAAAGAAAGGTGGTGGGCTTCCGACGCGGGACGATTTCACGTTCCCGACCAGCAACAAGCAGCTAGCGTTCCTGCAGCACATCTATCGGAGCCTGAAGCCGGGAGGGCGGGCAGCGGTCGTCCTCCCGGACAACGTGCTGTTCGAGGGCAACGCCGGCCGGCAGATCCGAACCGACCTCATGGACAAGTGCAACCTGCACACGATCCTGCGGCTGCCCACCGGAATCTTCTACGCGCAGGGCGTCAAGACCAACGTGCTCTTTTTCACGCGGGGCAAGACGGATGCCGGGAACACGAAAGCGGTCTGGGTCTACGACCTGCGCGCCAACATGCCGCAGTTCGGCAAGCGCACGCCGTTTACGACCGAAGTGCTGAAGCCTTTCGTCGAAGCCTACGGCGACAAATCGGACGGCAGCGCACCGCGCACCGATGAAGGCGAGACCGGGCGGTTCCGGTGCTTTGCGCGCTCCTGGATCGCCGAACGGGACGACAACCTCGACATCGCTTGGCTCAAGGACGAGTCTGCGGTCGATGCGGCTGATCTACCCGAGCCTGCAGCGCTTGCGCAGGAAGCGATCGGGGAATTGCAACATGCGATGGCGGAACTCGAGGCGATTCTTGAGCAGCTAGACGAGGAGATGGAAGCGTGACCCGTTGGATCAATTTGCGTCTCGACGAGGTTTGTTCGCTGATCACCGATGGGACACATCATTCTCCCCAGAACGGGAACTCAGGATCGTTCAAGTATGTCACCGCGAAAAACATTCGACCGTGGGGCCTGGATATAACCGATATTACTTACGTCGATGCGAAAACGCATGCGGAGATCTACGGTCGCTGTCCCGTAGAGAAGGAGGACGTTCTTTACATCAAAGACGGAGTTACGACCGGTCTCGCGGTTGTGAATACTCTGGATGAACCGTTTTCGTTGCTTTCAAGCGTTGCGCTGCTCAAGCCGAAACGCGACATCGTAGAGCCGCGATTCCTGAAGTACGCACTGAACAGTCCCGAAACATTTTCGGCGATGACGTCGAATATGGCGGGGTCAGCAATTAAGCGCTTGGTTCTCCGTCAAATTCGAGCTGCATCAATACCGGTTCCACCGCTGACCGAGCAGAAGCGCATTGCCGACAAGCTCGATTCGCTCATTGCGCGCATAGAGGCTTGTCGCGATCGACTGGATCGGGTGTCGGGGATTATCAAGAAGTTTCGGCAGTCGGTGCTGGCGGCGGCGGTGTCGGGGAAGTTGACGGAGGAATGGCGAACGAAGGAGGGGATCGGCAATCTCGACTGGAAATCCTGCTCGGTTGGAGATTTGATCACCGGCATTGACGCGGGATTGAACGTGAAGTGCGATGAGAGGCCACCGAAACCCAATGAACGCGGACTAGTAAAAATCAGCGCCGTCACATGGGGAACATACGATGACGACGAAAGCAAAACGCTTCCTCTTGGTGCCGCGGTCCGGGAGTCGACGAAGATACTGGTCGGGGATTTCCTGATTTCCCGAGCGAACACGATCGAGCTGGTCGGGGCCTGTGTGCTAGTGCAAGCAACGAAGAGAAATATTTACCTTTCGGACAAGGTGTTGCGCCTTGTCATGCCGGAGTCGAACAAAAAGTGGCTCCTCTATTGGCTTCGTTCAAGCTTCGGACGGTCGCAAATCGAATCCCTGGCAAGTGGAAATCAACTTTCGATGCGTAATATTTCGCAGGCGAACATCAAGGCGATTCAGGTTCTTCTCCCAACTGAGGACGAGCGCATGGAAATTTGCCGTCGGGTGGAAAAGCTCATGGATTTCGCCGATCGCCTTGAATCCCGCCTTTCTGCGACGCGCTCGAAGATGGACGCGCTCACGCCAGCGGCGCTGGGGAAGGCCTTTCGTGGGGAGTTGGTGCCACGAGATGTAAACGATGAGTGTGGTTGTTCCTTGCAGCAAGTGCGAGGTACCGTGCTCTCGTCTGTGCCACACGGAATGGACGGCGAAGTGCTCTCGCTTCGTAAGTGCGGTTTGGCGATCCAAGAAATATAGCCCTGTTAGATTGATGCCGACGAGGGAAAAATGTACGAACAGGTCTGCTACAAGAAGCCTTTCCTCAAAGACGTTATTTTGCGACTTGACTTCGGTGCGCCAGTCGCGGCGCTTTCCCGCGCAGTTCCGCAAAAAATTGCGACCTTGGCACTTCAAAGATTTCCAATTGCCGAACAGCAGAAAGGGAAAAGCCATGGAGTGGTTATTTCGGATGCTGCAATCGAAACAACGCAACAAGAGATTGTGCAGTGGCTCTACCATGGCAGAAATCGAGAAAAAACGCTTTCGATAACCGCATCAGCATTGTTTCTTAGCCATCGAGCGTACGAAAGCTACGAGGCACTAAAAAATGATATCAATCCAGTAATCGACGCCGTCTTTGATTTGCAAAAGGACCTAGTGATTGCTCGAATTGGACTTAGGTATATCAATGTCTTGGAAACGGATAAACTGAACCCTCTGTCCTGGGAGGGTTACATTCGCAACGATCTGCTCGGGTCGATAAATGCGTTCGGGGATACTGGAACGCTTTCGCGAGCGTTCCAAATTATCGAATTCAATGACGACGGGCGCCAAACCAAGTTGCAACTCGGGATCGCGAACCCGGACTTCCCGGCGCCGATAAAGCGAAACCAATTCGTTATTGACATCGACTCGTCCTACCAAGGGGCGTTAGGTGGGCCGGAGGTCAAGGACGCGATCGAAATCGCCCACTCAAAGATTCAAGATCTATTTGAAACAATCATCACCCAGACCACCCGGGATTTAATGGAGCAAGTGCTCGATGGCCATTGATCCTGTTCTAGTCGACCCGCGGTACATCAAAGGATCGACCGAGACTTCCAGCCCCGCGATGGACTCGATCGCTGCGACCGTGCAAGCGGCGTCTTCGCCAGAAACAGCCAAAGATGTGTCCACGGTGAAGCAGTTTCTGAAAGCGCCGATGGACGCGATTTCGCTGACTCTTTATGGCTCGGGAAAACCAGAAAGAAGAGTTGTTCGCGCAAAATTGATCCATGGTAAAGGCTAAGCGAAGCCCCCAGGCGCGACTCGCGCAGGGCGACATCATCCGTGATGTCGACTACTTGGAAAGCGTCTCTGAAAGGAATGGGGAGCTCGAGATTTCACGCGTACGCTTTCCGCTCATTATTGTGTTGACGCAGGACTGCGATTTGGAGCAGGACTACCGAGTTCGTTGGTCGCGGGATAAGCCGGATTCACAGGATAAAGCCCTGCTTTCCGTGCTGGTGGCACCCCTATATAACGTTGAACACGTATACGCCGGGGAGCACCTCTCCCAGCTTGGGCTACAAATGCAAAAAATCACGCGCGATAAGACGCCAGGGAACAATCTTCGAAACAATGAAACGCCGCGCTATCACTACCTGGAATTTGGCGGGCTACCGCTTCCTCCTTCTGTCATCGACTTCAAGCACTACTTCAGCGTCAATGTTTGCGAGCTAAAACGACACAAAGCGGTTGGGTTCGTTTGTCAAATTGGTGAACTATTCCGAGAAGATGTATCACAAAGATTTGCAAATTTCTTGGCGCGAATAGGGCTACCGTAAGAACTTGAACGATTGGGATCCGTGACAGCAACTATTACCCAAGTTGACCGGCGTTCCACGCTGGGGCCTCTCGCCGACTGACGTACTTTATTTCCGACGGTGTTTTTATGCTGCGCAGGCGCTGCCACACGCAGCCTTTGTGATGCCCCAAATGCATTGAAGGCGGCACGGCCGCTCTCCGCCGTCTGGTCAGCATTGGCGTGAAAGGCTTGTTTTCGACTTTAATGCCGTGTTTACGACTTTAATATCCTGTTTACGACTATATTTGGTCAGAACAACCGCCCGCGTACCGAGTCCTCTCACTCCACCGTCACCGACTTCGCCAGATTCCTCGGCTTGTCGACATCGCTCCCCCGCGCCACGGCCGTGTGGTACGCGAGCAATTGCAGCGGCACGACGTGCAGGATCGGCGACAGATCGCCGTAGTGCTCCGGCATGCGGATGACGTGCATGCCGGCGGCGGGCTGGATGCGCGTGTCGGCGTCCGCGAAGACGTAGAGTTCGCCGCCGCGCGCCCGCACTTCCATCATGTTGCTTTTGAGCTTTTCGAGCAGCGCGTCGTTGGGCGCGACGGTCACCACCGGCATCGCCTCGGTGACGAGCGCGAGCGGACCGTGCTTGAGTTCTCCCGCCGGATAGGCTTCGGCGTGGATGTAGCTGATCTCCTTGAGCTTGAGCGCGCCTTCGAGGGCGATCGGGTAATGCAGCCCGCGCCCGAGGAAGAGGGCGTTTTCCTTGCGCGCGAAGCGCTCGGCCCAGGCGATGACCTGCGGCTCGAGCGCGAGCACGCTCTGCACCGCAGCGGGGAGATGGCGCAGGTTGCGGACCGCATCCATCTCGGCGTCCGGCGACAGGCGTCCCTTGGCCTGGGCCAGCGCATTGGCGAGCAGGTACAGGCCGACCAACTGCGTAGTGAACGCCTTGGTGGATGCGACACCGATTTCGGTGCCGGCGCGCGTGGGGAAGACCATCGCGGTCTCGCGCACCATCGCGCTCGTCGCGACGTTGCATACCGCGAGCGTGCGCTTCATTCCGAGCGCCTGGGCGTGCCGCAGGGCGGCCAGGGTGTCGGCCGTCTCTCCCGATTGCGAGATGACCACGACCAGCGCGTCGGGGTCGGGTACCGATTGGCGGTAGCGGTATTCGCTGGCGATCTCCACCGTCGTCGGAATGCCGGCGATCGCCTCGATCCAGTACCGTGCGACGCAGCCCGCGTAATAACTCGTTCCGCAAGCGAGGATCAGGACGCGATCGACGCGCGGCATGATCGATTCGGCGATTTCGCCGAATCGCGCCGGGAGGATGGCGTGGATTTCGTGGAGCGTGTCGGCGATCGCCTGAGGCTGCTCGAAGATCTCCTTCTGCATGTAATGCCGGTACGGGCCCAGTTCGACCGCGCTCGCGACGGCCCCGAGCTTGTGTTCGATCCGGTGCGCCGGGATCCCGTCCGAATCGTATACGGTGGCCCGGTCGGCGCGCAGGTCGACGACGTCGCCGTCTTGCAGGTAGACGAAGCGGTCGGTGGCCCCGGCCAGGGCCAGGGCGTCGGAGGCCAGGAAGTGTTCGTGCTGCCCGAGCCCCAGGACGAGGGGACTGCCGGCGCGCGCACCGACCATCCGGCCGGGTTCCCGCGCATGCAGCACGGCGATGGCGTAGGCGCCGTGCAGCCGTTTCGCGGCCTTGCGCACGGCGTCGAGCAGGTCGCCGGCATAGAGCGAGTCGATGAGGTGGGCGACGACTTCGGTATCGGTCTCGCTGGCGAACTCGTAGCCCGCGGCCTGCAGTTCGCTGCGCAAGGCCTCGTAGTTCTCGATGATGCCGTTATGGACCAGCGCCACCCGGGATGGCGTCGTCGCGCGGCCCGCCGCGTCGCGGGCCGTGGGGCCGCAGGAGACGTGCGGGTGCGCGTTGTCGGTGGTGGGCGCGCCGTGGGTTGCCCAGCGGGTGTGGGCGATGCCGGTCTGCGCGGTCCGGGTGGACGTCTGTGCGTCGAGTTCGGCGACCCGCGCCACGCTGCGGACGCGCTCGATCCCCTCGGGGGTCTGCACCGCCAAGCCGCAGGAGTCGTAGCCCCGGTATTCGAGCCGGCGTAGGCCTTCCACCAACAAGCGCACGATGTCGCGCTGCGCGACGGCGCCAACGATGCCGCACATGGATTCGATCCCTTTCTGGGTTGCGGGAACGCGGGCGGGCATGGGGTCCGCGCGCGTTCGGAGCGATATCGGGCGCGGAGGGGGCGGCGAATTGCATGTCCGCGCGCCCCCGGCACCCAATCCCCAATGATAGGGCCTTCAAAGAAACCGGAATATCGGAATTACGATTGCTGCTCGCCCGATTCCGGAAAAACGACCCTCGCCGGGAAGGGGGGCCGTACAATCCGCACTCGGCCGCGGCGGTTCGCGGCGTCGTCCGCAAGCCTTTGCGCGCCGGTTGCCGGTTTCGGCGCCGCGCTCCCGGTTCACGGACCGGTCCACTCCATCTGAACGTCATGAAAGCTCATCAGGAACCTACGGGAAGCCACGCCGCGGCCGGAGCGGCACACGAGATCGAGACCGACGCCCTCATCATCGGCGCCGGGCCGGTCGGACTGTTCCAGGTATTCGAACTGGGGCTGCTGGAAATCAAGGCGCACGTCATCGATTCGCTGGCCCACGTCGGCGGGCAGTGCGTCGAACTCTATCCCGACAAGCCGATCTACGACATTCCCGCCGTGCCGGTCTGCACGGGCCGCGAACTGACCGATGCGCTGCTCAAGCAGATCGAGCCGTTCGGAGCCCAATTCCACCTCGGGCGCACCGTCACCAGGGTCGAGCGCCAGGAGGACGGCCGGTTTCTGGTCGAAACCTCGCGCAACGATCGGTTCCTTGCCCGTACGGTGTTCATCGCGGCGGGGGTCGGCGCATTCGAATCGCGCCCCTTGCGCCTGCCGAATATCGAGCAGTACGTCGACAAGCAACTGTTTTACCGGGTCCGGAATCCGGCCGATTTCGCAGGCAAGGACATCGTGATCGCAGGCGGCGGCGATTCGGCGCTGGACTGGGCCCTGAACTTCGTGCAGGAAGGCCCGAATCAGGCCGGAAGCGTGATCCTGGTGCACCGGCGGGACGGATTCCGCGCGGCGCCCGCGAGCGTGGCGAAGATGCACGAGCTGTGCGAACAGATGCAGATGCAGTTCCTGGTCGGCCAGATCACCGATTTCGAGGCGAAGGACGAGCGCCTCTCGGCAATCAAGGTCACGGGCGGCGACGGCGTCACCCGTGTCGTGCCGATGGATGCGCTGCTGGTCTTCTACGGTCTGTCGCCGCGGCTGGGGCCGATCGCGAACTGGGGTCTCGGCATCGAACGCAAGCAGATCGTGGTCGATACCGAGAAGTTCGAGACCAACGTCCCCGGAATTTTTGCGGTGGGCGACATCAACATCTACCCGGGTAAGAAGAAGCTCATCCTGTCGGGCTTCCACGAGGCGGCGCTCGCGGCATTCGCAGCGGCGCGCTATGTGTTCCCGGAGAAGCACATCCACCTGCAATACACCACCACCTCGCCCAAGCTGCACAAGGTGCTGGGCGTCGAGACGCCGGTGTTCGACTGACGGTCCTCCGCCGCGCTTCCCCGCTCCCGCAAGGGAAGAGGAAGGCGCGGCGGCCCCGATCGCTTCGCACCCGCCCCTCGCTGGGAGGGGATCCCCCGCAGGTTCCGGCCGGATTTCGTGGTCTGCTCCGGTACACTTGCCCCATGTTTCCGCTCCCTCCCGGTACGCAACTGCTGTTGTGGATGAACGTGGGCACGTTCCTCCTCGACTATCTGCTCGGCGGGACCCTGAGCACCGATCTCGCGTTGTGGCCGATCGGTTCCCGCGCGTTCGGCGCGCCCGGTTTCATGCCCTGGCAGCTCGTCACGTACAGCTTCTTCCATGCCGGGTTCATGCACATTTTCCTCAACATGTTGGGCCTCGTCATGTTCGGCGGCGACGTCGAGCGGGTCTGGGGACGCAACCGGTTTTTGACCTATTACTTCGTCTGCGTGATCTCGGCGGGGCTTACGCAGTTGCTCTTCACGTGGTTCACCGGTTCGCTGGAACCCACGATCGGCGCCTCTGGCGGCGTGTTCGGGATCCTGCTCGCGTTCGGGCTGTTGTTTCCCCGGCGCATCGTCATGCTGATCTTCCCGCCCATCCCGATGCCGGCCTGGCTGTTCGTGACGATCTTCGGCGTGATCGAACTGTTTCAGGGCGTCGCGGGCACGCAGGCGGGGGTTGCGCACTTCGCGCACCTGGGCGGGATGCTGGGCGGCTGGCTGCTGATGAAGTTCGGCGGCGGACGCGGCGGCGGCCGCCGCCGGTACTGACGCCCCGGATCCGGTTCCGTCACTCCCGCCCTGAGTAGTTTCCGAACGGCGATTGCCCGGTACCGTCTCTCCATCGTTGATGCGATCGAGGGAGCGGAACATGGCAAACGGTCGGGCGCTGTCGCGCCGTCGTCGGATCGGGGCGGGCAAATGACCCGCCGCGTCGGAATCTGGGTTGCCTTGCTCGCAATCAGCGCCGCGGCCGGCTGGTATGGCCGGGCTCCGCGGGCCATGCCGGACCGTGCCGAATATCTGTGTGCGCCGTTTGCGCGTGCCGTCGCGTTCGGAACCGGATTGCAGGCCGCCATGCAGTACGAGGTCCTGCCATTCCGCTCGGCGTGGCTCGTGGCGCCCCACCGGGAATGCGCCCGGTTTCTGCTGCAGTGGGCCGTCGATGCCCGGGAATGATGCTGCGCCGCGCCGCGAACTGCCGGCGCCGGAACGGTCGCTCGGCGAGCTTGGCTTTGACGCACACGATCTGGCGGAGATCCGCCGCATCCTCCGCCAACCGGACGGGATCGTCCTGGCCATCGGCCCGTCGGGGTCGGGGCGGATCGCCTCGCTTCACGCCATGCTCGACGCCATTGCTCCCCAATGCGCGCGTATCCGAATCGTGGAGCGCACCGGCAACCGTCGCCGTCCGGGGTGGTTGCAAGGCGAAGTCGGCGACCCGGACGGCGGCGGCGGACACGATCCGCTGGCGGCGCGCTTTCGGCGGCTGTTGCGGAGCCGCCCCGACGCCGTCCTGTTGGCCGAGATCGATTCGGCCGAGGTGGCCCAGATGGCGCTTCGGGCGGCGCAAGCCGGCTGCCGGGTGTTTTCGGCGCTGGACGGCGGCCGCGCGCACCATGTTTTCCCCCGTTTCCGCGCCTGGGGCGTCGCGGCGACCGACCTTGCCGACCATCTTGCGCTCGTGGTCGCGCAGCGACTGGTGCGCGCACTGTGCCGCCATTGTTCGCTGCCGGATGAATCCGGCGCGGCGCAGGAAGCGCTGGTGCGGGCCACTGACGGCTGGCGATCCCCGCCTGCCGCGCGCGATTCCGTGCCGGCCCGGATGGCCAATCCGGGCGGGTGCAAGCATTGCCGCGGCGAGGGATATCGCGGCCATGCCATGGTCTACGAGTGGATCGAGGTGGATTCGGGGGTGCGTTCGCTGGTCGAAGAGGGCGTCGGCTCGACCGAGATGGAACGTCGGTTGCTGGCCGACGGCCGCGGCCTTTGGGAGCGCGGGTTGCGCCTCGTCGCTTCCGGCGTCACCTCGCTCGACGCCTTGCGCGCGTCGGTCCGGGAGCCGCGATGACCGGGCCGCCCGACGCGCGAGGCTCCGGCGCGGGTCGCCGCGCAGCCGAGCAGGCAGGGCAGGCCGATTATGCCCTCGGGAAGCGCATCGGTTTGCGGAGAAACCCCGCGGGAATTCCCCTACTCGCCCCGATTCCCCAATCGTCGGCCACTTGAAAATCGGGCGGAGGGGCCGATATAGCAGATGTACCGGACGACAACGGCGGGCCCCGGGGGTCCACGGAAGAGCGGGCGGCACGAGGATGGAGAAACGGATCGCATCATGAACATGGTTTACAACAGCTCGAATTTCTGCATTGTCCAGTTCTCGGATCTGGGCGACGACGCCCGGCATCCCGCCGGTGGATTCGAGATCATGGATAAAGGCTCCCGCCGCGAAATTTTCCTCGACGGGCGGCAGGCGGAGCAGTTCCGGGACGACATCGCGCGGCTCATCTCCCACGAACCCTCGGTGGACGAGTTCGACGATTTTCTGGACAGCTATACCGGATTGATGACCCAACCGGTAGTCCTGCACTGATTGCGCGCCCCGCCCGCGTGTCGGGCGGGGCGCCGTAGCGCAACGCGGGGCTCGCGCCTCCCCGGATCTCGCCCCGTACAATGCGGCCTGCACTTTTCGACGCCGCAGCATGCCTCCGTCCCCCGACACCAGCCCGGAACCGTCCACCGAAGACCGCCTTCGCGCGCTATTGGCGCGCCGCATCCTGATTCTCGACGGTGCGATGGGCACCATGATTCAGCGCCACAAACTGCGCGAAGAGGACTTCCGCGGGCTCGACCGCACCCAGCGGTTTGCCGACCACCCGATCGACTGCAAGGGCAACAACGAACTGCTGCTGCTCACTCGTCCGGAAGTGATCCAGGACATCCACGAGCAGTATCTTGCTGCGGGCGCCGACATCGTCGAGACCAACACCTTCGGCGCCACGCGGATCGCCCAAGCCGATTACGAACTGGCCGACCTCGCCTATGAAATGAACGTCGCGGCGGCGCGGATCGCGCGCCAGGCCTGCGACCGGTACACGACTCCCGAGCGGCCGCGCTTCGTCGCCGGCGCGATCGGACCCACGCCACGGACCGCTTCGATTTCACCCGATGTCAACGATCCGGGCGCGCGCAACGTCACCTTCGAGGAACTCGTCGCGGCTTATGGAGAGCAGGTGCGCGCCCTGCTCGACGGCGGCGTCGATCTGCTGCTGATCGAGACGATCTTCGACACGCTCAACGCCAAGGCGGCGGTGTTCGCGATCGACGAGGAGTTCGAGCGCCGGGGCGTGCGGTTGCCGATCTTCCTTTCCGGCACGGTGACGGACGCCTCCGGCCGCATCCTGTCCGGTCAGACGGTCGAGGCGTTCTGGAATTCGCTGCGTCATGCCAGGCCCCTGGCGGTCGGACTGAACTGCGCCTTGGGTGCCGCCCTCATGCGACCCTACGTCGAGGAGTTCGCGCGGCTGGCGGACACGTTCGTCTGCATCTACCCCAACGCCGGGCTACCCAATCCGATGTCGGAGACGGGTTTCGACGAGACGCCGAACGTCACCTCGGGCCTGATCCGCGAATTCGCCGCGGCCGGATTGCTCAACATCGTCGGCGGCTGCTGCGGCACCACCCCGGACCACATCCGCGCCATTGCGCAGGCGGTCGAGGGGCTGGCCCCGCGCGCGCTGCCGACCGTCGAACCGCGCCTGCGGCTTTCCGGTCTGGAGCCGCTCAACATCGGTCCCGAAACCCTCTTCGTCAACGTCGGCGAGCGGGCCAACGTCACCGGATCGCGCCAGTTCGCGCGGCTGATCCTGGAGGGGCAGTATGAACAGGCGGTGGCGGTTGCGCGCCAGCAGGTCGAGGCGGGCGCCCAGATCGTCGATGTGAACATGGACGAGGCGATGCTCGATTCGGTCGCCGCCATGCGTCGATTCCTCAACCTGATCGCTGCCGAACCGGACATCGCGCGTGTGCCGGTGATGATCGACAGTTCCAAGTGGTCGGTGATCGAGGCCGGTTTGCAGTGCGTGCAGGGCAAATGCATCGTCAACTCGATTTCGCTCAAGGAGGGCGAGGCGGAGTTTCTGCGGCAGGCGCGCCTCGCGCGCCGCTACGGCGCGGCGATGATCGTCATGGGTTTCGATGAGAACGGGCAGGCCGATTCCTACGAGCGCCGCCTCGCCATTGCCGAGCGCAGCTACCGGCTGCTTACCGAGCAGGCCGGCGTCCCGCCCGAGGACATCGTCTTCGATCCCAACATCTTCGCCATCGCCACCGGCATCGACGAGCACAACCACTATGCGGTCGACTTCCTGGAGGCGACGCGCTGGATCAAGCGCAACTGTCCGCACGCCGGGGTGAGCGGCGGCGTATCCAACGTGTCGTTTTCGTTCCGCGGCAACGATCTCGTGCGCGAAGCGATCCATACCGTGTTCCTCTATCACGCGATCCGTGCCGGCATGACCATGGGCATCGTCAATGCCGGGCAACTGGGCGTGTACGAGGAGATCGAGCCCGAACTGCGCGAAGCGGTCGAGGATGTGGTGCTCGACCGCCGTCCGGATGCGGGAGAACGGCTCGTGCAGCTTGCCGAACGGCGCAAGGGCGCGGGGCGCAAGCGGGAAGAGGATCTGGCCTGGCGCAATGAGCCGGTCGCAAAGCGGCTGGTGCATGCGCTCGTGCATGGGATCACGCAGTTCGTCGATGCCGACACCGAGGAGATCCGGGCGCAGATCCAGGCGCGGGGCGGGCGCACCATCGAAGTGATTGAAGGTCCGCTGATGGAGGGCATGAATGTCGTCGGCGATCTGTTCGGCGACGGCAAGATGTTCCTGCCGCAGGTCGTGAAGTCCGCCCGGGTGATGAAACAGGCGGTCGCCTATCTCGTGCCCTATATCGAGGCGGAGAAGGCGGCCAGCGGCGAGACGGCGCGGTCCAACGGCAAGATCGTCATCGCCACGGTCAAGGGCGACGTGCACGATATCGGCAAGAACATCGTGACCGTCGTGCTCCAGTGCAACAACTTCGAGGTGGTCAATCTCGGCGTGATGGTGCCGGCGGAGAAGATCCTGCAGACCGCGATCGAGGAGAAGGCGGACATCGTCGGGCTGAGCGGCCTCATCACGCCGTCGCTCGAAGAGATGGCCCATGTGGCGTCCGAAATGCAGCGCCTGGGGATGACCATTCCGCTACTCATCGGCGGGGCGACCACCTCGCGGGTCCACACCGCCGTGAAGATCGCGCCACGGTACGACGGCGCGGTCGTCTACGTACCGGATGCCAGCCGTTCGGTCGGCGTATGCCAGTCGCTGGTTTCGAAAGGACAGCGTGACGCGTACCTCGCCGAACACCGCGCGGAAACCGAGCGTGTGCGCCGCCAGCACGCCGGCAAGAAGGGACCGGAGATCGTTCCGTTGGCAGAAGCGCGCGCCAATGCGGCGCGCCTCGCGTGGCAGGGGTATGTGCCGCCGAAGCCGAAGTTCCTCGGGCGGCGGGCGCTGCGCAGCCTCGACCTGGGTCAGGTGGCCGAGTACATCGACTGGGGGCCGTTCTTCCAGACCTGGGATCTGGCGGGGCCGTATCCCGCGATCCTCGATGACGCCGTCGTCGGGACGCAGGCGCGTCGTGTGTTCGGGGACGCCAAGGCGATGCTCGCGCGCATCGTCGCGGAGCGCTGGCTCACCGTGAACGCCGCGGTGGCGTTCCATCCCGCGAACGCAGACGGCGATGACATCGTGGTGTTTGCCGACGAGTCGCGAACCGCCCGGCTGTTCACCTGGTACGGCCTGCGGCAGCAGATCCGCAAGCCGGTGATCGATGGTGTTCCCCGCCCGAACCGTGCGCTGGCCGATTTCATCGCGCCGCCGGGTATTGCCGACTACATCGGACTGTTCGCGGTGACGGCGGGCCTGGGCATCGAAGCACACGAAGAGGCCTTTGCCCGCGTCCACGACGACTACGGCGCGATCCTGCTCAAGGCGCTTGCCGACCGGTTGGCCGAAGCGGCGGCGGAGATGTTGCATGAACGGGTGCGCCGTGATCTCTGGGGCTATGCGCCGGACGAGCATCTGGGCCACGATGCGCTGATCGCCGAACGCTACCGCGGCATTCGGCCGGCGCCGGGCTATCCCGCCTGTCCGGAGCACAGCGTCAAGCAGGAGGTGTTCGCTACCTTGCATGCGGAGGAGATCGGCATGACGCTGACGGAGAGCTTTGCCATGCACCCGGCGTCGTCGGTCTCCGGGTTTTATCTCGCGCATCCGGAGGCACGGTATTTCAACGTTGGCCCCATCGGGCGCGACCAACTGGAAGACATGGCGCGCCGCCGCGGCATGGATGTGGCGCGATTGGAGCGCTGGCTTGCGCCGAATCTGGGGTGACGGGATGAGGGTGGGTGCAACGATCCGATCGATGGTCGCCGCAGTTCTCGCAGCGGCATGCGCCGCTTGTGCGACACCGCCGCCGAAATCCGATCCGGTTCCCGCGGACAACGGCATTCACGCCTTGCCGCGGCTCACGCCAGCGCGCCTCGCCGTGGCGATGGCGCGCCGACCCATCGTTCTGTCCGGCGAGGTGCATGACAACGCCGCCCAGCACGCCATGCGCGCCGAGGCATTGCGCCGGCTCCTGCAGAGCGGCGCACGGCCGGCGATCGCGTTCGAGCAGTTCGACGCTGATCGTCAGGCCGTGCTCAACGCCGCGCGCAAGACGGCGCAGGGCAGCGTCGCCGTGCGGGCGGAGCGCATCATTCGGGCGGCGGGCGCCAAGGGGTGGAACTGGAATTTCTATCGACCCTACGTCGAACTGGCCCTGCAGTACCACCTGCCCATCGTCGCGGCCGATCTGTCGGGCGCGCAGGCGATGAAGGTGGCGATGCACGGCGTCTCGTCGGTCTTTCCCCCCGGCGAGGTGGCGGCGCTGGGATTGCGCGACATCCCTCCGCGCCTGTTGCGCGCGCAGGAGCACGAAATCGCCGTCGGGCATTGCGGCCTCGCCCCCAAGGACATGCTGGCGGCGATCGCGACGGCGCAGATCGCCCGCGACGCGGTGCTGGCACGCTCGATCCGACCGTATTTTTCCCGTGGCGTCGTCCTGCTGACGGGCAACGGTCATGCGCGCCGGGACATCGGCGTGATGGTGCATCTGTCCGATGCGGAACGCGCGCGCGCCCTCTCCATCGGGTTGCTCGAGGACGACCCGCAAACGCCGGAGCGCGCATCGGCGTTCGACGTCGCGTTCCGCATGCCGGCGCAGCCGCGCCCGGATCCCTGCCTGCGGCTCCGTGCCCGCCAGCACGGTGTGCCGTTGTTCCAATCGCATTGACACGACGCGGCGTCCAGGGTCCCCCTCTCCGCGTTGTGAGCGCGGGCGGCGTGAGGGGGTGGCCACGGACGGATTTTCTCCTTCGCTTTATGCCGTCCTCGCCGCCACCAGATTGACCACCCGTTCGACTCCCGCGCGTTTGAGCACGGCCGCCGCTTCGTCGAGGGTCGCGCCCGACGTCATCACGTCATCGACCACCGCCACGCACCGGATCGTGCCGGGCAGCGGCATTCGCAGCGCGAACGCCCCGCGGATGCCGCTGCGCCGTTGCGCGAGCGGAAGATCGTGCTGGGCGGGACCGTCACGGCTCCGAATGAGGTGGCGCGCCAGCACCGGGGAGCCCAGGCCGGCCGCAATTCCGCGCGCAATCTCCTCCGCCTGGTTGTAGCCGCGGCCGCGCAAGCGTTGCGGTGCGACCGGAATCGGGATCAGCGCGTCGAACCGGGGCTCCGACAAGCGGGCCGCGCGCCGCGCCAGCAGCCGCCCGAAGGCGTACCCGATATCCAGGCGTCCCTGGAATTTGAGTGCGGCGACCATGCCGCGGATGGGAGCGGTGTAGTCGGCCAGCGCGAGGGTGGCATCGAAACGACGATGGTGTGCCAGGCATTCGCCGCACAATTCCACAATCCGTTCCACAGGGTAATCCACAGGCATATCCACCGACTTTTCCCCCGCAGTTGCCGGCTTTTCCACCGGGAAATCCACAGAAAAATGGCAATTGTCCCCAGACCGATCCACAGGGTTGTCCACAAGGGGACCGATCGGTTCGGGGATGCGGTTTCCGCAGCATCGGCAGCGCCGCGCGTCATCTGGGAAGAAATCTTCCAGACAACCGGGGCAGACCGGGTCGCCCCGTTCCACGCCGCAGACCGCACACCAAGGGGCGATGGCGCGCCGGATCGCATCGGAGAGGGTGCTCATCCGACAAGCGTATTCCGCAGGTGGCCGCGTCGCGCCCCCGGTTCCGGCAGCATTCCATGCGACAGACGGCGCCCCGTCGTCCCGTCGGCCCCGCGGCTCCGTCATTGCGAGGGCGCAGCCCGAAGCAATCCAGCGCCCGGCCTGGATCGCCGCGGCCCTGCGGGCCTCGCGACGACGAGGACACCAGTCCATCGCCCCGAACTGTCGGCGCGCCTCGCGGGCCCGCGATGCCGAGGGCGCTAGGTCCGGTGGATCTTCAAGCGGTTGCCGGCTTCGTCGACTTCTTCGAGCACGACGTCAAACCCCCAGAGCCGCTTGACGTAGCCCAGCACCGTTTCGGTGCCGGGGGCGTCGAGCAGCCGGCCGTTCTCGACGCGATGCTGCAGCAGCAGCGCCCGTTCGGTGTCGTCGTTGGCGCGCGCCACGGTCAGCGGGGGGATCGCCGTCTCGCTGCGGGTCTGCCGTGCCAGCGCCTGGCGGATCCGCAGGTAGCCGGATTCGTTGTGGATCGCCTGGACGTGATAGTGGTCGCGATCCTCCTCGCCGTCATGGAGGAGAAAGAGCCGCATGTCGCGCATGACCTTGGGGGACAGGTACTGCTCGACCAGGCTGTCGTCCTTGAAGTTGGCCATCGCGAAATGGATGGATTCCTCCCACGGCGTTCCGGCAATGCCGGGAAACCACTGTCGATCCTCGTCCGTCGGCGATTCGCAGATGCGTCGGATGTCGCGGAAGATCGAAAAGCCCAGCGCATACGGATTGAGACCGTGAAATCCGCGGGAATCGAACGCCGGTTGCGCCACGACGTCGCCGTGGTTGGACAGCCACTCGAGCATGAACCCGTCGTCGATCTCTCCGGCGTCGTAGAGATCGTGCAGCAGCGTGTAGTGCCAGAAGGTCGCAGCCCCCTCGTTGGCGATCTTGGTAAGGCGCTGGGGATAAAAATACTGCGAAACCTTGCGGACGATGCGCACCAGCTCGCGTTGCCACGGCTGAAGCCTGGGCGCGTACTTTTCGATGAAATAGAGCAGGTTTTCCTGTGGCTCGAAGGCTTGGGCCGGTTCGGCGGTCCTCTTGCCGTTGAGGTGGAGGTGGGCGAAGTCCGGGTTGTAGTGTTTTTCCGCGAATTGCAGCCGTTCGTTCAATCGGGCGCGCTCGCGCTTCACCGACAGGCGCGCCGGCCGCCGGTAGCGGTCGACCCCATAGGGCGCGAGGGCGTGGCAGCAGTCGAGGATCTCCTCCACTTCCCGCCAGCCGTAGCGCTCTTCGCAATCCTGCACGAAACCGCGGGCGAACTGCAGGTAGTCGAGGATGGCGTCGGCCTGGGTGAATTGTCGGAACAGGTAGTTGTTCTTGAAGAACGCGTTGTGCCCGTATCCCGCGTGCGCCATGACCAGGACCTGCAGCGCCGTGGTGTTGGTTTCCATGAGGTAGGCGATCGCCGGATCGGTGTTGATGACGATCTCGTAGGCGAGGCCGCTCATGCCCTTGCGATAGCTGTGCTCCTGCGCAAGCAGTTGCTTGCCGAAGCTCCAGTGCGCGTAATGGACCGGCATTCCGACCGTGGATACCAGGTCGATCATCTGGCTGGCGGTGATGATTTCGTACTGGATCGGATAGGTGTCCAGGCCATGCCGCTCGGCATGACGCGCGAGCGCGTGGTCGAATTTCTCCAGCGTCCCCAGCGTCCATTCCGAACCGGTGGCGATCGGTTCCGCGCGGCGTTTCGCGCCGGGCCTCGGCATCGGCACGGTCGGCTTGGCAAGCAGTTTCGGCCACGGGCGCTGCCGTGGGGGGCCGTCGTCCCGGGCTTCTTGCCGGGGCGCATCCGGGTCGGAGGCGGGTTTGCGGGTCACGTTGCGGTCCTCCGCGCGAACAACTCCCGGAACACCGGCCAGATGTCGCCGCGGTCGTGCACGGCGCGACGGGCGAACGCCGGGCTGTCGATCGCGTCGTACGCCTGCCAGAGATCCGAACTGCGGCGGAACCAGCCCGTTGCGCTGGGCGTGTCGATATAGGCGAAATACCGCAGGCTGGGCAGCAGGGTCTGGCGGACGAAGGCGGCGCTGCGCCGGCCGTCGTCGGCGGTGCAGTCGCCGTCGGACGCCTGCGCGACGTACACGTTCCAGTCGGGCCCGGCGTAGCGCGCCAGGAGAATGCGATGCGCGAGTTCCAGCGCAGGCAGCACGAGTGTGCCGCCGCTGAGGGGATCATGGAAGAATCGATCTTCGTCGACCTCTTCAGCGGTTTCGGTGTGGCGAACGAACACCACGTCCACGTGGCCGTACTTGCGTTCCAGGAACAGATAGAGCAAGGCGAAGAAGCGCTTGGCGAGATCCTTCTTGCGTTCGTCCATCGAGCCCGACACGTCCATCAGACACAGCATCGCGGCACGCGTGGCCGGCGCGCTGGTCGGCACGCGGGCGCGGTAGCGCCGGTCGACGTCCTCGAGGAACGGCAGATGGGCCCGGCGATCGCGCAGGCCGGCGATCTCGCGTTCGAGGGCGAGGAGCGCCTCGCCGTCGGCGGATTGCGCCTGCCGCTCCAGTTCTTCCAGCCGTTCGCCGATCGCGCCGCGCAACGCGATCCGCCGGGCGATGGCCATGCGCACGGTCATCGCCGGCAGCAGGTTCGACGGGACGCCATCGCGGCTGTGCCCGCCACGGCGCATGCGTTCCATCGTGACCTCGCCGAAGCGGGTGCGCTCGAGGTTGGGCAGTTCCAGGTCGTCGAAGAACAGTGCGAGAAATTCCTCGCGCGAGAGCGCAAACGTGAACGAATCGGCGCCGCCCCCGCCTTCCCCGGCACCGTCGCCCGCCCCGTCGCCCTCTTCGTCACGCGGGCGGTCGATGGTGTCGCCCGGAAGGAATTTCCGGTTTCCGGGCAGCACGAAATCGCGGCTGCCGGTGTGGTTGTCGTGGGTCAGGTGCGGTTCGGAAAGGCCCCGGCCAGGGATCGCAATGCGCCCGCCACGGCCGACGTCGGTGATCGAACGCTTGTCGAACTCCTCGTCGACCGCACGCTTGATGTCGTCCTTGAAGCGCCGGATGAAGCGTTCCCGATTGACGGCGCCGCGCCCCGGGGGATCGGAGCGGCGGTCGACGATGCGCAGCATGCCGCGGGCGGCCGACATGGTCACTCCGTCACGACTGCGCGCTCTTCTTGAAGTGCAGGTACCAGTCGACCAGCCGCCGCACTTGTTTCTCGGTATACCCGCGCGCCACCATGCGACTCACGAAGGAGCGGTGCCGGTCGTCGAGTTCGACCGACCCTTTGGCTTCGAACGAGATCACCGGCAGGATGTCCTCCGTCTTGCTGAACATCCGCTTCTCGATCACCGTGCGCAGCTTTTCGTAGCTCGTCCAGTGCGGGTTCTTGCCGTGGGCACGGGCGCGCAGCACGAAATTGACGACCTCGTTGCGGAAATCCTTGGGATTGGATATTCCCGCCGGTTTTTCGATCTTTTCGAGTTCGGCGTTGAGTGCCTCGCGTGAGTACTGCATGCCGGTTTCCTGGTCGCGCCAGTCCTCGTCGAGCAGCCACTTGTCGGCGTACGTCACGTAGCGGTCGAACAGGTTCTGCCCGTACTCCGAGTAGGCGTCGAGGTAGCTCATCTGCAGTTCCTTTTCCAGGAACT
The DNA here is from genome assembly GCA_021842465.1 of Pseudomonadota bacterium. Taxonomy (GTDB): domain Bacteria; phylum Pseudomonadota; class Gammaproteobacteria; order Burkholderiales; family Burkholderiaceae_F; genus GJ-E10. Next base: position 29,552 of record JAKBZN010000024.1, read on the forward strand.
CCGCAAACCGCGGGACGATCCACTCCTTGATGTGCGACCGCAGGCGCCGCTTGTACTCTTCGGGAAGGTCTTCCTTCGAGAGTCGTTCCTCGAGCACGACGAGCAGGTTGACCGGATCGGCGGCGATTTCGCTCGGATCCCGGTTGAACGCCGCGGAAATCGTCTTGAATGCCCAGCGGGTCGAAAGCCCCGAGAACCCTTCCGGCGCGCCGGCGTCGTCGCGGTATTCCTTGACGCTTTTGGCGCGCGGGTCGAGATCCTTGAGATTTTCGCCGTTGTACGAACGCATCTTCGAATAGATCGACGAGTTCTCCGGAACGACCAGGCGGGACAGGACCGTGAACTCGGCCAGCGTGCGCAACGTCTGCGGCGCACAGGGCGCCTCGGCCAGCGTCGAAGACTTCAGCATCTTGTCGTAGATGCGGACCTCCTCGTCGACCCGGAGGCAGTACGGCACCTTCACGAGGTAGACGCGATCGATGAACGCCTCGTTGTCCCGATTGTTGCGGAACTTGAGCCACTCGGCCTCGTTGCTGTGCGCCATGATGAAGCCGTTGAACGGCATCGCCGGCAGGGCCTCGGTCCCCTTGAAGTTTCCTTCCTGGGTCGCGGTGAGGATCGGGTTGAGAACCTTGAGCGGCGCCTTGAACATCTCGACGAATTCGACGCAGCGCGCCGAACCCAGACACAGCGCGCCCGAATAGCTGTACGCGTCGGGGTCGTCCTGTGCATAGCGTTCCAGCATGCGCAGGTCGATCTTGCCGACCAGCGTCGAAATGTCCTGGGTATTCTCGTCGCCCGGTTCGGTCTTGACGATCCCCACCTGGTTGAGCACGGAGGGGATCACCCGCACGACGCGGAACTGCGAAATGTCACCGCCGTATTCGCGCAGGCGCTTCAGCGCCCATGGACTGGCGATTCCCGGCAGCGCCCGGCGCGGAATGCCATAGCGGTCTTCCAGCATCGGGCCGAACTTGTCGCGTTCGAACAGGCACAGCGGCGATTCGAGCAGCGGCGAGATCCGCCCGTGCTTCGAGTCCTTCAGGGCATAGATCGGGAACTGCTCGGCGAGCTTCTTGATCTTCTCCGCCAGCGACGACTTGCCGCCGCCGACCGGTCCCAGGAGATAGAGCACCTGCTTGCGCTCCTCCAGCCCCTGCGCGGCATGCAGGAAGTACGCATAGAGCTGCATCAGCGTTTCTTCCATGCCGTGGAACTCGGCAAAGGTATCCCACACCTGGATGGCCCGGTTCTGGAAGATGCGCGACAGGCGCGGGTCGTCCGCGGTGTTGACCAGCCGCGGCTTGCCGATCGCCTCCAGCACGCATTCGTGCGCGGATGCGTAGGCCATCCGGTCCGTCCGGCAATAGTGGAGGAAGTCCTCCAACCCCATCTCTTCGTCCAGAGAGCGGGCGAAGTCGGATTGGAACGCGGAAATCAGGTCTGCTGGCGCACTGCTCATATCGCCTCCTGCAACTCGGAATGCAAGTCCGACGAGACACAGTGTAGGCGCAGACGCGGCGAGCGGGTGAATGGAATATGAATCCGAAACCGGCCGCAATCAATTCGCAGCCCGCGGCACCCGCACCGACACCGCAAATTAGTCCCCGGTCGCGGGAAATCGTTCAAGGCCGGTGCCATCATGCCAAGCGACTTGCGACGGCGAGCCTTCCGGGGTCCGGCAACGCATTGCGTACCCCAAAAAAGTTCGCCCCGCTTGCGCGGGGCGAGAATTCCGCCTCTTCAGAGGAGAGGGGGAGGAAGAGAGGCGGAAAAACACAAACCCATCCACGGGGGGAACGCGTCAGGCATATTCAGCAAGTTCCTCACGCATCGTCCGTAATGCTTTGAACTCGATCTGTCGAATTCGTTCCGCGGACACGCCAAACTCATTTGCAAGATCTTGTAACGTCGCGGTGCCGACGCTGCCATCCTCGTTTTCGTCCAGCCAGCGGGCCTGCACGATCCGTCGGCTGCGGGCGTCGAGGGCATCGAGGGCGCGGAGCACGCCGTCGCTCTGCAGCACGTCGGTCCGCCGGCGCTCCAGCACCCGGGTGGGTTCCGATTCGGGATCCGACAGGTAGGCGATGGGGGCCGGCGCCGCGTCGGCCTCCTCGTCCCCCCGGTTTTCCAGGGAGACGTCGCCGCCGGCCATGCGCGTTTCCATTTCGACCACCTCCTCCGGCTTCACCCGGAGTTCGCGCGCGACATCCGCGACCTCTTCCCGGCGCAACGCCCCGGATTCCTTCTTCATGCTGCGCAGATTGAAGAACAGCTTGCGTTGGGACTTGGTCGTCGCCACTTTGACCAGCCGCCAGTTGCGCAGCACGTATTCGTGGATTTCGGCCTTGATCCAGTGCAGGGCAAAGGACACGAGCCGCACGCCGCGGTCCGGATCGAAGCGCTTGACGGCCTTCATCAGGCCGATGTTGCCTTCCTGGACCAGATCCGCATGCGGCAGACCGTAGCCGAGGTAATTGCGCGCCACCGCGACCACCAGGCGGAGATGCGAAAGGACCAGTTGCCCCGCCGCATCCAGGTCGCCGCGATCGCGATATTCCCGCGCGAGCCGCACCTCTTCCTCTGCCTGCAGCATCGGAATGCGATTGACCGCCGTTACGTAGGCATCGAAATTGCCCAAGCCGCTGGGCGACAGCGCCAGCGCGGCGGTATTTCCCGGAAAGGACAGCGCGAACTCACTCGATTCCATGGATCCCCTCTCAAGCCTCGGACACCCGGTCCTACGAATAAATCCTAGCACTCGCGATCCGAGAGTGCCAGTTTGAGCCGGAATCGAGATCAAAGTTCCGGCCGAAATCGCCGGACGTCCCCCGGACCGGCGCGGCGGATCGCCGGGGGCGGCGGCCTTTTTTGGGGGATCGGCATTGTTTTGAAAGGATTTTTTCTGTTGGGTCGGGAGGGTTCGGCGCAGCCGGGGTGTACATTGACGGTCCCGGCTCGGCCGGACCCGTGACCGAAATCCATGGCCGACCAACGTCCAGACCCCGACGCGCTGCTCGCGCGGATCCAGAACGAAGCCGAACGCGCGGCGCGCGGCCGCCTGAAGCTGTTTTTCGGCGCTTCCGCCGGGGTCGGGAAGACCTACGCCATGCTGTCGGCGGCCCGCCGCCAGCGCGACCAGGGGGTGGACGTCGTCATTGGCGTGGTCGAAACCCATGGGCGCAACGAAACCGAGGTATTGACGGCGGGGCTCGAGCGCATTCCCCTGCGGGAGATCGTCTATCGCGACCGGACATTTCCCGAGTTCGACCTCGACGCAGCGCTGCGTCGCAAGCCGGATCTGATCCTTGTCGATGAACTGGCCCACAGCAACGTCGAGGGGTCGCGCCATCCCAAGCGGTGGCAGGACGTGGAGGAACTGCTCGCCGCCGGCATCGACGTCTACACCACGATCAACGTCCAGCACCTGGAAACGCTCAACGACGTGGTGAGCGGGATCACCGGGATCCGCATCCGGGAAACGGTTCCGGATCGGGTGTTCGACCGGGCGGACGAGGTGGTGCTCGTCGACCTCACTCCGGATGAACTCCTGCAGCGGCTCCAGGACGGCAAGGTATACATCAGCCGGCAGGCCGAGAGCGCGGTCCGGAACTTCTTTCGCAAGGGCAACCTCATCGCCCTGCGGGAGCTGGCGCTGCGCCGCACCGCCGACCGCGTCGACGGCGAGATGCTGCAATACCGGCGGGACCGGGCGGTCGCCCCGGTCTGGCAGACGCGCGACTCCCTGCTCGCCTGCGTCACCGCGGGCGCGGACGACGACCGGGTGGTCCGCACCGCGGGCCGCATCGCGAGCCGGCTGGAAATTCCCTGGCACGCGATCTACGTCGAAACGCCGGAGCGCACCCGGATCGGCGACGCTGCGCGGCAGGCGGTGATGAAGGCGCTCAAGCTGGCGCAATCGATGGGCGCGGAGACGGCGACGCTTGCCGACCACGACGAGGTTGCGGCGACCGTTCGCTATGCGCGCGACCACAATCTCTCGCGGATGATCGTCGGCCATTCCCGGCCGCTCCGCAGTTGGCGTCCCCGCGCCGGGTTTCCCATCTGGCGTCGTTCCTTCGCCGATCGGCTCGCCGGTAGCGCGCCGGATCTCGAGGTGACGATCGTGAGCGCCGTCGACCGGGAGGCGGCCCGGTCCCGGATGCCCGAGGACCGCCTCCCGATCGAGGCGGGGTCGCTTCCCGCCTATGCCGGCGCCGCCGCGGTGTGTGCGGGCGCGGCCCTGATTTCCGCCCCGCTGCAGTCCCTCTTCACGTTGCCCAACATCGTCATGCTCTTCCTGCTTGCCGTGGTGCTCGTCGCGCTGCGGTTCGGCCGGGGGCCCGCCGTGCTCGCCTCGTTCCTGAGCGTGCTCGAATTCGATTTCTTCTATGTGCCGCCGAAGTTTTCCTTCGCCGTCTCGGACGTGCAGTACCTGCTCACGTTCGCCGTCATGCTGGCGGTGGGCTTGATCGCCGGCCAGCTCACCGCGGGTCTGCAATATCAGGCGCGGGTCGCAAACCGGCGCGAAGGACGGGTGCGCGGCCTCTATGAAATGGCACGCGATCTTTCCGGCGCCCTGCTTCCGGATCAGATCGCGGAGATCTGCGAGCGCTTCCTCGATCGCGAAATGCACGCGCACGCGATCCTGCTCCTCGCCGACGACCACGAAAAGGTGGTTCTCCCTCGCGATGACGCCGATCGTGCCGATTCCGTTCCGTTGGAACCGGGCATCGCGCAGTGGGCTCTGGATCACGGCGAAGCGGCGGGCATGGGCACGAACACGCTGCCCGCGACCCCGGCGCTTTATTTGCCGCTCAAGGCCCCGATGCGCATGCGAGGGGTGCTGGTCGTCGTGCCGCGCGAAGCCGCCCGCCTGCAGGGGCCCGAGCAGAGCCGGCTGCTCGATACGGTGGCCCGCCTCGCCGCCATCGCGCTCGAGCGCGTCCACTACGTCGACGTCGCGCAGCGGGTGAGCCTGCAGATGGAATCGGAGCGGTTGCGCAATTCGCTCCTTTCGGCCATTTCGCACGATCTGCGCACGCCGCTCGCCGCGCTTGTTGGGCTCGCCGATTCCCTGCAAT
>JAKBZN010000025.1 GCA_021842465.1 Pseudomonadota bacterium
GACTGCAAATCCGTGTACGCCGGTTCGATTCCGACCCCCGCCTCCAATTTGCCGCTCCCCGGAACCAAGGCAAACCACGTAAAGCCCAGGATTGCGGCCGCCGACAGGAACCATTCCTCGTTCGCGGCGCGACCACGCGCAAGGTCAAACCTACGACGACCCGAGCCAAGGAATGGGCCCGATGCGGCATGGCGCGGAGCGCCGCGCTCCCGCGCCATGCCATGCCTGCCCTGCCTCAGAAGAAACCGAGTTTTCTTTCCGAGTACGAGACCAGCAGGTTCTTCGTCTGCTGATAGTGATCGAGCATCATCTTGTGGGTCTCGCGGCCGATGCCCGACTGCTTGTACCCGCCGAAGGCCGCATGCGCGGGATAGGCGTGATAGCAGTTGGTCCATACCCGCCCCGCCTGGATGCCGCGCCCGAGGCGAAAGGCGGCATTGATGTTGCGGGTCCAGACGCCCGCCCCCAGACCATAGAGCGTGTCGTTGGCGATCGCCAGCGCCTCCTCTTCGTCGCGGAAGGTGGTCACCGAGACCACCGGGCCGAAGATCTCCTCCTGGAAGACGCGCATCTTGTTGTGGCCGAAGAAGACCGTAGGCTGGATGTAATAGCCCTCGACGAGGTCGCCTTCGAGCCGGGAGCGGCTGCCACCGGTCAGCACGGTCGCGCCCTCCTGCCGCCCGATGGCGATGTACGAGAGGATCTTCTCCATCTGCTCGGTACTGGCCTGGGCGCCGATCATCGTTTCGGGGTCCAGGGGATTGCCCTGCCGGATGGATTCGACGCGGCGCAACACGCGCTCCATGAATGGCTGATAGATCGACTCGTGGACCAGCGCACGCGATGGGCAGGTGCACACCTCGCCCTGATTCAGTGCGAACATCGCGAATCCTTCGATCGCCTTGTCGAGAAACGCGTCATCCCGATCCATCACGTCGGCGAGGAAGATGTTGGGCGACTTGCCGCCCAGTTCCAGGGTCACCGGGATCAGGTTCTCGCTGGCGTACTGCATGATCAGGCGCCCGGTGCCGGTCTCACCGGTAAAGGCGATCTTGGCGATGCGCTTGCTCGATGCGAGCGGCTTGCCGGCCTCGATGCCGAACCCGTTGACGATGTTGAGCACGCCGGGCGGCAGCAAGTCGGCGATCACCTCCATCCACACGAGGATGCTGGCGGGAGTCTGCTCGGCGGGCTTCAACACCACGCAATTTCCTGCCGCCAGCGCCGGGGCCAGTTTCCACGCGGCCATGAGCAGGGGGAAATTCCAGGGAATGATCTGGCCGACGACGCCGAGCGGTTCATGAAAGTGATAGGCGTAGGTTTCGTCGTCGATTTCGGCCACCGTCCCTTCCTGCGCGCGCACGCAACCGGCGAAATAGCGGAAGTGGTCGATTGCCAGCGGCAGGTCCGCATTCATCGTTTCGCGGATCGGCTTGCCGTTGTCCCAGGTTTCGGCGGTTGCCAGCATGGCTAGGTTCGCTTCCATGCGATCGGCGATGCGGTTCAGGATCATCGCGCGCTGCGCGGGCGAGGTCTTGCCCCAAGCCGACTTCGCCGCATGCGCCGCATCGAGCGCAAGTTCCACGTCTTCGGCTTGCGAGCGGGGAATCTCGCAAAACGGCTTTCCGGTCACCGGCGTGATGTTTTCGAAATACCGGCCTCCCACCGGCTCCACCCACTTGCCGCCGATGAAATTGCCATAGCGCTTCTTGAACGGCACTGCGGTGCCGAATTTTCCGGGCTCGAGCATGTCCATGAGGAACCTCCCTGAATGTTCGTTGGATCGCCATCCCGCGCTTCTCCGAACGCGGTGCCGACATGACACTCAGGATCCGTGCCAGCCGTCCGGCCGTCCGGACGGCGAACGGGAAACCATTGCGGATCAACCGGTTGCGTCGTTGCGTGCAATGCCGCGGGAAGCGGGGCGCTCGCGCCGCCGCCGCGGAACGCGACGGTGGGTGTCGCACTTTGCGACAGATGACAGCCCGTTGCGACGGTGCCATACTGGCCTCGGAGTGACAGGCATCGTGAGTACAAGGACGAGGGGTGCGTGTGGATCGACTGCGCGCGCCGGGTTCCGATCCCCAGGACGATCTGCAGCGGGCCCGGCGTTCTTTTTTCCTTGACGGCAGGGATCCCGGGGATCTCGTTCCCGCGGTGATCGCCCGTTCATGGCGGCGGTGCGCCGATGTACCGCTGCCCGAACGCGGCCCACTGCCGGACCCGATGAGCGCCGTCGCGTTACGCCTGCACCGCGAGGCGCAAGCGCGGCTGCGCCGCAACGCCCGCGCCGAGGTCGAATCGCTGGCGGAGTCGCTCGCGGCAATCGACGCCATCGTGCTGCTGGCGGACACCCAGGGACTGATCCTCGACGCCGCCGGATCCGGCGCGTTCATGACCAAGGCGCAGCGCGTCGCGCTCATGCCCGGCATCGTGTGGTCGGAATCCGATCGGGGCACCAATGCGATCGGCACGTCGCTCGTCGAAGCGACACCGATCACCGTGCGCGGCGCGCAGCACTACGTTGCGGAACACCGCATCCTCGGCTGCACGGCGGTGCCGCTGCGCGCCCCGGACCAGCGCCTCATCGGCGTACTCGACGTATCGGCCGAACCCCGCCACATCCACGCGCAGACGATCGGCATGCTGCGCATGGCCGCGCAGTGGATCGAACACCGGTGGGCGCTGGACGTGCCCGATCCCGACATCGAAGTATTGCGCTTCGCCCGCGACCCCGCGCTGCTCGGCACCCACCGCGAAGCGCTGCTCTGGGTGCGCGACGGCGTCATCGTCGGCGCCAACGTCAGTGCGCTGCGCGAACTCGACCGGGGCGGAATGCCGATGCAGGGCAGCCTGCTGAGCGAGCGGTTCCACCCCGTCCCCGCCGTCGGCGGGAACGCAGGCATCCTACGCCCACGGAACGCGGCGGAAGGACCAGAGTTCTTCGCCGAATGGGCCCACGCGTCCGCCGGGCGCGGCCGCACGCGCGCCGCGGTGCCGCCCCCGGATGTCGTCGACATCGTGCCGGCCACGGATGCGCAGACCGCCGACGACGAACTGGTACCCGATCCGCAGCGCGACCGCTTGCTGCTGCAGGCCGTGCGCGTCGTCGAGGCCGGCATGGCGGTGTTGATCGAAGGCGAAACCGGAACCGGCAAGGAGTTGTTCGCGCGGGCCCTGCATGCCCGGAGCCGGCGGCGCCAGGGACCGCTGGTGGCGGTCAACTGCGCCGGGCTGCCCGAGGGACTGATCGAAGCCGAACTCTTCGGCTACGAAGCCGGCGCATTCACGGGTGCGCGCAGGAACGGACAGGCAGGCCGCATCCGCGAAGCGGACGGCGGCACGCTGTTCCTCGACGAGATCGGCGACATGCCCCTGCCCCTGCAGGCACGGCTGCTGCGCGTGCTGCAGGATCGCCGCGTGCAGCCGCTGGGGGGACGCCCGCGGGCGGTCGACTTCGCGCTGGTCTGCGCAACCCACCGTCCGCTTGCAATCCTGGTCGCCGAGGGACGGTTTCGCGCGGATCTCTTTTTCCGCCTGCAGCATTTTCTCGTCACGCTGCCGGCGCTGCGCACGCATCCGGAGCGCGATCACCAGATCGGCGCCTGGATCGACCGGATGCTGCAGCGGCAGGGAGTCCATCTGCATGCCGCCGCGCGCGACGCCTTGTTGCGTCATTCCTGGCCCGGCAACTGGCGCCAACTGACGACGACGCTGCGGACCGCGTGCGCGATCGTCGGCCCCGGCGGCACCATCACGTGCGAAGTGCTCCCCGCCGACATTGGCGCCGGCACTTGTGCCAACACGAGTGCCGACACCGCGCCCCGCGCGGACGGAACCGCCGATCTGCGATCGGTGGCGGATGCCGCGATCGCCGCCGCGCTCGCTTCCTGCAACGGCAACGTCAGCCGTGCGGCGCGCACCCTGGGGCTGCATCGCAGCACCGTGCACCGCCACCTTGCCCGCGGCGGACCGCGCTCCCGGGCCTGAGCCGGCGTTTCGATCGCCGCCACCCCGACCCCTCCGAAGTCGGGGCCGAACCGGCATTCCCGCCCGGCCCGATCCCTTCGAATCCCGCGGCGTCAGTGGACCGGCCGGCGTTGCGCCCCGTCTTCGATCGTCCATGCGACGCAGGGATCCATGGCGAGGATCCACTGGGCGGCACGCCGACGTGCCCGGTCTTCCGGGTACCCTCCGGCCGCCGGATCGATGACGCCTTCCGTCGCCAACAGGCAACGATCGAGCATCCCGCCCGGATGAAAATTCCACTCGGTGGGAGCGACCACGACGTATCGTTCGACGACGTCGCCCACCAGTTCGACTTCGTGCATCAGCAGGCCGCGCGCCGTTTCCACCGTCGATCTGCCGACCCCCGGCGCCAGCGTCGCACCGCTGGCCAACCCCAGGAGCGTCGGCCGTCCATCGAGATGGCGCTGCAGTTCTTCCGCGCGCGCGAGCACGCGTGCGCGCACCCCATCGCCGGTCGCACCGCCGGCCCGCGCAAAGGCGCCGGTTTCGGCCGCCGCGCCGCGCCACAGCGGAAATCGGGCAAACGCCGCATCCAGCCGCGGCCAGGTCTGCGCGGATTCTTCGGCGTTGAGGACCGGCAGCAGTCGGCGGTGCCCGGCGTCCTCCTCCTGTCCCAGTCCGTCGATCCACTGCGGAATCGGCCACGCGCGGCGATGGGACGCCTGGATCGCGCGGACCATGGTCGCGAATTGCGCGAGATCCCGCCGCTCGCCGAGTCGCTCTGGCCAGTCCAGGATCAAGCGCCAGGCGTGCTCCCGCGCGGCTTCGGCGGCCACTTCGCGATCGACGGCAACCGGGGTGCCGAACCCGCGCGCCGCCGCGATCGCCAGATCGGCCGCGAGCCCCTGCGCCTTGCCGCACACCGCGAACATCACCGGGATCAGGCTGCGAACCGTCTCGACGTCGCGATGCCGCAGAATCGCCGCCACCTCGGGACGGGCACAGGTCACGGCGAGACGGAATTCCCCACGCCCCTCGTCGCGCTGCAAGGTGGCGATCACGCGCCCGGGATCGAAGACGGCCATCGGCAAAGCAACCGGAAGGATCGATGCATGCGGATCAGCGCGTTTCGCGCCCCCCGGCGGCGACGGCAACCCCGACCGGGGCCGGCTGCGCAAAGCGCCGCACGAGCAGGAAACTGCCCGCGACGACGGCGATCACCAGCGCCCCGAACATCGTCTCCTTGTCCTGCGCCCAGGCGGCGACGCCAGGGGTGGTCAGGCATGCGACCCCATAGGCCGCGACGGCCAGGCTCAGGCTCGCCACGGTCAACCCCATCGCCCGCGAAAGAACCCGGGCCGTTTGATCGGCGCGCCGCAGCAAGGTGGAGATCCAGATCCCGTTCAATCCGTCGGTTGCCAGCATGCCGGCGATGAAGCATCCCGCCAGGGCGGCGGCCCGCCCCAATCCGCCGAAGCGCCCCGCGGCGGCGGTGAAGAGCAGCGCCTGGCTCACGGTATCGAACGACAGCGCGAACAGCGCGCCGGTCAGGACGATTCCCCACCCGCCCGCGAATCGCCCCAGCGGTCCCAGCAAGCGCGCACGAAAGCCTACCGGTGCCACCACATCCTGAGCCGGAGCCGAAAACACCGCGTGCAGGTTGGCGAGCCCGAGCGCGACCAGGAAACCGATCGAGATCCAGGCGCCGAAGGCATCGAGCCAGCGAGGCGTCCCGGCACCGGCGGCCAGGGCGCTGGAACCGAGCGCGATGGCAAGCACCACGAACCCGTGGCCCAGGGAAAAGAACGCCCCGCACAGGCGGGCGAGCGCGGGAGACCTGCGGCTGTGGAGGCGCGTGAATCCGTCGATCGTCGCGAGATGGTCGGCGTCGAAGCCGTGGCGCACCCCGAGAACGAACACCAGCGCGCACAAGCCGTCCCATTCTTGCGGAAGCGGAAATGTCATGACCCTCCCCCCTCGGTTCGATTCGCGTCGGTCCGACGACCGGGGCGCAATGCCGCCCCTGCGTCGCACCGACATTCCGGAGCAAGAAACACGCCAGCGGACCACGCTCCCCAAGCCCTTGAATTCCGGATGCGTCCGCAATCGGGAGCGGCAGATTCCTTACCGTTTTTCGCCAGCCGTTGTCATGGTGCTTTGCACCGAATGAATGCGCGCCGGCGGCAGATGCACCGTGAACACGGCGCCGCCCTCCGGCCGATTCGCGGCCGACAACCGCCCGCCATGCCGCTCAACGATCCCGTAACTGATCGCCAGACCCAGGCCGGTTCCCTTCCCGACCGGCTTGGTGGTGAAAAACGGATCGAAAAGCCGATGCAGGTCGGCCGCCGCGATGCCGGGTCCGTGGTCGCGAAATTCGATCGTGATCGCGTCCGCAGAGGATCGCCCCACGATCTCCAGCGCGACGTCCTCCCGGGGGGTCGTCGTCATCGCATCGACGGCGTTCTGCACCAGGTTCATGAACACCTGCTGCATCTGCCCGCCGGAACCCAGGATGACGAGTTCCTCGGGCAGATCGATCGTCACGCGGAACGATTCCGGCGCCGACTTGCTCACCCAGTGCACGGCGCGCTCGATCACCGGAACCAGATCGCACGGATTTCGTTCGTCGGGATCGACCGAGGAAAACCGCTTGAGGGCATCGACGATGTCGCGCGTGCGCTCGGCGCCCTCCACCGTCCCCTCGATCAGGCTGGGAAGATCCTCGAGGATCCGGTCGATCCGCAACTCCGCGCGCAGGCGTTCGCGCTCCGCGGGATCGACCTCGCCATGCACGGCGCCACAGTAGCGCTGGAGCCGCTCCGTGTACCGCTTCAATGCGACGACGTTGCCGAGCACGAAGCTGATGGGATTGTTCAATTCGTGGGCGACCCCGGCCACCAACCGGCCCAGCGAGGCGATCTTCTCGGAGTGCAGCAGTTGCTGCTGGGTGCGCTTGAGGTCGTCGTGGGCCTCGCGCAGCGAGGTGTACGCGCGGCGCAACTCGCCCACCGGCCTGCCGGTGATCACCGAACCGAGCAGCCTGCCCGCGGCGTTGTAGCGTGGCGTGCAGTTCAGGGAAACCGGGATCGCCGTGTCATCGGCGCCGCGCAGGTTCATCTCGCAGTCGTGCAGCGGTTCCGCAGCCTCTCCCGTGAAATGCTGTTGGGCGCGGCGACGCGACGCGTCGTCGGCAAACAGCTCGAACACCGAACTGCCCTTGAGCGCCCGCGCATCCTTTCCGGTCAGCGCGACCAGGGATGCGTTGACGTCCTCGATGCCCCCGGCCCGATCGCAAACGATGAGTACGTCGGAGATCGACGCCAGCACCGAAACGATGAACTGTTGCGACTCCTCCAGCGCGGCGTTCTTCTGCTCGAGTTCGGTTTCATGGCCGAGCAGTTCCTGATACACCTCGTCCATCTTGTGGATGACGTCGAGCCAGACCCGGTCGCCGGTTTCCTCTTCGATCCGGGCCAGCGCCACGGCGGAGCGGGAAGCGTGCCGGTCCTTGTGGATCATTCCATGTCCCCCTCAGTGGACGGTGCACACCATGCACGGATCGAACGAGCGCACCACGTGCTGGACCGCGACCTGCACGCCGTCCGACCCGGCGCCGCCCTCCTCGACCGGGGTTCCGACCAAGGCCCGCTCCACCGGCCCCGGAATCCCGGCCTCGTCGATCGGCGAAAAATTCCAGGTCGTGGGCGCAACGATCTGGTAATTGTGGATCCGCCCGCGCCGCACACCCAGCCAATGCCCGAGGCTGCCGCGGGCCGCTTCGACCAGGCCGACTCCCTCGGCATCCCCCGGCAGGTCGCCGAATACACAAAACGGTTCGTCCGGCACGAACCCGCGGACCCATGCTTCCATTTCCGGAACCACGCGTGCCACTTCGAGCAGCCGCGCCACCACGCGGCTGCGAACGTTGCCCCCGGCGCGCGCGACCAGATCCCGCGCGAGCGGATGGCCGGCGATCAGTTGTCGTGCGAGGGCCCCGGTCTCCGCCGGCGCACCGCCAATCCGCGGCGCCTTGCACCAAGTATATGCACCCGGCTTGTCCGGCAACGGAACCGCCGCACCGCGGGCCGGCGGCTGCGGCGCGGCGCTCTCGGCATACCAGGCATGGCGGACATCCTCCGCAATCGCGCCGACGTCCAGCGGCCCCACCGCGCCCGACTCCCAAAGACCGCCGGGGAAGAGCGGCGCACCGCCGCGCGCCGATTCGTAGGCGCCAAAACTCAGGAATCGATCGTACGACCGCCCGAGTTCCTCCAGGCGCAGATCCTCCGCGATCGCCAGAAAGCGAGCAAAGTCGGCCGCGCGCCCCTGTGCCCAAGCCATCAGCGCGTCGTCGTCGGACAGCGCCGCCACCGCCTCCAGCGCATCGCCGAACACCGTCTGCTCGAGGAAGACACGAAACTCGCGCAACATCCGAAACAGGCGGCGCGCCTCCGTGGCCGACACCGGCCGCGTGGTTCCGCCGGGCTGAAACGCGTGGCTGTGTGGCCACTTCCCGGCGAGCAGGCCCATCGTATGCAGCAAGGCGGCGCGCGCCGGCAGAACGTCGTGCGCCGCACTTCCTTCGAGCGCGCGAAAGCGCTCGACCGCCATCGCGTGCCAAGGCCTTCCCGAGTACGCGGTTCGGGCGAAATCCGGCATGAAGAAGAGATAGAAGTGGCTCAGATGATCGGCCACGTTCTCGGCCGCCTGCATGCAATGCATCGCCAGGCGCCCATTGATCGGCGCACGCAGACCCATCGCATCGGCCAGCGCGGCCGCGGCGGCCGCCGATTGGGAAATCGAACAGATCCCGCAGATCCGCGGCGCGAAGACGAGGGCATCGAACGGTTCCCGCCCCTGCAGGATCTGCTCGAAGCCACGATAGAGTCCAGCGATCACCCGCGCCGACCGCACCCGGCCATCGTCGACGTCGAGCTGGACCTCCAGGTCGCCCTCGACGCGATTGAACGGGCCGATGAGGAGGCGCCGGGTCATTTCCTGCCCGGCGGTCGCCCGGAGCCGGGAACCGCGACGATGTGATCGGAGTGGGCGTTCTCCCGCACCCGCGCGGGCGTTGCCGACTTCGACAACGCGGCTAGGGCCACGAACCAGGCTTTCGGCATGTCCACGGGAAGCCCGATGGGAATGCCGGCAACTTTCGGCGTCTCCGCAAAGGGGTGCCCGGGATCTTCGAACCCCGGTTCGGTGCAGCGAATGCAGGCGTAGCCGCCGCGCAGACAGGATCCCCCGCCGTTCCATGCCCGCAGATTGCAGTCGGCATGGGCCTGGGTTCCTTTGCACCCGAGGTTTTCCATCAGGCAACCCTGGTCCGTCGGCCGTTCCGCGCTCGCCTTGAATTCGTAGAACTCGTTGCGCGGGCAACCGTGATGCACCAGGTGATCGGCATAAAAACGCGGCCGCCCGCAATCGTCGAGATCCGATCCGCGCAGGGTCCCGCGCGCCAGCGCGATCAAGGTTTCGGTGACCCAGTCGGGATGCGTCGGACAGCCCGCCACGTTGATCACCGGCAGTCCCGCCGCCCCACGGTACTGCGCACCGAGCAGCCCGCCGCGCGCCACCCCGTCGTACTGGAGGCCGCAGGCGTCGGTCGGGTTGGCGCCCGCCGAGGTCACGCCGCCGAACGCCGCGCAGGATCCGACCGCCACCACGTGCGCCGCCCGCTCGGCAAGCCGGCGCACCCACTCGATCGCCGGAATGCCGGTTCCGGCGACGACGTGGAACCGACCGCTGCCGCGCGGCCCGCGCAGCATCGCGCCTTCGACGCACAACACATCAAAGGATTGCCCACCCCCGGCACAGGCCTCGAGGACCGCCCGCGCCTCCGACCCGGTCTGTTCGGACAGGCTGGGGTGCCAAAGCAGACGCACGCCTTCGTCCGCCAGAACCGCGGGAAGCGAACCCGGTTCGCTCCCGAGCCAGGACAGCGTGCACCCGCCGCAACCGCCGCTTTGAAACCAGAGAACGTTCATGGTTCTTTCAATCCGTATCGGGACAACTTCGACCGCAAGCCCACGCGGGACAGGCCAAGTTCGTCGGCCGCGCGCGTCTTGTTCCACCGATGACGCACCAGCGCCTCCTTGACGACCCGCGCTTCCAGCTTCTCCATGCGCTCCTTGAGTCCGCCGTCGAGCCCCGCCAGCAGGGACAACTCGCGTTCCTCGCCCTCCTCGCCGGCGGCCAGCACCACGCGCGGGCTGAACAGGTCGGCACCCAGCCAGTCCCCGTCGGCGAGGACCAGCATCCGTTTCACTTCGTTGCGCATTTCGCGCACGTTTCCGGGCCACCGGTACGCCCGCATGCATTGCAGCGCGTCCGGCGAAAACCCGCGCACCTGCACACCGAACTCCGACTGCGCCTGCGCGAGCAGGCTTTCGGCGATCGGCACGATGTCCGCAGGGCGCTCGCGCAGCGGTGGAACGCGCAAGGAGATTCCCGCCAGGCGCCAGTAGAGGTCCTCGCGAAACCGGCCCTGCCGAACCTCCTCCTCCATGTCGCGGTTGGTCGTGGCGATCACCCGCACGTCGACCGCGATGGGCCGGGGGCTGCCCACGGGCCGGACCTCGCCTTCCTGCAGGACGCGCAGCAGCTTGACCTGAAAGGCCGGCGACGTCTCGCCGATCTCGTCGAGAAAGATCGTTCCGCCATCGGCCTGCTGGAACAGGCCGATGCGATCCTCCACCGCGCCGGTGAAGGCGCCGCGCTTGTGGCCGAACAGTTCGGCCTCGAGCAGGGAATCGGGCAACGCGGCGCAGTTTTCCACCACGAAGGCACGATCCGCGCGGGGACTCGCGTAATGCACCGCCCGGGCAAGCAATTCCTTGCCGGTGCCGGATTCGCCGGTGATCAGGATCGCCAGATCGAACGCCGCCACCCGTTCGGCCAGGGAACACACGGCATCCAGCGGCCCGCCGGGGTCGCGCACGATGCGATCGAACGCGGCGATCGCCTTGGCCTGGACGCGACGTTCGCGCACCGCGGCCTTCAGCGCGTGCGGACTGGTGCGCAACTCCAGCGCCAGGCGCTGATTGTCCTGCTGCAACCGCCACACTTCCGCCGCCGACCGCAGCGTATGCAGCAGGTGGTCCGGCTGCCAGGGTTTGAGAAGGTATTGCCAGATACCGGCTTCGTTGATCCCGGCGATGATGTCCTGCGCATCGGTGTATCCGGAGATCACGATGCGGACGGTGTCGGGCCAGCGCGTCCGCACCCGCTTCAGGAACTCGATGCCCGACGCCCCCGGCATGCGCTGATCGCACAGCACGATCTGCACGAACTCGCGTTCCATGATTTCCTGCGCATCGGCGGCGGACCCGGCGGTAAACACCGTGAAGTCCTCCTCCAGGGTGCGCCGCAGGGCCTCCTGCGAACGCACTTCGTCATCGACCACCAGTACTGCGGGAAGATCGGCCGGCATCCGCGTACGCATCCTCTCAACAGATTCTCGGCAGTTGTTCGCCCGTCAGCCAGTCCACGGTCCGCCGCCCGCCGAAGCGCGTCGTCATCTGCACGAAACGGCGATCGTCGGCGACCGCGACCCCGATGCGCACGGCATTCCTGCCCAGCGGATGCGCGCGCAGCGCCGCCAACGCGGCCTCGGCCCTGGCGGGCGGACACACGGCGAGCAGCTTACCTTCGTTGGCGACGTAGAGGGGATCGAAGCCGAGAAACTCGCACGCGGCCGAGACCGCGGGCTGGACCGGGATCGCCGCCTCGTCGAGGTGAAAGCCGACCCCGGACTGGGCGGCGATTTCGTTGATCGTCGTCGCCACGCCACCGCGCGTCGCATCGCGCAGGACGCGCACTTCGGGAACGGCCGCGAGCAGATCCTGCACCAGGCCGTGCAGCGCCGCGGTATCGGAGACGATCGGGGAATCGAAGGCGAGGTTTTCCCGCTGCGACAGAATCGCCATGCCATGTTCGCCGATCGACCCCGATAGCAGCACCACGTCGCCCGGACGCGCATTGGCACCGGCGCAATCGATCCCCTCGGCCAGATCGCCGACGCCCGTGGTCGTGATGAACACCCCATCCGCCTTGCCCGCCTCGACGACCTTCGTGTCGCCCGTCACCACCGGCACGCCGGCATCGCGCGCGGCGCGAGCCATGGACGCGACGATGCGCACCAGGTCCGCCAGCGGGAACCCCTCCTCCAGGATGAACCCGGCGGCGAGGTAACGGGGCTGGGCGCCCATCATGGCGACGTCGTTGATCGTGCCGTGCACCGCCAGGCAGCCGATGTCGCCGCCCGGAAAGAACAGCGGCGACACGACGTGCGCGTCGGTCGACATCACCAGGCGCGCCCCGGCTCGCGGCGGCGTCCAGGGCAGGCGCGCGCCATCGTTGCCGTCCAGGAATTCGTTGTCGAGACCGCGCGAGAACACCTCGCGGATGAGTTGCGCCATGGCACGGCCGCCAGCCCCATGCGCCATGTCGACGCGGCCGCCGCGAAGATCCAGCGGGCGCACGTATTCGGGCTTGACGTTCGCGTTCATGCCGCCTCCCGGAACCGGCCATATGTGAAATGCGCGGCGCAGGCGCCCTCGGACGAAACCATGCACGACCCCACCGGGTTCTCCGGCGTGCACACCGAGCCGAAGATCCGGCAGTCCTGCGGGCGCTTTTCGCCGCGCAGGATCGCGGCGCATTCGCACGCCTTATGGTCCGCGACGGCCGCGTAGGGGACGTCGAAGCGCAGTTCGGCATCGAAGTCCGCATACGCGGGGCGAAGTCGCAGCGCGCTCCGGGGTACGGTCCCGAGGCCCCGCCATTCGAAATCGGGACGCAAGGCGAACACCTCGGCCACCAGTTCCTGCGCCTTGACGTTGCCTTCCGGCGTGACCGCGCGCGTGAACTCGTTTTCCACCGCGGCCCGGCCATCGTTGATCTGCCGCACCAGCATGTGGACCGCACGCAGCACGTCGAGCGGCTCGAAACCCGCGATCACCACCGGCTTGCCGTAGTCGCGGGGAAACGGCTCGTACGGCGCCGACCCGATGACCGTCGACACGTGCGCGGGACCGACGAAGCCATCGAGACGGACGCCGTCGGGCGCGGCGAGGATCGCGTGCATCGCCGCGGGTGTCAGCACGTGATTGCACAAGACGCTGAAATTGGACAAGCCCTGCGCCTGCGCGGTTCGCACCGCCACCGCGGTCGGCGGCGTGGTGGTCTCGAAGCCGATCCCGAAGAACACCACCTCGCGATCGGGGTTGTCGCGCGCGATGCGCACCGCGTCGATCGTCGAGTAGACCATGCGGACGTCCGCACCCTGCGCCTTGGCCTTGAGCAGGGACAGTCCGCCGGATGCCGGCACGCGCAACGCGTCGCCATAGGTGCAGAGGATGACGCGGTGCGCGAGGGCAAGGCCGATCGCTTGATCCACGCGACCGATCGGCAGCACGCACACCGGACATCCCGGGCCATGGATCATGCGCACCTCTGGCGGCAGCAGATCCAGGAGTCCATAGCGCGAAATGGCGTGC
Organism: Pseudomonadota bacterium; assembly: GCA_021842465.1. Taxonomy (GTDB): domain Bacteria; phylum Pseudomonadota; class Gammaproteobacteria; order Burkholderiales; family Burkholderiaceae_F; genus GJ-E10. The sequence continues at coordinate 13,476 of JAKBZN010000025.1, forward strand.
GTATGGCCGCCGCAGAACTCCATCAGGCGATATTCCCGTCCCGGCTGCACGTCGCGCCCGATCGCCGACGCCACCGTCCGGGCGAGCGTGCCGTCGCGGAATTCGTCGATGAACCTCATCGCGGATCCCCTGCGACCGCGGCGTCGCCCAATGCCCGAAATAGTTCGAGCGTACGCAGCGCTTCGTCCGTGTCGAGTTTTTGCAAGGCGTAGCCGACGTGGACGATGACATAGTCGCCCACCGCGACCCCCTCCACCAACGCCAGCGAAATCTCCTTGCGCACCCCGCCGAGATCGACCGTCGCCGTCTCGGGCGACGGAAGATCCACCACGCGCACCGGTATTGCCAAGCACATCGCTCAACTCCCTACGGTTTGCATCGCAACCCACGCCTGCCCCAGGCTCAGCCCGCCATCATTGGGGGGCAGTTGCCGGGCTTCCAGAAACGTCAATCCCTCGGCCCGTAGATGGCCGCGCAACGCCGTGCCGAGCAACGAATTGAGCAGGCAGCCTCCGCCCCCGGCGACCACCCGGATGCCGGTGCGCTCCACGGCCCCGACGACCCAGTCCGCCAGCGCCCGCGCCAGCGCCGCATGGAACACCGCCGCCCCGTGGGCCGGGTCGCGGCAATCGGCGAGGAACGCCAGCAGCGGCAGCAGGTCGAGCGTGCCCTCGCGGTCAATGCGCCACAGCCCCCCCTCCCCCATGCCCCGCGCTTCAAAGCGGAACGAGGCATGGGGGACGGTGCGCGCCAGCCCCTCCAGCCGCATCGCCGCCTCCCCTTCGTACGCCGCGATTTCGCACACGCCCAGCAAGGCTGCCGCCGCATCGAACACGCGGCCCAGGCTGGTCGTGGGAGGGCTGTGCAGCCCGCGCACAAGCATGTCGGCAATCGTTGGCGCACCCGGTCGGGCGGAAAACCGGCGGCCGATCTCGCCGCCGAGCCCCATGCGGTGCAACGCCGCGGCCGCCATCCGCCACGGCTCGCGCGCCGCCCGATCGCCGCCGGGCAACCGCAGGGGCGCAAGGTGAGCGATCCGGTCGCAACGCACGCCCTGCAGTCGCAGGAGTTCTCCTCCCCAGATCCCGCCGTCGGTCCCCAGGCCGACGCCGTCGACGGCAAGCCCGACCGCGTCTGCCTCCTCCCGGCCATGCTCGGCGAGCACGGCGGCGATGTGCGCATGGTGGTGCTGCACCGGAATCAGGGCGATCCCGGTGCGCTCGGCAAACCCCGCCGCCATGCGACTCGATGCGAAGTCCGGGTGCAGATCGCAGGCGGCGGCCGCCGGCGCAACGCCGACGACCCCCAGCAGGTGGTCCACCGTGCGCTCGAGAAACCGCACGGTCGCAGCGTTGTCCAGATCGCCGACGTGCTGCGAAACGTAGGCTTGGTCGCCGCGTGTGATGCACACCGTATTCTTGTACCCGCCGCCGAAGGCGATGATCGACGGGCCGGGACGCGGCAAGCGGATCGCCTGCGGCACGAATCCGCGCGCACGCCGCACGAAACCGTGCGCGGAGCGCACGCTGTCGTCGCACCGGACGAGAATCTCGCGGTCGTGATCGAGGATCGCGTCGGCGATCGGCGGGTCGCCGGCCAGGCGTTCCGCGGCCTCGTCGTTGTCCGAGACCAAGGGCTCTCCACCCAGGTTGGCACTCGTCATGACGAGCAGCAGTTCCTGTGGTCTGGCCAACCACGCCGTGCCCGCGGGTTGCCCCGCCGCTTCGTGGAACAAAAGCCACTGGATCGGGGTCGACGGCAGCATCAAGCCAATGGTTTGTAAGCCCGGGGCGATGCCGTCGGCGATTTCGGGTTCCGCACCCGCACCCACCTCCACGAGAGCGGGGGAGCCCGCGGAGCCGCCCTCCCCGCTGCCATCCTTCGAGCGCGCGAACGGCCGAGGCGCGGCCTTGGCGCACAGCACGACCGGGCGTTCGTCGGACTCCAGCAGTGCGCATTCCGCGTCGTCGATCCGCGCGATGCCGCGGAACGATGCCACGTTCGCGCCCATCACGGCGAACGGCTTGCGCTCGCGCTCCTTGCGTGCGCGCAGGCGCGCCACGGCCTGCGGGTTGCGTGCATCGCACGCCAGATGAAAACCTCCCAGCCCCTTGATCGCGACCATGGCGCCGCTGCGCAGCAAGGCCAGGACTTGCGCGATCGGGTCACCGACCTGCACGGTTCCCTTCCCGTCGTGCAAACGCAGGCGCGGCCCACATTCGACGCAGCAAACCGGTTCGGCATGGAAACGCCGGTCGCCCGGATCCGCATATTCCCGCGCGCACGCCGCGCACATCGGAAACCGCGCCATGCTGGTCCGGGCACGGTCATAGGGCAAGCCATGGGTCAAGGTGAAGCGCGGGCCGCAATGGGTGCACGTGATGAACGGATGGCGCCAGCGCCGGGATGCGGGGTCGAACAGTTCCTCGAGGCACTGCGCGCATACCCCGGTATCGGGCCCGATGGTCATATGCGCCGCCCCCGGTGCGCCGGTGGCACTCGTCACGATCACGAATCCGCGTTCGCCCCGCGCCGGAACCGGGTCGACACGAATCGCATCCACCCGCGCATGGGAGGGCGCTTCGCTGCGCAACCGCGTCACCAGTTCCCCAATCCGCGCCGGATCACCCTCGGCCGCGATCTCGACGCCCGCGGCGTCGTTGCGCACCCAGCCCGACAGTTCCAGTTCCGTGGCGACATGCCAGACGAAGGGACGGAACCCGACCCCCTGGACCAAACCACGCACGTGGATGCGGCGCCCTTCGATCACCTTCGAAACTCCGACTCCGCTACCGCACAACCCCACCGCCATCCGCCTTCGGCGATTCCGGTGCGGCCGACTCCCGGACCTGCCGTTCGAGGTCGGCGATACGTTGCCGCAAGCCGGCCATCGTCTCCGCCTGCGCCGCGCGGGCCGCGGCAACGCCGGCCTCCACCCAGGCGCACCACGCCGCCATCCCCTCGCCCGACTCCGCCGACACGCGAATGACCTCGATCGCCGGATTCACGCGCCGGGCATATCCGACCGCGGCCTCGACGTCGAAGCGCAAATGGGGAAGAAGATCGCACTTGTTCAGCAACATCAGGCTGGCGGCCCGAAACATGTCGGGATACTTGATCGGCTTGTCCTCCCCTTCGGTCACCGAAAGGACCGCAACCTTGTGCGCCTCGCCGAGATCGAACGCCGCCGGACACACCAGATTGCCGACGTTCTCGATCATCAGGACGCCGCCCTCGGGCAGCGCCGACTGGTCCGCCAGTCGGTCCATCGCATGGCCCACCATGTGCGCATCAAGGTGGCAGCCCTTGCCGGTGTTGATCTGCACCGCCGGGGCGCCGGTCGCACGGATCCGCTCGGCATCGCGGTGGGTCTGCTGATCGCCTTCGATCACCGCGATCCGAAGCCGGCGCCGCAGCGCCTCGATGGTCCGCACGAGCAGCGTGGTTTTCCCCGATCCGGGACTCGAAACGAGGTTGACCGCAAAAATTCCCCGGTCCGCCAAGCGCGCCCGATTCGCCCCCGCGAACCGATCGTTCTTGGCGAGCAGGTCCTGCTCCAGTCGCACGAGACGGGAGCGGCCGTCGTCGCCCGGAGATCCGTCGGCGTGCGAATGCGCTTCGCCGTGGCCATGGTCGTGGTCATGGTCATGGTCATGGTGATCGTCGGCACGACCGGGATCATGAGAATGACCGTGCCGGTGCGAAGATCCTTCGATCCGCGCATCCTCGCCGCCGCAACCGCAGGTAGTGCACATTGCCGCTCCTTTCAGTCCACTTCCAGCTCCCGCACCCGCATTTCCGTGCCCCCGGTCACCTGCACCTGGTAGCTCCCGCATAGGGGGCAGGCAGCCGCGCTTTCCAAAAGCGGCACGCTCCGGCCGCAGGGCATGCACCATGCCGTTCCGGGCGTACGCAGCATTTCGAGCCGCGCACCGTCGGCAACGCTGCCCCGCGTGACGACATCGAAACAGAAGGAAAGGGAATCGGGCTCGACCGCCGCCAGCGCGCCGATCTCCAGCCATACGGTCTTGACGCGGCCGAATCCTTCCCGGGCGGCAGCCTCTTCGAGGATCTGCAGCACACCATGCGCCAACGACATTTCATGCATGGTCCAGGCTCCAACCCGCCAATGTCCTCACCTAGATGGAGCGTAGAAACCGCTCCCGCGGCGCATCGCAGCAAGGACAGGCCCAGTGCTCGGGCAGATCCGCGAACGCCGTGCCGGGCGCGACGCCGCCATCGGCGTCGCCCCGCTCGGGATCGTAGATGTACCAGCAGATGCCGCACTCCATCCGGGTGTCGGCCGGGGGCGGCTCGTCGACCGCGGTTCGCTCGAATCCTGCGCTCACGTCAATCCTCCACGGCGGCGAGCCACTCCCCGAGCCGCTCGCAGCTGTCTTCGTAATCCTGCACCGCGGCCTGCGCGGCGATGGGCAAATCGACGATCTCGATGGTATTCAGAATCATCTGTCCCATGTTGTGGAAGTGTTGCACCCACCACACGTTTCCCATACGGGTCGATCCGATCCGGCAACTGCCGTACCCGCGCGACAGGATGCCGATCGTCCCCCGACCCAAGGTATCGCCAAGATACTGCAAGTCTTGCGGAGTGACCGGAAGCAGGGTCAGATTGATCACATGGGCGGGATCTCCCGGCCGCCAGCGCTCCGCCCGGTGGAGGATTTCCCGGATCAGCGCCGGGGAATTCATCAGGCCGTCGGGCTCGGGGCCCGGCTCGACCGTACCGCGGGACGGCGACACCGCGATGCCGGCGGCTGCGGGGAACGCCCCCGTCTCGATCCGGTCGTCGGCCACCGATCCGTCGGGCGCCAGGACCTGGACGCGCCAAACCGACGGGAAGGATGTCTCCTGGATGTGCACCGGCCGCGGGCCGTCGATCCGGCACGACACCTCTCCTTGCCCCAACAGATCGTTGACCTCCTCGACCACCTCCTTCGGCGCCTGCGTGAGCGAAAGGAGCGGCGCGACGGACCGGCGGTCGCCCGCGTCCCACGGTGCGAACGGCACCGCCCGCATCCGATCGAGCAGGGACGAAACCAGCCGAACCGCTTCCCGCTGCGCGGCCTCCGATTTCGGCGCGCGTCGTGGCGGACGCTCGAACGTCTCCATCCGCCCGGGCACGAACGAAACCTGCGGGCCTTCCGCCGACGCGATGGATGCGTCGGCCAGGACGGGAATGGGAAACGGCTTCATGTCGACCTCCGGAGCGCGGCGGGCCACTGCGGCTCCCGCCCGATCAAATCGGCAAAGGCATCGTCGATTGCCGCGCGAGCGGCCGAACCGCCGGATTGCGCAGCCGCCAGGGCATCGAGGGCCCGATCGACGGCAAGGGCACGCTCCTCGTCGACGATCTCGCGCGCCGACCCGAGGAAGCCCAGCACCCACGTGCCCACCGGAACCGGCCCGGTCAACAGCGTGTCGACCCGTTCGATGCCATTGCGGCCGCGGCATACCGCGACGGGCCCTTCCATGCGCAGCACCTGCATCGGAATCGCCATGCACATCAGCAGGACACTCCCCATGCCCGCAGAACCCGCGCGTCGCCGACCCGGCATGCCGCCTCGGCCGACGGGCGACCCGATTCGTACGCGCGCAGCGACAGCGGAGAGCCGTCTTCCTGCGGCGCATCCCGAAGCGTTGGCGAATGGCCCCAGTCGACCAGCAGATCGATCACCCACTCGACCGCCTCGGCGACGCGCGCCCGCACGCAGGGCCGCAAGCTGCCGCCGAAATCCTCCAGTTCCTCCGGCTGCACCCCGAACAGCATCAGCCGTTCCGGCATCGCGCCGATGAGCGCCGCGGATGCCAGCACCTCCTGGAAGCCGGTTTGATGCAGGCTCATCTTCTTGGCACCGAGAAAGCGCGGCACGTCGTCGTCTGCGACCACGCGAACGGTTCCCGGCGCCAGCCCGTAATCGACGGCGTCGAAGACGATCAGGCGCTTCGCGGACTGCACATGGGGAAGCAGGTAGAGGCCCTGGGTGCCGCCGTCGAGCACTCGAACCGTCGGCGGCAGTTGCCAGCGCGCGGCCAAGGCCTCGACGCAGCGGACCCCGAAGCCTTCATCCGCCCAGAGGAGGTTTCCGATCCCCAGAATCAACACCTCGGCATGCGGATCGCCCGTCTCCATGGCATCAATCCCGGAACGTGCGCAGGCCGCTGAACATCGACCCGATCAGCGACTGCCGGCTCATGATGTCTTCGCGCACGCCGGCATAGACGTGCAGCATGACAAAGCAGACGATCCCCCACATTCCCAGGTGGTGCCAGCTATGCACCGCCTGGCTGCCGCCGAACAGCGGGATGACCCACCCGAACAGATGGGACTGCCAGCTCGCCGCTCCCTCGCCCTCGCCATATAGCGCGAATCCGGTGCAGATCATGAACGTCGATCCAATCGTCACGAACACGAACATGAAGAAGTGCGCGAGCGGGTTGTGGCCGATGAACTTCTTCGGCGTCTTTTCCAGGAACAGATACCAGCGCAGTTCGCCGATCATCTCCCGCCACCACGCCGCGCGCCACACCGGGAGAATGAAGAGCTGCCGGGCGTGCTCGTTGCCGACGAACGCCCAATAGACCCGGAAGAGAAAGCCGACGACGAAGATCTGCGCCGCCGCGAAATGGGCGAACCGGATGTACCCCATCTCGAAGTGCGCCGACGCCTCGCCGTGCAGGCTGGGCGGCGGGCTGGCGATGAGATACCCGGTCACCGCCAGCACGGTGATGCACAGGGCGTTTACCCAGTGCCACAACCGGACCGGGGCCTCGTAGACCAGGATGGTGCGTCCCGATGCCGTGCGCGGATCGTCATCCGCCGAAACTGCCGTTGCCATGGCGTTCCCCCCTTTTTTCCGTCGTCGCCGCGGTCCGCCCGAACTCAACGCACCCGGATTTCGGACATCGACTGGCCGTCCGGACTCATGACGTGGGTCGAGCAGGCGAGGCACGGATCGAAGCTGTGCAGGGTGCGCAGGATCTCCAGCGGCTGATCGGCCTTCGCCAGCGGCGTATTCAATAGCGCCGCCTCGAATGCGCCGATCTGTCCCTTCGGGTCGCGCGGTCCGCCGTTCCAGGTCGTCGGAACGACGCACTGGTAGTTTTCGATCCGTTCCTCGCGGATGTGCACCCAGTGCCCCAGGGCGCCGCGCGGCGCTTCGGTGAAGCCGGCGCCTTTGCACACCTTGGGCCAGGTTGCCGGATCCCACTTCTCGTCATTGGCCGTCGCCGTGTCGCCGTTCTTCAGGCTGGTCATCAGCTTGTCGAACTCCTGGATCAGCAGATTGGAACAGTAGAGGCTCTCGATGCCCCGCGCGGCGGTGCGGCCCAGCGTCGAGAACAACGCCGAAACCGGCAGCTCGAGCCTTGAAAGCACCGAGTCGACCGTATCCTTGACGAAGGGATATCGCTTCGGCTGCAGGTAGGCGAGCACCATGCGCGACAGCGGACCGACCTCCATCGCGTGACCCCGCCAGCGGGGCGCCTTGATCCACGAGTACTTGGCGCTTTCGTCGACTTGTTCGATTCGCGTGCGGGTGCCGCGGAAGTTGGGCCCCTCCGGCGCGTAGTGTGGCTCGGTGATGCCATCGAAGGGGTGCAGGCCCATGGTCTCGTCGGGGTACGTGTACCAGGAGTGGACGACGTATTCCTGGATCTGCTGCGGGTCCTTGAGGTCGACCTCGTGGATCTCGTCGAGCTTGCCACCGACCACCGCGCCGCGCGGCAGCAGGAGATTCCCGGGAGAATAGTCGTTGGCGCGAGCCGGGATGTCACCGTAGGAAAGGAAGCTGTTGCCGGCAAGCCCGCCGCCATAGCGCCAGTCCTTGTAGTACGACGCGATCGCGATCAGATCCGGGATGTAGACCTTGGCGGTGAACTCGTGCGCGCGCTGGATGATGTCGTGGACGAGGTTCAGGCGTTCGATATTGACGGCCCCCACCGCCCCCGACTCGTCGAGGTTGATCGCACACGGCACACCACCGACCAGCCAGTTCGGATGCGGGTTCTTGCCTCCGAAGACCGTATGGATCTTGACGATCTCGCGCTGGAAATCGAGCGCCTCCAGGTAGTGCGTCACCGCCATGAGGTTGGCTTCCGGCGGCAGCTTGTAGGCCGGGCTGCCCCAGTAGGCGTTCGAGAACGGACCCAGTTGACCGCTTTCAACGAACTTCTTCAAGCGATTCTGCACGTCGCGGAAATACCCGGGCGAGGACATCGGCCAATCGGAGATACTCTGCGCAAGTTCCGAGGTCCGCTTGGGATCGGCCGACAGGGCGGAAACCACGTCGACCCAATCGAGCGCATGCAGATGATAGAAGTGCACCAGATGATCGTGCACGTACAGCGTGAGCTGCATGATGTTGCGGATGGTGTTGGCGTTCTCCGGAATCCGGATCGCCAACGCATCCTCGACCGCCCGCACCGAGGTCAGCGCGTGGGTCCCGGTGCACACGCCGCAGATCCGTTCGGTGAACGCCCAGGCGTCGCGCGGGTCCCGTCCCTTCAGGATCACCTCGATGCCACGCCACATCGTGCCGGTCGACACGGCATTGCGAATGACGTTGTCGTGATCGAGATTCACCTCGACGCGCAGATGCCCCTCGATCCGGCATACGGGATCGACGACCACGCGCTTGCCGGAGTTGTCGAGACGGAACCCCTGGGTTTCATAAGCGCCCATGTTCAATTTCCTCCCCGCTGCCCATCATCCCGCCCGGCGGAACCGCCGGACTTCCCGGCGATCCGCCGGCCCGCGGAAACCGCCGCATGCACCGCAACGACCGCCCCGGTCACCCCGGCCGCCGTTTCGCCGACCTTGTCCGCGTTGGCCTCGACACCGAACTGATGGATGTTGGTGACCCGGTTGTAGAAGCCGCCCTTGTCCCAGAAATCCTCCTCCGAGCAGCCAAGACAGGGGTGCCCCGATTGGATCGGGAACGAGACCCCGCCGTTCCAGCGCACGGTCGAACACGCGTTGTAGGTCGTCGGTCCTTTACATCCCATCTTGTACAGACAGTAGCCCTGGCGAGCGCCCTCGTCGTCCCACGCTTCGACGAACTCGCCGGCATCGAAATGGCCCCGCCGATAACATTTGTCGTGGATCCGCTGACCGTAGAACATCTTGGGTCGTCCCTGACGGTCGAGTTCCGGAAAGCGGTCGAAGGTCAGCAGATACGAGACGACCCCGGTCATGACCTCGGCGATCGGCGGGCAGCCCGGCACCTTGATGAGCGGCTTGTCGAAGATCACTTTGTCGACCGGCGTCGCCCGGGTCGGGTTGGGCTTGGCCGCCTGCACGCAGCCCCACGATGCGCAGGTTCCCCAGGTGATGACCGCCTTGGCGTCGGCGCAGGTTTCGCGCAGCACCTCGACGAAGGGACGCCCGCCGACGATGCAGTACATGCCGTCCTCGTTGAGCGGCGGGTTTCCCTCCACCGCCACGATGTAATTGCCTTTGTACTTCTGCTTGATGTCGGTGATGATCGCTTCGGCCTGGTGCCCGGCGGCCGCCATCAACGTGTCGTCGTAATCGAGCGAGAGCATCGACAGCACGACGTCCTTGACCAGCGGGTGGGCGGAACGAATGAACGATTCCGAACAGCACGTGCACTCGAGGCCGTGCAGCCACAGCACCGGGGTGCGGGGTTTGGTCTCCATCGCGTGCGCGAGGAGGGGCACGAACTCCGCCCCCAGGCCCATCGATGCCGCCGTCAGCGAACAGAATTTCAGAAAGCTGCGGCGGCTGATTCCCTGCCGCCGCAGCACCTCGTAAAAGGTTTCGGCCATCGCTGATCTCCCCCGTCGATTCCATCCCGGTCCGGCGATGCCGGCGGGCTGGAAGAAGGAGTATCAAGACCCGTGCCAATGCTTCTGCGGAGTGCAGGACTCACCGGAAATCAAGGGGTTGGGTGCTCCAACCTGGCACACGGAAATCGACGACCTGCAATTTCGCCAACCGGAGATTCCACGGCATTGGAAAGCAGCTTTCCAGATGCCCATCGGCCTTACACCGATGTCGATTCCCAGATCATGGCGATCCATTCGCCGATGCGGCTCGACGGCGGCTGCGGCCAGCGCTCCGAGACTTCGTATGCGATCTGGCGCAGATGCCAACGCGCCTCGCGCGCCAGCGCGGCGATCTCCCAATGCAGTTCCGGCTCTTCCTGCGCGGCCTGGACTGCCGCGTGGGGGTCGTCCACGCCGGCATCGGCGAGCCATCGGCACAACCGGTCGATCCGCGCATCGATGTATGCCGTGGCGGCATCCTGGTCGTCCTCTTGCATGGAATCGGAAATCTCCTTCCAGGCATCGATTCGGGCGACCACGGCATCGAAGGCGATATTGCCGGCCGCCGCGGCGGCCTCCCCGGGCGCCGTCCTCGGCAAAGCGGCCAGCAGCGCATCGCACAATCCGCCGTCGAAACTGCGCCGGTTGAAACGCAGCAATGGCGCGAGCAGGCCGCAGGCCTCCTCCGGATGGCGCTCGACAACGCCGGTCACGACTTCGGCCAATGCCAGGGCGCGCCCCAGTCTGCCGATCGCCTCCCCGTGCAACGCCCTCGGATACCCGCTGCCGTCGATCCGCTCGTGATGCTCGGCGATCGCCGACGCCACCGCGGGGCTGAGCAGCGGCTCGCGCTGGGCGATCAGTTGCGCCATCAGCGGATGGGCGAGCAGCGCCCGTCGCGCGGTCGGATCGAGCGGCTTCCCTGCCTCGTAATACTCCGGGTTGACGTGCATCATGCCGATGTCGTGGAGCAGTCCGGCCGTGACCAGCAGTTGCAGATCCCGATCGGGAAGCCGTCCTCCCAGTCCGATGAACGCCGCCACGAACGTGCAGCGCAGCGAATGTTCGTAGAGGTCGGTCGCCGTTTCCCGGGCAACCGCGAGCCGGATCGCGATCGCCGGCGGCAGCGGACAATTTTCCCAGGCCGACCACAGTCTGGCGGAGCCGGCCCCCAGACCGGCCTCCAGGTAGGCCAGCAGCGGAACCGCGGCCACCAGTTCACGCGCGCGGGCCGCCAGGTCCTTGGGACGAATCGCGTCATCGCTCGCCACGCAGCGGTCGAGCGGCTCCGCAAGCTTGTGGCCGAACAGCCGACCGAGAATCCGGGTGTCGATCCGGGCGCCGGCGTCGAGCAGCTTGATGCCGTTCGTGGAGTAGATCGGCTGCGCCACCACCAGCGATCGTTTGTCACCAAACGATGCAGCCGCTTCAAGATATCGATCGTCGTCGAGCAAATCGGCGGAAACCGATTCAGGGGCATCCAGCATCGATACTTGTTCTTGTTACGAAAGTACGTTGGGCGATGACTCGCCGGATCAAAACGGCCTTCGAACCCGAGGTACGGAAGCCAATAGACGCCGAGTGTACGGATCCTGCGGGTGTTCGATCAACTCCCGCGCTGGACCGGTTTCGACGATTCGACCCGCGGTCATCACCGCCACCTCGTCGGCGAGGTACTCCACGACGCCGAAATTGTGGGTGATGAACAGATAGGCGATTCCCCGCTCCTGCTGCAGGCGGCGCAGCAAATTGAGGATCTGCGCCTGCACCGAAACGTCGAGCGCCGACGTCGGCTCGTCGCAGATGATGAGCCGGGGCTCCACCGCCAACGCCCGCGCGATCGCGATGCGCTGGCGCTGGCCACCGGAGAATTCGTGCGGGTAGCGAAATCGGGCATCGGGCCGCAGGCCGACGATCTCCATCAACGCCTCGGTGCGAGCGCGACGCTCGCCCGCATCGATCTCGGGTCGCAGCGCCAGCAGGCCTTCCTCGAGGATCTCCGCGACGCGCATTCGCGGATTGAGCGATGCGTGCGGGTCCTGGAACACGATCTGGAGGTCGCGCCGGGCGCGGCGCAATGCGTCGGCGGTCATCGTGCCAAGGTCTTCGCCATCGAGCAGCGCCTGGCCGCCGATCTGTGCCTTGCCCCGGAGCAGTTGCAGGATCGCCTTGCCGGTGGTGGTCTTGCCGCAACCGGACTCGCCGACCAGTGCCAGCGTGCGGCCCGCTTCGAGACGGAACGAAATTCCGTCCACCGCCTTGGCGACGCCGTGGGTGGTGCGCCAGCGGCCGGTCGTGCGAATGGGGAAGTGGACGCGATAGTCCACGACTTGCAGGAGCGGAGTGATGTTGCGATGGTCTGCGCCCTCACCCTCTCCCGCCACGCGGGAGAGGGCCGGGGTGAGGGTGATTGCGGAGCCAACCTGCACCCGCGCGTCCCCGTCGTCCGATCGGGCGATCGGCATGTCCCACCGCGCTGCGCCGGAGAACTGTGCGTGGGCACGATAGAGCACGCAGCGCACTTCATGCCCCTCTTCGACGCGGATCAGTTCCGGCTCCCCCATCCGGCACTCGGGTCGGACTGCGAAACACCGGTCCGCGAAACGACAGGCCTGGAACGGACGGTCGAGCGGCGGGACCGTTCCGGGAATGGCCTCCAGCGCATGGCCGCGCTTGGCCATGTCGGGCAAGGCGCCGAACAACCCGCGCGCATAGGGGTGCAGCGGCCGCGAAAAGAACGCCGACGCGGCCGCCGTTTCGACCACCTGGCCGGCGTACATCAGCGCGACGCGGTGCGCCATCTGCGAAACGATCGCCAGATCGTGGGTGATGAGCAGCAGCGCCATGCCGTTTTCGGCCTGCAGCTCGCGCAACAGGTCGAGAATCTGCGCCTGGATGGTGACGTCCAGCGCGGTGGTCGGTTCGTCGGCAATCAGCAGTTCCGGTTCCGCGGCGAGCGCAACCGCAATCATCACGCGCTGTTTCTGGCCACCCGAGAGTTCGAACGGATAGCCATGGAAGCGGCGTTCCGGCTCGGGAACGCCGACCCGTCGCAACCAGTCCACCGCACGTTCGCGTGCCGCTGCGCCGCGCAGCGGCGTATGGCGTTCGATCGTTTCCACCACCTGGGCGCCGACGGTCATCACCGGATCGAGGCTGGTCGCCGGTTCCTGGAATACGATGCCGACCCGCCGCCCGCGCAGGTCGCGCATGTGCGCTTCCGGCATGGGGACGATGTCGGCGCCGTCGAGTTCGATCGCGCCCCCGCCCACCCGGGCGTTGTCGGGCAGCAGGCGCATCACCGAGAGCGCGGTCACCGATTTTCCGCAACCCGATTCGCCGACGAGCGCGAACGTCTCCCCCTTGGCGATCGCAAACGTCGCACCATCGACGGCGACGACGACCGCCGTTCCGGTGGCGATTTCGGTGCGCAGGCCGGTTACGCGCAGCATCCGTCACCTCCGCGCCGCGCGCGGATCGAACGCATCGCGCACGGCATCGGCGAAATAGTTGGCGGACAGAACCAGGGCAACCATGAACGTGAACGCCGTGACGAGCGTCCACCAGATCACCGGCTCGCGCGCGAGTTCGAGGCGCGCGGTATTGATCATCGTGCCGAAGCTGGCCATCGAGGGATCCACGCCGATCCCGACGTAGGAAAGCGTCGCCTCGGCGAGGACGAGATCGGAGAAGCGGATCACGACGTTGATCAGCACCATGTGCATGATGTTGGGAAGCAGATGCACGCGCAGGATGCGCAGGGCGGGTACCCCGAACGCCTGGGCGGCCTGGACGAAGTCGAGTTCGCGCAGCTTGAGCACTTCGCCGCGCACCAGTCGGCAAAGGTCGGTCCAGGAGCCCAGGCCGAGGATCACGCACAGGAAGAAGAGGCGCGCATCGGTGCGATTGGCCATCGTCGGGAACCAATCGGGGTGCTTGTCGATGAACACCATCAGCATCAGCACCGAGGCGGCGATGAGCAGGACGTAGGGGATGGAATTGACCACCGTGTAGAGGTACTGGATGGCTTCGTCGATCCAGCCGCGGAAATATCCGGAGAGCAGCCCGAGGCCGACCGCGAGGGGAAGCGTGAAGATCGTCGTCATGGTGCCGATGACGAGCGCGGTGCGAATGCTTTTGAGCACCACGTACAGCAGGTCGCGGCCCGTGCGGTCGGTTCCCAGCACGTGGTAGTTCGTGGCCAGGCCGGCGACGGTGCCGGCGAGAAGGCAGGCGACAAGAAGGGTGACGAGGATCGCGCGCACGGGATACCGGGTCCGGCCCCGGAGAATGCGCGAGAGGAGCGGTGCGGCGCCATTCCCGCGACCGACAACCGCTCCCCGCGTCCGTCGGCTCCCCATGCCGACGATTGCGATGGACACCGCGAGGAAGATGCCGAGTCCTCCCGCCGCCCCGAACACGGCCCGCTCGGCGACATCGGCGGCCCAGCCGTCCGCGGCATCGTCGATGCCGAGCCCCGCATGCTTCAGCCGGGGGTAGCGGCGGATCGTCTTTCCGTCCGGAAGCAGCGTTACCTGCTTGGCGTAGCCGTAGATCGCCAGCGGCCGCGAATAGCTGACCTCCTGGCCGTCGCGCAGGTGCGCGAGCAGGGCATCGAGGACGGAATCGGTGCGTGCCGACCAGGCGGGCGCCTCGCCCGGAGCGCTCGGCAGCGCGAGCCGGTAGTGGATGCTGTCGAGCATGCCGACCGTCGCGAAGAGGAGCAGCACCGTCGCGGACGCCGCGCCCGCGGGGCGCAGGAAGGCCTGCCGCCAGGTCGACGCGAGATGGGGGGTGCGCGCCACCAGGCGGCCGTACGCGAGCAGCGCGACGAACAACAGGAACATCGCGACGTCGGTCCAGAGAAAGACAGGTTTCATTCGAGGCGGACCCGCGGGTCGACGAAGGTATAGACGATGTCGACCAGCAGGTAGGACCCGATGGTGACGACGGAACCCACGAACACCATCGCGCGGACGATGCCGAAATCCTGTTGCGTGATTCCTTCGATGGTGAACGCACCCAGGCCGGGGATCGCGAAGAACGATTCGGTGATGATCGTTCCGGTGAACACGATCGGCAGCATTGCGCCGGCATTGGTGACGATGGGGATGAGCGAATTGCGCAAGATGTGGCGCAGCAGCACCGTCCATTCCGAGAGCCCCTTGGCGCGGGCGGTGCGCACGTAATCCTTGCCCAGTTCCTCGAGATAGATCGTCCGGAAGAGGCGCGCCTGGGGGCCCAGCGAGCCCAGCACGAGGACCCATATCGGCAGGATCAGAAACGCCTCGGGCCGGCTGCGGGCGAATCCCGAAACCGGGGTGAGCTGCATGAGCTTGCCGATGAGGTACTGTCCGAAGATGATGTAGAAGAGGGTCGAAATCGACATCAGCACGACCAGGAACGCCACGCCGACGGCATCGAGGCGCGTGGCGCGGAACAGCACCATCCCGAGCGCGAACACCACCGGCACGATGACGGCCAGCAGGAACACCTGGATGCCGATGAGGAACGTCGGCAGGAAACGCCGGCGCATCTCGTAGGAGATGTCCAGTCCCTCGTTGGTGTGGCCGAATCGCAGTTCCGCCATGTCGCGGGTGGTGGCGAAGAACACGGTGTCGGTGAGCCTGCCGAATCCGGGCGCCGCGGCGTTGAAATAGAGCGGCCGGTCATAACCGTGCTCGGCCTCCCAGCGGTGGATCGCTTCGGTCGTCACACGCCGCCCCAACTGCAGTCGCGCCTGGTCCTCCGGCGTGTTCACCGCGAAGAACAGCGTGAAGGTCACCAGGTGGACGCCGAAGAGCACGGCGAACGCGTAGGCGACACGGCGCAGGAGGTAGGCGATCATGAGGACCGCTCCCCCGCGCCCGCATCCCCCTCGGGAGGCGCTGGCAAGACCGCCCCGTCGGGTTGCGGCACCTCCCAGATGATCGCCGTGCGCGCGTCGCGCTGCTCGCGTGCGCGCCAGACCCGCCACAACGGAATCATCGCCAGGGACAACGCGGCCAGGATCGCGGCGAGCGGCCACCAGTGCGGCCGGTTCCATTCCCGGATCCGTTCCCAGCGCATTGCGGGGTCCACGTCCAGGTACTTGATCTGATCGCGCACCATGATGCTGGGATTCGCGTTGTGCACCCATGGCTGGTAGGCGGCCGAGATCGCCGGGAAATAGCCCCACATCCAGGGGCTGTCGCGCTGGACGATCTGCACCATCCGGTCGATCACCGCCTGCCGGGCGGGACCGTCGGGCAGCACCCGCATTTGCCGGTAGAGGCGGTCGTATTCGGGATTTTCGTAGTTGGCCGCGTTCTCGCCCTGGAATTTCGCCTTGCCCTGCGGGCCATCGAGCAGGAAGAGGAAGTTCTCGGGGTCGGGATAGTCGGCGTACCAGCCCCAGGAGAAGATCTGCGCCTCGCCCTTCAGGACGCGCTCCTGGAACCGGTTGTAGTCCTCGGCCCGGATCTCCAGCTGGATGCCGAGCTTCGCGAACTGCTTGATTTCCCAGTCGAGCCCGGCCTGGGCTGCGGGCGTGGTGCCGGTGGTGTCGTAGGTCAGCACGAGCGGCTTGCCGGTTTTCGCGTCGCGTCCGTCAGGATAACCGGCCTCGGCGAGCAATCGGCGCGCCTCCGCGATCGACCGGCGCTCCGCCCGGCCGTCCGCCCAGACGTGCGTTACCGGGTCGATTCCCGCCTCGCCGCCGCGATAGCCGAACACCCCGGGGGGAATCGGCCCCATCGCGGTCTTCGACGCCCCGATCGTGTCGAAGAACACGGTGCGGTACTCCTCCCAATCGTGCGCGATCGAGATCGCCTGCCGCAGCTTGCGGTTGCGCGTCTGCTGCGCAGGGGTGTCGCCGCCACCGACCACCGGGTCGAGCCAGTTGAATCCGATGTAGGAAATGCTGGGCCCGACGTGGCCGATGATCTGCACGCCGCGCGCCCGCAGCAGGGCCGCGCGTCCGGTGTTGTCGAGCAACTCCTTCTCCAGGACGAACCCGGTACTGAGCCGCTCCACGTACGGCACGTCGTAATAGCCCTGCAGGAACTTGTCGAGTGCGGGCTCCTGCTCCTTTTCCACCGACGAAATGACCTCGTCGACGAACGGCAGCGGTTTTCCGGCATCGGCGAGCAGGCCCTTGGCGGCATCGCCCGGCATCCCCACGCTCGGGTACCGCTGCCCGTGGAAGTTCGGATTGCGCCGCATGATGTAGCGGTTCGCGCTCTGCGACACCAGCATGAACGGCCCGGTGCCCACCGGCCAGAAATTGAGGGTAAGGCCGTTGTCCGCCATCCCGCGCTGAGCATAGAAGCGGTCCGCCTCCCAGGGAATCGGCGAGAAGAAGGTCATCGCCAGCCAGTACCGGAACTGGGGGTAGACGCCGTGAATGCGGATCTCCAGGGTGTCGCGGTCGAGCGCGCGCGCGCCGGGCAGCGGCACCGTGCGCAGATCGCGCCAGGGCAGATCGCGATCGCGCGGGCGGGTACCTGCGAACGCCGCGGCCCGTTCGGCCCGCAGTCGGTCGCCGAACGTCTTCATGCCGACGATGAGCGGCGCCATGATGCCGTAGATCGGCGACGGCGTATGCACATACGGACTGGCCAGGCGCTTGATCTCGTAGACGTAGTCGTCGGCGGTGAGCTCGCGTGTCGCCGTCGCCACGCCATGTGCCCGGTCGAGCGGAAAATCCGCAATCGAATGCCGCCACGCGATCTGCGCCGGGCTGAGGTCCTGGTACACGTAGCGGCCCTGCGCGTCGCGGGCGAATGCCGGATGCGGCTGATACCGGATTCCCGGGATCAACCGCAGGGTGTAGACGCTGGTGGCGATGCGCTCGACCGGTGCATCGGCCGGCAGTTCCCGGCCCGCCGCGTCCAGGTACCGGACCGTCGGTAGCCGGCGAACCGTGCGCCCTTCGAGCGTGAACGGTCGCTTGAGGTAGTCGTACTGCAGCGGCGGCTCGTAGATCGAGTACGTCCAGGGCGTCTCATCGTTGCTGTAGCTGCTGACCGGGTCCAGATATTTCGGGCGCGAGCCGAAAGAGGTGAAGAGCACCTTGGCGCGCAGCAGCGATTCCGGGTACGGAGAGTCGGGTACCGGGCCGCAACCCTGGACCGTCAGGGCCAGGAGGACCAGGGCGATCGCCGGAAGAATTCCGAAAACGCGTTTCAATGTGGGATACGGTTTTTTCTGGGAAAATGGGTAACAACCCGTTTCAGAAGCGTACACGAAGCTGGCAGTACACTTCCGCACCGTGGAAAATACCGATCCCAGCTTCCGCCTTCCGATCCGGGTCTACTACGAGGATACCGATGCCGGCGGGGTGGTCTACCATGCCAACTATCTCCGGTTCTTCGAGCGCTGCCGCACCGAGTGGCTGCGCGCGCTCGGCTTTCACCAGACCGATCTCGCGCAGCGCGAAGGGGTTCTCTTCGTGGTTGCCGCAGTCCAGGTCGAATACCTGCGCCCGGCCCGCCTGGACGACGACCTGGTGATCGATGCCCGCATTTCCGCCCTGCACCGCAGCACCATCGCGTTCGCGCAGTACGCCCGGCGCGGCGGGGAGCCCCTGTGCCGCGCCGAGGTCAAGGTCGTCTGCGTCGACGCCGCGACCCTGCGCCCGACCCGGTTGCCCCAACCCTTGACGAACCTCCTGCAAACCGGCCTTCCGGCCGCCTCCGACATCGAACTCGCATGAACATTTCCGCCGACCTTTCCATCTTTTCCCTGGTCGCCCAGGCCACCTTCGTGGTGCAGTGCGTGATGGCGCTGCTGTTGACGATCTCCCTTGCCTCCTGGACGTCGATTTTCAGCAAGACCCTGGCGATCCGCCGGGCGCGACGGGAAACCGAGTCCTTCGAGCGCAAGTTCTGGGCCGGCAGCGATCTGCGCCAACTGTTCAGCGCCGCGTCCAATCCGCATAACCAGACCGGTGCGCTCGAGCGCATCTTCGAAGCGGGCATGGCCGAATACCTCAAGCTGCGCAGCGGCCCGGGCGGCGACCAGGACCGCCAGGCGCTGCTCGACGGCGCCCGCCGCGCCATGCGGGCGGGCTACCAGCGGGAAATGGACACGCTCGAGTCGCGCCTCGCCTTCCTCGCCTCGGCGGGTTCGGTCAGCCCGTACATCGGCCTGTTCGGAACCGTCTGGGGCATCATGCACGCGTTCACCAACCTGTCGAGCCTGCAGCAGGCCACGCTGGCGAGCGTCGCGCCGGGCATCGCCGAGGCGCTCATCGCCACCGCGATCGGCCTGTTCGCGGCGATCCCGGCGGTGCTGGCCTACAACCGGTTCGCGCACGACATCGACCGCCTGGCCAACCGGTTCGAGACCTTCATCGAAGAGTTCTCGAACATCCTGCAGCGGCAACGGTAAGCGTCATGGCCGTACTCGCCCGCCGCAGCAGCGGAAGCCGGCGCCGCATGATGGCCGACATCAACGTCGTGCCGTACATCGACGTGATGCTGGTGCTGGTCGTCATCCTCATGGTCTCCGCGCCGTTCGTGAATCCGAGCCTGGTGCAGTTGCCGTCCCTCGGCAAGGCCAACCGGGCGCCCGATCGGCCGATCGAGGTCGCCGTCAAGGCCGACGGCAGCCTGCTGCTGCGCGACCGCACCGCCGGCGGGTATGCCGCGCCCCGGCCGGTGCAGCTCGATGAATTCGTCGCACTGGTGCGGCAGCGCCAGCAGACCGACCCGAACGTCCCGGTCGTGATTTCGGGCGACAAACGGGTCCGCTACGACGCGATCATCCACGTCATGGACGCGCTCTACAAGGCCGACGTCAAACGCGTCGGCCTGTCGGTGAGACCGACCCGATGACTGCAATTGCCGCCGACCGGGTTCCGCGGCAAGCCCCGCACCAAAGCCGCGACACGCTGCCGTCCTTCCTGGCGGCGCTGGCCATGCACGGCGCGCTGCTCGCCGCGCTGTGGATCGCGATGCGCTGGCACACCGGCGCGAGTGCGCCGGTGACGGCGACGCTCTGGAACCTGCCGCCGATGCCGGTGCCCCACCATGCCGTCCGGGCCCCGACGCCGCCGAAGGTCGTGCCACAGCCGCCGGCGCCGCCCCCGCCGCCGCCCAAGGAGGAGCGCCTGCCGTCAAAGGCGGACATCGTCGAAAAAAAGACGGCACCGACCACCCCCAAGCCGCCACCGGAGAAGACGCGCGAAAACCACCGTCATCACCGGCACAAGGCGGCCAAGGCGGAGGCCGCGGCGAAAGCGAAGGCGGAAGCCGCGGCCGAACGCGCCCGGATGGAGAAGGCCGCCGCGCAGGAACAGCAACAGGAAATGCAGGAACTCAATCGCCTTGCCAACCAGGCGGCGACCGCTGCGCCCCGTAGCGCCACCATCGCGTCGAGCGGCATGAGCCGGGCCGATGCCAACCTCATCGGCGCGGCAATCAAGGCGCGCCTGTTTTTCGCGGTTCCGCCCGATGTCGCCGACACCGTGTACGCGGAGTACGAAGTCCACGTTCTGCCCACCGGACAGCAGGTCGGCGACCCGCTGCTGATCAAGCCCAGCGGACTGCCGGGCTTTGACGAGGCGGCGCTGCGCGCGATCCTGGCCGTGAATCCCTTCCCGCGCAAGGACGGGCAGGATCTGCCCCGGACCGTCGACGTGAAGCTCTATCCCAAAGACGCGCACTGAGGAACTCGCCGACCGAATTGGCGTCGCATTTCCCCGGACAATACCCCGTCACCCCGACACGAATAGAATCCGTCGCCATGGCCCCCTCTTCTCCCCAACGCACGCCCCTTCCGATGCGATCGATCCGCTCCCTTCTCGCCGCCGGCTTGACGCTGGCGCTCGCTGCCCTGCTTTCCGCGGCCCCGGCCCACGCCCAGATGACGGTCGAAGTCACCGGGGTCGGCGCCCAGCAGTACCCCATCGCCGTGGCCAACTTCCACGTCGACACGCCGCTGCAGCAGGACCTCGCCGCCATCGTCCGGGCCGACCTCAACCGCTCCGGCATGTTCCAGATCGTCGATGCCGGACCGGACGCGATCGAGGAAGCCGCCCCGATCCCGTTCGCCGACTGGAAGTCCCGGGGCGCCAGCACGCTGGCCGTCGGTTCGGTCCAGCACCTTGCCGGCAACCGGATCCAGGTCCGCTACCGCCTCTACGATACGGTCAAGGGCTACCAGGTCGACGGCATGGAATTCACCATGGGCGGCGCGGGCACGGAGCGCGACCAGCGACACATCGCCCACAAGATCGCCGACCGGATCTATCAGGCGGTCACGGGCTATCCGGGCGTCTTTTCCA
>JAKBZN010000003.1:0-45781 GCA_021842465.1 Pseudomonadota bacterium
CGCGGGAAACCGGTAAGCCGCTCATCGTCCATACGCGTGCCGCGTCGGCCGATACGCTGCGGATCCTGCGAGAGGAACGCGCGGACGAGGTCGGGGGGGTGATGCACTGCTTCACCGAAAGCGCCGAAGTTGCCCGTGCGGCATTGGATCTCGGCTTCTACATCTCGTTTTCGGGGATCCTCACCTTCAAGTCGGCTCAGGAACTGCGCACGGTCGCGGCGATGATCCCCGATGATCGCCTGCTCATCGAGACCGACGCGCCGTTCCTGGCGCCGGTTCCGCACCGGGGCAAGACCAACGAACCGGCATGGGTCTGTGCTGTAGCGGAAGCGCTGGCCACCGTGCGAGGACAGACCCTGGCCCAGATCGAGGCGACGACGGACAGCAATTTTCTGCGGTTATTCAATGTATTGAGGAAGTAATCTAATCTAGATTATTAAAGAAATTACTTGAAGTTCGCATGCATCAGCCGTCTCCTCCCGACCTTGCCTTGTGGCGCGCATCCATGCGCGCCGAGCTTATCGCCCGGCGCCAGGCGATGCCCGCGGCGGCGCGCCAGGAGGCCAGTCTGCGCATCAGCCTCGCGCTGCTGCACACCCTGCCGCGGCAAACCGGCCTCGTCGTCGGGTTTTGCTGGCCGCACCAAGGCGAATACGACCCGCGGCCCGTCCTCGACAGCCTGCGCGCGCAAGGGGTGTGCAACGCCTTGCCGGTGATCCGGCGCGAGGCCGAGCCGATGCGCTTCCGGCGCTGGGAGCCCGGCGTCGCGATGGAGGAGGGGCCATTCGGAATCGCGATGCCCACCGGAACCGAGGAGGTCGACCCGGACCTGCTCCTCGTCCCCCTTGTCGGCTTCGGCGATGGCGGGGACCGCCTTGGATACGGCGGCGGTTACTTCGACCGCACCCTGGCAGCACGGACGCCGCAGCCGCTCGCGATCGGCCTGGGGTTCGAGTTCGCGCGCATGGCAACGACGTTCCCGCGCAGCCATGACATCCCGATGGATGCGGTGATTACCGAAGCCGCGGTCCGCTGGCGCGAAGCGGGCCACCTCCGCGCCGTCACGCCGGCACAGTTGCGCACCCACCTCACCGAGCTTGCCGAGATCCGACAGGCAGAAGTCCGCGCCAACGCGACGACGATTCTGCGCAACTGGGAGTGATCGGCCCCGTCATCGCGCGGCGCCGGTTAATGCCAGGTTGCTTCCCCTTCATTGCCGGTTCATCCCGGTATTCGATGCTTCGCGCCGTCACCCGGATTCTTATGATGGCGCGGAAACGTTCCGCGGGTACTCCCCACCAACGCATCGAGGAAGCGATGAACGAATACGACAAGAAAAAGAGAACCGGCCGCCTGCTCCCGCTCGGACTGGCTGCGGTCACCGCCGCGGCGCTGTCGGGATTTGCGCCGTCGGCGATCGCGGACGGCAACCAACCCGTGTCGCCGCCGCTTGCCACCTCCGCCTCCTTCGGTATCGCGCTGACCGCCGGACTGTCCGGTGTCGGCGTCGATCTCGCCCTTCCGATCAACCCGAGCTTCGGCTTGCGCGCCACCCTGTCGGGATTGAGCCTGAGCCACAACGGGACCTACGGCACCAGCAACGTCTGGAACGGAAACCTGAAGCTCGCGCAGTACGGCGTGCTCGCCGACTACTACCCGTTTGCCGGCAGCTTCCGCCTGTCCGCGGGACTCATCTACGACGGCAACCAACTCGACGTCAACGGCACCGCCAGCGGCACGTACACCTTCGGCGGCCAGACGTACAACGTCGGCGAGATCGGCACCGCCAACGGCACCGTGACGTGGAACCGGTTTGCGCCGTACCTCGGCTTCGGCGCCGGCAATCTCGCCGGCAGCCCGGGATTCCACACCGGATTCGATCTGGGGGTGCTGTATGCCGGCCGGCCGACGGTGACGCTGACCGCGACCTGCAGCGCGGGCGCGGCGACCTGCAACCAGTCGACCTTGAATCAGAACGTTGCCGCGGAACAGGCCAGCCTGCAGAACGACGCCAACAAATACCGTTTCTGGCCCGTAGCGCGGATCGAAATCGGGTACGCGTTTTAGCGGGAGACGATCGTCATTGCAAGGGCAACGATCGAAAACCATCGTCATTGCAAGCGTGAAGCCCCAATGTCATCGTCATTGCGAGGGCGGAAGGTCGAAAAACCATCGTCATTGCGAGCGCGAAGGACGAAAACCATCGTCATTGCGAGGGCGAAGGACGAAAATCATCGTCATTGCGAGGGCGAAGGACGAAAACCATCGTCATTGCGAGGGCGAAGCCCGAAGCAATCCAGGCGGTTTCTGGATCGCCACGGCCCTAAGGGCCTCGCGATGACGAGGGTGGTGGGCTACGGGCCTCGCGACGACGAGGGTGGTGGGCTACGGGGCCTCGCGACGACGAGGGTGGTGGGCTAAGGGCCTCGCGATGACGAGTACGGGCCGCGCGATGACGAGGAGCGGCGCTATCCGCCGTGCCGCAGGAATTCCTGCAGGATGGTCGCCGCGATCTCCTCGATCGACTTGCTCGTCGACGACATCCAGCGCACGCCGGTGATGCGCATCAGGCGTTCCGCCTGCGCGACCTCGTAGCGGCAGTTCTCCACCGATGCATAGTGGCTGTTCGGCCGCCGCTCGGTGCGGATTTCCGCGAGCCGTTCGGGGCTGATCGAGAGGCCGAACAGCTTCGCGCGGAACGGGTGCAGGGTGCCGGGCAGGGAATCGCGCTCGAAATCATCGGGGGTCAGCGGATAGTTCGCCGCCTTGATGCCGTACTGCATTGCCAGGTACAGGCTGGTCGGCGTCTTGCCGCTGCGCGAAACCCCAATCAGGATGATCTCCGCGCGCGCAAGTTCGGCCGCCGATTGGCCGTCGTCGTGCGCCATCGCGAACTTGATCGCCTCGATCCGGTTCTTGTAGCGCTCGGCATCGATCACGCCATGCGATCGACCGATCGTGTGGGTGGATCGGATGCCCAGTTCCGCTTCGAGCGGCGAGACGAAACCGGCCAGCAGATCCAGCACGAGGGCATCCGCGGCGCCGACGATGGCATTGATCTGCGGATCGACCAGCGTCGAGAACACCACCGGCCGCTGCCCGCTCGTCCGATGCGCCTGATGGATGCGCGCCAGCGCCTCGTCGGCACGCTGCGGCGAATCGACGAACGCAATCCGATGCGTGCGCGCTTGCAGGCCGTCGAATTGCGCGAGAACGCTTTGCCCCATCGTCTCCGCCGTCACCCCCGTACCGTCGGAAACGAAAAACACGTCCCGCAGAACCGTACGGGCAGCGCGGGCGTCGTGGCGCGCGCCGGAGGACTCCGACATCGTTCTAGCCTCGGTCATCTCGACCTCCTGCCGGCGTTGGGTGAAATGGTCGCCCCATTCTATTGGGGTTGGCGTGAAATTTGCGTTCATTGCCGTCGGAAATAGAGAAGGTCATTGGGCATACAAAGATCAATCGGACCCAGGATCGGATCGCGGGCTGCCGTTCTCATGAATGGCGTCTTGGAATATTGGGTTGCGATCGTTGCAGGAGTTGTCCGATGGTGGAAGAAGAACACCGCAATACCGATCTCGAGGTCGCGACGATCTACGAGATCAGCAAGATCTTGAGTTCGTCCCTGGATCTTCCGAAGACCCTGCGGGACGTGTTGAACCTGCTTGGAAACCATTTCGGCATCGGTCGCGGAATGGTCAGTATGGTGCAGGATTCGGGCGAGTTGCACCTGGTTGGTGCGGTCGGCCTATCGAACGCCGAGATTCAGCGAGGACGCTATCAACCGGGCGAAGGCCTGACCGGACGGATATTTTCCAGCGGGATGCCCTGCGTCGTTCCGAACGTTGCGGAGGAACCCCTGTTTCTGAATCGTACGGGGACGTTCGATGAAATCGGGGCTGACGCCGACGCCGCGTTCATCGGCGTTCCGATCAAAGCGGGCGGAGAGACGGTGGGGGTGCTCTCGATCCTCCGGGAACCGGATCGGCGCCGCCGCGGCTTCGAAAAAGACCGATTATTTCTCACGATGGTTGCCAACCTCATCGGTCAAGCTGCCGTCCTTCACCGAACTGTGACCGCCGACCGCCTCGAACTGTTGAAGAAACAGACCCGGTTGCAAAAGCAACTGAACGCGGCGCCTCGGGGAAAAATCGTGTTCGACAACGTGATCGGCATCTCGCAGGTCATGCAAAGGGTGTTCTCCGAGGTACATCAAGCCGCACCGAGCCGAGTAACGGTACTTCTGCGCGGGGAAAGCGGGACCGGGAAGGAGGCGATCGCGCGCGCAATCCATGTGCAAAGCGATCGCAAGGACCGCCCGTTCATCAAGGTCAACTGCGCAGCGTTATCCGAGACCCTTCTCGAGTCGGAGCTTTTCGGCCATGAAAAGGGGGCCTTCACCGGGGCGCATGCCGAACGCAAAGGACGTTTCGAACTGGCGGATGGCGGAACGCTGTTTCTCGACGAGATCGGCGATATTTCGGCGGCATTCCAGGCGAAGCTTCTGCGCGTGCTGCAAGAGCAGGAATTTGAACGGGTCGGCGGCAGCCGCACCATCCGCGTCGACGTCCGCCTGATCGCGGCGACGAATCGGGATCTCGAGAAAGCGGTTGCGGCCAATCAGTTCCGTGCCGACCTCTACTACCGGATCAACGTAGTCAGCATATTCCTTCCGCCGCTGCGCGAGCGCCGAGAGGACATTCCGGAACTGGTCGAACATTTTCTCGCGAAATTCAACAAGGAAAACCGGAAAGACCTGAAGATCGGACCGGATGCCATGGTGGTCCTGCGGAATTGCTACTGGCCCGGGAACGTACGGGAACTGGAAAACTGCGTCGAGCGCACCGCGACCATGGCGCGCGGAGCGCTGATCTGCGAGTTCGACCTTCCTTGCGTACAAAACCGATGCCTGACGAGGGCCTTGCACGTTCCGGAAAGGCCCGTCGCGATGCCGTTGGAGCGTGCCGCAGCGCAATCGGAGAATGCATCCCAGCACACCGGGGAGCCGAGCCGTGTCGAAGGCGGCGAGCGGGAACGGCTCGTCTGGGCCATGGAGCGGTGTGGCTGGGTGCAGGCAAAAGCCGCACGCCTGCTCAAACTCACACCACGCCAAATGGGCTACGCATTGCAGAAGCACAACATCGAAATCAAGCGGATCTGATGGTGCCCGGAAGTGCGAATCGGAATGCCTTCGGAATTGAAGGAAACCATACAAGGCGACAGGCGTTGTATCGAAGGAAACACAACGAGACGGTAGAGCGTTATGTCGCCAGAGCGCCGAAGGACATTGCAATACCGTGATTCCAAAGCATTTTTGAGATTCACGTGAGGTCCGTTTCGTACGGACGCTTTGCTGGCATATCCCTTGCAAAACGGAAATCCGGGCGCGCAACTCCGTTCGCCGGATTTTCGAGGGAATCATGCATAAGCATAGGTCTTGGGAAGTATTGGCCGCATTCGGTATCTTGTTCTTCGGCATCTTGGGCAGCGCGCGAGCGGATCAGGGATCCGGCGGTCCGGGCTATTTCGCGAACTGGTTTTCGCGTGTAGACGAAGCGCAATCGAGCCAGCCACACTGGATGACGCCGCTGATTACGGTGACGCCGCTTCTGATGGAAGAGGTTCGGTACGATCAAACCACCCAGCATTTGGGGAATGGCGGAACCGTCTACAACTACGGCGGCGGGAAGGGGCTGGAACTCATCCCCACGACCACCAACGAGATCATCGTCAATCTTCCCCCGTATCAAGTGCGTTCCCATGTGAATCCGGTCAGCGGCTGGGGCGACGCGCCGTTCTTTCTCCTGAAGCAGCGCTTGCTCAGTGGCAACGAGGAGCAGGGGAATTACGTCGTCACGGCATTTCTCGGCGTGCAAGCCCCGACGGGCGCTCCGGCGTTCACCAGCAATGCCTGGGTGATCACGCCGACGATCGCGGCGGGAAAGGGCTGGGGAAATTTCGATGTGCAGGCAACACTCAGCGCATCGATTCCGACCACACAGCAAAATATTCTCGGCAAGGCGATCATCACCAACGCCGTGATTCAATATCACCTCGACAAGATCTTTTGGCCGGAGTTCGAGATCAGCGACACGGTGTGGTCCGGAGGATTGCGCGGCGGAATGAATCAGGTGATTTTGACTCCTGGCATCATCCTCGGCCGGCTGCACCTGACGGGACGGGCAAACCTCAGTATCGGGGCGGGATACCAGTTTGCAGTAGCTCCGTCTCTTACCAAGACTCCGGCATTGACGCCGCTGTACGACTACGGCTGGGTGTTTACCGGTCGGGTTACGTTCTAACCGTGGCGACGCCGTCGATGGAGCGGAACAAGGGCCGTCCCGCGCCCGCCTGGCTGCAGGTTTCCCTTGCGATCGAGTGCTCCGGACGCTCCCTATCTGTCCAATTTGACGCGCCCGACCGCGGGATCACTGCCTTGATCGGGCCGTCGGGCTCGGGCAAAACGACCTGTCTGCGAAGCATTGCCGGATTGGAGCACGGCGCGCGCGGCAGCGTGACGGTCGGAGGAGCGGTATGGCAGGACTCCGCCTCGGGGATCTTCCTTCCTTCGCACCGGAGGGCGGTGGGCATGGTGTTCCAGGATGCCCGGCTGTTTCCGCATCGAACCGTGCGGCAAAACCTCGAGTACGGAATCGACCGACGGGATTTCGAAAATCCATTGGCCGGCTGGAACGAGGTGGTGAAGGTCCTCGACCTCGGTAGCCTTCTTCCTCGGACGCCAGGGCGACTTTCGGGCGGGGAGGCGCAGCGGGTGGCGATCGGCCGCGCCTTGTTGGCAAATCCGCGCCTTTTGTTGCTCGACGAACCGCTTTCCGCGCTCGACGAGGCACGCAAGGACGAACTTCTTCCTTACCTGGAGCGGCTGCGTGATGAACACCGGCTCCCGATGATCTACGTGAGCCATGCAATGTCCGAAATCTCCCGTCTCGCAGACCGGGTGCTTTCGTTGAAGGAAGGGCGGATCACTTATGGGGCGCCGCCTCCGCGTCACGACATGCGGCTGCGTGAAGTCGGACGCCTGCCTCCCAGCGCATTCAACGCGATCAGCGCACAAAACGAAAACGCCAATAGCACCCCCGACAGCCCGTTGGCTTGGGAATATTCCAGGGCTTCCACGTGGTTGTAGATCTGCAAGGAAGCAACCCGGGTCGACCCCGGCATGTTCCCGCCGATCATCAGCACGATGCCGAATTCCCCGAGGGTGTGCGCGAATCCCATCACCGCGGCGGCGATCACCCCACGCCGCGCCAATGGGAGTACCACCCGGAAAAACCGATTCCAAGGGCCGGAGCGCAGCGTCGCCGCAGCTTCCAGCAGCCCCGGATCCACCGCGGCAAAGGCGCTTTCCAGGGGTTGAATCGTGAACGGCAGCGAATACACGACCGACGCCAGTACAAGACCGGAAAACGTAAACGGCAGCAATCCGAAGCCGCAGGCCTGCGTCGCGCGGCCGATTGGCCCGGAGGGGCCCATCGCGACGAGGAGGTAGAAGCCGAGGACGGTGGGCGGCAATACCAGCGGGAGCGCAACGATCGCCGCGATCGGTGCGCGCCACCACGACCGGGTCCGCGCGAGCCACCATGCGAGCGGAATCCCGACCAGGATCAGGATCAGCGTGGTCACCGCGGCAAGCCGCAGCGAGAGTGCCAGTGCGGCCCAGTCGCCGGGGCTCATTCGGATATGCCGTAGCCGTACCTGCGGATGACCGCTCTCGCCGGCTGCGAACGCAGGAATCGCAGAAACGCGATGGCTGCCGGGTGGCTCCCGCCGGAACGCAGCAGTACGGCGTCCTGCCGGATCGGCGGATAGCGGCCTTCGGGAACCACCCATGTCGACCCCGAACGGAAGTGCCCGTCCCGGAATACCTGAGACAAGGCCACGAACCCCAGGTCTGCGGTCCCGGATGCGACGAATTGGTACGCCTGGGAGATGTTTTGGCCCTCGACGAGTCTGTCTTTCAGCGATTCATATATGCCGAGCGAGCGCATCGTCGCGACCGCGGCGGCTCCGTACGGGGCGAGTTTCGGATCGCAATACGCGAGATGGCCGAATCGCTGCGATCGCAGCACCGCACCATGGCGGTCGACAAATCCGGGCTTGGGCGACCAAAGAACCAGCTTTCCGATCGCATACGGAAATTCGCTGGCGGCAATGCCCAATCGCTCCGCGACCAGTTTGCGGGGCGTTGCCGCATCCGCAGCAAGCAAGATTTCGAACGGTGCGCCGTTGCGGATCTGCGCGTACAGCAGTCCCGTGGCGCCGAACGATGCCTTGACCGTGTTTCCGGTTTCCCGCTCGAACTCCGCCGCAATGCGCCGTGCGGGTTCGGTGAAGTTCGCGGCGACGGCGATTCGCAGTTCATCGGCATGTGCACGACCCGGAAGCAAGGCGAAGACGAACAGGATCGCAGACAGGTCACGCAGGGTGCGGAACGGAATTTGCATCGGACGACTCCAGGAGGCTCGTTCTGTAGGGAAAGACACAGCGAGGTCCTGTCAAGCAGATTTCGTGCCCGGGCGCTTTCGAAGGGGAGGAGGACGATGCATACGCACCGCGAGGTTCCGCAGGAATGGATCGGCCGGTTGGCCGTGGAAACGGAGTTCGGAGCGTTCCTGGGTGACGTCCGCATCCGCTTGCTCGAGGCGATCGACCTCCATGGATCCCTCTCCCGTGCCGCCAAAGCCGTTCCGCTCTCGTACAAGGCGGCATGGGACGCCGTCGAGGCCATGAACGCGGCGGCGGGGCAGCCGGTCGCCGATCGCGTGACCGGTGGCCGCCACGGCGGAGGCACGACGTTGACGCCGTATGGGGCTCGTCTGGTCGCGATGTATCGCGCGATCGAGCGGGATTACCAGGAGGCCCTGGCGCATCTCGCCCAGCAACTCGGCGACCCGTTGACCGACGCCCAACCCGACGACGAGCGGCGGTTTCGGGAAGCGCTGCGCGCACGCCTCCTTCGAACCAGCGCGCGCAACCGATTCTTCGGTCCGGTTACCGCCATGATCGAAGGACGGTCCGGAATCGACGTCCGCATTCGTCTTGCCGATGGTGTGGAACTCTCCTCCATGGTCACCCGCGCAAGCGTCGAAAGTCTGGACTTGCGCATCGGCACCCGCGTAGCGATATTTTTCAAGGCGGCATCCGTACGCCTGCTCGCGGCTGATGGAGCATGCCCCGCAGGCACCCGGTGCCTTGCCGGAATCGTTACGGCGATTCGCGACGGGACTTTGCATGCGGATCTCGAAATTGCACCCGCGGGCTGTACCTCGGGAACGATCGCAGCGACCATTTCCAGTGAAGTCCTGCGGACTTCCGGATTGGGCATCGGTTCCGCGTGCCGCGTCGCGGTAGATCCGTCCACGGTCGTTCTGATCCGGTTCGACTGCTGACCCCGATGTCGCAGACGCGACAGCATTGCGGACCGTTGTCGTGAACGCGACAGGAACGGCGACGCGACGCCGCGCCGCCGGCTTCCGTAACCGGCTGATTTTCCCCGGAATCCGGAACTGGCACGGTTCTGGCTAACGAAGGTCTTTCGCGGGCGCAGTGCCCGCAAATCTTCGGGAGGCCACGGTGCAAGGTACGACGGCGGTCATCAAGCTTGGCAGCATTCAGCGGTCAGGATCCGGAAAGGGCACCTTGTCGGCACTTTCGGAAACGGCATCCCATTCCGGCTGCAACGCCAGCGGCGGGGCCGGCAAGGCGAGTTGCGGGGCCTCCGCAGGGCCGGATGATCTGCCGCCGGAGATCTGGGAAAAGGTCAAGAATCATCCGTGCTATAGCGAAGAGGCACACCACCACTACGCCCGCATGCACGTCGCGGTGGCGCCGGCATGCAACATCCAGTGCAATTACTGCAATCGAAAATATGATTGCGCAAACGAGTCTCGGCCCGGCGTGGTGAGCGAGCGCCTCACGCCGGAGCAGGCGGCGAAAAAAGTTCTGGCCGTCGCGTCCGCGATTCCCCAAATGACCGTTCTGGGCATAGCCGGCCCGGGAGATCCGCTCGCCAACCCGGCGAAGACATTCAAGACCTTCGAACTGGTGGCGAAGGATGCCCCCGACATCAAGCTGTGCCTTTCGACCAACGGCCTGACGCTTCCAGATCATATCGACACGATCGCGCGCTACAACATCGACCACGTCACCCTCACGATCAACATGATCGATCCGGAGGTGGGACAGCACATCTATCCGTGGATCTTCTACCGCAACAAACGCTACACCGGCATCGAAGCCGCTCGGATCCTGACCGAGCGGCAGATGCAGGGGCTAGAAATGCTGACCGAGCGAGGGATCCTTTGCAAAGTGAACTCGGTCATGATCCCGGGCATCAACGACCGGCATCTCGTGGAGGTCAACCGCGCCGTGAAGTCGCGGGGCGCGTTCCTGCACAACATCATGCCGCTGATCTCGGCTCCGGAACACGGCACCGTGTTCGGACTGGCCGGGCAGCGCGGGCCGAGCGCGCAGGAGCTCAAGGCACTGCAGGATTCCTGCGCGGGCGACATGAACATGATGCGCCACTGTCGGCAGTGCCGTGCCGACGCCGTGGGTCTGCTGGGCGAAGACCGCAGCGCCGAGTTCACCACGGAGCAGGTCGAGGCGATGGACGTCCATTACGACGCCGAGAAGCGCAAGGTCTACCAGGAAACGGTCGAGCGCGAGCGGGAAGCGAAGCGCGCCGCCACGGCCGCGGAACAGGCGAAGCTCGCGATGGATTCCGCGGTCGCGGTATCGCCGGATATCCGCCTCCTGCTCGCCGTGGCGACCAAGGGGCAGGGAAAGATCAACGAACACTTCGGCCACGCGTCCGAATTCCAGATCTACGAGGTGGACCGTCGCGGTCCGCGCTTCGTCGGGCACCGACGCGTGGACCACTACTGCCAGGGTGGATGGGGAGAGGAGGACATCCTCGAAACGGTGATCCGCGCGATCAACGATTGTCACGCGGTGTTGGTATCCCGGATCGGGAACTGCCCCCGGGAAGATCTGGCAAAGGCTGGAATCGAGGCAATCGATACCTACGCGCACGAGTACATCGAGGCATCCGCGATTCGCTACTACACGCAGTACGTGGCACGGGTAGGTGCGGGGGAAATCGAACATCGCGAGCGCGGCGACGCCGAGATCCGACAGGGTGCCTTGATCGCCGCCGCCGCGGCGTGATGCGGAATTCCTGAACCCGAAAACGACTACAGAAAAGGAGAAGACCCATGCCCTACAAAATCATCGCATCACAATGCACCGCCTGCTCGGCCTGTGAACCGGAATGTCCGAACGTCGCCATCCGCGAGAAGAACGGAACTTTCGTGATCGACCCCAAGAAGTGCACCGAGTGCGTCGGCCATTTCGACGATCCGCAATGCGTCGCGGTCTGTCCGGTCGATGACACCTGCGTGATCGACAAGTCCGTGCCGCGATATCAGGCTGCGGCGTAACGCGAAAGCCGGATCACGGACCCGATACGGAGAGCAAACATGGATGTGACTTTCACCCCCGCTGCGCTGCATTTCATCCGCCGGATGCTGCGTCTCTCGGGCCGGACGAACGAAGCGGGATTCCGCCTTACCGTTATGCCTGGCGGATGCTCCGGATACGACGCCCAGTTCAGCATCGAGAACCAGCCTGCATCCGGCGACGAGATCCTGCAGGTCGATGGCATGCGGCTGTTTCTTCCGGCGGTCAGTCGCATGTCGCTGACCGGCGTGACGGTGGATTTCTCGGACGGCATTCTGGACTCCGGACTGACGTTACATAACCCGAACGCGACTTCCTGCGGCTGCAGCACGGGCAGCGCGGGTGGAAATCCCACGGTGACCAAGGTGAGCATCGCCCGCATCGGACGCAAGACGGAACGAAAGGATCCGCCGTGAAGGTCATGATCCGTCGAAGCGCCGGGGGAGATCTCTCCGTGTACGTGCCCAAGAAGGATCTGGAAGAGCCTGTCGTGGCCGTCGAGCGCCCTGAACTATGGGGCGGGGCGGTGACGCTCGCCAACGGCTGGCGCCTCCAGCTTCCGGTGATGGAAGGCGAGCCATCGCTGCCGATCACGGTGGATGCCCGTCGGGTCGACGGCGGCGAGTCGTAAGGAGGCAGAAAATGGCCAGCAATAGCCGGAAACGCGAGGACTGGATCCGCTTGTTCCAGGGAAACGTCGGGGTATGGGAAATGGAGTCGGTCCTGACCGCCATGCGCTCGGGACGCCTCTCGGACGGCGAGACGGTCGAATCGTTCGAGGAAAACTTCGCTGACTACGTCGGGCGCACCTACGCGGTGGCCGTGTCGAGCGGAACTGCGGGTCTGCTTCTCAGCTTGCGCGCCATGGGTATCGGACCCGGCGACGAAGTCATCGCCTCGCCGTATTCCTGGCATCAGATCGCCAACGCGATCACGCTTGCCGGCGCGACGCCCGTATTCGCCGAGATGGACTACTGGAGCGGAACGCTGCATCCCGCCGCGGTCTCGATCCGGATTACGCCGCGCACGAAGGCGATCCTCGCCGGCAACACCAACGGCCATCCCGCTCCGTGGCAGGGCCTGCGGGAGCTTGCGGCCGAACGTGATCTGCCGCTGATCGAGGATTCGACCGAGGCGATCGGATCGGTATATCAGGGTCGCCGAACGGGGGCCTTCGGTCGATGCGCAATCTTCGATTTTTCGCAGGCGTCGGCGCTGGCTTGCGGAGAGGGCGGAATGGTCGTCACGGACGATCCCGCCTTGGCGACCGAACTGCGGCACATGCGCAGCCACCGGATCGATGACCGTCTCTCGGTCTCCGTCGGAGGAAGGGTGCCGCTGCAGGCCGGGATGAGCAACATCGCGGCGGCGCTGGGATTGGCGCAGCTCGATCGCATTGATGAAATTCTGGCGCAGCGCAAGAAAGTGGAGTCCCATTATCTTCGCCATGTCCAGTCGTTCGAGGGAATCAAGCCCCCCTATCTCGCCCCCGACATCGACGAAATCCATTGGTACAGCTACGTCGTTCACCTTGGAACGCGCTTTCCGCGCAGTGCGCGCAATCAGATCCTCGAAGATCTGGCAACCGAGAACATCGAATCGGCAGCCTACTGCAACCCCCTGCATCTGCAGTACTTCTACAGCCGATACGGCTACCGGAAGGGCGCTCTTCCGACGGTCGAGCGGATCTCGGATCGGGCGATCGCACTTCCATTCCACGGCGATCTTCGGGAAGACGAGGTGATGTTCATCGTATCCACGGCGAAGGATTCTTCCGCCAATGTCGGCGCGGGCGCCGCGATCTACTGAAAACCTCGCTCCGCGCGGAAATCCGAGGAGCAGAAAATTGGGGAAGGCGTGAGCAGAAATCGATTGGAAGAAATCCATGCCGGCCTGGCTGCCGGGGAGGTCATCCCCTACCTGGGGTCGGGCATGCTGGGGCTCGTCCCCGGCGGCACTCCGGTTCCGGCGACGCCGGAGGCGTTGGCTGCCGCGATCACCAGCAAGGTCTCGGTTCCGCACAAAATCCGCAAGCGCTTGACCGCGGCAGCGCAGTTCATCGAGAACTTCAAGCACCGCAAGACGATCGTGAACTTGATGAGCGAATGCTTTGCACCCGGGGTCGAGCCGTCCCCCTTGCACCGAACTCTGGCCTCGCTACCGCAGATTCCGTTGATCGTGGATGTCTGGTACGACAGCACCTGTTCTACGGCGCTCGCCGGAAGGAGGGATTGGGGTCAGGTGCAGGGGCTTTCGCAAGCGGAGCACTTTGGAACCTGGACGGCGTATTTCGATGCGACAGGACTTCCGAGTGTTCCGGTCGCTGCGCCGACGTGGAACACCCTGCTATATCGGCCGTGGGGCAGCGTACATCCTGCGCGCAACTTCCTCGTTTCCGATTCCGACTTTGTGGAAGTGCTGACGGAGATCGACATCCAGACGCCGGTTCCGCCGCAGGTGCAGGCGCTGCGGTCAGGCCGGCGGTTCCTGTTCCTGGGATGTCGATTCCAGGACCAACTAGAGCGGATCTTCGCGCGCCAGATCATGAAGCGATCCTCCGACCGCCACTGGGCGGTCATTCCGGGATCGCTCACGCGCAAGGAGGCCCGATTCCTGGAAGAGCAGAACATCGAGCGCATCGATATGCCGTTGCAGGAGTTCGAGAGCGCGCTGGCCGGCAACGCGGTCGGCGAACCTTCGTAGTCATCGGAACAACGTTCCGCCCCGGGATGTCCGGATCCATTTTTCCATAAGGAGTCACCATGCCATTTCTAACCGTTCAGCCATCGGGAAAGCGATATGAGGCCGCCGTCGGCGGCAGCATTCTGGAGGCTTTGCGCGCTGCCGGAGAGTTGATCCCCGGCAAGTGCGACGGCAAGGGCGAGTGCGGCGCGTGCCATATCTTCGTTCAGGAGGGGCGCAAGAGCCTTTCGAAAATCCAGCGGGTCGAGAACGAGAAGCTCGACACGATTCCGGGAGTGGGATCCAAGTCACGCCTGGCCTGTCAGGCGATCCTCGGAGCCGAGGACGTTACCGTGGAACTGCTCGGCTTCCAGTCCGGATTTTGATCGCCTTCGGCGCGTAGGCGGGACGGCGCTCCGTCGCGTCCCGGGCGACCACCGCGCGGACTGCCGAGTCCGCGCGGTCTTTTTTCATTCTGCCGCAGCGTGTTCCTGCGACTATCGCTTGCCCAAGGACTTCAATTCTTCGAGCCGGTCAGCGAACCGTTCCAGGACGTCCTCCGGCAGCGCATCGAGCGTGCAGAGCTCCTTGGCGCGCATGCCAACCTGATATCCCTTGCCCACCCACTCCACGCTGTAGATGTAATACCGCTGGAGAAAGGTGCCGATGGAGCGCACATATCCGACATCGCCGCGTTCCACGAGCACGTCGCCGATGTCCTTTCCAGGAAATGTGCCGTCATTGCGCACCAGTTTGCGACTCGCAACGCGCTCGCCAAAGGCGAATCGGGGGGACGAAGTGAGTTCGACCTCGTCGGATTCCCCCGCATCGAGGGCCGCCAATTCCATGGGGGTCGCGTCCATCGTCATACCGGCCGATTTTCTTTGATCTTGACCGGTCCCATGATGCGCAGCCCTTCATCGAAGGAGATCTCGGGCCAGGCATCGCGGAAGCCGATGGCCTTTTCAGCGATGACACGCAGCTTCCCGGCGGTGTCGAGTTTCTTCAAGTCCCCGCGGTCGATCCCGAGCAGTTCCAGCATTTCGTTGTAGACGGTTGCCTCATCGAGCGGCAGAACCCAGAACGTGGCGCTGCCCAGGACGATCCGGTAGCGCTTGGAGATGTCCAGGTTGCCGGCGAAAAAGAAATACCTCCCCGAGGAGTTCAGTTTGTCGGCGAGAAGATCGCGGAGAAGGCCGAGATGCTCAAGCGAAACTCCGAATCCGGCAAAAAAGGAAATCGCCATGCCATGGACCGGAGCGGTCATCATCACCTGGTCCAGCTTGATTTCCGGTGGGCGAGCCTCGTCCGATAGTTTCTCCGCGAACTTCAGCGCGAGTTCTCCGCGAAACGCGTACATGTCCGGTGACACCTGCCCTTTGTAAACGGGGCTGAGCAGGCGCCCTTCGGCGTCGAGAAATGCGAGGGGAGTTTGTGCGATGTCAGTCATGGTGTTTTCGTCCTGAGGAAAGGTCGGTTCTGGAGACACGCAAACTTCGTTCCCGCGATCGATGGCCTCGATCGGCTTCCTGCATCGCGGGTTGCGGCGCAGGGGAAAACCCCTCACCGGACACGTCGCGAACGAAGGCGGGTCATGCCATCACCCCTGTTCCGTTCCCGACAGATGGACACCTCTTGTGCGTTTTCCAACATCCGCAACGCCCGCTGCCGGCGCCTCGCGCAAGTGCTGTTTATCACGTCAAAACAAACCGTTATGAACATTCTTTGGGAATGGCACGGGGATTGCTTGGAAGTCGGGTGGAGCACATGCCGAATCCGTAACCACCACCGAAGACCTACAGGGTTAGGGGGGGCGAGCAGTCCCTGCAACGTTCGATTTCGACAAACAGCGCTTTGAAAAGGAGTTTTGACAAATGAGCAGTCTCAGACAAATCGCGTTTTACGGCAAAGGTGGCATCGGCAAGTCGACCACGTCCCAGAACACGCTCGCGGCCTTGGCCGAGATGGGCCAGAAGATCCTGATCGTCGGTTGCGACCCGAAAGCCGATTCCACGCGCCTCATCCTGCATTCGAAGGCGCAGGACACGATCCTCTCGCTGGCAGCGGATGCCGGATCGGTCGAGGATCTCGAACTCGAGGACGTCATGAAGGTCGGCTATCGCGACATCCGCTGCGTCGAGTCCGGAGGACCGGAACCGGGTGTCGGTTGCGCCGGCCGCGGCGTGATCACTTCGATCAACTTCCTCGAAGAGGAGGGCGCCTATGAGGGTGTCGACTACGTCTCGTACGATGTGCTGGGTGACGTGGTTTGCGGCGGATTTGCAATGCCGATCCGCGAAAACAAGGCGCAGGAGATCTACATCGTCATGTCGGGCGAGATGATGGCGATGTATGCGGCGAACAACATCTCGAAGGGAATCCTGAAGTATGCCAACTCCGGCGGCGTTCGCCTGGGCGGGCTGGTTTGCAACGAGCGCCAGACCGACAAGGAACTGGAGCTTGCCGAGGCGCTTGCCGCAAAGCTGGGAACCAAGCTGATCCACTTCGTTCCGCGGGACAACATCGTACAGCACGCGGAATTGCGCCGCATGACGGTCATGGAGTACGCGCCGGATTCCAAGCAGGCCGACGAGTACCGGCAGCTGGCCCAGAAGGTGCATAACAACGCCGGCAACGGCGTGATTCCGACGCCGATCACCATGGACGAACTCGAAGATCTGCTGATGTCCCACGGGATCATGAAACAGATCGACGAAAGCATGGTCGGCAAGCGGGCATCCGAGGCGCTCGCGGCGTAACGCAACCGCATGGCGGGACGGACTCGGTCCGCGCGCTTGTCGGCGTCGATGACGTTTCGGCCCGCGCGGATCGTTCCCTGCCCACCCTGCGACGCCCAACCGACCGATTTCCCGTATTCGACGAACCACCCCATTCATTGACCTGGAGGGCCCTATGAGCCTCACCGCGGAAGAAACCAAGGCACGCAACAAGCAGCTCATCGACGAGGTGCTCAAGGCCTATCCTGAAAAGACGGCGAAGAAGCGTGCCAAGCATCTGAACACCTTTGAAGAGGGCAAGACGGACTGCAACGTCAAGTCCAACATCAAATCGATTCCCGGCGTGATGACGATTCGGGGCTGCGCCTACGCCGGCTCGAAGGGGGTCGTGTGGGGGCCGATCAAGGACATGATCCACATCTCCCACGGACCGGTCGGATGCGGCCAGTACTCCTGGGGGTCGCGCCGGAACTATTACATCGGGACGACCGGCGTCGATACCTTCGTCACGATGCAGTTCACCTCCGACTTCCAGGAAAAGGACATTGTCTTCGGGGGCGACAAGAAGCTCGAAAAGATCATCGACGAAATCCAGGACCTGTTTCCGCTGAACAAGGGAATCTCGGTCCAGTCGGAGTGCCCGATCGGCCTGATCGGGGATGACATCGAGGCGGTGTCCAAGAAGAAGTCCAAGGAACACGAAGGCCACACCATCGTTCCGGTCCGCTGCGAGGGGTTCCGGGGCGTATCGCAATCGCTCGGCCATCACATCGCCAACGATGCGATCCGGGACTGGGTCTTCGACCGGACCGCTCCGGACAAGAACGCATTCGAGTCGTCCCCCTACGACGTGGCGATCATCGGCGACTACAACATCGGCGGCGACGCCTGGTCCTCCCGGATTCTGCTGGAGGAAATGGGCCTTCGAGTGATCGCCCAGTGGTCCGGCGACGGCTCGCTCGCGGAGTTGGAGAATACGCCGAAGGCCAAGCTCAATGTGCTGCACTGCTATCGCTCGATGAACTACATCAGCCGGCACATGGAAGAGAAATACGGAATTCCGTGGGTCGAGTACAACTTTTTCGGCCCGAGCAAGATCGAGGCGTCGCTGCGCGAGATCGCGGGCCATTTCGATGACAAGATCAAGGAAGGCGCCGAGCGCGTCATCGCCAAGTACAAGGCACTGACGGAGTCCGTCATTGCCAAGTACAGACCGCGCCTGCAGGGCAAGAAGGTCATGCTCTTCGTTGGCGGATTGCGGCCCCGTCATGTAATCGGGGCGTATGAAGATCTCGGAATGGATGTCGTCGGAACCGGGTATGAGTTCGGACACAACGACGACTATCAGCGCACGACCCACTACGTCAAGGACGGTACGCTCATCTACGACGACGTCACCGGGTACGAGTTCGAGAAGTTCGTCGAGAAGGTCCAGCCGGATCTGGTCGGCTCCGGGATCAAGGAAAAGTATGTCTTTCAGAAGATGGGAGTTCCGTTCCGCCAGATGCACTCCTGGGACTATTCCGGCCCATATCACGGCTACGACGGATTCGCGATCTTCGCGCGGGACATGGACATGGCGATCAACAGCCCCGTATGGGGATTGACGAAAGCCCCCTGGAAGTAACCGGAACCAGCACCACCGAACGCTCCCCCGAATCGGGGAACGAAACGTCTGAAATTTGGGAGTTTTACCATGCCGCAAAGCGCCGAAGAGATCCTCGACCACGAGCAGCTATTCCGTCAGCCGGAATACCAGGAATTATTCCGGAGCAAAAAGGCGAACTTCGAGTTCTCCGTTCCCGTCGATGAGGTCAAGAAGATCATCGACTGGACCAAAACCGTGGAATACAAGGAAAAGAACTTCGCCCGCGACTCGCTTACGGTCAATCCGGCGAAGGCATGCCAGCCCCTGGGAGCGGTATTCGCGGCGAACGGATTCGCCAAGACGCTTTCGTTCGTGCATGGATCGCAGGGATGCGTAGCGTATTACCGTTCGCACTTCTCCCGGCATTTCAAGGAACCGACATCCTGTGTCTCGTCCTCCATGACCGAAGATGCGGCCGTGTTCGGCGGGCTCAACAACATGATCGACGGCCTTGCGAACAGCTACAGCTTGTACAAGCCGGAGATGATCGCCGTATCGACCACGTGCATGGCCGAAGTGATCGGCGACGACCTCAACGCGTTCATCAAGACCGCGAAAGAGAAGGGCAGTGTTCCGGCCGAATTCGATGTGCCATTTGCCCATACCCCGGCATTCGTGGGATCGCACGTGACCGGATACGACAATACGCTGCTCGGGATCATCCGCCACTTCTGGGACGGCAAAGCCGACACGGCGCCGAAACTCGAGCGCAAGCCGAACAACTCGATCAACTTCATCGGCGGCTTCGACGGGTTCGTGGTGGGCAACATTCCCGAAATCCGTCGAATCTTCGGCCTCATGGGGGTGGAGCACACCATCGTGTGCGATCCGTCGGACAACTGGAACACGCCGACCGACGGCGAATTCCGGATGTACGACGGCGGAACGACCAAGGCGGATGTGGAGTCCGCGCTGCACGCCAAAGCGACGGTGATCTTCCAGGAATTCTGCGGCATCAAGACCGCAAAGCTCATCCAGGAGCACGGCCAGGAGGTCGTTGCGCTCAACCATCCGATGGGTGTCCGCGGCACCGACCGGTTTCTGATGGAAGTCTCCCGAATCACCGGTAAGGCGATTCCGTCGGAGCTCGAGAAGGAACGCGGCCGTCTGGTCGACGCGATCGCGGACTCGCAGGCCCATCTCCACGGCAAGAAATATGCCGTCTATGGGGATCCGGATTTCACGCTGGGCATGACGGAATTCCTGCTGGAACTCGGTGCGGAGCCGACGCACGTGCTGGCGACCAACGGCGACGAGACCTGGGCGGCGAAGGTTCAGGCACTCTTCGACGCCTCGCCGTTCGGCGCGGGATGCAAGGTGTACCCGAAGCGCGATCTCTGGCACATGCGTTCGCTGCTCTTCACCGAGCCGGTCGACTTTCTCATCGGCAACACCTATGGAAAGTACCTGGAGCGCGATACCGGAGTTCCGCTGGTACGCCTGGCGTTCCCGATCTTCGATCGACACCACTACCACCGCATGCCGATCTGGGGGTACGAGGGAGCCATGCGGGTTCTGGTGATGCTTCTCGATGAACACTTCGAAGCCCTCGACGCACGAACGAACGTTCCGGCGGAGACGGACTACTCGTACGACATCATCCGGTAAGCGGATCGACTTCCGGTAGGGAATGCCTGGTCCGCACGGTCCTCCGTGTCGATATCGATCCGGATCCGTTCGGGCCGGGCATCACGCCGACGCAAGGCTGTTGGAACCGCCCTGGAGTGCGCCATGTCAGGAAAGCTCGCCGTAAAGCTGCAGGAGGTCTTCGACGAACCCGGTTGCGACAAGAATCGGGAGAAGCCGGAGGCTGCGCGCAAGAAAGGCTGCACCAAGCAGCTCGCACCCGGCGCGGCCGCCGGCGGCTGCGCGTTCGACGGCGCCAAGATCGCGCTGCAACCCATCGTCGACGTCGCGCATCTGGTACACGGACCGATCGCCTGCGAGGGAAACTCCTGGGACAACCGGCATGCCGCCTCCTCGGGACCGTCCACCTATCGAATCGGGTTCACGACCGACATCAACGAGCTCGACGTCATTTACGGCGGGGAAAAGCGCCTTTACAAGGCCATCCGGCAGATCATCGAGCGCTATGACCCGCCCGCGGTGTTCGTGTATCAGACCTGCGTGACCGCGCTGATCGGCGACGACATCGAGGCCGTGTGCAAGGCCGCATCCGAGAAATTCGGCAAGCCGGTGATTCCGATCGACTCGCCTGGCTTCGCGGGAGTAAAGAACCTGGGCAACAAGCTTGCGGGCGAAGCGCTCCTCGACTACGTAATCGGCACGCAGGAGCCGGAGCGCACGACGCCGACCGATATCAATATCATCGGTGAATACAACCTGTCGGGCGAACTCTGGCAGGTCAAGCCGCTTCTCGACGCGATCGGGGTTCGCATTCTCGCATGCATCAGCGGTGACGCGCGCTATCACGAAGTGGCGAGTTCGCATCGCGCCAGGGCGGCAATGATGGTCTGCTCAAAGGCGATGATCAACATCGCGCGCAAGATGCAGGAGCGGTATGACATTCCTTTTTTCGAAGGATCGTTCTACGGAATCGGCGACATGTCGGACTCCTTGCGGCAGATCGCGCGCCTCCTCGTGGAACGCGGAGCGCCGGACGCGATCCTCGCCCGGACCGAGGCGCTAATTCGCGAGGAGGAAGCCCGGGCCTGGGCCCGCATCGAGCCGTACCGGGAGCGGCTGCGCGGCAAACGCGTTCTGTTGATCACCGGCGGCGTGAAATCCTGGTCCGTCGTCGCCGCGCTGCAGGAGATCGGCATGGAGGTCGTCGGCACGAGCGTCAAGAAGTCCACCAAGGAGGACAAGCAGCGAATCATGGAGATCATGGGCGACGACGCCCACATGATCGACGACATGACACCTCGGGAAATGTACCGGATGCTCAAGGACGCCAACGCCGACATCATGCTGTCCGGCGGGCGGTCGCAATTCGTCGCGCTCAAGGCGAAAATGCCCTGGCTCGATATCAACCAGGAGCGCCACCACGCCTATGCCGGATACGAGGGCATGGTAACCCTGGTGCACGAGATCGATCGGGCAATCCACAACCCCATCTGGGAACAGGTCCGCCGGCCGGCGCCGTGGGAACACGAAACCCCCGGAACCGACGCGGCGGCCCGCGATCGCCTCCCCGCACCGAAGGCGGCCGCCGACCGGTTCCCAGGCCGACCCGCCGCACGTCCGGCCGCGTCCGATACCAATCCGGCGGCGCATGCGGCCGGAGTTTCCCCGGGGCGCGAACCCATCGATCTTCGATAGGGCGAAGAGAGAACCTCATGGCGACCGTCCTCCCATCCTCGAAATCCGTTGCGGTGAACCCGCTCAAGATGAGTCAACCGCTCGGCGCCGCGTATGCCTTCCTTGGCATGGACCGGTGCATGCCGGTGATGCACGGCTCCCAGGGTTGCACGTCATTCGGTTTGGTCCTACTGGTGCGCCATTTCCGGGAAGCGATTCCGCTGCAGACCACCGCCATGAACGAAGCCACGACGATTCTCGGCGGCCTCGACAACCTCGAAAAGGCGATCCTGAACATCCGCAATCGCGCAAATCCGGATCTCATCGCGATCTGTTCAACCGGACTCACCGAAACCAAGGGCGACGACGTTCACGCCTGGCTCAAACTCATTCGCAACCGCCGGCCGGAAATCGGCGACACCCAACTCGTCTACGTTTCAACGCCCGATTTCGTGGGAGCATTCCAGGACGGATGGGCGAACGCCGTTTCCGCCATCATCGATGCCTTGGTCGAGCCGGCGCCGCGCCGGAATCCGCGGCAGATCAACGTCCTCCCCGGATGCCACCTGACGCCAGCGGACATCGGCGAGCTGCGCGACATCATCGAATCGTTCGGTCTCACACCGGTGTTCCTCCCGGATCTGTCGGGATCGCTCGATGGCCACATTCCCAACGATTTCTCTCCGACGACGTTGGGGGGAACCACGCTGGCGGATGCGCGCGGAATGGGCGCTGCCGCGGCCACGCTCGCCATCGGAGAGCAGATGCGCCCGTGCGCGCGGCGACTGCAGGAGCGGACCGGGATCCCGTTCGAATTATTTGACCGTTTAACGGGCCTGGAGACCAACGATCGGCTCGTTTCATGGCTGTCGGAAATGTCCGGAAATCCCGTACCGCCGCGCTGGCGCAGACAGCGCAGCCAGCTCCAGGATGCGATGCTCGACGCCCACTTTTTCCTCGGGGGCAAACGAGTTGCAATTGGAGCGGAACCCGATCTGCTGTGGGGGCTGGGGACGCTCCTGGCCGAGATCGGGTGCCGGATTTCCTGCGCGGTCACGACGACGCAGTCGCCGCTGCTCGATCGACTTCCCGTCGATGCGGTGCGCATCGGCGACCTCGAGGACCTCGAACAGGGCGCCGTGGAATGCGATCTGCTGGTTACCCATTCGCACGGCCGGCAGGCGGCGGACCGGCTGGGGATTGCGTTCTACCGCTGCGGCTTGCCGATTTTCGATCGGCTCGGCGCCGCGCACCGCTGCATGGTCGGATATCGGGGAACACGCGAGACCTTGTTCGAGATCGGCAATCTGCTCCTTGCCGATACAACCCGGCATGGCGCGGCACCCGACACCTGGCAATTGCCGCAAACAACCCTGTCGGCCGTCCTTGACGCCGCTTGATTGGAGACTGCAACCGATGAAAGTCGCCTTTGCTACGCAGGACCGCCAGCGCGTCGACGCGCATTTTGGGTGGGCGAAGAATATCGCCGTGTACGACGTACGTCCGGACGGATATGACTATGTCCATACGTTCACGTTCGACGGAGACCTCCAAGAGGATGGGAACGAGGACAAGCTGGCACCGAAAATCGACGTCATTCGCGATTGTGCCATCGTCTACGTAGCGGCGATCGGCGGATCCGGGGCGGCGCGCGTCGTCGCCGCGAAGGTTCACC
This sequence comes from Pseudomonadota bacterium, assembly GCA_021842465.1. Classification (GTDB taxonomy): domain Bacteria; phylum Pseudomonadota; class Gammaproteobacteria; order Burkholderiales; family Burkholderiaceae_F; genus GJ-E10. Next base: position 23,486 of record JAKBZN010000003.1, read on the forward strand.
CCGTCAAGGTGCCCGAACCCGAGCCGATCCTCGACATTCTCGACCGACTGATCCCGGTGCTGCAGGGCACTCCGCCGCCATGGCTGCGCAAGGCCATGATGAAGGGACAGGAGCGGTCATTCGATTTCGATAGCGAAGGAGCGTGACGTGACCATTCACGAAATAGAGAAGATCTCGGTCAAGCCGGACCTTCCGGAATCGGCGTTCATTCAGGAACTCGTCAAACAGTGGCGAGCTCAGGACACCAACGGCGCGTGGGATCGAAAGACCGACTTCGACCTGCTGGCGCCTTACATCGTCACCAAGACGCAGCGGCGGGAAATTCCGATCATCGGCGACCCCGACCCGGAAATGTTGTGGCGCGTGGAACTGTTCTTCAATGCCGTCGGGCTCGCAATAGAACGACGGACCGGCGTAATGGTGTCCCCGATGATGAAAATGCATCACGAGGGATTCGGTCGCATGGTGCTGCTGGCCGGCCGGCTGGTGGTCGTGAACAAGCAACTGCGCGACGTGCATCGCTTTGGATTTGAGAATCTCGAAGCGCTCTCCGACGAGGGAACGAAGTACGTCGAGGCCGGCGTAAAGATGATCGAAGAATTCCCGAACGTGGCCAGATTCGGGTAAGGAATGTCGCAATGGAAACCGAGTCCCTGGACGAACTCAAGGCCCGCGCGAGGAAGCTCTCGGCCCGCGCGATGAACTGCAAGATGGAGTTGCACGACCTTTCGGAGGAGCTCCCCGTGAACTGGGAGAAGATTCTCGACATCGCGCAGCGCACCCACGATGCCTTCGCGGCGCTCCAGGACGCGCGCGCGCGCATTGCACAGTCCGGAGCGTGACACCATGGCGGAATTCACGATCGTCCTGCCCAGCGGAAAATCCTGGACACCACACTACGCGCAGTCCATCAATGAAGCGAAATGCATCGGTTGTGGACGCTGTTTTCGCGTGTGCGGCCGGGATGTCCTGCAACTCGTCGGCGTCGATGAGGATGGCGAACGAATCGCCGTGTCGGTTGATTCGGACGATGACGACGCCGAGTATGAAAAGAAGGTCATGACCATCGCCAACCCGGAGAACTGCGTTGGTTGCGAGGCCTGCATGCGGATCTGTCCGAAGAAATGCTACACGCACGCGCCGGCAGCCGCATAGCACTCCTTCCGGAATGGGTCTGCGCAATCACCGTACGGCTTTGGGAGCCTCCGCATCGGGTTTTCGCCGCCCCGCCCACCCCAACGCCAGGCGCGCAGCGCAGAACACCATGAACACCATCAACTGGCCAGCCAGATGATCTTGCGCATTGTCATACAAGGTCACCAGGATCTCCCGGACGACGAAAACCAGACCGGCGTCGATCAGAATCGTCACCTGGAAGTATTGTTTGACTTCCATTTTCAGGAACATCCGGATGAGTTCCATGATGACGAGGATGTTCAGGACATTGAGAACCACGGCACGCGTGTCGTGCAGGGTTCCGCTGCTCAGGTGCAGCAAATCCTGCACGGTAGCCCCGAGGATCATCACCCCTACGATGATGAGCACCGCGGCGAGGATGAGCGAAGATGCATCCACCACGAACTCCATCTTCCGCGAAAGCGATTCCAGCGTTATGTGTTTCGCTTCTACCATCATGTTTCCACCCATTTTCCTCTCCAGGGTCTACCGTTCGGTACGGCACTCCAGGAACCGAAAAGTTCCTCCCGCACTCGCGTTCGGTGACGCAAAACTCTCGCGCGGCGGGCTGAATTTCAACAGGATGCCGTCGCCGGGGTTTTCTCCTCGGGGCCAAAGCATGCGGCGTAGTCCGCGCAATCGGCGCAGCGGGGCGCGCGGCAGGCCAGGATTCCGGCTCGTTCGCACAGCTTCCGGTAGAGATACTTCTTCCACCGCATGTTCCCGACGTTTCCCGATGCCAGAACAGGGAAGTAGAGCAGAAAGAGGTTCGTGAGCACGGACCGGCTCGGGAGCCCCATTTCCCGCCAAAGATGTTCTTCGGCCATCGCAGCCGACGCGATGCAGTGGGCGAGCCAGCTTCCCGCTTCGTCCATCGGGGCGGAATGGTCGATCAGCAGCGACAGCAGGTCGTCGAATTCGTCCGAGCCGCCGAATGCTGGCCCGGAAGTCGCGTTCCGCAAGGCGACCCCGGGGAAGCAGGTTCGCATCAGACGCTGGAATCGTTCCTCCGCAAGCCCCCGAATGAGCGGACTCCGGTTGGCTTCGAGCGCCCTCGCAATCGTCCCGGCGAAGGCGAGGGTGCGGGGATCTTCAGGAAACCGGCTGGCGCGCAGCAATTCGGAGGTGAACCTCCTGGACATGGCCGCTTCATCCGAACTTGAAGAGAATCCCGTATCCGCCGCGCGGATACTCCCACGAGACGTTGCGATGTTCTTCGCAGATGATCCGGCAGGTGCCGCACTCGAGGCACCCGTCGGTGATCAACACCACCCGGCCATTTCCCTCGCGGGTGTAGCACCCGGCGGGGCAGCAGGCGGTACATTGCTGGTCGCTGCACGAGTCCGCGCAGACCGCGGGATCGACGATTTCGATATGCGGCCTGCCCGTGTCCACGCGGTACCGGTTCTGAAACAGCTTTTCCTCGACGCGCAGTCCGCTCATTCGAAAGCCCTCCACACCTTGTAAGCATCGGTCATCAATCCAAACAGGGAACGCCGCGCGCGAAATCCTTTTCGGACCTGGCGCTCCTTGGATTTCTTGTCGGACCCGTCCACATGAAGCAGCGTATGCGCCGCCTCGCTGAACATCTCCGGATAGTCGGTGAAGAACTGCGGGTTATCGTGCAGAATTTCCGGCATGTTGCGATACTTCCTGAGATCCTTCATCACGAAGCTCTCGTCGAGTTTGGCACGGTAGCGGGCGAGGTTCGCCCCGGAAAACGGCTTTCCCTCCCGCGCGAGTTCGATCACCGTCTCCGCGGCAAGACGGCCGCTGGTCATGGCGAGGTTGGAGCCTTCCCGATGAACGGAATTGACCAGCATCGCCGCGTCGCCGACGACCATCCAGCCATCCCCGTAGAGTTGCGGAACCGACTTGTATCCACCCTCCGGAATCAGGTGTGCGCAATATTCCTTCATTTCGCCGCCATCGAGCAGCGGGGAAATCGCGGGATGCGATTTCATCTGCTCGAGAAGATCGTAGGGGGAGACCTTCTGGCGTTTGAAATCGGACAGCAGGCAACCCACCCCGACCGTGATCGATTCCTTGTTGGTGTACAGAAATCCTGTTCCGGCCATTCCCCGCGTGATCTTTCCCATCATCTCGATGACCACTCCCGCGTCGCCCGAGACATTGAACCGGCTCTCCACCGTTTCCTGGGGCAGAAAGTGGATTTCCTTGACCGCCAGCGCCACCTCGGCGGGCTTCAATTCGGGCCGAAATCCGGCCTTGCGCGCCAGCGCGGAATTCACGCCGTCGGCGAGAATCACAATGTCGGCGTACACCGTTCCACCCACGCGATCGGTCTGGACGCCGACCACCCGCCCGCCATCGAGAAGGAGATCGCGCACCGTGGTCTCGCAAATCAATAGCGCGCCGGCCTGCTGCACCTTTTCCGAAAACCACTTGTCGAACTGGGCGCGAAGAATCGTATAGCGATTGTAGGGAGGACGGTTGAACCGGTCGGAGCGGTAGTGCGAGCCGACGAACGAGTCGTCGTCGAGGACCCACATCCGCTGCTCGATAATGTGCCGCTCAAGCGGCGCATCGTCGCGAAAGTCCGGAATGATCCGTTCCAGCGCGTCTGAATAGAGGATCGCGCCCTGCACGTTCTTCGATCCCGACGTCTCTCCGCGTTCGAGTTGCAGGACATCCAGTCCGGCTTTCGCCAGGGTGTATGCCGCCGCGTTTCCGGAGGGGCCGCCTCCGACCACGATTGCATCGAATTTTGTCGCCATGATGCCGCCTTCCTCAAACTGCGATCTTCGCCACCGCCAAATTCTGGCGGAAGGCCTCGGTCAACGCCGGCAAAATCGTCATCGCATTGCCGACGACTCCGTAGGTTGCAAAATCGAAAATCGGCGCATTCGGGTCGCTGTTGATCGCCACGATCACATCCGATCCCTCCATGCCGACCCGGTGCTGCACCGCTCCGGAGATGCCGGCCGCGATATACAGTTTCGGTCGAACGGTCTTCCCCGACTGACCGACCTGCCGGTCGGCTTCGACCCACCCCGCCTGGACGACCGGACGGGATGCGCCGACTTCCGCGCCCAGCATCATTGCCAGGTTCCAGATCAACTGAAAATTGTCTGCAGTCTTCATTCCCCGGCCGCCCGCGACGATGACGTCGGCGAAGGACAGTTGCGGTTTTCCTTGCAGGTTATCGGGAATGTAGTCGAGAACTTTCGTCACGATCTGGGATTCGACCAGTCCCAGCGGATGGTCGATCACCGTTCCCTTGCGAGACGGATCGCGATCGGGCATTGCCATTACCCGGGGGCGTACCGTCGCCATTTGCGGACGGTAATTGAGGGTGAGAATGGTGCAGAGCAGGCTGCCGCCGAACGTCGGTCGCGATGCGGCGAGGCTGCGATTCTCCATGTCGATCGCCAGATCGGTGCAGTCCGCGGTCAGTCCGGTTTGGAGCGTCGTCGCGACGCTCCCCGCGAGATCGCGTCCTTGGGTCGTGGCGCCCAGCAGGAGGATCTCCGGCTGGTACCGTTCGACGAGATCCGTGAGTCCTTTGGTGAACGGCTGGTTGCGATAGGTTGCGAGCACCGGATCCTCGATCCGATAGCAAAGGTCGGCGCCGTGGTAAAACGCCTCCTCGCAGAAGCGACCGGCTTCCCCGCCGGGGGCGGCGAGTACGACGCCCGCCAGCGCAACCCCGAGCTTGTCGGCAAGCTTGCGGCCTTCTCCGAGAAGCTCCCACGATACCGGGTGCACTTCGCCGCGCTCATGTTCCACGAAGACCCAGACACCCTGATAGGCCTTGAGACGCTCGTCGAGTTCGAATTTCCCTTTGGCGCGGCGGACGGGGGTTTTGTCGGCATTCACGACCGTCTCCTTTCAGCGATCCGCCCGGTGTCCGAGCGACTCCGCAATCTTCTGGTGTTGGGTGAAAATTCGGGACACCAGCGTGATCGAAAGGTCGCGCGGATCGTCGCCATCGGTCTGGATCATCTGCGCCCGGGTTGCCCTCGGCTGCGGCGCAAACACCTTGCTCACCACGGTCGGTGAACCCTTCAAGCCGATCTTGCTCACGTCCTCGATTCCCGCGGCGACGCGGTCCCATGGCTGAACCTTGTAGCGCGCGGCACGGAACATGTTGTCCATGGTGGCAAAACGCATTTCGTTGGTTCCCTCCAGCATCGTGATCAGACACGGGAGTTGCGTTCGCAACACTTCCACGCCACCCTCCGCGCGCCGCTCGACCTCGATCGTCTTCGACACGACGTCGAGCGCGCGAATCTTCGAGATGTAGGTCAAGAGCTGTAGATTGAGCCGCTTGGCAACGCCGGGGCCGACTTGGGCGGTGTCGCCGTCGATGGTCTGCTTGCCCGCGAACACCACATCGACGGCGTGCGTTTCGTGGATCCGGGTGATCGCCGATGCGAGGGCGAACGAAGTCGCAAGGGTATCGGCACCGGCAAATGCCCGGTCCGTTACCAGGATCGCATCGTCGGCGCCGAAGGAGATGCACTTGCGCAATGCCGCGTCCGCCTGCGGCGGGCCCATCGTGATGACGGTTACGCGTCCGCCGTGCTCATCCTTGAGCCGCAGGGCCTCTTCCAGCGAAAACAGATCGTACGGATTGACGATCGCCGGAACCCCTTGGCGCATGATGGTGTTGGTGACCGGATGCACGCGAATCTGCGCACTGTCCGGAACCTGTTTGATGCAAACGACGATATGCATGGCAGGCTACCGTTTCAGAGAAATTTGGTCCGTGATGGCAGGGTGGCGGAGAGCTTCGCGAAGGAAAACCGCGGTCCCTCGGCATCCTGAAACACCTTGAAGACCTTTTCGGTGGCCGCATCGGAGGCGACGAAGTCGTCGTAGGCGCGTTGCAACAGGGATCGGTAACGGTCTCGCACCGAATCTTCGGGGAGTGCCTCGAGTTGCGGCCGCTCGCGTTCGATATATTGGTGCCACCGCTTCAGGATATGGAGCCGATTGACATGGACGACCGTCTGTTCATAGCCGATTCCGAAGAACTCCAGGAATTCCTCCGCCGCCGAAAAGCCGGCAAGGTGATTTTCCATCGTTGTCGTCCCCGAGGTCATTGCGATTTCTCCGCGCACGTTGCCCCCTCCAGATAGAACCGTTTCAACTCCGCCGCCGTGGGCGAGCGCTTGGTCGCGACGGCATGGCCGCGGATGCGTTCCAGAAGCCGCGCGACTTCGGCGCCGCCGGACAGCGTGACCCCAAGTCGCGCGTAGGCATCGATCACGCTGTGGGATCCGGAGTGCTTTCCCAGCCGAGTACGGTGCCTGCGCCCGACCTCCGCGGGATCGAACCCTTGATAATTGCGCGGATCCTTGCACAGTCCGTCGACGTGAATGCCGGCTTCATGGGTGAATGCCGCCTTTCCCACGATGCTCTTATTGGCGGCAACCGTTCTGCCCGAGGCCTGTTCCACCAAGCGCGACATCCTCGGGAAGTAGTGGGGATCAACGGAGGTTTTCATTCCGTAGATCTGCCGCAAACCCATCACCACCTCTTCCAGGGCGGCATTCCCGGCGCGCTCTCCGAGTCCGTTGACGGTGGTGTTGGCGTGGGTTGCTCCCGCAGCGACGGCGGCAAGCGTATTGGCGGTTGCCAGCCCGAGATCGTCATGGGCGTGGATTTCCAGATCGAGATCGCAGTCGGTTCGCAGACGACGAATCCGTTCCCACGTATGAAACGGATCCAGAATTCCCAAGGTGTCGGCAAACCGAAATCGGGAGGCTCCGCTTCGCTGCGCAGCGTCGCAACAGCGGGAGAGGAAGTCCCGGTCGGCGCGAGACGCATCCTCGGCACCGACGCCAACGTCGAAGCCGAGGTCGGTAGCCCGAGGGACCAACTCGCGGATTTGGGCCAGTACCCAGTCGCGCGAACGCCGCAACTTGCACTCGATCTGCAAGTCTGACACCGAAATCGATAGGTGGATGCGATCGGCACCGGAGCGCGCGGCGGCTTTCAGGTCCGCTTCGCACATGCGGCCCCATACCGTGGTCAGCACCGGGAGTCGAAGTGCGACGATGGCGCGAATTCCTTCGATCTCGGCGGCCCCCATCGCGGGAACCCCGATTTCGAGTTCCGGCACGCCTGCCTCGGCAAGCGCGCGGGCGATCGCGACTTTTTCCTCGATGGTGAAGGCAACGCCGGCCGTCTGCTCACCATCCCGCAGCGTAGTGTCGTGAATCGTAACCATATCGGCGATCGCTCCTGATATCCGCGGGGAAATCCTGTCCTGCGACGGAGAACCCTGTATCCAACGGTATCTCTCGCAAATGGCGTGCCAAGCGCAAGCAAGAGATTTTTCCTAGAAAAAACATCTGCTTTGGCGATTCGGCGTAGCGGAGACCGCACCGCGGTGGTTCGCGGCGGTACGATTTCTGACGCGGTTTGTCCGGTTTGATACAGGGAAGTGCAGGGCTACCGACTTCGGATGTCGCGCACCGGATCCGGAAGCAGCATTCGTTCGATCGCCTCGATTTCCACGGGGCGGGAGAAGTAGAATCCCTGGAATATCCGACAGCCCGAACGGGCCAGGAAATCCCGCTGAGCTCGCGTCTCGACCCCTTCGGCGACCACGGTGAGGCCAAGCGCCCGGCCAAGGCTCACGACGGTTTTCACGAGCGCCGCGTCGCGTTCGTCCAACAGGATGTCGCGTACGAAGGATTGATCGATCTTGATCTGGTCGATTGGCAGCCGCTTCAGAAGCATCAACGAAGAGTAGCCGGTACCGAAATCGTCCAGGGAAAACCGGACTCCCTGCTTGTGCAGGACACTCATTTTCAGAACAAGGCTTTCCACGTCGTGCGCCATTGCGCCCTCGGTCAACTCGATTTCCAGACGGGCAGGGTTTGCCGCGGTCTCCGCAAGGGTCGCCAAAACGTGACTGACGAACTCCTCTTCGTGGAACTCCTTTGCGCTGACGTTTACCGAAATCGTAAGGAATTCGGTTGCCGGATTCGATGCCCACGTCGCCAATTGGGCGCAAGCCAATCGGAGAACCAGTCTCCCGATGCCGGAAATCAGTCCGATTTCCTCGGCCAGCGGAATGAACTCCGACGGGGGAACCAGGCCGCGATCGGGATGCTGCCATCGCAGCAGGCCTTCCGCTCCCGTGGGCTGACCATCGATGTCGACCTGCAATTGATAGTGCAGAACGAACTGTTCCCGCTCGATCGCTTCCCGCAATTCGGCTTCCAGCCGAACGCGCTGCGTCAGTTTCGCCTCCATGTCGGGGCTGAAGAAGCGTACGGCGTTTCGACCCGCGGATTTCGCCCGATACATGGCAAGGTCGGCTTGTTTCAGTGCATCGTCTACCGTGACCCGGTCACCCTGGAAAAGGCTCACCCCGATGCTCGCGGTGGTGCAAAATGGAACGCCGCCCAGTTCGACCGGATCGGTGATCGCCGTACGAATTTTTTCGCAGACGGCGGCGGCCTGTGTCCGTGCATTTGTCCGCTCGGTGGAGGACGTCGTCATCCCAACCACGAACTCATCGCCGCCGAGACGGGCGACGACGTCGTGCGCGCGCACACTGGCAAGTAGCTTCGAGGCGATGGCCTTCAGGAGTCGGTCGCCGACATCGTGGCCACGCGTATCGTTGAGCAGCTTGAATTGATCGAGGTCGATAAGGATCACCGCCAGATAGTCCCCAGCGCGCGTGCTCGTCTCCATCATGGTCGCAAGGCGGTCAAATAGCAGAACCCGGTTTGCGAGCCCGGTCAGTTGATCGTGAAAGGCGAGCTCCCGAATTCGCGCTTCGTTCTTCTTGCGCTCGCTGACGTCCTGGAACGATCCGATGTAATGCGTGGTGTTTCCGTCCTGATCCTTTACCGTCGAGACCGTCAGCCACTTCGGGTAAATGTCGCCGTTCTTCCTGCGATCCCATACCTCTCCGCGCCACTGCCCCATGCCGAGCACCGAGTGCCACATGGCCGCGTAAAAGGAGTCATCGTGCCTTCCCGACTGCAGAATCTTCGGGGTCTTCCCGATGACTTCCGCCGCCGCATAGCCGGTGATTTGGGTGAATGCCCGGTTGACCTTCAAGATCTTCTGGTCGGCGTCCGTGACGACCGTCGCCTCCCCCGAGTCGAACACCACGGCGGCAATCCGTTGCGCATCTTCCTCCCGCTTGCGCTCCGTCAGATCGGTGAGGAAGGCAAAAATGTTCGCCCCATGACCGGGATCGGCGAACGCGGCAACATGAACCGGCCAAAAAGTCCCGTCCTTCCTCCTGTGCACCGTCTCGAAAACCCCGTGCCCGATCCGCAGTACCCTGTCGAGGTGGCATTGCATCTCAGCCGGATCGTCGCAAGCATCGAGATCCCGGATGGCCATTCGCAACAGTTCACGGCGGGGGAATCCGGATTGGCGCGCGTAGGTATCGTTGACGTCCAGCAGACGCCCTTGGCAATCGATCGTCCAATATCCATAGTGGGAACCGTCGACGGCTTCGCGACGTCGGCGGGCCGTTTTGCTGATGTCGCTGCAGTCGGCGTTCGAATCGCACTTCGCGCAGATCAAATCATCCGGCATGACATGCGAATCCCACGCTAGCAGACGAGCGACCCGCTCCCCGAAACCGGTTCACCTTCGTGTCCGGTCTCGTCATGAATGAACGCTCCGGTCGCTTTTGTGTCGGGGCGAGTCCTCACCGCTCGCGGCCGATGCGCACAGCGACGCGATCAGTTCCTGTGCTTCGACTCGGCTGCGATCGAACGCAGACACGGCGGCCGACAGGGACCTGGCTTGCGCCGTCAGTTGGGATGCCGCCGATGCAGTCTGTTCGACCAACGCCGCGTTCTGCTGCGTTGTCCGGTCCATGTTCGCGACCGCCTCGTTGATCTGGGTAATCCCGGCGGTCTGTTCCGCCGTGGCGGCGGATATCTCCGCGATGAATTCGGCAACCTTTCCGGTCTGGTCTACGATCTCGTTCATCGACGCGTGAACTCCGGCGACCAGATTCGCACCCGCCTCGACGGTATGCATCGACTCGGCGATCATGTCCTTGATCTCCCGGGCGGCCAGTGCACTGCGTTGTGCGAGGTTCCGTACCTCGCCAGCCACGACGGCGAATCCCCGTCCATGGTCGCTGGCGCGTGCCGCTTCGACGGCGGCGTTGAGTGCAAGAATATTGGTCTGGAATGCAATGCCATCGATCACTCCGATGATTTCGCCGATCCGTCGGCTTGCGACGGTGATCGCGCCCATCGTTTCGACCACCCGGGAAACCGCGTCACCGCCGCGCTCCGCGGATCCCGAGGCGATGACGGCAAGTTCTCTCGCCTGGCGGGCCGAGTCCGAATTCTGCTTTACGACGCTTGCCATCTGCTCCATCGCCGCAGCGGTCTGTTCCAGGCTCGCAGCGGCCTGTTCCGTGCGGGCAGACAGTTCGCCGTTTCCCGATGCGATTTCGGCGCTCACCGTTTCGATTCCTTCGACCTGTCCGGACACGTCGTAGAGAATGGCGTTCAGATTCAATCCAGATTGGGAAATGGACCGCATCAACATGCCGATTTCATCGACCCGGTTCATGGGTGGGGCGTCGGTCGTCTGACCGCTGGCTACCCGCTTGCCTTGTCCCGCGACGACGGCAAGGGGACGGGCGATCCGCGCCTCCAGAAATAGGTCAAGTCCGCCGGCCGCAGTTAGCAGGACGGCGATGACCCATGCGAAGGCGCCGGGGGCCAGGCCCGCGGGCAAGATTCCCGCCGCGGAGAGGAGGAACCCGATGGTCGTCGCGCCCCGTATTTGCCAACGGACCGGCATCCACCGCAATGCCGATCGCCAGGACCGCAAACCGGTGTGGACAAGGATTCCCTTGTGAATTCGTTTTCCTCCTTCGCGTTTCTCCCGCATCGCCGCATAGCGCGCTTCGGCTTCGTCGACTTCGGCGCGGGTCGGTTGGGTGCGCACGGAGATGTACCCGATGAGTTTCCCGTCACGCCGCTGCGCCACGGCATTGGCACGCACCCAATAGTGATCGCCGTCCTTGCGCCGGTTCTTCACGAGCGCACTCCAGGGCTCCCCTTCGCGAATCGTCGACCACATGTCGGCAAAGGCTTCGGGTGGCATATCGGGGTGGCGCACGATGTTGTGTGCCTTGCCCATCAGTTCCTCGCGGGCGAACCCGGAGACGTCCACGAATGCGGAATTCGCGTAGGTCAGCCGACCCTCCGGATCGGTCGTGGACATGAGGGTTGCGCCCTCGGGAAACGGATATTCGCGCTGCGTAACCGGCAGATTCTTACGCATGACCGCGCTCCCAAGGGGAGGGCGACGGACGCCGCATGCGCACCGCCTGGGTGCGCATGCAATCGAGGCGGGCGGTCCCGCGGGTGCCGACGATTTGCGACGAGGTTCGGACGTTGTCCGACAATGGCGCAATATTCTGTATTCTTGCGTTCAAGATCGCCTCCTGAGGTGTGCGGCGATCACAAGGGAAGCAAGTTTTACGCCAACACCTTCGGGCCAATTTCGGCAGGCGATCTCGATGCGCTCCGCTTCGCGCGCGGGTCGCGCCGACCGTACCGCGACGGAGGAATGCATGCAGCGCGAACGCGATGAACTCGTACTTCCCCTGCGCAGCCTGCGCATGACCGACGTCGATCGGGTCGGCGGCAAGAACGCGTCGCTGGGCGAAATGCTCAGCCAGCTCGAGACGCGGGGCGTGCGCGTCCCCGACGGATTCGCGACCACCGCGCACGCATTCCGCGAATTCCTCCAGGCGAACGGCCTGACCGAGCGGATCGCGCGCCGCCTCGACGGCGTTTCGCCCGAGGACATTCCGGCCCTGACCGCGGCCGGTGCCGAGGTCCGCCAATGGATCGCCACCGGGCGATTCCCTGCCGACTTCGAACAGGCGATTCGCAAGTTCTACATGGATCTGGAAGCGCAGGCCGGAGCGGACTGTTCGGTTGCCGTGCGCTCCAGCGCCACGGCCGAGGACCTGCCCCAGGCGTCGTTCGCCGGCCAACAGGAGACCTTCCTCCACGTGCGGGGAATCGACGCCGTGCTGGCGCGCATCCGCGACGTGTTCGCTTCGCTCTACAACGACCGTGCGATCTCCTACCGGATCCACCAGGGCTTCGCGCACGACAAGGTCGCCCTGTCGGCGGCGGTGCAGCGCATGGTGCGCAGTGACCTGGCCGCATCCGGGGTGATATTCACGCTCGACACGGAATCCGGGTTCCGCGACGTCGTATTCGTGACTGCGAGCTACGGCCTGGGCGAGATGGTGGTGCAGGGCGCGGTCAATCCCGACGAGTTCTACGTCCACAAGCCCATGCTGGCGGCGGGCAAGTTCCCGATCGTGCGCCGCAGCCTCGGCTCGAAGCTGGTCCGGATGGTCTATGCCGAACCCGCGGGGGCCGACGGCCGCAGCGTACGCACCGAGGACGTCCCCGATGCGGACCGGCATCGGTTTTCGCTGACCGACGACGACGTGCTGGAACTGGCCCGCTACGCCGTGTCGATCGAGGACCATTACGGCCGCCCGATGGACATCGAGTGGGGCAAGGATGGAGCCGACGGCCGCATCTACATCCTGCAGGCGCGGCCCGAAACGGTCAAATCGCAAGCGCGTGAGGAGACCCAGCTGCGCTACCGCGTCCGCAACGCCGCCGGCGCCGCGGTTCTCGCGAGCGGCCGGGCAATCGGGCAGAAGGTGGGCGTCGGGACCGTCCGCGTCGTCGCCGATGCATCGCACATGAATCTGGTGCAGACCGGCGACGTCCTGGTGACGAGCATGACGGACCCGGACTGGGAGCCCGTCATGAAGCGCGCCGCCGCCATCGTCACCGACCGCGGCGGCCGCACCTGCCACGCGGCGATCATCGCCCGCGAACTGGGCATTCCCGCGGTCGTGGGCTGCGGCAATGCGACCGAGACCCTGGCGGGGGCGGGCGACGTTACGGTGAGTTGCGCCGAGGGCGACACGGGGCACGTCTATCGCGGCCGGCTCGACGTGGAAGCGGAGACGGTGCGTCGCGGAGCGCTGCCGGAGATCGGCGTGAAGATCATGCTCAACGTCGGCAACCCGCAGCTCGCGTTCGATTTCCAGTCGCTGCCGAACCATGGCGTGGGACTGGCTCGCCTCGAGTTCATCATCAACAACCACATCGGCGTCCATCCCAAGGCGGTGCTCGCGTATCCGGACCTGGACGACGCACTGAAGAACGCGGTGGAACGTCTGTCATACGGCCATGCCGATCCGCGCGACTTTTTCACCCGCCGCATGTCCGAAGGCATCGCGACGATCGCGTGCGCGTTCTGGCCCAAGCCGGTGATCGTGCGGATGTCGGACTTCAAGAGCAACGAGTACAGCAAGCTCATCGGCGGCGCGCGCTACGAACCTTCGGAAGAAAATCCGATGCTGGGATTCCGCGGCGCGTCGCGCTACATCGCGCCCAGCTTCGCCGATTGCTTCGCCCTCGAATGCGAGGCGCTCAAACGGGTGCGCGAGACGATGGGCCTCACCAACGTCGAGATCATGATCCCGTTCGTGCGCACCCTGCACGAAGCGCGGCGGGTGACCGAGTTGCTGGCGGAGCACGGCCTGCGGCGCGGCGAAAACGGCCTGCGCTGCATCATGATGTGCGAGATTCCGTCAAACGCGTTGCTTGCCGAGCAGTTCCTGCAGTACTTCGACGGGTTTTCGATCGGATCCAATGATCTCACCCAACTCACCCTGGGCGTCGACCGCGATTCCGGCCTCGTCGCCGACGCCTTCGACGAGCGCGATCCCGCCGTGAAAGCGCTGCTTGCACGGGCGATCTCGGCATGCAACGCGCTGGGCAAGTACGTCGGGATCTGCGGCCAGGGGCCGTCGGATCACCCCGACCTGGCGCAATGGCTGATGGAGCAGGGGATCGGCTCGATCTCGCTCAATCCGGATTCGGTGGTGGAGACCTGGAACCGCCTCGCCGGGCGGTGAGCGATGCACGAATGCGCGCCGTGTTTCTCCTCTGCAGGAGGTTGGGTGGCGAGGGGAATCGTCCGCGCATTCCGCCGATCAGGCCTCGGAGGGTTCGCCCTGGATCGGCAATTCGAGCGTCACGCATGTGCCGGGATTCCCGGGCGCCCATGTAATGGCCGCGCCGATCGATTCGGCTCGCCGCGCCTGATTCGCCAACCCCTTTCCGGAAGCACGGCCGACGTCGTTTCGTGAGAATCCCCGTCCGTTGTCCGCGATCACGACGGCGACGCGGCCCTCTGCGACCCAGGTTGCCACCCGGATTTCGGTCGCGTCGGCGTGCTGGAGGATATTGGTGAACGCCTCTTGCAGGATGCGCAGGATGTGCAAGGCGTTCCTCCCGTCGAGCCATGGAAGCGCAGGAACATCCGTGACTTCCCAACGCAGCGCAATCCCGCCGGCCTTCAGCCGGGGGCCCAGGCGGGTCCGCAATGTCGCGAGCAGGAGCAATAGGTCGGCGTCCACGGACTCCATCGAGTCGATCACCAGTTTGAGATCGTCAAGGCAGCCCCGGATCATCCGCGCAGCGTTGCCGCGTTCCAGTTCTCCGCGCTCCATCGCGCGCAATGCGCTGACCAGCGAAGAACCCAGGCCGTCATGCATGTCCTGCATCAGCCGCTGCCGCTCCTCGCTCAGAATGCGTGCACGCTCGATCTCCCGGATCCGCGCGTCGGTTTGCACCAGCGTGAACCGCATCGTGATCGACTCCGCCTGAATCCGCGCGTGATGGAGCGCAAAACCGAGGCCACTAAGGAAGGTGGCCGCGGTGCCGATTCCCACAATGATGCCCTCGCGGTCTCCGCCGTGCATCCACGGCACCGGAATCAGGAGACACAGCGCCGTGGAGAACGCCGCATAGACCGGCAGGTAGCCGGACAGGGCGACCGCCGAGCTGACCACCAGCAGGTATTGGCAAGTCAGCAGGGCAAACTCCTCCCAGCGCCCCGGCCCCGCATGATTGAAGACCCAGCCGGCCAGTCCCCAGATGATGCCGACCGCGACGTAGATGGCGGTCAGCGCGCGGACATGGTGCCGCTCCAACCGGATCGAGGGGTCGCTCCAGGCGCGCAGGAGGTGTCCGCGCAGGACCATCGACAGCGCCAGCGTGCCGAACCACGCCATAAAACCGAGCCGCTCCGATTCATCCCAGAACATCCAGGCGATGGTCGCCGCCATGACGGAGCCGCCGTACAAACCGCTGCGCGCACCGTGGAGCACGGACTGCACCATGACCTGGAAAAGCGGTCGCTCGGCATCGGGATCGGGAATGAGCGCGCGGACGCGGCGGGTCGGATGTTCGTCCATGCGAAGCGTCGGGGCAAGATCCGGAGCCGATCCCTCCACGTCGTCACAGGATGCCGAGATGACGGGCTTCATAGATCGCTTCCGCCTTCGATCCGACCTTCAACTTCGCGTAGATGCGTCGCACATAGGTGAGTACGGTGTGTCGCGAGACCGAAAGCAACGCGGCGATTTCATCCGCCGTGAAACCCTTGGTGATATATAGCAGCACTTCCTGCTCCCGCCCCGACAGGCTCACCCGCGGTGCGGGTTCCGGTGGCGCGGATGTTCGGTTCTCGCGGAAACGGACCAGAATCTGCCGCGCGATCAACGGACTGATCAGACTGCCGCCGGCATGCAGGATCCGGATCCCGTTTGCCATGTCCACCGGGGCATCGTCCTTGATGAGATATCCCGATGCGCCGGCCTCGAGCGACCGGATGACGTCGGTCTCGTTGTCGAAGATGGTATAGACCATGATCGCGCACGCGGGCGTTTTCTCGTAGGCGGCGCGAATCACATCGATCCCGGAGCCGTCGGGCAAGCCGAGATCGACCACCAGAACGTCCGCCTGCATCGTCTTCAGCATGTGCATCGCGTCCGTGCGCGAACCCGCGACCCCCAGCAGATCCAGGTCGCCCGCGATCCGGACCGCTTCGATCAGCGTGTCCTGGAAATCGACTTCATCCTCAACCAGGGCCACGCGGATACGGGGATCTTGCGAGAGCAATTGCATTCGGTCACCTTCGGGACGGTCGAATCCGTGGGGAGCTTACGACATCCGGCTCCCCTCTTGCCGTGCACCACGGGATGACGCAGCCGCGAAGGTTCCGTCCTCGATGTCACCCGGCCCGTGTCCCCAGTTCTATGGACAGACGCCCGGATCGCACAACGCTAGGATCACAAGTCTGTTGAGGCCGCGACGTTGCACAAGGTTTCGGAGAGGCGCCGGAGTCTGCGCGTCGGATCGCCCCGATCCGGGGCGTCGTTCTCTCTCGGCTTTTCCCGTCCACTGTTGTGGATACGCCGCAAGGTTTTCCTTGACGAAGCCAGGTAGTGAGATTCAAACTCACCACCTGTCCAGGACACATTTCGGCAACCCACCGCGACCCCGACCCCCGGATCGGCGGCGGCTGCAGATGTCCTTCACCCTGGAGACATGCATGAGCGCGAACCCGTTGTTCTATCGATCCGTGATTCCGCTGAACCGGGAGACCCACCGGGAAATCACCATCGCGGATGCCGAGAACCGGTACGGATTTGCCCGGGAAACCCATGTGATCCCCGCGGTCGTCGATGAGTTTTCCGCCGCCCTGATGCATTTGCCCATCGTGTTCGCACCCGCCTCGCCGCATCCGAGCCCGGTTTTCCTGGTCGGCGTACGTCCGACGCAAAACCTTTTCGTCGATCCCCTGGGACGCTGGACGGGGCACTACGTGCCGGCGTTCGTTCGGCGATATCCCTTCATGCGGGGAACCATCAACGGCGGCGACCCGATCACCTGCGTCGATGAAAAGAGCGAACTCGTCGGTGGAACTTCCGGCGTGCGCTTATTTGATGCGGATGGAGGCGATACGCCGTTCCTGCGCAACCGCATCGAGCTGGTCGACCAGTACTACCTCTCGGCCAGGAAGACCGAGCAGTTCGTTGCGCGTATCGCCCAGCTCAGCCTGCTGCGGCAGGTGACCATCGAGACGAATGTCGGCAAGGAGGCCAGTTCGGTCATCCATGGATTCATGACGATCGACGAGGAAAAGCTCAATCATCTTCCGGACGACGACTTCATTGCCCTTCGGGATGATGGATTTTTGAGCGCGATGTATGCGCACTTGTTCAGTCTTCGTGCGCTCGACGCCTTACGCAGGATGCTTGTGGAGCGACCCGATTCCGCCGAGATTTCCCCCGAAACGGGGCTTGCCGCGGAAATGCAAGGCAACACCGGATCGAAGAAGTCCGGGAAGCAGGCGACATAGACCGACGACGCGAACCCGCGTCTTGCACGATCGCAGGAAGTTCCGGGTCCGGTTTTCGAGGGCCGGACCGGGATCCATTATTCGAAGTCGCTTCAATAACAATAACGCGGAAGCGGGACGGGGGGAGCGGTGGTGCGGAAGGTGACGAGGCCGATTTCGTCCGCAGGCGGCGGCAAATCCCGCCGCGCGCGGAACTCTGCGCGTCCGGTTTCCTCCGGCGCAGCGGAGCCAACGTCCTCGGCGACGGCGATTCGCAATTTGGTTCAGACGGTATTCGGCAAACCCGGAGCAATCCAGTACTCCGCGCTCGTTCCCGCAGCGTTGGCGATGTTTACCCCAGCGCGAGCCTGGGCTGCCGACCCGGTCGCCGGCGCTGCCGCGGCCCGATCGGCAATCATCGCCGATGGGCGCACCAATACCGTCGTCACGAGCATCGGCAACGTGACGAACGTCACGACCGGAACGGTCCGAAGCGGGGTGGGATACAACTCGTTTCAGAGCTTCTTCCTGGCGTATGGGGACCGGGCGAACCTCTACGTTCCGAGCGATGCCGGCATGCTGGTGAACATCGTGCGGACCGGGCCGGTGAACATCCAGGGAATTCTTACCTCGTATCGTAATGGAGCGATCGGCGGCGACGTCGTCTTCGCCGATTCATACGGATTGATCGTCGGTCGAACGGGAGTGGTGGATGTCGGCAGTTTCACGGCCATCACGCCGACGGCGGCGGTGCTCGACAGTCTCGTGGACGCCTCGGGCAAGGTCAATGGCGCGCTGACCGCGAAGTTGCTCGTCGGCGACGTGCCGTTGTCGAGCGACGGCTCGGTGGTGGTCCGCGGGGCGGTGCTCGCAAAGAATGGCGTGCGCATCTTTTCCGGCACCGTTCAGGTCGGTGAGGGCGGGTCGCAAAGCGCGAACATCGCGCAGCACGATGCATTGTTTCAGGCGACGGTGAACACGGCGGGACTGGTCGAGGGCGGAGCCATCGTGTCGTCGGGCGGCGCGATCGAGATCGTCGTGGCAAACGACGCAACCGTCAGCGGGGTCGTGCGCGCGCCTGCATCCCATGCGGGTTCCGGCGGCGTATCGATCGCTGCGGGAAGAGACGTCGGCATCTCCGGGGAGATCTCCGCCAACGGCATGGCCGGCGTGAATGCCGGCAACATTTCCGTCACCGCCGGCCACGACATCGGGATCACCGGTACGGCGGTGCTGAGTGCGGCGGGAATCGGGGCCCGATCGAGTGGCGGCGCGATTCAGGTCCGGGCCGGAAACGACCTCACGGCGGCCGATGGCGCAAAACTGGGTGTCGAGGCCGGATCGAGCGGCAACGCCGGCACGATTGACCTCAGCGCGAAGAATGCGGCGACGATCGGCAATCTCGCGCTCGACCTCGGGGCCGTCCACGGCAAGGCAGGCGCGCTGCTGATCGACCCGGGAACGATCACCGTCGACAGCACCAACGACGGCTCGTACAACAATACCAACGGCGGCACGGTTTCCCTGTCGGCAAGCCAGTCGATCACCATCGCCTCCGGCGGTGTGATCGACACGGTGGCATCGTCCGGGAACAGGAACAGCGGCGACATTTCGCTTACCGCGCCCTCGATCGACATCCAGGGCGGTGCAACGCTCAAGGCGGGAACCGGAACGACGGCGGGAAACATCACGCTGACCGCCACCGCGAGCCCGGCGGCGCCGGCGGCGCAGATCGCGATCGGCGACGCGACCGGCGCAATCGCAACGGTCCAGGGCGGAAACATCCTTCTTCAGGCAAGTGCGACGCTTGCCGCTTCGTCCGACCACGCGACGATCGCGATCGAAAATGCCAACGTCACCGCATCGGGTACGCTGACCGCGGAGGCCACCGCCATGGGCGGTACGACCGTCACCGGAGTTGCGGCGTCCGCTTCCGCCGACAACCTGGCATCCGTCCGATTGTTTGGCAGCGCAAACGTATCGTCGGCGGGCGATATGACCTTGTCCGCCACGTCCAAGGCGACGTCCGAGGCAACCGGACAGGTTCCGAGCCTGGTATCCCTGCCCGCCGATGCTGCGGTGGCGGTAAGCAACGTGACCAGCATCGCCACGGTCGAGGTCGGCGGATCCGCAGCCGTCAGCACGACCAACACCACCAGCGTCCTGAGCCTTACCGCCGGCAACAACGTGACGTCGAGCGCAATCGCGGACGCCTCCGGCGCAGCAGGCGGCGCGGCCGTCGCGGTCAACCTCGGCGACGTCCAGACCTCCGCAAAAATCGACGGCACGGCGACGGTCACGGCGGCTGGCGCCCTGAGTCTGGGCGGAAAGACCACGGTCGCCACGACCACCGACGCGAAGGCGTCGCAAGGAGGCGCTGCCGCCACGCCGGGAACGGGCACCGCCGCTGCGCAATACCTTACCGATCCGCGCTTTGCGCCATATCTCACCGAGGGCGGAAGCAGCGTGACCGGCGCCGCGGCGCTCGCGCTCAACAAACTCACGTCGACGACCACGGTGACGATGTCGTCCACAAAAACGGCGACCGCAGGGGGAGCGCTGTCGCTGCAAGGCACCGCGACCAACGGTTCCTCCGTCAACGCGGACGGATCGTCGGTGACTTCCGGCAGCGGAAAAGTGGGAATCGGCGCAGCGGTCGCCCTCGACCTTGCGCACGTCGCCAATGATGCAACCCTCGCCCAGAACGTGCAGGCTGCAAGCGTGCAGATTTCGGCGCTGCCGCCGGCGGCAGGAACCGCGGGTGCAAACGCCTTCGATACCAGCGCCACCTCGGGGATCGGCGCGTCCGATGTCGGCGTGGCCGGTGCGTTCGCCGCCAACCTGGTGGACAGCGAATCGATTGCGACGGTGGCGTCGGGGACGGTGACGCTGACGGGGGGCGGGTCGCTGGGGCTGAGTTCGGACGATCTGAGTTCGAGCACGGTGGCGGCGTTGCCGGCGGGCAGCGGTGCGAGCGGCGGTTCGGTCGGGGTGGGCGCGTCGGTGGGGTTGAACATCGTTGCGACGCGCTCGGAGGCGACGCTCGCCGACGGGGTGACGGTGAGCGGGGCGGGGGCGGTGTCGCTGTCTGCGCTGGGCACGCACGCGGTGAGCACGCAGGCCGACCAGGGTGCGGCGGGGGGCGTGGCGGTGACGCCGGTGGTGGCGGTGTCGGTGGTCAACGATCAGACGCAGGCGAGCATCGGCGCGCTGGTGGGCGGACTGACGGCGAGCGGCAACGTGACGGTCGACGCGCAGCAGACGGCCACGGAGGCCACGGGCGCGAGCGGCAGCGCGGCGGGCGGCAAGGCGGCGGTCGGAGCGGCGATCGCGGTGTCGGTGGTCAATGACACGGTGGTGGCGACGACCTCGACGAGCGTGGACTCGGGCGGGTCGGTGGATTTTGCGGCGAGCGGGGTGTCGGAGAGCGTGGCCGGTGCGACGGCCAGCGCCAGCGGCGGCAACGGCACGGGCAGCAGCAGCGGCAGTGGTGGCAGCGGCAGCGGCGGTTCGTCGGGCGTCGACGGGATGGTGCAGGACCAGACCAATTCGGCGGAGAGCAAGGGCGCATCGGCGGGGGTGGGCAGCGCTTCGCAGCAGAGTGCCGACAGCAGCACCTCGTCGAGCGAGAACGGCCAGGGCTCGACGGGCGGGACCTCGGTGGCGGTGGCTGCGGCGGTGGGCGTGGACGTGGCGAACTCGACGGTGCAGGCGTACGTGCCGGCGGCCGTCGGGGTCAAGGCCACCAACGGGCTGTCCGTGACGACGGTCTCGAACATGGACGCGAGCACGGTGGCCGACGGCAGCCAGGTCGGCACGGCGGGCGGCACCAACACGAGCGGCGCATCGGTCGGGGTGGGCGCGGCGGTGGCGATCACGCTGGCGCATCAGGTCAATGATGCGACGGTGGGCGGCGGCACGGCGCTGGCGGCGACGCCGACGACGATTTCCGGGGCGACGGCGGTTGGGGCGGATCAGTACGACGTCGGATCGCTGACGGTGAGCGCACTGCAGACGGACCTGGGCATCGCGTCGCCGGGGGTACCCGGATCGACGACGGCGGGGCCGGCGTCGGTGGACGCGACGCAGGGCGGGGTGAGCGGGCGCGAGGATCTCTTCGGCGCCTCGGCGACCTCGGGCGCCGGCGCGTCGGACGTGGGCGTGGCGGGTTCGCTGGCGATCGATCTGGTGGACAGCGAATCGATTGCGACGGTGGCGTCGGGGACGGTGACGCTGACGGGGGGCGGGTCGCTGGGGCTGAGTTCGGACGATCTGAGTTCGAGCACGGTGGCGGCGCTGCCGGCGGGCAGCGGTGCGAGCGGCGGTTCGGTCGGGGTGGGCGCGTCGGTGGGGTTGAACATCGTTGCGACGCGCTCGGAGGCGACGCTGGCCGACGGGGTGACGGTGAGCGGGGCGGGGGCGGTGTCGCTGTCTGCGCTGGGCACGCACGCGGTGAGCACGCAGGCCGACCAGGGTGCGGCGGGGGGCGTGGCGGTGACGCCGGTGGTGGCGGTGTCGGTGGTCAACGATCAGACGCAGGCGAGCATCGGCGCGCTGGTGGGCGGACTGACGGCGAGCGGCAACGTGACGGTCGACGCGCAGCAGACGGCCACGGAGGCCACGGGCGCGAGCGGCAGCGCGGCGGGCGGCAAGGCGGCGGTCGGAGCGGCGATCGCGGTGTCGGTGGTCAATGACACGGTGGTGGCGACGACCTCGACGAGCGTGGACTCGGGCGGGTCGGTGGATTTTGCGGCGAGCGGGGTGTCGGAGAGCGTGGCCGGTGCGACGGCCAGCGCCAGCGGCGGCAACGGCACGGGCAGCAGCAGCGGCAGTGGTGGCAGCGGCAGCGGCGGTTCGTCGGGCGTCGACGGGATGGTGCAGGACCAGACCAATTCGGCGGAGAGCAAGGGC
>JAKBZN010000003.1:45791-130581 GCA_021842465.1 Pseudomonadota bacterium
GACGGCCAGCGCCAGCGGCGGCAACGGCACGGGCAGCAGCAGCGGCAGTGGTGGCAGCGGCAGCGGCGGTTCGTCGGGCGTCGACGGGATGGTGCAGGACCAGACCAATTCGGCGGAGAGCAAGGGCTCGTCGGCGGGGGTGGGCAGCGCCTCGCAGCAGAGTGCCGACAGCAGCACCTCGTCGAGCGAGAGCGGCAAAGGATCGACCAGCGAAGGGACGGTGGCGGTGGCCGCGGCGGTGGGCGTGGACGTGGCGAACTCGACGGTGCAGGCGTACGTGCCGGCTGCTGTCGGGGTCAAGGCCACCAACGGGCTGTCCGTGACGACGGTCTCGAACATGGACGCGAGCACGGTGGCCGACGGCAGCCAGGTCGGCGCCGATTCGAGCGCAGGCAGTGGCAGCCAGTCTGGTTCCGGCAGCAGCGGTTCGAAGATCGGGATCGGTGCCGCGGTGGCGGTCACGGTCGCCAACCAGGTCAACGATGCGACGGTGGGCGGCGGCACGGCGCTGGCGGCGACGCCGACGACGATTTCCGGGGCGACGGCGGTTGCGGCGGATCAGTACGACGTCGGATCGCTGACGGTGAGCGCACTGCAGACGGACCTGGGCATCGCGTCGCCGGGGGTACCGGGATCGACGACGGCGGGGCCGGCGTCGGTGGACGCGACGCAGGGCGGGGTGAGCGGGCGCGAGGATCTCTTCGGCGCCTCGGCGACGTCCGGTGCGGGCGCATCGGACGTCGGCCTGGCGGGTTCGCTCGCCGTCAACGTGATCAATAGCGACAGCAGCGCCGTCGTGGGCGGCTCGGCCAACGTCACGATCAACGGGGGAGCGGTGGCGGTCGGCGCCGAGAATCTCCTCGCGGCCAATGCGGCAGCCTTGCCGTCGTCGGGCGGTGCAAGCGGAGGAAAGCTGGGCATCGGTGCCTCGGTCGCGCTGAACACCATCACCGAGCACAGCACGGCCGCGATCGACGACGGCGCGACGCTGGCCGGCACGCTCGCGTCCCTCAGCGTCGCAGCCAACTCGGTCACCGATACCGCGGGCAGCGCCCAGGCGGGCGCGTCGGGCGGTGTCGCGGTCGACGCGGTGGTTGCGATGTCGATCCTGAACGAAACCACACTGGCCTCGATCGGGACCGGCAACACCTTCGACAGTTCGGGGAACGTCGACGTCGCGGCGAACAGCGGCGGCGCCAACACGGCATCCGCGATCGCGTCGATCGATGGGTCGAAATCGAACGTCGCGGTCGGCGGCTCCGTGGCGCTCATCACCGGCACCGGCATCCTCGGCGGCCTGGGTTCGGGGAATGCCGTGACCTCGAGCACGACGGCGATCCTGAACCGCAGCGCCGCGATCGGAGGCAGCCTTTCGATCACCGCGACCTCCGCCCGTACCTACCAGGCCGAGTCGACGGCCTCAGCGAGTGGAAACCAGTTCAGCAGCGCCATGCAGAGCGGCAACGATGCCACGGCCGGCGGCGGATCGGTGGCGAGCGGTGAGACCCTGAACACCTCCCAGGCGCAAAGCGCGATCTCCAGCGGGACCAGCGGTGCCGGTCAGGGCGAGTCGCAAGCCAGCGGCAGCAGTTCGTCCGGTTCGGGCAAGGTGTCGGTGGCGGCGGCCGTCGGCGCGGTGATCGCGGGCGATCAGGTCTCGGCGCAAATTGGCACTTCGCCGAGCAGCAGCACATCGGGGGGCACCCCGGCGACGCCGCCCCCGATCACCGTGACCGGACCGACCTCCGTTTCCCTGACGGCAATCAACCAGGGCGACGTGTTTACCGAAGGCAACGGTTCCACAGACACCAATTCCAAAGTGGGGATCGGCGTCGGCGTGGCGCTGAGCATCGTCGGCAACACCACCACCGCCGCGATCGCCGACAACACGGTCCTGCAGACCCCGGGTACCGTTTCCGTCAGCGCCACATCCTCCGAGAACCAGGACCAGAATTTCATGGCGGGGCGCGTCGCGGCCGTCGCGATGTCCGGCGCGTCGGCGAGCAAGGTTGCGGTGGCCGGATCCGTCGCTGCCGCGGTCTCCGACTCGACGACCACGGCCGGTGTCGGCAACGACGTGACGATCGAGGGCGTCGCAACCGGGAGCGATGCCGGCGTGCTCTCGGTGGAAGCGGTGAATACCAGTGCGCTCACCGCCAACGCGTGGAGCGGCGCCGCATCGAACCAGGGGGTGGGCATCGGCGCATCGATCGCCGTCGTGGTATCGACGGACACCTATTCGGCGACGATCGGAACCGGCGACGTCCTCGACGCGGTGGGCGTCACGGTATCCGCCACCAACGAAAACCTCAACGGCGCGCCCAGCGGTCTGATCACGCTGGTGAGCGATGCCGCGAACGCGGTGCAAACGGACGCATCCGGATTCGGGACCAAACTCTCGAACGACGCAAATACCCTCAAGGGACAGTTCCAGACCCTGGGCTCGGATCTGACCCTGACCCTGCTCGGCCAGAACAATTATCTGGCCGAGGTGGGCGCCGGTGCGGCCTCGGGCAACAGCGCGGCCATCGCGGGCGGGTTCGCGGTCGAATTCATCCACAACCATGTGACCGCCGAGATCGGCGCGGGCACCACCGTGGACGCTCCCGGCGGAGCGGTTTCGGTGCAGGCAATGGACCAGACGAGCGCCAAGACCCTGGTCGGGTCGCTCGCCGCATCGGGCGGCTCGGCCGGCGTCGGGGTCGACGCGGCAGTCGTGTATGACGACAGCCAGATCAAGGCCGCACTCGACGGCGGGATGGCCACTGGCGGCGGGGTGACCATCGACCACTCGGCGTCGGTGAACGTCGCCGCGACCTCGACGCAGGATGTGGCGGTTTTTGCGGCCAGCGCCGGGGCCGCCGACAGCGTCGGTGTGGGCGCCGTGATCGGTCTGATCACGTCGGATCGAACAGCCAGTGCCACGATCGGCACGGGCAGCAGCGTCAACGCGGCCGCGGTGCCGGTCCCGGCGGCCGGTGGCGGCTCGACCTTGTCCTCCGGTGCGGTCGACGTGTCCGCGACCAACGACTTCTCCGCAATCGACATCGGCGGCGGGATCGGGGTCGGCGGTTCGGTGGGGATCGGGGCGACATTGATCCCGGTCGTGATCAACGACAACACCTATGCGCAGATCGATTCGGGCGCGAGCGCGAAAACCGCCGTCGATGCCGCATCGCTGATGCTCTCCGCAACCAGCGCAGAAGACGTCACCAACATCGCGGTCGCCGGTTCGGCGGCAGGGGATGTGGCGATTTCCGGAGTCGCCACACCGGTGACACAATTCGTGACCACCGACGCCACCATCGGCCAGGACGCCACGATCACGGCCACGACGGGGGCGGTCGACGCCACGGCGCAGGACACCACGCAGATCCTCAACGTCGGTGGCGCCGTGGGAGGCGGCGGAACGGTCGGCGTCGGCGGTGCCGGTGCGGTTTCCAGCCTCAACGATACGACCGAGGCCTACATCGGTGACGGCTCGTCGGTGACCGCGGGCGGTGCGGTGGACGTGAAGGCCCTGGCCACCGAGAGCGTGCTCACCGATGTGGTGACCGGGGCGGTCGGCGGCAGCGTCGGAGTGTCGGTCGCCCTGGCCTCGAGCGCGATCGACGACACCACCGAAGCCTATCTCGGGTACGGGACGTCCGTCACCGCCGGCTCGGTCGACGTGCGTTCCACCGACGACTCCACCATCAACGATCTGGCGGGATCGCTGGCTGGGGGCGGATCGTTTGGTGCCGGCGCGGGCGCCGACGTCAATGTCCTGATCAAGAATACCGATGCGTGGATCGGCCAGGATGCCGCAGGCACGGCGAGCGGCGCCGCCGCCCACGTCAACGCATCCGGCGGCGACGTGACGGTGCAGGCGAATAGCAGCGAGAACGTGACGTCCCTGGTTGCCGGCGCGGCCATCGGCGGTACCGCCGGCGCCGCCGGTGCGCTGCAGACCTATGTGCTGAAGGGAAATACCCAGGCCGCGATCGCCGCCGGCGACACCGTGAACGCGTGGGGGACGGTCGCGGTGCTGGCCAGCGATACCGATGCGTTGGGCGCCACGGTCGGCGGCGGCGCGCTGGGCGGAACGGCCGGCGTCGGCGCCGCGATCGGCGTCGTGGTCGCGGATCAGACCACGCTCGCGGGCATCGCGAGCGATGCGACCGACGTCACGAATGTCACGGCGCTCGGAAACGGCAACGGCGCCACGGCCACGACGGGGTTTGCCGGCACGTTTTCGGGCGGCACTGAAACCAATCCCACCACCGCGGCGGGCGCCCAGGCGGAAGGATCGGCCCTTGCCGGCGGCACCCGGACCACGACCGCGCTCACGCGCACGGTGCAGGGCGTGGTGGTGAATGCCGCGGCCACGACGGCGTTGAACACGCTGGCGGTAGGAGCCGGTCTCGGCGGCACGGCCGGCGTCGCCGCATCGGGGTCGGTGCCGGTGGTGACCAACGATACCGAGGCCAGCATCGGCACCAGCGCACGGATCGATCAGAACCAGAATACGGGCTTCGGTCCCATGAATCCCGCGCAGTCGGTCGGGGTTGCCGCCGCCAGCGATCTGTATGTCTACGGAATCACCGGAGCGCTGGGGGGCGGTGGCGTGGCCGGAATCGGCGCAGGCCTGCTCACCAACATCCTTACGAACACCACCAAGGCATTCATCGATTCCGGCGCAGTGGTATCGGCGCAATCCAACGTCGACGTCACCGCCGCCGCGAGCGAGGATTTCTCCGGCATCACCGCCAGCGCCGGCCTGGGCGGCGTTGCCGGCATCGCCGGCGGCGCCACCGCCCTTGCCGTCAACGACACGACCTACGCCTACATCGATGGCACGGTCACCGCCGACGGCAGCGTCGCAGTGACCGCCGACGACCAGACGCGCGCGGCGATCACCGCCGGTTCCGGAGCCGTGGGAGTTGCGGGAGCCGGCGTCGGCGCCGGCATCGGCGTGGCGGTGCTCGCGAAGGACACCGAGGCATGGATCGGGCCCACCGCGTCGATCAGTGCGCTGGGCAACGGCAGCGACGGCGCGTTCAACGTCTTTACTGCCGGCACCTCGGCGGCAACTACGCCGGGGCAGGGCGTGCTCGTCTCTGCCGATTCCGGCGAGAGTCTCGACACCATCGCCCTGGCCGGGGCCGGCGGGCTGTATGCCGGGGTGGCGGGAGCCGTTTCCGTCGATGCAGTCTCGACCAAGACCCTGGCTACGATCGACGGCGGTGCCAAGGTCAACGGCAACAACGCCCACGCCAACGCCCACCAGAACGTCGACGTGGTGGCGCGCGACAGCGAGGCCCTCGCAACGGCCAACGGTGCGGTGGGCGTCGGTGCCGCCGGCGTCGGCGGCACCGTCGGCGTCGCCGTACTGACCGGCGATACCGCGGCGTCGATCGGCGACTTGGCCACGGTCGTCGCCGCGGGCGATGTCTCGGTCGCCGCGTATGCCGACAAGGCGATTTCCTCCGACCTGGTCGGCGTCGGCGGCGGTGTCGTCGGCCTCGGCGCATCGATCAATGTGCTGGCGATCGCCAACGGCGCAGCAGCCCAAAGCAGCCAGGGCTCGGACAGCCAGACCATCGGCCAGATCACCACCACCTCGGGCGGCCAGTCGGTCGGCGGCAATGCCGACTCGACGATCCAGAACAACACGCTGAGCGGCGCGCTGTCCGGGTCCAGCAACTCCAACGTGCAATCCGCCGGTTCGTCGGTGCAGACGGCGGAGAACGGTGCGAGCGCGTCGTCGATCCTCGGCGGCAGCGGCGTTTCCGGAACTTCGGCGACCATCGGGAAGGCCGCTGTGACCGCGGGCGGCGGCATCGCGGTCGTTTCGCACGATGCCGTGATGGCGGCGGCGTGTACCAACGCGGCAGGGGTCGGCGGCGTCGGCATCGGCGCCGGGGTCGGGGTGGCGATCGACACCGCATCCAACACGGCAAGCATCGCGGGGGGCTCGACGCTGTCCGCGAGCACGATCTCCGTCGACGCCAACACCACCCATACCTTCCGCGAGAACAGCCTCGCCGGCGGCGTCGGCCTGCTGGCCGGTGCCGATGCGGTGGTCGCCTATACCTCCGATCAGTCGACGACCAGCGCCTACGTATCCGGGTCGACCCTGGACACGACCGGCGGGGTCGGCATCCAGGCCGACACCAATCGGAGTCTGACCGTGTCCGGCAAGGGCGGGGCGGTTGCGGGGGCCGTCGCCGCAGGCGCCTCGGTGGCGATCGCCCAGATCGGTGGCGGCGCGAGCGCGTACGAAAGCGGTGCGACCATCAACGCAAACGGCAGCGCGAGCCGGGTCACCATCGGATCCTCGACCACCGATGCCACCCAGGCAAACTCGGTCGCGGTGTCGGCAGGCCTCGGAATCGCGCTCGACGGATCGGTGGCGACGGCCACCGACGATGCAACCGCCGCGTCGTCGCTCGATGGCGGCACGATCACCGATCCCGGCGGGACGGTAACCGTATCGGGCCTCGGCAGTGATGCCGCGAGCGCCACCGCATCGGGGGGCGCGGTTGCGCTCACGGGGGCAGCCGGCGCTTCCATCGCGACGGCTACCGTCGGGACGCCAGGATCGAACGGAGCGCCTCCGCCGCCGAACGTCACGGCGGATATCAACAGCGGCGCGAAGGTCACCGCCGGGTCGCTGGACCTGTGGGCCAAGTCCGCTCAGCCGGTCGTTCCGCCAGGCCCCGGCGGCGTCACCGAGCAGGCGCCGCCGGTCAGCGCGACGGCCGACGGCATCTCCGGCGCGTTGCTCGTCGGCGCCAACGCTTCATCGGCAAGCGCAACCAACGATTCGGGCGCGGTCGCGTCGGCCGAGAACAGCACCCTGACGATCACCGGCGCAATCGATGTCGAGGGCGTGGTGATGACCGACCAGACGGCATCGGCGTCCGGCGTTTCGCTCGGCGGCGTTCTGGCATTGGGCGCCAACATGGCCACCGCCAGTTCGGATACCACGACCGAGGCCACATTCCTGGACATGGGAACCGTAAGCGCCGGCCAGTTGACCTTGAATGCCAACGGATCCGATGCCAACTCCGCGGGCGTGATCGCCGGCAGCGGTGCGGCGTTCTCGGGTTCCGCAGCGAGTGGGAAGACCTCGTCGACCGCGAATACGGTGGCATCGATCGGCAACGACACCTCGAACCCGCTCACGGTGAACGTGGCAGGCGGTACCGCCGCACTCACCGCGACCCATACCGCGACGTTCAGCGTACCGGTTCAGCCCATGGCCGGTCCGCTTTCCCAGGGGGGCATCGACAGCACCAATGCAGCGCTGGTGGGGGCCAGCGGCGCGACGCTGGACAACACCGTCTTCAGCGCGGTCGACGCGGGACTCGGCCCCGACGTCCACCTCGTCGCCACGAATTTCACGCTCGACGCCCGCAACCTGACCGCCAATCCGTTCGTGGGCGAAACCGCGCAGGGCGGTGCGGGGTACAACCCCGACAGCGGCGGCTGGGACGTCAATTCCGGATCCGGCGGCCTGATCAACCTGCCGGCCGCATCGAGCACCACCGACATCACGCTGGCCACCAACGCCGCGATCGGCGACGGGGCGAGCGTGCATCTGATCGCCCGGACCGATCCGACCCAGCTCTCGACCCTGGTCATCGAGGCCTACAACGATCCGGTGGCGCAACAGAAAGTCAACATGAATTCGGGCGGGGCGATTGCCCAGGCCGCGGCGTCCGACAACGTCAGCGTGCACGACACCGCGACGGTGGCGATCGGCAACGACAGCACCCTGCTGGTCGACATCGGCAATATCGAAGTCGGCGCCTGGGGCAACGCCGATCTCTATGCGCTGGCCACGGCCACGACCTATGGCGTGGCGGGCGCGCCCACCGGCACGGCGCATGTCGACGCCTTCAGCACCAACGTGGTGTCGGTGGGAACCAACGCCGAGGTCCAGGCCACCAACGGCATCGACGTCAACAACGCCACGGCCTTGAGCGGCGGGACCGTGTCGCTGGCCGCCGGCGACAGCCCGACCGGCACCCCGTCGTCGTTCACGCTGGTCTCGGAAGTCGACCTCTACAACAACACGGCGATCCCGATCCCGGTTCCGCCGG
This sequence comes from Pseudomonadota bacterium, assembly GCA_021842465.1. Lineage (GTDB taxonomy): Bacteria > Pseudomonadota > Gammaproteobacteria > Burkholderiales > Burkholderiaceae_F > GJ-E10. Next base: position 53,882 of record JAKBZN010000003.1, read on the forward strand.
ACGCGCAGTCCAACATCACCAGCAACGCCCTGGTGATGATCGCCGCCGATTCTCCGGGCGCCACGGGTGCACCGGCGAACCCCGGCGTCAACGCGGCGGGCGACATCACGATTGCGGCGGACAAGGGAAATCTATCGACGACGGCGCATGGAACCGGCACCAACATCTATCTCGAAGGCCTGTCGAAGGTCGCCAGCGCGGTCAGCAATCTGTTCGGTGGCGGCAACGTCACGTTCACCATCACCGGGGGCTCGACGTCGCAGAACGGGAGCAGCGCGATCCTCGCGGATGGCCTGGTCGATACCGGAATCCAGCGGGTGCAGACCCTGACGCTCAACTATGCAAGCTCGCAAGCGAACGTCGCGGATCCGAACTGCGTTGCGTCCTCGGGAACCTGTCTGGCGGCCACCCCGGGCGAGATCGGCTATACCACCACGCCGACCACCCCCGGCGGGGACATTCTCGCCCGCTATGCGAACCTGCTGAAACTCCTGGCCCAATACCAGAACGATCCGATTTCCGAAGGAGCGTATCGCAATGAAATCGCGTTCATGCAGACCGAGATGGTGGGACTCGGATTGGGCCAGTTCGTCAACGGCCAATTCCAGACGAATCCTGGCGTCACCCTGCCGTCGGCGGCAGCGCAGCAGCAGTTGTTGACCGACCAGACCAGCCTGGCCACGGCGATTGCCGATCTGTCGTCCGCGACATCCAGCATGTCCGGACCCGACCTCGTCTACGCGACGGCGATCCAGAACGACGTATTCAACCCGAACTTCGGTTTGATCGCGCTTTCCAACTCGGCGCTCACGACGATCCAAACGCTGAGCCAATACAGTTCGTATGTAGGGAAAACGCCCGGGAGCACCCAGCTTGCCGACGTCGCCAAGCAGCAAACGACAATCCGGAACGACGCGACGGCAATCCTGGGCGACGCCTACAGCAACCAGACCAGCCAAAGCGACATTGCGACGCAAATCACCGATATCGGCAACGCCGCCAATTCCCCAACCTACAGCGCCAGCGGCGCAAGCGCCGTAACGAACGCGGCCACCCGGATCAATTCCGATCTGACGGCGATCAACACGACGCTCGGCAACGAGAATTCCTCCGCCGCATCCCTGTACGGCGCCGCCGCGACCTTGAGCTCGGACCTCTCTTTCCTTGCCGCAGGGAGCGAGAATGCCAAGCAAACGTGTGTCGCGGGTCAGTCGTGCGATCCCGCGATCTACAGCGCCCTGTTGGCATACAGCCCAGCGCTGCGCAGCGGCGGCGCGCTGGGGGAAATCGCGCACGGCAGCGGGCCCGATGTGCAATCCCAGGCTAATGGGATTGCAACCGCGTACGACTCGGAGCAAACCCGGTTCAACGCGTTGAGCGGAACAACCAGCGGATCGCTTTCCGGCTACGTCAACACGATCCAGGGCGACGCGGCGACGGTTGCCGGCGATCAGACGCAAATCAACGGATCCGGAAGCGTTCCGACGGTGGAGCAGATCAACGTCGATCCGACCATTGCCCCGATCGGCAACATCCACCTCAACGCATCGGTGGTGACCACCGATGCGCGCTCAGTGCCGCTCGCGCTGCAGCCTTTGGTCGGCGGCGCGACGGGGCTGACCCTAACTTCTGGTCAGGGCGCCCTGGAAGCGCCGGGCAATGCAGTGATCCAGATTACCAACAACACCTCCGACCCGCTCTCCTTGAGCAACCTGACGATTCCGGCCTATGGCGTCGGGCTGATCACCGTCAACGGGGCGGCGATCAACACGCCGGCCGACATCACCGCGTTGAACGCCGGAAACGCGCCCTCCGGTTTTGCCGGATCCGCGATCCAGACCGCCGCCAACACCCCCAAACCGACGATCACCATCACCAGCAATTACGACCCGAGTACGCAGGCGAATCCGACCATCGCGCCGGACATCACCCTGGAAAACCTGGCGACGATCTCCAATGAAGGCGGACCGGTGACGATCTCGAGCGTGGCGGGAAACATCTACAAGGATGGATCCATCAATGCCGCCTCGGTCTCGATCACCGCGGAGAACGGCGATGTGGCGTCGAGCTATCAGAACGGGATCGACAATGTCGGCGGCGATCCGAGCAGCAACGGCACGACTCCGTGCCCCTCGGGTTCGGGCATCACAGCAGGATTATGCGCCAACCAGAGCGGCTTGACCGGGGGCATCCTCGCCAACGGCAGCGTCTCGATCGCCGCCCGCTACCTCAACATCAACTCCCCGATCCAGAGCGGCATCGTCGACCACACGCTGGTGATCAATTCCGACGGATCGATCGATACCGGCGCCAGCAATATCAACGCGATCTACGATTCGACCACGAATCAATATCTGGTATCCGCGGCCCAGGTCCACGGCGGCTACATCCAGCTTTACGGCCAGATCCTCGATACCTCGCCGACCATCGGCAAATTGACCGTGCTCAACGGGTTCGGCACCATCAACGTCGTCAATTACTCCAGTCGGGCTGTGGTTCTATCCACGCTCAACACCGGCCCGGATCCGTCGGGCAAGGGAACCGGAACCGCCGGCAAGATCGATATCACCGATGTCCACCTCGACAGCGGCGATGCCACCGATGCGAATCCTGCAACCGATCCCGATGCTGTGCAGGACACGACGCCGGCAAACCCCAATGCGGTGGACGTCACGCATACCGTCTATACCTACAGCGGTGGGCAGATCTCGGAAGTGCAGCAGGTGGGGAGTCTCAACAGCCAAGGAATTCCGGTCTACATCAACCCGGATGCCCAATCTGCCGGGGAGACCGCAGAGAATCCCCAGGATTCCAACAATCAAGGAATTCCGGGCTATATCAACCCCGATGATCCGACACCGAAAGTCATCGCGGGCAACACGACGGCCTACGATCCGATGGCCGGACAGCGCTTCGTCTGGACGACGGCGTCGAGCAATTCCGTAACCACGACGTTTTCCACTACGTCGACGAATCTGTTCGGAAGCTCCAACCTATCGATCGCCAGTTGGAGCGATCTGCAGAACGTATCTTCCGTCCACGGAATTACAGCGCCGATCCCGAATGGCACATACATTTCCACGCAGTACACGCCGATCGCCAGCAACAATGTGTATTCGACGCCGACGGGCCTGATCATCGGTCCGCAGATAGTGACGCCGACGAATCCGACAGGGGCTTCGCAGCAGAGCAACAGCAGCCTGGAAAATACAGGGTACACGTCCGCTTCCAACTACTATCTGACCACAAACCCAAGGCCAACGCAGACCGGATCCTCTACCAGTTGCAATTGGTGGACCCTGTGCGCCGTATCCAACCAGACCACCTATTACACGCTGACTCAGCAGTACACGCAGGTCAACACCAATTCGCTGAAGGCCGATTACCCGATCGGCATCGCCTTCGTCGGGGGAGCGACCGGTTCCATCCATGTCGTTTCCGGCGGCAGCGTCATCCTGACCGGCGCCGTCTCCAATCCGTCGGGAACGACGACCATCACGGTAGGCACGGCGGTGGCATCCGCCACCATCCCAGCGGAGGGGGAACCGGTTGCCGGCGGGGCGACCGAGAAGTCGGATTCCGACGCCGGCGTACCGGAACCGGTGCAATCCTTTTCGGTCGATCCCGCGGCAGCGATCATCCAGGGCGCGAGCGCGGCGCAGATCACGTCGAAAGCCATCGTGCTCGACGCGTCGGGGTCGATCGGCGGGATCACCGATACGGCCAATCTGATCGCCCCCGTCAACGCACCGGTCGGCGTTGCCCTGACCGGCGGCAGCCTGACCGCGACCGCGGGCGATGCCGGCGGCAGCGGGAACATTGCGATCTCGGCAACCGGCAATCTGGTGATCGGAACCGTGACGGCAGCCCATGCCAGTCCGACACAGCAAAGCACGATCAGCCTGTCGAGCAATCAGAGCATCGTGGGGCAGAACAGCGCCGCGCTGGTCCAGGCCGATACCGTTTTCCTGAACGCGCCCAACGGAGAGATCACCGGGATGAGCGGCCCCGACGGCAGCGCACTGGCGGTCGATACGGGCTTCACCCTGAATCAGGCCTTGCGGCCGTTCGGCGATCCGGCCCAGGAGGCCGTGCCCGTGGTCACCCCCGATTACGGCGTGCAGGCCTTGGCGGGCGGCAACATCGACCTCTCCGCGGGTACCTGGGCGGACAACGCACCCGGTACGATGCTGGTCGACACCGTCGACTCCGTCCACGGCAATATCACGCTGTGGGCGCCGGGTCAGATCCTCGACAACAATCCGGTGCAGACGGTCAACCAGCGTACGTACAACCAACTTCTGACGTTCTGGAACTCGCTGGCGTTGACGCAGAGCGCCGCCAATACGGCCAAAGTCGATCAGACCGTCACCGCGTATGAAACCGCGATGACGCAGAACTACGATCAATATTGGGCAATCCGCGATTCCCAGCCCAATGGTGGGGTGACGTACGATCCCAATTTCCAAGTCACCTACAGCACGCAGCAACGGAACGCGCTGGTGGCGCAACTCGGGTGCGCGACGACGACGACGTGCAATGCGGCGATCACCAATCTCGAAGCCGCCGCAACCCAGCAGTACCACACGCTCAACAGTGAAGTCGGCGGACTCACCGGCAGCTACGTCGCCGGATATCACTACCAAGCGTCGCAGGCCGAGCAGAGCAGCCTGACCCAGGGCGGCACCTGGACCAGGAACCAACTGTCGTTCGCGTTTTCGGCGGCGCTGCTGAAGACCGTCACGGACACCAACATCGTGGTGAAGGCGCCGAACGTCGCCGGCAATGTCGTCAATATCCACGCCGGCACGGGAGTCGGGGAAACCACCCAGAGCGGCAACGGCGTCGGCAACCAATATGGTCTCGTCATCGCCGCGCGGACAAAGCCCAAGGCACTTACCGACGCCCAGAAGGTCGCGCTGGCGTCGGCCGAAGCGTCCGATCTGCAGTTGACGATCGCATACTCGGGTGGAACGCAGACGATCTCGCTGGCCACCAATCCCAACGACCTGACCGCCGCCCAGCAGGCGGCGTTGAACGCCGCCGCCAGCGGCAATGCGGATCCGACCGGCAGCTACCTCACGATCCTGACCAAGCGCCCGCTCAACGTAAGCGCGACCGACAACCTGAACGTCGCGGTGCAGGCCGCGCCGAACCACACGTCGCCCGACACCGGCAACGCCTACATCGCGTCCCAGGGAAGCCTCAACCTGGGGAGCATCTCCGTCGCCGGCGAGGCCCGCGTCAAGGTGCTGGGCGACATCGTCAACGCCGCGACGGGATCGGACATCCGGGCCGGGAGCATCATCCTCGAAGCGGCGTCGGGAACGATCGGCGGATCGCTGTCGGCATCGGGCGCCGTCAGCGGCAACCTCGTGCTCGACCTGCTGCCGCAAGCCGCCATCACGGCGCGGGCCGAGAACGGCGTGTACCTCGCCACCCCGGGTGCCGATGCCGTGGTCGACACCCTTTATTCCCCGGGCACGGTATCGCTCACCGCGGGCGGGTCGATCGTCAACGGCACCGGCGGGTCGGAGCTCAACATCCTCGCGAATGCCGTGAACCTGGTCGCCGGCACCGGCTCGATCGGCACGGCAAGCGATTTCCTGAATGTCGGCGTCACCGCACTCACCGGCGGAATCACGGCCGATGCGGCGACGCCCGGGCAGTCGGTCTGGCTCTATGGTCCAACCGGCAACGACTTCGTCATCGCCGGGGTCGAGTCCGGTGCCACCATCGACCTGGTCGCCGCCAATGATGCGACGATCAACGGTGCGGTCACCGCTCCAGGGCAGATTTCCGTGTCGACCGGGGGACACGAGGTCCTCGGCAGCAGTGGCAACGTGACCACCACGACTGGGAACGTGGTGCTGCAGGCGGCATCGCTCAAGATGTTGAACGGTTCGCAGATCGACGCGACGACGGGTGATGTCGCGATCACCACCACGGGAGACGCCAGCATTCAGGATGCCGGCAATGCGCTGGTTACCGGCATCACCAGCGGCAGCACGGATGCCAACGCCGTTTCGGTGAATGCTGCCGGCCACATCCTGGCGGGTACGGCAGCCGGTCGGACCGACATCACCGCGATGGCACCGGGCGCCGGCGTCCTGCTGAACGCCGGACTCGGCATCGGCGACGAGACCGAAGCCGACGATGCAGCGGTCGATGCGCAGGGGCAGGCGTCCGGAACCGCAAACGCGATCACCGCGGTACCGAACCCGCTGATCATCAAGACCGGACACATCGCCCTGTCCTCGACCGCCGGCGACGTCGACGTGGCGACCGTCGCCCCCATCCTGTCGGGCACGATTGCGGCGACCGCCGGCTCGGTCGATCTCGCGGCACAGCAGAGCGTCGCGCTGTCGAGCGTCTCGGCCCCGGCGGGCGGCATCACCGTGCAAAGTCCGGGCGCAATCGCCATCCAGAATTCGCTCGCCGCCAGCACCATCGGCCTGAATGCCGGAGGAACGCTCACCGTCGGCAACGCAACCAGCGGAGGCACGCAGACGCTGCAAGCGGCGGGGGATCTGATCGCGGGTACCCTGACGACCACGGGAATTCCGGGCGACCCGGGGAACATCGACCTGCAATCGACCCAGGGTGACATCCAGGTCCAGGACGCGGTCGCCAACGGTGCCATCAACGCCAACGCATTCGGAACGATTTCGTTCGCGTCGATCTCGACCAAGTCGCCCTCGACCTTCTCTTCGCAGACGGGGATCGACATCCCCAACGCATCCGTTGCATCCGGAACCGGATTCGAGACGCCGACGCTCAACCTCGGCAATCTCAGCCCGACCCCGGGAAGCAGCGGCCCGTTCGCGCTCTCCTTCACCGGGCCGCAGGGGTCGATGGGACAGTCGGCAAACGTCAACATCGTCACGCCGCTGCCGGTCGAAATCGCGTCGCTGCGCGAAGGCAATGCGACGATCACCGCCGACACCCTGGCGTTCACCATCGCCAACGGCGAGGTCGGAAGCAACCTGCGCTTGAATCTTCCGGACCAGGTGCTCAATCTCAGCAGCGGGTGGCCGGCGCCCATCGGCGCGAACGTCGAATCGCTGTTCACCTTCAACCGGCCGTTCTACCTGGACCAACAGGGCACCTTGACCACCTCCAATGCCTATTTCGTCAACAACACGCCTTCGTCGCAGCTCGCGTATCTCGCTCCCGACGGAACGGTGTTGAACCAGAACTTCTTCGGCGATTTCGCGCGCGGCCTGCGCAACGGCGAGGAAGACGTCACATCGCCCACCAGCGGTGGCGACGTCTCCACCCTGGCACTGCTCGCGGATTGGCTGGTTGCCAGCCGCAAGTCGTACGGACTCTTCTGGTCGACGCACAATGCGATCAACGTTCGTCTCCCGGACACGGTGCTCCTGGAGGGCCGGACTTCGGATCCGTTCGATGGCCGGGCGCGGCGGCGCAATGCCGATCTGTGCCGGCTACGCGCCTGCGGATACCGCGTGTTTACATTGGACTGGGGCGACGGCTCGGCGCTGCTGTTCAGCCACGCGCAAAGGGGAACCCGGGGAATGGGTTTGTCGACCTCGACGCCGAATTCCGACCCGATGTTGGATTTGTGATGGTTGAGCCCCTCGTGCCGAATCAACGCCCGCGGTTCCATGGCAATCTTTCCCTGGTCGCCGCAATCCTTCTGCTGCCGGTCCTCGCGTATGCGGGCACCCCGGTACCGCCTCCGCCGACGCAGCAGCTGAATCCGGGATTGATCAACAATCAAGGGCAGCAGAATCTGCAGCAGATCGAGAAGCAGAACGCATTGCCCCCTGCATCGCCCGGGGTGAAGCCCGCTCCCCAACAACCGGAAGCGGTGCCGTCCGAGGGATTGTCGTTCGTGTTGCGCGGGGTCCGGGTCGATCCGACGCGGTTTCTCACGACGGCGGAAATCGATGGCGTGGTGCAGCAGTACATCGGCAAGCCGGTGAACATCGGGACCCTGCGCCGGATGGTCGGTGCGCTCAATGCCATCCTGGTCAAGAAGCACTACATCACGGTGTCGGCGTACCTGCCGCCGCAACAAGTCACCCACGGCATCGTGCACGTCGCCATCATCGAAGGCCGTCTGGGGAAGGTCGGCATTTCCGGAAACAAGGCACTATCGCGATCCTACGTCCGTTCCTACCTCCACATCCGGCAGAACGACGTCATCGATCTTCCGCAAATCGAAGATGACCTGTCCCGATTCAACAATACCGGCATCGCCCGCCTGCAGGCAGCTTTGCTGCCGGGGTCGAACTTCGGGTTGACCGACATCCAGTTGTCGGTGACCGAGCCAGCCCGCAATCTCTTCCAGGTTTTCGTGGACAACCAGGGCGTCGCGTCGGTGGGCCAGAACGAGGTCGGGGCGATGTATCAGCTATACGGGCCCTTCGGTATCGACGACCGCCTGACGGTCTACGGGGTCAAATCGGTCGGGAACCTCTTCGGGAACGTGTCGTACAACGTGCCCTTCAATTCCTTGGGCGGGCGGATCGGCCTTTCCGCGTCGTCCGGATCGATCAACGTCGTGTCCGGGATCTACCAACCGCTGGCAGTGGTCGGTCATTCCGAGATCGTTTCGGCCAACGTATCCCAACCGCTGGTCGTCCATGGAAACTGGATGCTGCTGGGAATGGGATCCTACGCCTACAATTTTTCGGACTCGTCGCAGCGCGCGACCTCGGTCACCTCGGACAAGGTCAAGCTCGAAACCGTCGGGTTCAAGCTGGGATATGCGGGACACGACATCAATGCGAGCTTTGCGCCGACCTACAGTCTTGCCCAATGGCATAGCGGGGTCAGCGACAACGGCATGAGTTTCGGCCTGGCCGGCGGAAGCTTCTACATCCGGGGAAATCTTCCCGACGGATATGCCGCGCAGGCGATGGGCGCGTGGCAGATGGCGTCCACGGCCTTGATCCCGGCCAGCGAACTGTTTCAAGTCGGCGGCCCGACGACGGTACGCGGGTTTCCCGCCAACGCCGCGGCGGGACCGAGCGGATATTTCTTCAATCTCGAATTGCATCATCTTCTTCCGGTGCCGGATCTACTGCGCAATCCGGGGTCGACGCTCGACGGATTCCTGTTCGTCGATCAGGGGCGTTCGTACAACCCGTTCCCCGCCTACCAGGATCTGCGTTCCGCCGGATTCGGAGCCTCCTGGGACATCAGCCGATACCTTGCGGCCAACGTCAATGTCGGCTTCCCGTTGGAAAACTCGGTATACGGCCAGTCGTCGTCGCAGATCTACTTCTCGATCGTTGCCAAGGTGTTCTAGGAGTCCACACGCGAGAACGGATACCCGCTCTCGGGCAGCGCGGGAGCAGGCGGGGGTGAGGGCGTTTGACCGATCCACCCGCCGAAGAGGAAATTCTGGAAGAAACGCAACGGAGCCACGAGCCCCGCCTGCCGCAACAGGCTCAGGATGTCGGCTTCCGGCATGAAGTCCATGTCGCGCAGGATCAGATCGAGGTCGTTGGCGAGTTTTTCGCGGGTCGTGCCGTGGGATATGTAATACGCAAGCCAGGGGCGAATCAGTTCCAGAAATTCCGCACTTTCCTTGGCGCCGAAGAGATCGGCCACCACCAACGGCGCACCGGGTTTGAGCCGCGTGGTGATCGAGCGGAAATAGCGCCCTTTGGCGGCCGGACCCGGAATGAAGTGCCCGACGAAGATGGAGGTCGCGGCGTCGAAGTGCGCACCCTCCGGGTAGTCGGCGACGCGGCCGCAGAAGTACTCGACGCGACCATCCGCCACGCCGGCCGCAGCAAGACGGCGGCGGCAGACTTCGAGCATGGCGGGCGCGACGTCGATCGCCACGAACGTCCAGCCGGGGAAGCGGGGCGCCAGGGCGAGAATTTCCGCGCCGGTGCCGGCGCCCGCCGACAGTACCCGCGCCTGGGTGGGCAGCAGCTGCAGCAGCGGGACCAGCATGGTGTGCAAGGAGTCGTAACCCGGGCAGGACATGCGGATCCCGTCATCGTAGCGGGCGGCCACGCGCTCATCGAAATAGCGCTCCGGCGCGAAGGGCTCGGCAGCGGGAGGGGGCGTATCGGGGGGCGTCGACATGGCAGGGCGCATACTACCGCGCGGGAATTCCCCCGCTCCCGCGAGGCGGGAGCGGGTGGGGCGAGGGCGGTTGCAGTACGCTGTGGCTTGCTTCCTCCGATGGCCGACCCCGCCTCCATGAAAACAATCCCGCTGCTATCCCTTCTCGAGACGCGCGTTCTCGGCGTGCTGGTGGAAAAGGAACATACGGTTCCCGATACGTATCCGCTGTCCCGCAACGCGCTGACCGCCGGCTGCAACCAGAAGAACAACCGCGATCCGGTGATCGAGGCGGCCGAAGCCGACGTGCAGGCGGCAGTGGATTCCTTGCGCGCGCAGACACTCGTGATCGAAACCAGCGGCGCACGGGTGACGCGTTACGCGCACAACATCGGGCGCGTGCTGGGCGTTCCCAGCCAGTCGGTCGCGCTATTGGCGGCGCTCATGCTGCGCGGTCCGCAAACGCCCGCCGAACTGCGCGGCGCGACGGAGCGCATGCACCGGTTCGCCGACGTTTCCTCGGTGGAAGCGTTCCTGACGGAGTTGGCCGAGCGCAGCGAGGACGCGGGGGGACCGTTGGTCGTGAAGCTTGCGCGCGTCGCCGGCGAGCGGGAAGGCCGCTGGGCGCATTTGCTGTCGGGTCCCGTCGAATCGCGGCAGGCCGACTCGGAGACTGTCCGCTCCTCGATCGACATTCCCTTTTCCGAACTCGACGCATTGCGCGCGAATCAAACCCGGCTCGCTGCCGAAGTCGCGGATCTGCGAGCCAAACTCGAGCGCATGGCGGCCGAATTGGGAATTTCTCTGTAAGCGAAAACGCCTCGGCCGCTCCGGATATCGGTCGATGACCGGCGCCGGCCGCGGGCTACTCAGGGACGCGCAAGTCGGATGCCGCTGAATTGCCAGCGCGCGGCAGCGCGGAAGAAGTTCCGGTAGCTTGGGCGGATGTGGTGCTCAGGGGTCGCGCAGGAACCGCCGCGCAGGACCATCTGGTTCACCATGAACTTGCCGTTGTATTCACTCGCCGCGCCTTCGCGCACGCGAAACCCCGGGTAGGGGAGGTATGCGCTCTGCGTCCACTCCCAGACATCGCCGAGGAGCTGGCCGACAGCACCGGGCCGGACGAGGGGAGAGAGCCCTGCAGGGTGAAAGCGCCCGTCCTCGAGGAAATTTCCGCACAGGCCCGGTGCCCCCGCGGCAGGATCCGCGCCGTCCTGCGCGCGGCGGGTGGCGTTCTCCCATTCGGACTCGCTCGGCAACCGGGCTCCCGCCCATCGTGCGAACGCGTCCGCTTCGTAATAGCTGACGTGGCATACCGGTTCCCCATCGTCGAGCCCCCGCAGCCCCGAAAGCGTGAAGACCGAACCATCCTCGCGCCAGTAGAGCGGGCGCGACCAGCCCGCGCTGGACACGAGGTCCCACCCGTCCGAGAGCCAGAGCTCGGGGCGCCGGTACCCGCCGTCGCGGACGAACTCGCGATACTCCCCGTTGGTCACCAGGCGCTGCGCAATCTCGTAGGGCTCCACCCAGACCGGGTGTGCCGGCGTCTCGTTGTCGAACCCGAAGCCGGCTCCGCGGTGTCCAATCTCGACTTTGCCGCCCTCGTGGGCGATCCAGGCCGGCGCGCGCGTCGCCGAGGGCTGCGCCGGCTCTTCGGGCCCCGCGCGCAGCGCCGGAGCCATCGGGTTGCAGGAGAAATGGTGTTTGATGTCCGTGAGGATCAATTCCTGGTGCTGTTGCTCGTGATGCAGACCGAGTTCGATCACGGCGAGCGCGGGGTGTGGAACGTCCTCGTCCGGCAAGCGGCGCAGCAGGCGCAGGATCCGCTCGTCGACGGATGCGCGGTACGAGAAAACCTCCTGCAGACTCGGGCGAGAAAGCACGCCGCGGCTGGGCTGCGGATGGAATGCGCCGATGCCGTTGTAGTAGGAATTGAATAGCACGCGGAATCGCGGGTCGAACGGAACGTGGGTCGATCCCATGCCTGGCAGGAATTCCTCGAGAACCAGGGTCTCGAAAAACCACGTGACATGTGCAAGGTGCCATTTGACCGGGCTCGCCTCAGCCATCGACTGAACCATGCAGTCCTCCGGACTCAGTCCTTCGACCAGCGCCAGCGTCTGCGCCCGTACGCGGTGATACGCATCCGCGACGGCCTGCGGGTCGAGTCGACTGGTCCGGTCCATCCCGTTCAAACCCCGGCCACGAAGACGGCATACCAGCGGCGATCGTCGGTCCAGGCACGGACCCGGTGGAATCCGGCGGACGCAAGCAACGCGCCGAAGCCTTCGATGGTGTACTTGTGGGAGTACTCGGTCAGGATCGAATCGCCGCGGGCGAAACCGCGCCGCTGATCGCCGATCCGGACCCGCTGGTTTTCCCGCGCGACCAGCCGCATCTCGATCCGCGCCGCGCGCGCGTCGAACACGGCCTGATGCTCCCATCGGTCGGGAACGAAATCGGCGTCGGCTACGCGGTTGACGACGGCAAGGACGTTGCGATTGAACGCGGCGGTCACGCCTTGCGCATCGGCATACGCCGCCTCGAGCGCGCCGCGATCCTTGACGAGGTCCACCCCAAGGAAGAGACGTCCTCCCGGCGTCAGGTGATCGCCTACGGAACGCAGCAGCGCGACCGCTTCCGGTTCCGGAAAATTCCCGATCGACGATCCGGGGTAGAAGAACACCGCCGGACGATCGGCCATTTCCGCGATCACGGCCCGAAGGTCGAGCGAACGCGAAAAGTCGCAGGCGATTCCCAGCGCTTCGGTTTCGTCGTAATCCCGGATGGCGCGCGCGACGGTCGCCGACAGGGCACCGCGGGCAATATCAACGCCGACGTAGCGGCGCGCCTTCAGCGCGCGGACCCAGTCGGGCGACTTGCGCCCATCGCCGCATCCGAGATCGATCCATTGCGGCGCGTGCGGCAGTTCCCGGAGTATCGCCTCGCGATACCGGGCAAAGATTCCTCGTTCGACAGTGGGAAGGTAATACTCGGGAAGGGTGCAGATCCGCTCGTAGAGCGCGCAACCCCGGGCATCGTAGAAGTACTTCGGCTCGATCGTGGCGTGCCGGCGAAGGAGGCCCTGCACCAGCCGCGCACGTTCGGCGTCCTCGTCCACTTTCCCGAAGGCGACGACCCGCACGGGCGGCGCGAACCCGGCAGAGGCGGTCTCGTGCTGCGAATATGCGGACGCCGGAATTTCCTCGTTCCGTTCCATCAGGTTCGCCTCGCGGTCCATTTCTCGATGGGTACGCGGATGGGCGCCGAGGGGATGACCCCGAGCCGCCCCTTCCGGACCGCCACGCATCCGGAGCAGGGGATGGTACTCCGCCAACGCACCAAGCAAAATGATTTTCCGGCATCGGGCCCTACGTATCGCACCCTCACCCCGACCCTCTCCCGCAAGCGGGCGAGGGGGAACGGCAGCGCATCCCGCCGTCAGGAAATCCTTCTGCCGCGCGGACCGCAGCGGGGCAGCGTGCCCCCGGGCCAGGCGCACCCCCCGAGTTTTCAGACGGATCGCCCAGGCGAGGCGCAGCCCGCCTGGACGATACTTCTGAAAACGGGAATTTTCAGTAGTATTGGCAGCGGATGAATTTGGCCCCACCGCCGGATCTTCGACCATTTCCTCAGCCCGTTCGTCGTCACCGCGGACGAGGTGCGAGCCCGCCTAGCCGCTGAACATGCCAAAACGCGATGAGCCATCGCGTCCTTTTCCGCCCAGATTCATGATGGATGCCCGGCTGCCTACCGTACGAACCCGCGCGAGCAGCAACGGCTGCCCTCGGCGTTCCAAGACGGATACGCCACCGGGGTGTTTTCGTCGCACAAGATACCAGCACCATCCCTATGCCGCCGCCCTCACCCCCGCCCTCTCCCGCACGCGGGAGAGGGGGTACTCCGTCGATATCTTCGATGGGCACTTGCACAGGCACCCTCTCCCGCTCGCGGGAGAGGGGGAACGGCAGCACATCCCGCCGTCCGGAAATCCGTCCGCCGCGCAGAGGTCCTGGTTCAGATCTTGCGAACACGCCGGGCCAGCCCGGCTCCGGCAAGGGCAAGCCCCATCAACCCCAGCGTGGCCGGTTCCGGGACGCTGGGCGGAGGCGGGGTCGGGGTCGGCGTCAGGGTCTTCGAAACAAGGTCGTAGTTATTCTGCGTCCCCAGCCAATAGATCTTGAAACTCGGAACCCAGCTCGAGATCCCGGTTGCGGCAACGTCGAACGTGTAGCTCAGCGTGGAATTCGCGGCAAGCGTAGGCGCGGCGGGCGTCGTATTGTTCTTGAAGCAGAAAAACGTCCCCTTGCCGTTGCAGCCGTTGGAATTGAGTCCGCCGGACTGGGCGGTAAACCCGGAAGGCGCAGTCTCGCTCAAATGCGACAGGCCGGAATCCGTAAACGCGAACGCGCCCACGCCGTAGCGACCACCCTTGGTATCCGACGTACCGTTGATGCCGGCGATGCCGAGCGTGAACGACTCGCCGAGCGCGCCGCCCGCGGATCCGTTGTCGGTCAGCGTATAGGTGATCCCCTCGACGACGAGATCGGCCTGCGCCGGAGCGGCGAAAAATCCAGCCAGCGCGAACAGGGCGACCGAGCATGCCGCGCGCTGGAGGCCCTTGATTTGCGTGCGTTGGATCGAATGCGTCATTTTTTCTGCTTTCAACAAAAGGCACCGTTTCTCTCTACTTGGCAGATGTTAAGCAAGTTTCGGGCCGGCGGAGCGATCGATTGACATAGTGAATTGATTTATAAGGTGACTTTTCCATTCATCGTGGCGATGGCGCGCGCAGGAAGGGAAAACTCGTAAAGTTTTTCGACGCATCCCGGGCCGCGCGCTTGGCGTCGGCGATCGAGCGGACGCCCTCACCCCCGCCCTCCCCGCAAGCGGGAGAGGGGGCCCTTCCGCCGCGCAGACTCCGGGTCTTTGACCTGTCCCGGTATGCGACTCCCTCGGTCTGAGGCAGCATTGCGGTATCGCCTCTTCCGACCGGAGTCGTCATGCGGCCCTGCGGCCGATTTCCGCCGCGCAACGGGATGCTCGCGCTGGTGGTGCTGGCAGGCTGTTCGCTCGCGCCGCGCTACGAACGGCCGGCGGCGCCGGTTGCGCCGCGCTTCGAGGCGCAGCCCGTGTCCGCCGGAGCCGCCTCCGATGCCGTCGGGCTCGATTGGGAGCGGTTCTTTTCGGACCCGGCGCTGCAGCGCCTGCTGCACCGCGCTTTCGCCGACAACCGGGATCTGCGCGTCGCCATGCAGCGAATCGAAGCGGCGCGCGCCGAATTCGGCATCCGCCGGGCGGACCAGCGGCCCACCATCAGCGCCAGCCTGTCGGCGAGCCGCATGCACCTCCCTCCCGGCATGTCCCCGACCGGTACCGCCCTCGATGCGACCGAATACGGCGCAACCCTCTTCCTGAGCACCTGGGAGATCGATTTCTGGGGCCGGGTGCGCAGCCTCCGGGCGGCGGCGCTGGAGTCCTACCTGGCGACCGTCGATGCCCGCCGCGCGGTCGAGGTCAGTCTGGTGGCGCAGATCGCCGACACCTACCTGCTCGAGCGCGAACTCGACGAGCGTCTCGACGACGCCCGCCGCGCCCTGACCAATCGGGAGGAGACCTTCCGCATCATGCGGCGCCGCTACGAAGTCGGGGCGACCTCCCGCCTCGACGCCACCCAGGCGGAAGTCCTGCGGGACCAGGCGCGGGCCGAACTCGCGGTGCTGGAGCAGCAGAAGGCGCGGGCCCGCAACGCGATGACCTTGCTGGTCGGCGCGCCGTCGCCGCCGTCGCCGGCATCGGACCACCCGGTGCCGCTGTCGGCGGTCGAACGATCCTTCGCGATCGGGCCGGTTCCCGGCCTGCCCTCTTCGGTCCTGCTCGACCGTCCCGACGTCCGCGCCGCCGAGCACCGCCTCAAGGCCGCCCACGCCGATATCGGCGCGGCGCGGGCGGCCTTTTTCCCGCGCATCGCGTTGATCGGCGCGGCCGGACGCGCCAGCAGTGAACTCGACGGCCTGTTCGGCTCCGGAACCCAGGCCTGGCTCTTCGTCCCCACGCTGTCACTACCCCTCTTCGACGCCGGCCGCAATCGCGCCACCCTGCGCTTGGCCGAGGCCCGCCGCAACGCCGCGGTGGCGGACTACGAACGCACCATCCAGCGGGCGTTCCGCGAGGTGGCCGATGCCCTGGCCGATCGGCGCTGGCTGGCGCGGCAGCAGGCGGTCGAGGAGAAGATTGTCGCCACGCAGAACGAACGCGTGCGCCTGGCGCAGCTGCGGTACCGGAGCGGCGCCGCCTCCTTCCTCGAAGTGCTGGAGGCCGAACGCGCCCGCTTCGCCGCGCAACAAGCGCTGGTACAGATCCGCCGCGAACGGTTGTCGGCAATGGTCAGCCTGTATGCCGCACTGGGCGGCGGGCCGAACGATGCCGGCGCACTCACGGAACAGGACCGACCATGACCCCACTTCCCCGCAAGACTTGGCAGATCGGCATCGCCGCCATCGTCCTGATCGCCGCGATCGCGGTCGGGGCCTGGATGCAGGCCCGCCGAAATGGCGAGGACGCCGGGATCGCCAGCGGCAACGGCCGGATCGAGGCGGTCGAAATCGACATCGCCGCGCGGACCCCCGGCCGGGTTGCCGAGGTGCTGGTGAATGAGGGCGACTGGGTCAAGGCCGGTCAGGTGATGGCGGTGATGGATACCGATGCGCTCCAGGCGCAACTGCGCCAGGCGGAGGCGCAATTGCGCCAGGCCCGCAGCCAGGTTGCGATCGCCCGCAGCCAGTTGCACCAGCGGCGCGCCGAGCAGGCGGCGATGCAGGCGGTGCTGGCCCAGCGCGACGCCGAGCGCGACGCCGCGCATACGCGGCAGCACCGCTCGCGGATCCTGGCGCAGGAGGGCGCGAGTTCGCAGCAGGAGGCGGATGACGATGCGGCCCGGGTGCGCAGCGCGGAAGCCGCCGTGCGCGCCGCGCAGGCCCAGATCGTTGCCACCCGGGCGGCCGTCGCCACGTCCGAAGCGCAGTTGGCCGGCGCAGAGTCCGCCGTGGATGCAGCCCAAGCGGCGGTGGCCCGGGTCCGGGCCGACATCGACGACGCCACGCTGCGCGCGCCGCGCGACGGGCGGGTGCAGATCCGCATCGCCCAGCCCGGCGAAGTCATCGCCGCCGGCGGCCGGGTGCTCGAGATGATCGACCTCTCCGACGTCTACATGACCTTCTTCCTGCCGACTGCGGCGGCGGGCCGGATCGCGCTCGGCGACGAGGTGCGCCTCGTGCTCGACGCCACGCCGCAAACCGCGATCCCGGCGCGGGTGTCCTATGTCGCCGACGTCGCCCAGTTCACCCCCAAGACCGTGGAGACCGCAGCCGAGCGCGAGAAGCTGATGTTCCGCGTCAAGGCGCGGATCGATCCGGCCCTGCTCCGCCGACATCGGCTGCAGATCAAGACCGGCGTCCCCGGCATGGCCTACGTCCGCCTCGACCCCAACCGGCCCTGGCCGGCGCGCCTGGCGCGCTTGCCTCTGCTCCAATGAACGCATCCGCGGCCGACGCATCGTCCCCGGCGCTCCCGGCGCCTCCGGTGATCCGGGTGCGGGGCCTCGGCCTGCGCTATGGCAAAACGCCGGCGCTGCGCGATATCGATCTCGACGTTCCGGCGGGTGCGCGCGTCGCGCTGATCGGCCCCGACGGCGTCGGCAAATCGAGCCTGCTCTCGTTGTTGGCCGGCGCGCGCGCGATCCAGCAAGGGCAAATCGCCGTGCTGGGCGGCGACATGGCCGACGCGCGCCACCGGCGGGCGGTCTGCGGCCACATCGCCTACATGCCGCAGGGCTTGGGCCGGAACCTCTATCCGACGCTGTCGGTGGCGGAGAACGTCGCGTTCTTCGCCCGCCTGTTCGGACAGGGTCGCGCCGAACGCACGCAACGCGTCGCCGACCTCCTGCGCGCCACCGGACTCGCCGCCTTCGCCGACCGTCCGGTCGAGCAACTCTCGGGCGGCATGAAGCAGAAGCTTGGCTTGTGCTGCGCGCTGATCCACGATCCCGACCTGCTGATCCTCGACGAACCCACCACCGGGGTCGATCCGCTGTCGCGGCGCCAATTCTGGACGCTGGTCGACCGCATCGGAGCGCGCCGGCCGGGCATGAGCGTGATCGTCGCCACCGCCTACATGGAAGAGGCCGCACGCTTCGACCACCTCATCGCGCTGCACGAGGGCCGCGTGCTGGCGGCGGCGACCCCCGCGGGGTTGCTGGCCCGGACCGGAACCGCCAGCCTGGAAGCCGCGTTCATCGCCTTGCTTCCGGCGGCGCAGCGCGCCGGCCACCAACCGGTGGTCCTCCTTCCGCGACCGACCGACGGCGACGGCGCCGCGATCGAGGCGCGTGACCTCACCATGCGCTTCGGCGATTTCGTCGCGGTCGATCACGTGAGTTTCCGCATCGACCGTGGCGAGATCTTCGGCTTCATCGGTTCCAACGGGTGCGGCAAGACCACCACCATGAAGATGCTGACCGGCCTCCTTCCCGCAAGCGCGGGCCGGGCGTGGCTGTTCGGCAAGCCGGTCGACGCCCGCGACCTCGCGATCCGGCGACGGGTCGGCTACATGAGCCAGTCGTTCTCGCTCTATCGTGAGCTCACCGTGCGCCAGAACCTGGCGCTGCACGCCCGCCTGTTCGGCATCGACGCGGCCCGGATCGCGCCGCGGGTTGCCGAGATGGCGCGCGAGTTCGATCTCGGCGCGGCCATCGACGCGCTGCCCGATGCGCTGCCGCTGGGCGTGCGGCAGCGCCTCTCGCTCGCCGTGGCGATGATCCACGGCCCGGAAATGCTGATCCTCGACGAGCCGACATCCGGCGTCGATCCCGTGGCGCGCGACGCCTTCTGGCGCATCCTGATCGCGCTGTCGCGGCGCGACCGGGTGACGATCTTCCTCTCCACCCATTTCATGAACGAGGCCGAGCGCTGCGACCGCATCGCGCTGATGCACGCCGGGCGGGTGCTGATGAGCGACACGCCGGCGGCGATCGTCCGCGAACGGGGCGTGCGCACGCTGGAAGAGGCGTTCATCGCCCATCTCGAAGCGGCGGCCGGCGACCTCGCCGAGCCGGCACCCGACCCAGCGGAAGCCGGCCATGCCGCGACCGCCCCACCCGCGCAGCCCGTCGGCAGCCCCGGCAATGGCGCGGCGCCGCGGCCCGCGCGCTTCCGGCTGCGCCGCCTCGTCGGGTATCTGTGGCGGGAATCGCTGGAACTGCGCCGCGACCCGATCCGGCTCGCCTTGTCCTTGGCTGGAAGCCTGATCCTGATGATCGTGATCGGCTATGGCATCAACATGGACGTCAACGACCTGCGCTTCGCGGTGCTCGATCGAGACCAGACCCCGCTCAGCCGCGACTACGTGCGCAACCTCGAGGGATCGCGCTATTTCGTCGAGCAGCCGCCGATCCGCGATTACGCCGACCTCGACCGGCGGATGCGCGCCGGCGACATCCACCTCGCGATCGAGATTCCGCCGGGATTCGCGCGCGACGTGGCGCGCGGCCATCCCGTGGCGATCGGCGCCTGGGTGGACGGCGCAATGCCCAACCGCGCAGAAACCATCGCCGGCTACGTGCAAGGCATCCACGACCACTGGCTGCGGACGGTGGCTCGCCGCGCGCACGGCCCATCGTCGCCGGCGGGACCGGTCGCCATCGCCGTGCGCTATCGCTACAACCCCGACGTCCGGAGCCTGCCGGCGATGGTGCCGGCGGTGATCCCCCTGCTGCTGATGCTGATCCCGGCGATCCTCACCGCACTGTCGGTGGTGCGCGAAAAGGAGATGGGGTCGATCGTCAACCTCTACGTCACCCCGGTCACCCGGGCCGAGTTCCTGTTCGGCAAGCAGCTCCCCTACATCGCCGTGGCAATGGTCAACTTCGTGCTGCTGGTGGCCCTTGCCCGCTGGCTGTTCCGGGTCCCGATCACCGGCAGCATCCTCGCGCTGACCGTGTCCGCCCTGCTCTACGTCGCCGCTTCGACCGCCATGGGCCTGGTGGTGTCGGCGTTCACCCGCAGCCAGGTCGCGGCGCTGTTCGCGACCGCCGTGCTCACCATCCTGCCCGCCAACCAGTTCTCCGGCATGATCAATCCGGTGTCCTCGCTGGAGGGGCTCGGGCGCTGGATCGGCGAGGTCTACCCGACCACCTACTTCATCATCGTCTGCCGCGGCACCTTTTCCAAGGCGCTGGGATTCGCCGACCTGCGGGGCGACATCGCCGCCCTGGCCGCCGCCGTGCCGGTGCTGGCGATCCTCGGCGTGGCGTTGGTGCGCAAACAGGAGCGCTGAGCATGCGCGCCGCCAACGTGCTCCACCTCGGCATCAAGGAACTGCGCAGCCTGGTGCGCGAGCCGATGATGCTGGTGCTGATCGGCTATTCCTTCACCGTCGCCATCTACGCCGCCGCGACCGTGATGCCCGAAACCCTCGAGAGGGCGCCGATCGCCGTCGTCGACGAGGATCGCTCGCCGCTGGCCGAGCGCATCGTCGACGCCTTCACCCCGCCCTACTTTCTCCCGCCGCAACGCATCGATCCGACGGAAATGGACGCGCGCATGGATTCCGGAGCCGACACGTTCGCGCTCGACATCCCAACGGGATTCCAGCGCGACGTGCTCGCGGGCCGGCAGCCGACGATCCAGCTCAACGTCGACGCCACCCGGATGTCCCAGGCATTCATCGGTGCGGGCCATATCCAGGCAATCATCCTCGGCGAGGTCGACCGCTTCGCCCGCCGCCACAAGATGCCGGTCGCCTCCGCACCGGTCACGCTCGCGCTGCGCGTGCGATTCAATCCCGAGCTCAATCCCGTGTGGTTCGGTGGGGTGATGGAACTGATCGGCCAGATCACGCTGATCTCGATCATCCTTGCCGGCGCCGCGCTGATCCGCGAACGCGAACACGGCACCATCGAACACCTGCTGGTGATGCCGGTGACGCCGGCCGAGATCATGGTGAGCAAGATGTGGTCGAGCGCGCTGGTCGTGCTGGCGGCATCGGCGGTGTCGCTGAGCGGCGTCGTCGAAACGGTCCTGCATGTCCCGATCCACGGCTCGGTGCCGCTGTTCCTGGCCGGAACCGCGCTGCAGCTCTTCGCGACCACCGCGCTCGGCATCTATCTCGCCACCGTTGCGCGATCGATGCCGCAGTTCAGCCTGCTGCTGATGCTCGTCCTGCTGCCACTGATGGTCCTCTCGGGCAGCGTCACACCCCGCGAGAGCATGCCCGCCGCCATCCGTTTCCTCATGCTGGCGGCGCCCAACACCCACTTTGTCCTGCTTGCCCAAGCCATTCTCTACCGCGGTGCCGGACTCGACGTCGTCTGGCCGCAGTTCCTTGCGTTGGCCCTGATCGGCGCCGCGCTCTTCGGCCTGTCGCTCGCCCGCTTCCGCCAGACGCTCGCGGCGATGACATAGCCTCGACATCCCCTCACCCCCGCCCTCTCCCGCACGCGGGAGAGGGGGTGAAGACCTCCTGCCTGCCACCGCTGCCGCACGCGGGAGACGGGGGGAAACAGCGACAGGCCCACCCAGGAGAGGCGGTACTGTTTCTGCCGGTAACCGAAAAATGCAAGCAAAAGACGGCGCGATTGGGTAGCATCGCGCCCGGCGTCGTGCGCCGTCCGCGCCGCCTTTCGTACCAACATTCCGTCCCGGAAGCGCCGTTCCGCAGAAGCCGCTGATTCATGCCGTTCGAGCATTCCCGCCCCAGCCGGTCCCGCCGGCGGCCATTCCCGCGCGTCGCGTCGGGCGCACTCCTGGCGCTCGCGGGGCTGTCGCTCACGTTGGCAGGCTGCATGCTGGGCCCGGATTTTCAGCGGCCCAAAGCGGTCGTCACCGGCAACTACACGGATGTGACGCTGCCCGAGAAAATCGGCGCAGCGGGGCCGGCCGGCCAGCGGCTGCGGCGCGGCGACGATCTGGTCGGCGACTGGTGGACGCTCTTCCGATCGCCCCCCCTCGATCGCCTGGTCGCCGAGGCGCTCCGCGACAGCCCCAGCATCGCCGCGGCGTCGGCGGCGCTCCGCGAAGCGCAAAAGACCTATGCCGCCAACCGCGCAAGCCAGCTCCTTCCCTCGGTCGGCAGCTCGTTTACCGGGCAGCGTTCCCGCATTTCCGGCATCGAGTACGGATTTCCGTTCGGGGGGGTCGATTACACCCTGTTCAACGCCCAGGTGAACGTGTCCTACAACTTCGACTTGTTCGGCGCAGTGCGCCGCCAGCTCGAAGCACTGCAGGCGCAAGTGAATTTCCAGGAAGACCAGTTGCGCGCCGCCCGACTGACGCTGGCGGGAAACATCGTGACGACGGTGATCCGCACGCTGCAACTGCGCGACCAGATCGCCGCGCAGCGGGCCGTGGCGGCCATGCAAAAGGAAAGCCTCACGATCATCGGGCGGCGCTTCGACATCGGCGCGGTCTCGCAGGCGGACGTGTTGGCGCAGCAGACCGCCCTGGCCCAGACGCAGGCCGGGATTGCCGGCCTGGAAAAGCAGCGGGCGCAATTGTTGCATCTGCTCGCCGTCTATCTGGGGAAATCCCCGTCCGAGGCCGATCTGCGGGAGGTCGATACGGTGCGGCTCACGCTGCCGCGCGACCTCCCGGTGAGCGTTGGCAGCGAGCTCGTGCGCCAGCGTCCGGACATCCTCGCGTCGGAGGCGCTGCTGCATGCGGCGAGCGCACAGATCGGGGTTGCGACCGCGAACATCTATCCGCAGTTGTCCCTGGGCGCGAATCTCGGCAGCGTGGCAGACACGGCGGGAACCATGTTCGGCCCGAACTCCGCAATCTGGGGGCTCAACGCCGGTCTGGCGCAGCCCTTGTTCCACGGCGGCGCGCTGGATGCCCGCGATGCCGCCGTCGCCGCATTCGATCAGGCTGCTGCCGTCTACCGCCAGACAGTTCTTGCCGCCTTTGCCAATGTATCCGACGCCTTGCGCGCGCTGCAATTCGACGCCGATGCTGCGCAGGCGCAATCCCGGGCGTACGAGCAGGCGCGTGCGTCGCAGCGACTGGTCGCGGCGCAATACCGGGATGGCGGCGCGAGCTACCTCAATCTCCTGACCGCGCAACAGCAGGTTCGGCAAACGTCCGTCGCCCTGGCGCAGGCCCGGGCCGACCGACTGGCGGATACCGCGGCCCTGTTTCAGGCAGTGGGCGGCGGCTGGTGGAATGACGGCCGGACGCGCGCAACGCCGTCGACGGCGAATGGGGCCCACGCGCCGGCCCAAAAGGATCTGACTCGATGAGCGACCGAAACGACTCTCCCGCCATGTCAGCGGAATCCGGCATGCCGGCAACGGCCCCCCGTCGTCAACCCAGCCTCCTGCGCCGCACGCTGTTCATGATGGTGGGCGCGCTGCTGTTGATCGGGGTCATCGCCCTCGTCAAGGTGATGCTCGTGCGGAAGATGATGGCCTCCTTCCATCCCCCTGCACCCCCGGTCGTCACGACGATGACGGTGCACCAGGCGACATGGCGAGACCGGATCCATACCATCGGCAGTGTACGCGCGTGGCGCGGCGCGGACCTCGGCCCGGAACTCGCCGGCGTGGTTCGACGTGTCCGCTTCCGCTCGGGGCAGGACGTCACCGCCGGAGGGGCACTGCTCGAACTTGACGTCGACGACGAACGCGCGCAACTGCGATCGCTCGAGGCGGCGGCGGCGCTGGCGCAAACCACCCTGCGGCGCGATCGCGCGCAATGGGCCGCGCGCGCGGTAAGCCGGGCGGTGATCGATGCGGACGAGGCCGACCTCCGGAGCAAGCGGGCGCTGGTCGATCAGCAGCGCGCGCTGATCGAAAAGAAGATCATCCGTGCGCCGTTCTCCGGCCGCCTCGGGATCACGACCGTCAACCCGGGGCAGTACCTCAACCCTGGCGACAAGGTCGTCAGCCTGGAAGCGATCGACCGGGTATTCGTCGATTTCACCGTCCCCCAGCGCGATGTCGGGCGAATGTCGAAGGGAGCCGAAGTGCAGATTGCGGTCGATGCATGGCCCTCGCGCACATTCCACGGCCGGATTACCGCCCTCGGCTCCATTCTGGATTCCGCGACGCGCAACCTGCAGGTCGAGGCGACGGTGGCCAATCGCGACCATGCGCTTGCGCCGGGCATGTTCGCCACGGTGCGCCTGGGAGTCGGAACGCCATATCGCGTCATCGTGGCCCCGCAGACGGCCGTCTCGTTCAACCCTTATGGCGCGACGGTGTTTCTCGCCGAACCGGGGAAGAATCCCCGGACGTTCCGCGCGCGCCGGGTGTTCGTGACCACCGGCGCGACCCGTGGCGATCAGGTCGCCATCCTGCAGGGGCTCCACGATGGCGATGTGGTCGTAACGAGCGGCCAGATCAAGCTCAAGAACGGATCGCCCATGCAGGTGGATAACACGGTCCAGCCTTTGAACGACGCGAACCCGACGCCCCAAGAGCGATGAAGTTCACCGATCTTTTCATTCGCCGCCCGGTGCTGGCGGCCGTCGTCAGCCTGCTGATCCTCGTGCTGGGCCTGCGCGCATTGGCCAGCCTGCCTGTCCGCCAGTACCCATATACGCAGAACGCGGTCGTCACGATCACCACCAATTACTACGGCGCGGATGCGGAGACCGTTGCCGGATTCATCACGCAGCCGATGGAGGCCGCGATCGCCCAGGCGCAAGGGATCGACTACATGTCGTCCAACAGCATGACCGGGCAGTCGGTGATCGTCGCGACCCTGCGGTTGAACTACGACGCGAATCGCGCGCTGACCGAAATCAACACCCAGATCGCGTCGGTGCGCAACCAGCTTCCCCCGGCTGCGCAGCAACCCGTCCTCACGGTCGACGTCGGCCAGACCACCGACGCCATGTATATGGGGTTCTACAGTGACGTACTGGCCCGCAATGCGGTGACCGACTATTTGTTGCGGGTGGTGCAACCGAAGCTGGATGCGGTCCCCGGGGTCCAGACCGCCGAAATTCTCGGCGCCCGCCAGTTCGCCTTGCGCGCCTGGCTGGATGCCAACCGCCTCGCCGCCCACGGGCTGACGGCATCGGACGTCGTCAATGCGCTGGCGGCGAACAACTACCTTGCGACCCTCGGGGCGAGCAAGGGACAAATGGTCACGGTGGACCTGCGCGCCGGAACGGATCTGCACAGCCTCGCGGAGTTCCGGCGGCTGGTGATCAAGCAGGCCAATGGCGCCCTGGTGCGCCTGGGCGACGTGGCGACCGTATCGCTGGGCGCCGAAGACTACAACAGCAACGTCGCGTTCAGCGGCCGCGATGCCGTATTCATCGGCATCAAGGTTGCGCCCCAAGCGAATCTGCTCGACGTCGCGCGCGACGTGCGAAAGGCGTTCGGGCCGATCGCGGAGCAGTTCCCCACCGGGCTCACCGGCAAGATCGTATACGACACCACCGAGTTCGTGAACACCTCGATCCACGAGGTCGTCAAGACCCTGATCGAGGCGCTGCTGATCGTCACCGCGGTCATCTTCGTGTTTCTTGCCAGCGTTCGCGCGGTCGTAATTCCGGTGGTGGCGATCCCGCTCTCGCTCATCGGCACGTTCTTCGCGATGCTGCTGTTCGGATACACGGTGAATCTGCTCACGTTGCTCGCGCTGGTGCTGGCGATCGGACTGGTGGTCGATGATGCGATCATCGTCGTCGAGAACGTTCACCGTCATATCCACGACGAGAACCGGTCCGCGCTCGATGCGTCCCTGATCGCCGCGCGCGAACTGGGCGGCCCGATCCTGGCGATGACCGTGGTGCTGATCGCGGCGTACGTGCCGATCGGATTTCGCGGCGGATTGACCGGGGCGTTATTTACCGAATTCGCGTTCACGCTGGCCGGCGCGGTCACGGTTTCGGGAGTCATCGCGCTCACGCTGTCGCCGATGATGTGCTCGCGGCTGTTTGCCCGGAATGCCGACGACTCGCGCTTCGCGCGCTTCGTCGACCGGCAATTCCGGCACCTGCATGGCGCCTACACGCGCACCCTCGACAGCCTGCTGCGGACCTGGCCGGCGATCCTGGCGGGCAGCGTCCTGCTGTTGGGCGCCGTGGTGCTGCTGTTCGAGACCGCCAAGACCGAGCTTGCCCCGCAAGAGGATCAGGGGGTCGTGCTGTATCAGCTGATCGGCCCCCCCGACGCGACGGCGCAGCAGATGCAGACCTATGCCCATCAGGTCTTTGCGGTCGCGCACCGGCTCCCCGAGTACCGGCAGATGTTCCAGATCACCGGAACCCCGAGCCTGAACCAGGGGATCGGCGGCGTGCTCCTCACGCCCTGGGATCAGCGCACGCACGGCGCGGCGGCGATCCAGATGCAGTTGCAGGAGGAATGGAACCGCATTGCCGGCGGTCGGGTCGCGGCGTTCCAGTTCCCGCCCCTGCCCGGCGCCCGCGGCCTGCCGGTGCAGTTCGTCATCACCACCACCGAGCCGTTCCAGAGACTCAATGAGGTTGCGCAGAAGGTGCTTGACAAGGCCCGCGCCAGCCACAAGTTCTACTTCATCGACGCGGACCTCAAAATCGACAAGCCGCAGAAGACCCTCGCCGTCGACCGCGACATGCTGGGTTCGATGGGCATGACCGAAGCGGATTTCGGAGCGGCGCTCGGCGGCGCGCTGGGCGGCAATTACGTCAACTATTTTTCGATTGCCGGGCGTTCGTACCGGGTCATCCCCCAGGTATTGCAGGTCGACCGCCTCAATCCGGAGCAGGTGCTCGACTATCAGTTGCGCGCGCCCAATGGAACCACGTTCCCGGTGTCCACGGTGGCGCACTGGAAGACCGAAGTCGTGCCGGAAACGATTTCGCATTTCCAGCAGTTGAACTCCGCGACGATCGCCGGCGTGAATGCCGCTCCGATGGTCTCGGAGAGTGAAGCCCTGCAATTCCTGCGCGACACGGTCGCGGAAGTTGCCGGCCCCGAATACACGGTCGACTACGCCGGGCCTTCGCGGCAGTTCGTACAAGAGTCGGGTGGATTCGCGATCACGCTCGCCTTCTCCATCGTGATCGTGTTCCTGGCGCTGGCGGCGCTGTTCGAGAGTTTCCGAGATCCGGTCGTGATCCTGGTCTCCGTGCCGATGGCGCTCTTCGGCGCGCTCATTTTCGTGAATCTGGGATCCTCGCTCAACATCTATTCCGAGGTCGGCCTGGTGACGCTCATGGGCCTGATCAGCAAGCATGGGATCCTGATCGTGCAGTTCGCCAACGAACTGCAGCGCGCGGGCCGATCGAAGTTCGATGCGATCGTCGAGGCCGCGGGCGTGCGTCTTCGGCCCATCCTCATGACCACGGCGGCGATGGTGCTTGGCGTGTTCCCGTTGGTGATCGCCTCGGGTGCCGGAGCGGCCGGGCGGCAGGCGATGGGATGGGTGGTGTTCGCGGGATTGTCGATCGGGACGATCTTCACGCTGTTCGTGGTGCCGGCGATGTACATGTTCCTCGGTACGGAACATGCGCGCCGGTGATCGACGTCAGCGGGAATGGCTTCGGGCCGGCTATGGATCGCCTCCGTTCGATGCACCCGGCTCGATGATGTGGGGAACAAATCGACTTTGATCGGTCGTAATGGGACTTGCATCTTCGCGTATGCAAATTCCGGCGGCATGCCCGCCCACCAGCCAGGAACCGATCACGGCGTAGTGGCCGTCGAAACAGGCCAATGGGTGCAATGCTTGCTCGATGCAGGCCTGCGTTCCGTATGGGCCCTCCTGCTTCGCCAGGACCGTTCCGCCGCGCACAAGCTCGACATTGGCGCCCTCTCGCGAGTAGAGGGGCTTACGGGCATACGCGTCCAATCGGCCCGGCTGGAAGTAGGCCGGCAGCAGCAGTTCGTGGCCGGGAAAGAGTTCCCAAAGGACCGGGAGCAGCCCCTTGCATGAAAGAATGGCCTTCCATGGCGGTTCGATGAACATGGTGCCGTTGCCAAGAACATGCCGCCCGAAGTCCTCGCGAAAGATCCACTCCCAGGGGTAGAGCTTGAACATCGTCTCGATCGGGTTGCGGTCCTCGTCGACGAACCGGGATCGTGCGGAATCCCATCCGATATCCTCGATCGCGATCCAGCGCACCTCCCGACCGGCTTGTTCTGCCGTGTCCATGAGGTAGGCTACTGACACCCAGTCCTCTTCATTTTCCCGGAGGCTCGCGAAATGGACAGCGCCGCTACCGCCCAGCGCGCGCCAGCGTCCGACAAGCTTTTCGTGCAGAGAGTTGAACTGATCGGCATCGGGGAACACGTCGGCGAGCCAGTACCACTGGCAAACCGCAGATTCGAGAACCGAAGTCGGCGTATCGGCGTTGTATTCCAGAAGCTTCGGGGGGGATGAGCCGTCGTACGCGAGGTCCAGTCTTCCATAGAGCGAGAAGTCTTCTTCCGCGAACGACTCGACGATCTTTTCCCAAAACCGTCTGGGGATACCCAGACGAGCGAAGTCCATCCGATGCACCACGTGACGCACTGCTTGCAGACACATCGCGTGCAGTGTTTCCGTGGCCGATTCGAGGACATCGATCTGGTCGCTCGTGAACTGATAGAAGGCTTTTTCGTTCCAGTAGTCGTCGACCCCATGAAAAGACAGCCCTTGGGACTCGAGGCTCCGGGCGGCATCCGTGCGTGGTGCGCAGCGGATTCGCAGCATCAGCCGTGGGCGCCCGCAAATAGATGGCCGAGCCACCCGAAACCGCCGCGGCTTATCGAACTGACGCGCAAACTCGGGGCCACCGTCGAACCGTTCGGACCGATCCGGGCGCCCACGGCCGCGCGCGTGCTTCCATCCGGTTCCACGACGACCGGCGCCGCCAGGCGCCGACTCCAGTGATACCGGGGGCCGTACCACCCCGAGGAACCGCCTCCGGAACCGCCGGAAGAGCCGGTATGGTTGGGTTGACAGAGGTTCGGGTCGTTCCAGTCCCGTATGCAGTCCTCCCGGGATGCGTATCGCTGCCGCTGTAGCGGCGCCGAGTCATCGGAACAGCCCTGGACCGCGGCCAGGGTGCCAAGCAACAACAAGGTTACGGAGCGGGATCGTCGGATGGTCGCCATTGGGCGAATCGTTGTTGATCGGGTCGGGACGCTCGCATGCTCGCGCGCACCGCGATCGTACGACAGAATGTCGGGGCGCAGTCAGGAATTGAACAGATAATTGGGGTCCCGGTTGGAACCCGCATGAATCCTAGGAGCGAATCTGGCGCGAAGCGAACGACACATCCGTTTCGGGGATTGCGATGAGATCGTCGTCCATGTGGGAGTTGAGCCCGACGATTCTGCGCGATTCGCAAGGCGGGGAACTCGCCGGAAATCCCGCGGAAATCCGTCTCAATTTCGCGCTTCCGCGGTTCGATCACAGCGATCCGCGAAACAGGGCGATGGTGAGGGCGATGCCGATCGCGATCACCAGCACGCGCAGTGCGCGCTCCGGGACGCGGCGGAGCAGGTGCGCGCCGAGCCAACTTCCGGAGAGTGCGCCGACGCAGGCCACCGCCATCGCGAGCCAGTGCACTTCGGCGGAAACGAGGAACACCACCACGGCGGTCGCGTTCATGACCCCGGCCAGCACGTTCTTGGTGGCGGCGGCGGCACGCACGGGGACCCGGCTCAGTGCCAGGCTTGCCAACATCAGAAAACCGATTCCGCCACCGAAATAGCCGCCGTAGACGGCGATCACGAACTGGATCGCCTTCACCCATCGCGGACCAAGCCGATGCGGCCCGGCGTCCACATGGGGCGGCTTGCGACGAAACGAACCCCATGCAAACGCCGCGGTGGCAAACAGAACCAGCCACGGCACCATCTTGCCGAACAGGCTCGACGGCGTCCAAAGCAGCAGGATCGCACCGATGCCACCACCGACAAGGCTGATCCCGGTCAGCGTGCGCAAGGAGACCTGGTCCGTTCCCGAGGCGTCCCGCCGCCCCAGCCAGCCGCCGACCAGTTGCCCCGGGAACAGCGCCACCGTCGAGGTGATGTTTGCGGCGCGCGCGTCCATGCCCGTCCACATCAATGCCGGCAAGGTGATGAACGATCCGCCTCCCGCCAACTGGTTCTGCACCCCGGCCCAGACGGCGCCAGCAAACAACAGGAGAAAACGATCGGGGGAGGCAACGTGCATGATGCGGGAGGTCAAGAACATTCGCGGTGCCGCGCCGGTTCGCGCAAAGCCGCATGGTGGGGCGGCCGCGATTGTAGGGCCACTCCGCCCTGACATGGACGTGCGGGCCATGGGGGATTGAACGGGGGCGATGCGGACGGCGAGACACTCGGCTCCAGGCGACGGGCCAATCGCCCTCTCGCCAATCCCTGCAGAAGCGGGGACGTGTCGTGGCGACATGGAGCGCAAGTGCCTCGACCGTGCGGGAAGCATAGTCCGGGATGCGCCCGGAGCGCGTTGACCGATCGCAACGCCGATGTCCGCGAATCCCCCATCGCCGGGATCGCACCGACGCCGCGCTATGCCTCGGCCATCCTCGTTGCGGGGGGATTGCGCTCGGCGGCGCGCTCGTGGAAATAGCGGACCTGGTTGCGGCCGGCCCGCTTCGCCGCATACATCGCAGCATCCGCCCGCGCCAGCAGCAGCTCGGGCTCGGCGCCGTCCTCGGGGCACAACGCGACGCCGATGCTCGCCGAAACCGCCGCGAACTGGTCGGCGGTGACGGCGACGGGCTCGCGCACGAACTCGAGGACGCGATCCAGGATGGCCCGGCATTCCTCGCGGCTGTGCAACTGGGACAGGACGAGCACGAACTCGTCGCCCCCCAGCCGCGCCACCGTGTCGTTGCCGCGCAGGCAGGCCTGCATCCGCACCGCGACCGCCTGGAGCAGCCGGTCACCGGCGTCATGCCCGAAGCGGTCGTTGATCTCCTTGAAGCCATCGAGATCGATGAAGCACACCGCCAGTTCCCGATGCGTGCGCTCGGAGAGCGGAAGCGCCTGATGGATCCGATCGAGCAGCAGCGTGCGATTCGGCAGCCCGGTCAGCCCGTCGCGGAACGCCATGCTCTCGACCTGTTCCTGGTAGCGCTTGAGTTCGGTGATGTCGAGCAGCAGCCACATCGATTCGTCGCGCTCGGCGGAGAGCATCGCACCACTCATGTCGACCCAGATCGCCTGCCCGTCCTTGCGCACCAGGCGGATCTGCGTGCGATAGGTGCCGCCATCCCGGAGGCTCGGGTATGCGTCCTCGCCGAAGCGGCGGTAGGACTCCTCGTCCGGGTACAGGGTCCGCATGTCCTCGCCGAGCGGATCGTCCGGGCCGTACCCGAACATGCGCTCCAGGGCCCGGTTTCGCCAGATCGCCCTGGGGCCTTGCAGCTTGAGGATGCCGACGAGTTCGTTGTCGAGCATCATGTCCTGCTCTCGGTTGAGACCGGCCAGGCGCGTGGCCATCCGGCCGCGGTCCATCAGCCAGCCAATCAGGATGGTGATCACGGCGTAGCCGGCGATGGAAATCTCCGGCATCCAGCGCTGCATCCAGGCCCATTGCGCCGGAGCGCCGAGGTACTCGACGGTTCCGGCGCTCAGGGCGACGACCAGAACCCCGGGCGCGAAGCCGCAAAGATAGAAGGCGAGCAAGGCTGCAGCATAGAAGGGCGCGAAGGGAAAGCGCGGCTCGATCGACAGCAGCGAGACCCGCAACAGCAGTGCCAGCAGATAGATGGCGATGCCCAGGGAAAACCGGGCAATCGCGGAGCGATTGCCGAAAAGAGGGGTGCTGGCGAACTTCAAAGGCATTCCTGCATGAATTGCCTCGATTCTGCCATTCATTGGGGGCCGCGGCAGGGATTTGGGGGGGTGGTTGCGTTGGCGGGTTGGGTGTCGAGATTTTGTCGAGGACGTAGGGAGGGTGATGCGGGGATTGGGGTGCTGCGAATCCCCTCACCCCCGCCCTCTCCCGCTTGCGGGAGAGGGGGTAGGTGGTTGCTGAGCCGCGGTCCTCTCGCGCTTGGGGGAGAGGCGGTGGGCCGGGCCGTTGCGGGGGGCGGTCAGCGGCCGACCGCGGCCTGCATGGCCTCGGGATAGCGCGCGCCTTCGATGGGGATCGCCGCTGCGGCGCGGTCGATCCACGCCAGTTCGTCCGCCTCCAACGTCAATTCGGCGGCGCCGAGGTTCTCGCGCAGCCGCTGTGGTTTGGTCGTTCCGGGAATCGGCACGATCCATGGCCGCCGCGCGAGGATCCACGCCAGGGCGATCTGCGCGGGCGTCGCGGCCTTCTCGGCCGCGATCCTCTGCAGCAGGTCGACGAGCGCTTGGTTGTGGGCCATCGCCTGCGCCGTGAAGCGAGGCAGTTGCCGCCGGAAATCGTGGTCGGGCAACACGGTGTCCTTGCCCATCGCCCCGGTCAGGAAGCCGCG
This sequence comes from Pseudomonadota bacterium, assembly GCA_021842465.1. Classification (GTDB taxonomy): domain Bacteria; phylum Pseudomonadota; class Gammaproteobacteria; order Burkholderiales; family Burkholderiaceae_F; genus GJ-E10. Next base: position 86,321 of record JAKBZN010000003.1, read on the forward strand.
GCCCAGCGGGCTGAACGCCACCAGGCCGATGCCGAGTTCCTCGCAGGCGGCGAAGATGCCGTTGTCTTCGGGGTCGCGGGTCCACAGCGAATATTCGTTCTGCACCGCCGTCACCGGCTGCACGGCGTGCGCGCGCCGCACCGTCGCCGCGCCGGCCTCGGAAAGGCCGAAGTGCCGGACCTTGCCTTCCGCGATGAGGTCGCGCACCGTGCCGGCGACCTCTTCGATCGGCACGTTGGGGTCGACCCGATGCTGGTAGAACAGGTCGATGACGTCGATCCCCAGTCGGCGCAGCGACGCGTCGGCGACATGGCGGATGTGCTCGGGGCGACTATCGGTGCCGGCCATCCTGCCATCGACGATGTTCATGCCGAACTTGGTCGCGATGACGACCCGATCCCGCAGGGGGCGGAGGGCCTCGCCGACAAGTTCTTCATTGGTATACGGCCCATATACCTCGGCGGTGTCGAAGAAGGTCACGCCCAGTTCCACGGCATCGCGGATCAGTGCGATGGCGTCCCGGCGATCGAGGGCGGCGCCGTAGGCGTGATTCAGTCCCATGCAGCCGTACCCGATGGCCGACACCTGCAGGCCGGTCTTTCCGAGGACACGCAGTTTCATGATTCCTCCGCAGGATGGGTCGAAACGAGACCTCAGGCCAGAAATGGGTAATCGGTGTATCCGGCGGGGCCCGGGGTGTAGAAGGTTGCCATATCCGGGGAATTGAGCGGCGCGCCGCGGCGCATGCGCTCGACCAGATCCGGGTTGGCCAGCATCGGCCGGCCGAAGGCGATCAGATCGGCGTCGCCGGACTGCAAGGCCGCCTCGGCGCTGACGGCATCGAAGCCGCCGGCCAGGATGAACGGGCCGTCGAACGCCGCGCGCAGCGCGCGCTTGAAGTCGTGCGGAACGGCCGGTGCGCCCATCGCCGAGTGGTCGAGCACGTGCACGTAGAGCAGGCCGAGCGCCGAAAACGCGCGCACGAGTTCCCCATACTGTTCCTCGACGCCGTCGAACCCGCCGGTGGCGTTGAAGACGCCGTAGGGCGACAGCCGCACGCCGACGCGATCCGAGCCGATCGCGGCCGCCGCCGCGCGCACCACCTCGAGCGCGAAGCGGTTGCGGCCGGCCGCACTGCCGCCCCAATCATCGCGACGCGTGTTGACGTTGGCATTGAGGAACTGCTCGACCAGATAGCCGTTGGCCGCGTGCACCTCGATCCCGTCGAAGCCCGCCTCGATCGCCAGGCGCGCCGCGTTGGCGTATTCACCGATTGCGGCGGCGATGTCCGAGTCGTCCATCGCGCGCGGCGCCGAATAGGGACGCATGCCGTGGCGATCGGTGTGCACTTCGCCCGGCAGCGTCTCGGAGGTCGGGCTCAGCACCTCGGCGCCCGCCGGGAGATTGTCGACGTGGGTGACACGGCCGGTATGCATCAACTGGACGACGATGCGCCCGCCGCGGGCATGCACGGCATCGGTGACCTGCTTCCATCCGGCGACCTGGGCCGCATTGAACAAGCCGGGAATCCGCGCGTAGCCCAATCCGTTCGGCGAGGGGGAGGTTCCCTCGGCAATGATCAACCCCGCGCCGGCGCGTTGCGCGTAATACTCGGCCATCAAGGCGTTGGGGGTATTGGCTTCGACCGCGCGGCTGCGAGTGAGCGGTGCCATGACGACCCGATTGTTCAGGTGCAACGAGCGAATGGTCGCGGAGTCAAACAGCATGGGGGCATCCTTTCTGTTCTTGCCATGGACGGTCGCGGCGCCGACACGGCGGCGAACCGCCCGCAACGGTTTCCGGGGCCGCGGATTCCGGATCGGAAAAGTATAACGGACCGCTCATTCCACTACGGAATCCCAACCGCGACGCCGGCGGGTGCAGCGGCGCCGGGGAGCGCACCACCCGTACGGAAATGCCGGATGCATTCCTGGCAGAAACCCGCGCCGCGCGCACACTCCGCAGGAACCGGCCTTCGCAAATCCGGGGCAAGATTCCCCGAAATCCCAGCCTCGATGCGGAGATCCGCTGCTTACAATCGCACGCGAAGCGCCGTGATTCCGCTCGGGGTCCCGGAATCCGCGGCGCCCCACCTCCATGGAGAATTCGATGAGCCTGCTGATCGGCGTACTCGGCGCCGCCGCAGCGTTCCTGGCATACCTGCTGGCCCTGGTGCGCAAACAGAACCGCGCCCTGCTCCGCAGCGCAAGCCTGCTTGCCCGGACCGGCGAACTGCAGGCCTTCCTGGCACAGATCAACCAGGCCGCATCCCAGCTCGACGACGAGGACGCCTACCTGCGCACTGTGTGCGCGCTTGCCACCGACCAAGGAAAACTCGCGCTGGCGCTGATCGGCCGGCCCGACGGCGACGGGCGGCTGGACGTCCTGGCGAGTGCCGGCGCGACGGCATACCTCGAGGGGCTGACGATCTCGGTGCGGCCGGAGGTGCCGGAAGGACGAGGGCCGGCGGGCTGCGCGTGGCGCGAAAACCGCGCGGTCTTCAATACGGATTATTCGACTGCCATCCTTGCCCCGTGGCGCGAGCGCGCCGAGCGCCTCGGCCTCCAGGCGACGGCCGTGCTGCCGGTCCGGCGCGGCGGCGTGCCCTGGGCCTTGCTGATTTTCTACCGCGGCGACGACGTGGTCTTCGACCCGCCGATGCAACGGCTCCTGCTGCAACTCGCCGACGACGTCGGCCGCGGGCTCGACCATATCGCGCGCAGCAAGCGCCTGCGGCTGCTCGACCGCGCGGTGGCGGCGCTTTCGGAAGGGCTGACCATCGCCGATGCCCGGCGCGACCTGATTTTCGTCAACCGCGCGTTCGCCGAAATCTCGGGCTACCCCGCCGAGGAGGCCGTCGGCCGCAACTGCAACTTCCTGCAGGGACCGCAGAGCGACCCTGCCACCGTCGCACGGATCCGCGCGGCGCTGCACGGCGGCGAGAGCTTCGACGGCGTCATCGTCAACGTGCGCCGCGACGGCTCGACGTTCTGGAACCATCTGCACGTGGATGCCGTGCACGATGCCGACGGACGCATCACCCACTACGTCGGCATCCAGCGCGACGTCACCGAACGCGAGCTGCAGTCGCAGCGCCTGCAACGCGCGCAGGCCGTGTACCGGGCGCTCGCCGCGGCCGGCGATTCGATGTTGGTGGGTGCGACCGAAGCGGCGATGACCTCGCGCCTGTGCCAAAGCCTGACCGAGGGCACCGGATTCTCGTCGGTCTGGCTGGCCCGGCCCGATGCGCAGGCGATCTTCGAGCCGGTGGCGACCTCGCGCGAGCGTGCGGACGAACCGGCGTTTTTCGATTCCTTGCGCGTCGCCACCGACGACCCGGGATCCGCGGTCGCGCTGGCCTGGCGCGGCGAGGCCGTGGTGGTCGCCGAAATCGCGATCCCGGCCCCGGGGGCCGATGACCAAGGGTCTTCGCATGCGGCGGAGATGCTGGCCGCCCCCGTGCGCCGCGACGGCAGGGTCTGGGGGGTCCTGGCCCTGATCGCCGAGCACCCCGGGCTGTTCGACGAGACCACGCGCAACGCCTGCGAGCGCGTCGCGGCGCTCCTGAGTCATGGCCTCGACGAACTGGATCGCAAGTCGGCGCTGCAACGTCTCCAGGATGCCGAGAGCCGGCGCGCGCGCACCGATCCGCTCACCGGACTGCCCAACCGCCTCGCGTTCGACGAGTACCTGCCCGGCGCCCTGGCCCGGGCGGCGCGGCGGCAGACCGTGGTTGCGGTGGGCATGCTCGATCTCGACGATTTCAAGCCGGTCAACGACCGCTTCGGCCATCCGGCGGGCGACGTGCTGCTGCAACAGATCGCCCAGGCGCTCCGCGCCCGCGCGCGGCAATCCAACTTTCTCGCGCGACTGGGCGGCGACGAGTTCGTCCTGGTGTTCGAGGATCTCGAGCCCGAACATTTCCTGCCGCAGTTGCAGATGGCGCTCGAGCGGCTGCACGCGGCGGTCGAGCAGCCGTTCGATCTCGGCGAAGGGCGGACCGCGCGGGTCGGCATGACCGTGGGCTTCGCGCTCTACCCGCAGGACGCCAACGAGCCCGACATCCTGCTGCGGATGGCCGATGCGGCGATGTACGCGAGCAAGGCCCACAAGCACGACCGGACCCACTGGTGGCGCATCGGCACCGCCGGGCCGGACGGGGAGCAGAACCGCCCGCCCGAGGCCGTGATCGACCTGTTCGGCAGCGAGTCGTCCGCCCTGCTCGAATCGCTTGACCCGTCGATCCTCGATCCGGTCGCGACGGCCTTCGCGCAGACGTTCTATGAGGGCCTGGCGCGCGAGTCGGAGCCGGCGCAGATCCTGCGCGCGCTCACCCCGGCGGAGTTCGATCGGCTCCAGCGCAGCCAGGCGGAGCACCTGCTCTTCCTGATGCGGCCCGACACGACGCGCGAAGCCATCGAACGCAACGCCCGCGCGCTCGGCGAAACCCATGCCCTGGTCGGGCTTCCCAACGCCAGCATGGAGCAGGCCTTCGGACTCTACGAATCGCTGCTGCGCGCGCAGCTCGAAGCCGCATTCATTTCGGCGCGCGAGCGCTACCTCATCATGCGGGTGGCGACGGCGCGGCTGCGGCTCGACGTCCAGATGCAGCTCGCGGCGATCGACCGGACGGTCGAACGATATTTCTCCCTGCTCAAGGTCCCGGTGCGGCCGGGGGCGCGCTGGATCGACGTGCTCCCGCTGGCGCTGGAAGACCTGGGCGGCCTGCCGGGCATCCGCCATGCGATCGTGTTCCGGCCCGACGAACGCGGGTCGCTGCGCATCGCCGCGGGCGCGGGAGAACGCTTCGAGCGGGTCGCGGAAATCGTGCGCGACAACGACGATCTCCGGCCCAATCTCAACGCCGGGGCGGGCATGCAGCGGGGGCCGCTTGCGATGGCGTGGTTCACCCGCGAAGTGCAGGTGGTGGATGCCTACCTCCTCGACCCCCGGCTGCAGCGCTGGCACGGGGTGGCCGAGGAAATGGGCTGGCGCAGCGCCGCCACCGTTCCGATCGCCAGCGTCGAGGACACCGACAGCGTGCTCATGCTCTTCGGCACGCACCCGCACCAGTTTTCCTCGAGCTGGGCGAAGTCCTGGCTCGAACTGCTGCGCAACCGCCTCGACACCCTGTTCGCCGCGACCGCCCGCGGCCAGCGCCTGATCGGCCCGACGCGGGTGCGCACCCTGCGCGAGCTGCTCTATGGCGACGGCCTGAGCATGTGGGTGCAGCCGATCGTCGACCTGCAGACCGGCGCGGTGGTGCGCGTCGAAGCGCTGGCGCGCCTGCAGACCCCGGATGGCGAGGTGGTGAACCCGGATGATTTCCTGCCCGCGTTCGGCGAGCAGGAATTGCATGCGCTGTTCCGGCTGGGCCTGAACCAGGCACTCGAACACCTGCACGCCTGGCGCGAAACGGGGCTGGACCTGAGTGTCTCGGTCAACCTGCCGCCGCTCACCTTGACCCAACCGGATTGTGTGTCGTGGATCGAAGACGCCCTGCGCAAGACGCAGGTCGCGGCCTCCCACCTGACCCTGGAAATCCTCGAGAGCGCGGAACTCGATCACACGCGCAGCGGCGAAGCGATGCAGGCGATCGACGCGCTGGGCACGCATCTCGCGCTGGACGATCTCGGGTCGGGGTACGGCAGCCTGGGCCGACTGGCGGCGATGCCGATCGACACCGTGAAGATCGACCAGGGCCTGATCCGCGAATTGCCGCGCGACCCATTGCGTACGATCCGACTGCTGTCCACCCTGGTCCGCATCGGCGACGAGTTCGCCCGCCACACCGTCGTCGAAGGCCTCGAGGACGAGGGCTTCGTCGAGGCCGCCCGCCTGCTCGGCGCGCGCCTCGGCCAAGGATATGCGCTGGCGCGGCCGATGCCGGCAAAATCCTTCCCGGCCTGGATGCAGATTCGTCCTGCAATCGGGGAGGATCCGACCCTGCATACCTGGCCCGGCGCCTTGGCGTATCACTGGGCAACAACACACGACCGTCTGCATCTGCGCCCGCCCCGCCCCTTCGAATCCTGCCCCCTGGCGGCGTTTCTGCAGCAGCAAGGACTCAACGAACCCGAGGTCCTGCGCTGGCACGAACAGATCCACCGCAGCACGCCGGGCTTGGCGCGCGATGCGGCAGCGCGGGCGCTGCTGGAGTGGTTGGTACGCCGAGTCACCCTCGCATATACCCCCTGATCCCCCGGAGACGACTCCCCATTTGCACGGAGAACCACCATGACCCGCTCCCCTGCTCCGACTTCGGCCTGCGCCGGCATCTCCATTCCGGAAGAAGCGGAGGCCGACCCGTCGCGCTGCGGCATCTGCCGCAGCGGGGAAGACTGCGACGTGCCGTTCGAATTCGCGTTCCAGCCCATCGTCGACCTGGAGTCGGGCCGGATCTACGGCCATGAAGCCCTGGTCCGCGGCCCCAACGGGGAACCGGCGCCGAGCGTGCTATCCCAGACCCACGACGGCAACCGCTACAACTTCGACCAGTCGTGCCGGGTGAAGGCGATCAACACGGCATGTGATCTCGGACTGCGCGAACGCCAGGGCGAGCTGCTGTCGATCAATTTCCTTCCGCGCGCCGTATATCGCCCCGAGTTGTGCATCCAGACCACCTTGCGGACGGCGCACCAGCGCAAGCTCGATGTCGGACAAATTCTCTTCGAGGTCACGGAAGGGGAACGGATCAAAGACGGGCCGTGGTTCGCCGAGATCCTGCGCGAATACCGGAAGCAAGGATTCCTGACCGCGATCGACGACTTCGGCGCGGGGTATGCGGGCTTGCGCCTGCTCGCCGATTTCCAGCCCGACGTCGTCAAGATCGACATGGACCTGGTGCGCGACGTCGATCGCAGTCCGGCGCGGCAGGCGATCGCCCGCGCGGTGATCCGCATGGCGCAGGAACTGCACATCCGCATCGTCGCCGAGGGCGTCGAGACCGCGGGCGAGCGCGATTTCTTCCTGCATGAGGGGGTCGGCTTGTTCCAGGGGTATCTGTTCTGTCGGCCGCTGTTCCGGCAGTTGACGACGTTCGCCGGGTGCACGGGGGGCGGCGGCGCGGTTTGAGTTCTTTTCGAGGGGCCGTGGCGCGCGCCCTCGCCCTCTCCCGCTTGCGGGAGAGGGGGAAGATCGAACCACCTGGCCCTCTTCTGCTTAGGGAGCGGGGGTCAGCAGTTGCACGTGGTTGCGCAGGAAATCGAGGAAGGTCGCCGCGGCCACCGACATCTGCTTGCCCTTGGGCCGCACCACGTACCAATCGCGCCGGATCGGGAACCCCTGGACGTCGAGCACCGCCAGTTCCTTGCGGCCGGCGTCGGGCTGCAGGGTGCTGAGCGACAGCAAGGCGAGTCCGAGGCCACCGGCGACGGCCTGCTTGATGGCCTCGTTGCTGCCCAGTTCCATCTTGATCCGCAGCGGCATGCCCCGTTCCGCGAACACCCGTTCCATGGTCATGCGGGTCCCGGATCCACGCTCGCGCACCAGGAAGGATTCCTGCGCCACGTCGGCGAAGGGAATCGCGGCCCGGCCGGCCATCGGATGCGCGGCCGGGGCCAAGACGACGAGCGGGTTTTCGAGGAACGGTTCGCTTTCGGTTTCCATGTCTTCGGGCGGCAGGCCCATGACGTAGAGATCGTCCTGGTTGCGAGCGAGGCGGTCGAGCAGGCGATCGCGGTTGACCACTTCGAGCGCGATGTCGATGCCGGGGTATTCGAGACAGAACGGACCCAGGATGCGCGGCATGAAGTACTTCGTGGTGGTGACGACGGCGATCTTGAGACGGCCCTGCTTGAGCCCCTTGAAATTGGCGACGGTCTGCTCGAACCGGCCCCAGGTGTCGAGCCACTGCGCGCAGGTCGCATATAGTTCGCGCCCGGCCTCGGTGAGGAACACCTTCTTGCCGACCTGTTCGAGCAAGGGCAATCCCACCTGGTCCTGCAGCAGGCGGATCTGCTTCGACACCGTCGGTTGCGTGACCTGCATCGCTTCCGCCGCGCGGGAAAAGCTGCTGAGACGGGCAACCGCCTCGAACACCTGCAACTGACGTAGCGTGACATGCATCATGGTCGGACTCTTCCCCCGCAAACGATAACCTCAAGGTTATCGTCTACATAATAACTATTCATTTTTATTTCTGGTCTCGCGTCCCTAGACTTTTTCGGGGGAGCCGTTCGCCCCCGGAAACGTTCGTCGCCGCAGGAGACCGCCATGCCGCATGACCCGCTTGCGCCCGCCCTGGCCCTGATTCCCCCGATGCTCTACCTGCTGGTCGGGTTGATGCCCGCCGGTTGGGCCAACGCACGCGTCGATGCGATGACCGGGCTCGCGGCCAAGGCCGCCTGGGCGGCGCTGGCCGGTGCCGGCGCAACCGCCGTCGCCCATGGATTCGATTCCGCCCAGTCCTGGACGATCCGCCCGTTCGCGCCGGGTGGCATGGATCGCTTCCCCTTGGAAATCTACGTCAACGGACTCACCGTCACCATGCTGCTGCTGGTTTCCTTCGTCGGTACGGTGGTGACGCGCTATGCGCGTGCCAATCTCGACGGCGACCCCAACCAGGGACGCTTCCACAAATGGCTGGCGATGACGCTGGCCGCGATCCTCACCCTGATCGTCTCCGGCAATCTGCTGCTGTTCGCCTTCGCCTGGATCGCCACCAGCCTGTGCCTGCACCAGTTGCTGATGTTCTACCGCGAGCGGCCGGCGGCGGTCCTCGCCGCCCACAAGAAATTCGTCGCCAGCCGGATCGGCGACGTCAGCCTGCTGTGCGCCGTCGCGCTCATCGGATCGAGCCTGCACACGCTCGATTTCGCACGGATGTTCCGGATCCTGGCGACGCCGGGAATCCCGGTGCCGGCGCCGCTGGACGTCGCCGCCCTGCTGGTCGTCGTCAGCGCGGCCCTGAAATCCGCGCAGTTCCCGTTCCACGGCTGGCTGATCCAGGTGATGGAGGCGCCGACACCGGTATCCGCGCTGCTGCACGCGGGCATCGTCAACGCCGGCGCATTTCTCGTCGTGCGCATGAGCCCGGTGATCTCGCACTCGGAAACTGCGCGCTGCGTCCTGGTCGGGATCGGCCTGATCACGCTGGCCCTGTCGTCGCTCGTCATGCTCACCCAGACCAGCATCAAGGTCTCGCTGGCGTGGTCGACCACGGCGCAGATGGGATTCATGCTGCTGGAATGCGGCCTGGGTCTCTACAGCCTTGCGATCCTGCACGTCGTCACCCACTCCCTCTACAAGGCGCATGCATTCCTCGCCTCGGGCAGCAGCGTGGACACCTTCCGCGCGCCGGTCCTGCCCTATTCCCGCGCCGGGTTTCGTCCCGGGCGCCTGCTGCTGGCCCTGCTGACCGGCGGCGCACTGACCGTGCTCACCGCCGCCGCGTTCGGCATCACCCTGCACAGCCCGCCGGGCCTGCTGGCTGCGGCCACGGTGGTCGCGATCGCGACGTCCCAGTTGCTGCTGCTGGCCGTGACCGAGACCGAGGGCAATCCTTCCTACCTGCGGGCCCTGGGCCTCGGCATCGTCGTCGTGGTGGCGTACTTCACGCTGCACGCCGGGTTCGACGCGGCCCTCGCCGGCAGCGTGCTCGCGGTGGCGGATCCGGCAAGCCGGTTGCAGGCCGTCCTGGCGGCCGCGGTCGTCGGCGTATTCGTCGTGCTGCTGCTGGTCCAGCAGATCCTGAAAGCCGACCCCGCGGCCTTGGGCAAGGGACTGTATCTGCACCTCTACAACGGTCTGTACGTCGACGTCTACATCACGCGACTGCTCCAGCGCGTCTGGCCCAGTCCGCCCGCCGACGCGGGCGCGCCGCCCGCCCCCTTCGCAACCATTCCCGGAACCCGAGGTGGATCATGAACGCACCGATGACCGACGATCTCGCCGACCGCGGAGATGCAGAATTGGCGGCGCCGGCGCCGGAGGCGCTGCGCGCGCACATCGACGCCGCCTGTGGCCGGATCGCGCCGCTGTGGCCGCTGCAGCATTTCGTCGCAGTGAATCCGTTTTTCGGATTGCGCGACGAGAGCTTCCAGGAGGCTTCCGACACGCTGGCACGGATCACCGGCGCAGGTCTCTACATGCCGCGCGCCTACTATCGCGCGCAGCTCGCCTCGGGTCGCATCGCGCGCGAGGACATCGCCACGGCGATCCGGCGCTGCGACAGTTCACTCGATCCCGAGGACGTCGAGCGGGCCCTGGCGACCGAAGCGCCGCGGCCCAAACTCGGGATGGCGGCGGTCAGCGAAGTGCTCGAACGCGTCGAAGGCGGACTGTGGTCGAGCTTCGTCACCGAGCGCATCAGCCTGCATTGCGCCGCCTACTTCGACCTCGGCCAGGCCACGATCCGCATGCCCTGGCGCAAGCAAACGCTCTTTGCGTCCTGGCGGGGAGCGGCGGCGATCGATCGCAGCCCGTCGATGATGGGGCTCTCCGACTTCCGGTCGGCGGTGACCCGTCTGCCCGAGGATCCGTACAACGCCATTGCGCTCGCGATCCGCCGCCTCAACATCCCCGCCGCCGCGGTCGAACGCTACCTGCATGCCTCGCTGATGAGCATCAACGGCTGGGCGGCATGGGCGCGTTACCTGCGCTGGCAAGCGGAACTGCAGGGCGGTCGCGACGACTCGATCGTCGATCTGCTGGCGATCCGGCTCATGTGGGACATGCTCCTCTACGAGGAAAAGCGCTCGGCGGCCCTGGTTGCGCGCTGGCGCGAGATGCTCGCCGCCAGCATGCGCCCGCCCTCGGCGAAGCGGCAGGCTTCGGCGGAAATCGACCGCATCCTGCTGACCGCGATGGAGGTCGGCTTCCAGCGCAGCATCATCGCCGGCCTGGCCGCGCCGGCGGGCGCGCGCGCGGAGGGCGGACCGATGGCAACGGCTCCCGAGCGCCCCGCGGTGCAGGCGGCGTTCTGCATCGACGTGCGCTCGGAGGTGTTCCGGCGTGCGCTCGAGACCGTCGCCTCGCCGATCCAGACGCTCGGGTTCGCCGGGTTTTTCGGGATCTTCATCGAACACGTCCCGCTGGGTTCGACCGCGGGTCACGTCCACGTCCCGGTGCTGTTCCAGCCGACCTATCCGATCTACGACCGGGTCAAGGACCGCGATCCGGAGGCCGTGATCGTCGAGCGCCGGCGCCGCATCGGGCTCTACAAAGCCTGGAAGGGATTCAAATTTTCGGCGGCATCGTGCTTCTCGTTCGTGGAAGCGACCGGCCTCATGTATGCGTCGAAGCTGATCACCGACAGCTTCGGCTGGACCCGGCCGGTTCCCGACCCGCGGATCCAGGGCCTCGACCGGGACGCCGCCGATCGCGTCGGCCCGACCCTCGACGACGTGTCGCCGGGCCGGCGATGCCCGGGCCACACCCATGCCGGAATCCCACCGGAAGAGCGCGCCGGACACGCGGAACGGATCCTGCGGGCGATGTCGTTGACCGGCAATTTCGCACCCATCGTGCTGTTGGCCGGCCACGGCAGCAGCACCGTCAACAACCCCTACGGCTCGGCGCTCGACTGCGGCGCCTGCGCCGGACAGACCGGAGAAGCCAGCGCGCGGGTGGTCGCCGCCCTGTTGAACGACCGCGCGGTCCGCGAGGATCTGCGCCGCCGCGGTATCGACGTTCCCGACGACACTTGGTTTCTCGCCGGACTCCACGACACGACCACGGATGCGCTGGAGGTCTTCGAATGCGACGAGGTGCCGCCGGTGCTCGCCCCGGATCTCGCCCGCCTGCGGCAGTGGCTGGAGCAGGCCGCGGATCTGGCGCGCCTCGAGCGCGCCGCGCTGCTCGGGATCGCCGCCACCACCGACCGCGATCTCGAAATGCGCATCCGCGACCGCAGCCGCGACTGGTCGCAGGTGCGCCCCGAATGGGCGCTCGCCAACAACGCCGCGTTCATCGCCGCGCCGCGATCGCGCACCGCCGCACTCCCGCTCGCCGGCCGCGCCTTCCTGCACGAATACGTCTGGCGCGAGGATGCGGGGTTCGGCGTACTCGAGCTGATCATGACGGCGCCGATGGTCGTGGCGAACTGGATCAACATGCAGTACTACGCCTCGGTCGTCGACAATCGACGATTCGGCAGCGGCAATAAGGTGCTGCACAACGTCGCCGGCGGCGCGATCGGCGTGCTCGAAGGAAACGGTGGCGACCTGCGGATCGGTCTGCCGCTGCAGTCGTTGCGCGACGGCAGGAACTGGATGCACGAGCCGTTGCGCTTGAGCGTGTTCATCGAGGCGCCCCAGGATCCGATTGACCACGTGCTGTCCCGGCACGCGGTGGTACGCGAGTTGGTCGAGAACGGATGGCTGCACCTGTTCCGGATCGACGACGATGGCACGGCATTCCTGCGCCGGCCCGATGGCCGCTGGCAAGACACCGAGCGCGAACGGCCACGGATCGGGTGAGCGGCACGCCCTGTAGCGGGCACCCTCACCCCCGCCCTCTCCCGCTCGCGGGAGGGCGGGGGTGAGGGGCGCGGCATCGGCGCTTTCCTATGCCCGAGAGAGCGCTTGGTTCATCGGGTCATCGACAGGTACAAGGCGGGGAGTTTTTCCGGGAGGCGGGCGACCTGGTCGAGGATCAGGTAGTTCTTTGCGCCGAAAATCCGCGAAACGTACTGGTCGGCGTTGGGGTCGAGCGTCAGGCAGAAGGTGTTGATACCCCGGCGCGCCAGCTCCTCCACGGCCTTGCGCGTGTCCTGGCGCAGATACTGCGGGTCGCGCACGTCGTTGTCGGCGGGCTCGCCGTCGGTGAGCAGCAGGATCAGCTTGCGCTGGCTCGGACGGCGCGCGAGATGGGCGCCGGCGTGCCGCAGCGCGGTGCCCATGCGGGTGGAGAGCTTGCCGGTCATCGCCGCAAGGCGCCCTTTCACCCGGTCGTCGTAAATGCCGTCGAAATCCTTGAAGCGGTAGTACTCGACGTCATGGCGGCCGTTCGAATCAAAGCCGTGGATCGCGAACGGATCGCCGATCTTGTCCAGCGCATCGGCAAGCAGTGCCGCGGCTTCCCGCGCCATGTCGAGCACCGTGCGATTGCGCTCGTCGTCGCGCAAGGCGTCGTTGGTCGATTCCGACAGATCGATCAGCAGCAGCACCGACAGATCGCGGATCTGCAGACGCGTGCGGATTCCGATGCGCGGATCCGGCGCCCGCCCCATGCGGATGTCGACCAAGCCCTGGATCGCGGCGTTGAGATCGATCTCGTCGCCATCCTCGACCTTGCGCTGGCGCACGACGCCCTGCGGCTGCACGGCCTCGATCAGCCGCTTGAGCCGCCGCACCAGCGGCTTGTGCTCTTCGATGACCGCATCGATGCGCGCGGGATCGCCGACCTTCGGATGCTTCTCGAGCAGGGTGACCCAGTCGGGCCGCTCGAGCTGGGTCTGATAGTCCCACTCGGGATAGTGGAACGGCGAGGACACCGGTGGCTTGCCTTCGCGCTCGTTGAAGGTGGTTCCGTCGTCATCGTAGAGTTCGGTCGCCAGGATCCAGATTTCCTGGGCGTCGTCGCCGGCGAATTCGACGTCGAGCCCGTTGAGCATTTCCATCAGGCTGACGTACTTGCGCAGCTGCGCGGGCCGGCCGCCGGCGCCGAGGACCTCGACGTCGCCGTCGGGCATCTCCCAGAGGTGGCGGTTGTCGTCGCGGTAGGAAGCCGACGGCTCATCGAGCCGCGCGTGGAACGGGATCTCGCGGCGCGTGGCCTCGTCGGCGAGTTCCATGCCGATCGCGACGGCGGCATCGACGTCTTGGAGGTCGGCGATCGCTTCGAAGCGGCTGCGTGCGAGCGCGACCAGCGGATGGTCGTCGTGCCAGGATTCGTCGAGCAGCGCCCGAGCGATGCGGTCGAGCAGCGGACCGACGCGCTCCGCCGCGCCCGAATCCACCGGCAGCAAGGCCGACCAGAGCGCCTTCAATCCGGGGAAGGCTCGCACCGCGAGGGCTTCGACGCGGGCGTCCTCGATCGCGCCCACGAACGCGCGCTGCAGGGGGGTATAGCCTTCCGCGCGGGGATCGGGCCGCGAGTGGACCTGATGCGCGGCGGCGTGCGCGGCGGCGGCGCGATACACCTCGAGGCCCGCAATCACCGGCGCCGTCGACGCCGCGGAGGTCTCTTCGCCAGTCGCCGGCCCGACGTCGTCGAACGCGTCGGGAAGATGGATGACGTACTGTTCGATGTAGGGGCGATACCCCGCCCGCGTTTCGAAATCGCCCGAGGTCGGACGCAGGAAGAAATCCCGGCCCCACAGCGCGCGCAGGTACATGAGCAGGCGGCGCTGAACGTCGACGAACAGCACGCCGCGCTGCTCCTTCTTGAGCACGGCGCGCGCCTCGTCGCTTTCGAGCGCGAAGTACGCGGCCTGTGCGGCGAAATCGCTGCGGTAGGCCGAAGCGCCCCACATCGCCCATCGTCGCAGCCCCCCCAGCGTGAGGTGGGTCAGCAGCACGTCGAGCTTTTCGAGCATCGGCCGCAGCGCGCGCGGCACCTGCGTGAGCAGGTTGTCGAGCAGGGACAGATAGCCCCTGAACAGTTCCAGCTCGCCGAGCCGTGCAGCGGCGGTCGGCGCCGTCGAGAACAGCAGCACGAGAACGCCGGCGCTGGTCTTGGAGTACATCTTGATCGCGGCGGAGAGCAGTTCGGCAACCGCCGATTCGCCGATCTCCTTCGCCACCTGCGGCGCGCTTTCGACGAAGGATACGACGAGGTCGGTGCCCCGGCCGAGGGCCTGGAGTCCGGCTGCGCCCTGGAGATAGGCCTGCAGTCCGCGCGGACTGAACACCCGCGCGGCGTCCTGCCAGTTGGCCTCGAGCACCTCGCCGGCCTGGGCACCCAGATCGTCGAGGATGTCCTGGTAATCGCTGAGATGGATTGCCATCGCCGCCTGCCCTCCCCGGTACGTTCAACCGCGACCGATCAATCCGGCCAGACCCGCTCCGGATGCAATGCCTCGCCGTGGGCGCGGCGATCGCCCGTCGCCGCGGTGGCCGACTTCCCCGTCGCAGCACGGAGCGCCGACGGGGCGGCGACCGAGGACGGCGCGACCGTTGTGGGCTGGCGCACCGCGGTCGAGGCTGCGGGTGCCGCGGGGACCCGCGGCACCGCCGGCGCGTCCGCAACCGACCGAGGAGATTCCTTGGCCGGGCCCTTCCCAGCCCCTTTCGCCGCGGGCTCCGGGATGCGCTTGCCGCCTGGAGCGATCTTCCCGCCCGCCCGGTTCGCCGGACGACCGCGCATCGGATCAACTGGCATGGCGCGTCGCGATCGCATCCGCCGCCACGGCGAAATCGCGTTCCATGTTGCCCGGCTCCTCCCCGCTCATGCCCAGGCTCACGTTGACGTGGGTGCGCGCAAAATTGAGATCGGGGTAACACCCGAGCTGCTCGGACAGGACCGCGAGATCGTCGAGAAACGCCCGGGTTGCCCGGTAGTTCGCGAAGTCGTACCGGCGCGCCAGCCGCGGGGGGCGCTTCTGGACCGACCACTCACCCGAAAATTCCACCATGACAGCTCTCCTGATGGGTTGCATCGGCGAGCATGTGCTCCAGCTCGCGAAGATGCGCCTGCTCGTCTTTCAGTAGTGCGGCAAACAGCTGCCGAGCGGTTTCATCGCGCGTGCGGCGACAATGATCGACCGCCTCGGCATAGAGCTGCACTGCTTCCTGTTCCAACTGCATGTCGCGGACGAGGAACTCGGCCTTGTCGCGTCCGGGGCGCACCGGCGCGAGCTGGGTCGCGTTCGGGGTCAACCCCAAGGCGAGCATGTGCCGGGTGATCATGGCGGCATGCCCGAGTTCCTCGCTCGCCTCGCGCCGGAAATAGGCGCACTCCGCGTCCATCGCCCACAGCGCGCACAACTGCCCCTGGGTGATGTAGTGCTGCACCACGCTCATTTCGTGGTTCAGCGCCTGACGGAGATAGCCTATCGTCCGCGGGTCGCCCCGGAGAACGCGATCCAGGTTCGCCAGCATGGCGACACCTTAGCGGGCGACCTCGGAGACATCCATGTCCCGACCGCTGGTCCCGGAACCGGGCGCGCGCGGCAGGATGCCCTCGACCTCGGCGTGCACGCGGGCGATGATGTGCGCCGCGACGAGGCCGTCGCCGACCCGCTCGCACGCATCGGCGCCGGCACGCACCGCCGCGTTGACCGCGCCGGTTTCGCCGCGGACCAGCACCGTCACGTAGCCGCCGCCGACGAACTGCCGGCCGATCAGGCGCACTTCCGCCGCCTTCGTCATCGCGTCCGCCGCCTCGATCGCCGGAACCAGTCCGCGCGTCTCGATCATTCCCAATGCAATACCCGTCACTTCAGCCATTTCCATTCTCCTTGCGATAGCGGAAAACTCATGTCGCCCGCGGACCTTACGCGGACGGTGCCTTCGGCAGAATGCCCTCGACCTCGGCGTGGACGCGCGCGATGATGTGCGCCGCGACCAGGCCGTCGCCGACCCGCTCGCACGCATCGGCGCCGGCGCGCACCGCCGCGTTGACCGCGCCGGTTTCGCCCCGCACCATCACCGTGACGTAGCCGCCACCCACGAAATGGCGGCCGATCAGGCGCACTTCCGCCGCCTTCGTCATTGCGTCCGCCGCCTCGATCGCCGGAACCAGTCCGCGCGTCTCGATCATTCCCAATGCAATTCCGGTCACATCAGCCATTTCCAGCTCCTTTACAGTGAAAAAACACCCTATTTCCTAGGCATGCGCCTCGGATTCCCAGTGATCGATGATTCCCGCGATGGTCAGGTCGGTGAGAACACGGGAATCACCGGATGCGTACCGGGCGGCCGAACCGCTCACGGTGAACACCCATTTGCCGGGGGGAACCCCCACCGGATCGCACGCCACGGCGAGTGCGCCCTTTGCATCCGCAACCACGCGCAGCGACAGATTGCTGAGTCCGGCCACCCGACGGGTCGCCACCAGATCCGAAAGAACCTGCATGATTTCCATCAGCGCTTCTCCTCGGACTTGCCGTCTTCGACGGCCCAGCGGTCGATGATTCCGACGATGGTGAGATCGGACGGATACTCCTTGCTGCCGGCCGCCTCCCGTGCCGCCGACGATCCGACGCAGATGACCCAGTCGCCGGGAATGCATCCGATCGCATCCACCGCCACCTGGCGTCCGCCGCCGGCCTTCTCGCGCACCACCAGCAGGGGACGATGTCCCAATTCGGCGATGCGGTTGGTCGACACCAGGGTCTTTTCCACTTGCATGATCTTCATGGCGCCTGCTCCGGATCCCCAATGATTTCGATCGGACTGCCCGTCGGCAGGTCCTGGACGCTGAGTCGGCAATGCAGATCGCCCCCGGCCGCCAACGCCGGATACCGAAGCCGGATCGCATCGCGCACCCGCCGCGCCTTTTCCGTCGCGCGTTCGCGCGCTTCGGGAACGCGGGCGTCGTAGCGGTAATGGATCGCGACGGGAATCGGGAGTCCATGCGCAAGGTTGAGCTTGCGAAAAATCTTGATGCCGACGTCCATGTCCGCGGCCCCCTCTTCGAGGGTGTGCAAGTGGGCGTAGTACGCCACGTTGCGCATCTGCAGTTCTTCGAATCCGTCGCCGACGCTGATGTAGCGCTCGGCGTGTCCGATGTCGGCGTAGCGGCCGCCGTGCAGTTCCTCGACGTAGTCGATCTGCGACAGGTTGTTGATCAGGAGATTCACGATCAGCCGCCGCATGCCGTCATGGGGTTCGCCCTGGCCGCTTGCCCAACCGCCCATGCGGCTTGCCGCGCGTACGGCGTCGTAGACCGCGAGCCGCGCGGCATCGGCTGTCGATTCACGGGTCTGCGCATACAGTTCGGCGTTGTCGACGAAGCGATAGGCCGACAGGTCGCCGCGGCCGTCCGGTACATGAATCCGAACCGCGTCGGTGTCGGTGTCGACGCCGATCAGCAGGATGTCGGTGCTCGCGCCGCAGCAGAACGCATTTTCGATCGCCTGACGGAACTGTTTCAACCGCCCCAGGGCGGCATCGATCGCCTGATGATCGTTGCTGCCGTGGGCGGCGCAGCCCTCGTGCGCCGGGTCCGAAGAACTGAAGTGATAGACCGCGACCTTCAGATACCGGGTGCCTGCGTCCACGGTGCTGGGCACGCCCTCGCGGAAGCGGCGCAGCTCGGTGGCGGTCCAGTTGCGGACGTCCACCTCGACGTCGAAGAGCGCGCCGGCATACGCCTTGCGCCAGGTGAACGACGACAGCGGCAGCCGCAGAATGTAGCGCGACAACCCCTTGAGCCGACCGTCGGCGCACGGACTGATGTCGACGGTGTGGAATCCGCAGTCGAGGAAGAAGTTGCGGGTGTCGTGCACCACTTCGACCTGCTCGCGGATGTCGCGGGCGAATTGATCGGTGGCCGCGGCAAGCGCTTGAAACACGCAATGCGCGTAGGCAGCCTTGACGTCGAACCCGGTCGCCCAGGCGTCATCGAGCAACCGCGTCGGCAACTCGCAGCCCAGCGCATCGCGGATCACGGCTTGGGCGCGCTCGGCGAAGTCCGGCATGGCTTGCAGCCCGACCGCCCGCTGCAGGGCCGGAACGATGCGCGCGAACCGCCCCTTGACCGACTCCTCGCAGTGCGCAAGCCGTGCGTTGGCCATCCGGTCGGCCAGCACATGGCGGTCGCCGCCCATCCGCGCCGGCAAGGAACCCTGCCGGGTTCCCAGGCCGAACGGCGCGGCGGCCGGCGCGCCGGCGGGCTGCGCGGCCCGCGGCACGACACCCGCCATCGGCGGATGTTGCCGCTGGCCGGCGCGGGCGCGCAGGGCGTAGGCGTTGCGGGTGTTCACGTCGCGACTCCGTCCGGGATCAGCCGCGGGCCCCGCCGGACACGGTGATGACCGCGCCCTTGCCCGCGTTGCCGGCACTGCCGGTGATGCGCGCCGGGGGAACTTCGACCCGCTCGCGCCCCTTGTTGGCCCATGCGCTCGTCCCGGCGCCGCGTGCCTCGCCGCGCAAGGTCAGGTTTCGTCCCTGCGCCCATTGGCCTTCGGTGCCGGTGACGCGGCCCGAACGAGCCCAGTCGTCGCCGGTGATCCGCACACCCGCGTCGCGTCCCTCGCCGGTGATGCGCGCCGGTGCGGCGGCCTCTTCAGCGTGCGGCACGACTTCGGCCACGGTGCCGTGATCGTCGCGGTAGCGGAACTCCGGCGTGCCCGACACCAGCCCGGTCGCCAGGTTGATCGGGCCGGTGATCCGTCCACCGCCGCCATGATTGTCGGAACCCGTGATGCGGCTCCGGAATTCCTGGGCTTGGCGCGACGGCGACACGATGCTGAAATCGGTCGCGGCCGGCGCCGGCTCCTCGGCAACGAAGGGACGAATCGACATCTTGGGCACGGGCGGCACCGCGGGCGCAGACGCGCGCGGCGCTGCCACGTCCGACCGGCTCCCCGCCGGACAGCAACCGCAGCCGCAGCCGCAGGCGGCACGGGTCTGCTCAAGGCCGGCATACGGCGTGCCGCTGACCGCGAAGCCGCTCCCCGGTTCGTTGCCGGTCACGAGACCGGAACGACCCATCATGGTCCCCGATACCGGCAGGCCACGCGGCGTTTCGCTGCGGCCGACCTTGACCGGGCGCTGCGGGGGAACGACGTCGGGACAATCGGCGGCGTACTGCTCCTGCGCGACATATTCGTTTCCGGTGACGGGCATGCAGCCGCCGCGCTCGTCACCGGTCATCGGAGGGCGGTGGCCGATCTCCGTTCCGGTGACCGCGCTGCCGCCCAGGGTGTGGCTCTCCCCCACCTTCTCCGCGCCGCCGCCGCAAATGCGCGCCGATCCGGTTTGCGAGCCGGTGACGCGCAGGCACGACCCCGGCTCGTTGCCGGTGACGCGCTCGCTGCGGTCGACGAGGTTGCCGGTGATGCGCTGGCCGTCGCGGCTCGCATCGACGCCGACCTTGGCCGGCGCCGGCTTCGGGCGCGTCTGGCAGACGGATTGGAACTGTTCGTTCGACAGGTATTCGGTGCCGGAAACCGGGCGGCAGGATCCCGCTTCGTCGCCGGTCACCTTGATCGAACGGCCGACTTCGGTTCCCGATACCGGCCGACCGGCGAGGGTATGGGTCAAGGCGACCTTGCTCGGGCCGTTGATGGTGAACCGGGCGGCACCGGCATCGGCATACTGGCTGCCGGTGATCGCGCGCGCGGCACCGGGTTCGGTACCCGTGACGCGCCCTGCACGCGCTTCATCGCTGCCGGTGACCGGCATGGCCTTGCGCTCGGTGAACCCGATCGCGACCTTCTCCGGCCGCGGCGTGATGCCGTTGGTGGCGCAAAAGTCGGCAAAGCGCTCGCGGCCCAGATATTCGGTGCCGGTGACGACCGTGCATGTACCGGCCTCGTCGCCCGTGACCTTGTTCGAGCGGCCAACCTCGGAACCCGAAACGCGCTGGCCGGCGCCGGTCGTGCTCTCGCCGATCTTGGCCGGGCCCGCCTGCGGCCGCCCTTCGCAGAACGACGCGAACTGCTCGGAGCCGATGTATTCCGTGCCGGTGACGATCCGGCAGGATCCCGCTTCGTTCCCGCTCACCCGGCCCTTGCGCTCGACCTGGGTGCCGGTCACGACACGTCCCGACAACGTGGTGCCGACTTCCACCTTGGGCGGCGCGTCGCCGCGCTGCGGACGAATTCGGCCGCTGGGACGTGCCGGCTCGGCATCGCCGCGGCCACTGCGCGACAGGGCCACGCGCCGTTGCCGCGCCAGCTCCCGGCCGCCGCCGTCGCCGACGGCCGCCGGCGGAACGGCCATGTTCCGCCCATCGGTCCGTCCATGGTCCCGTCCGCGCTGCGCGGAGCCCGCATCGGCCTTCGGCGGCAACGCCTTCTTGCCGACGCTGGCGAGCGCCTGGCGGCGCTGGCGGCACAGCGCGCGCACCGATGCGCCGTCGGCGCCGAGCGCGTCGGGATCCGCTTCGAACCGCGCGCAAATCTCGTCGAGTGCGGAATCCGCAACCAGCGGGGTTGACGCCGGGATGGACGCCGGGGCCTCCGTCATCGGTGCCGGGATGGGGGCCGCCACCGAAGAACTCGGCTCCGCGTGGATCGACTCCGCAACGACGGGCGACGCCGCACGCGGGGCGGGACGCGCCGGGCGCGCACCGCCGGATCCCTGCTTGCCGACGCGGGACATCATCGCCCGCCGCTGGCGCGCCAACTCTTTGCCGCTCATTGCAGTCTGTTCAGGCATGGTAGTTCCTCAAGCTCGCATCGACGGCGCCGGGGACCGGCGCCCCTTCCCTCAGGCGCCGCGATAGACGACGAACGCAGTTCCCTGGCTCTGGGAATAGTTGTCGTAGCCGATCACGCGCACGTGGTGGCCGGGGTGCTCGCGATGGCACGCCTCGACCTCGGCGAGGATGCGGTCGACGCTCTGCTCGCCGAACATCGGCAGCTTCCACATGTACCAGAAGTGGTTGAACGAACGTTCGGGCTCGACGTGCTCGACCGACGGGTTCCAGCCGTGCGCGACGATGAACTTGATCTGCTCGCGGACCTGTTCCGGGGTGAGCTGCGGAAGGTACGAGAAGGTCTCGTACTTGATGGACTGCTTGTAGTCCTGGACATCAGCCATGATGATTTTTCCTTTCGTTGCGGGGCGGCGTTAGCGGTTCTGCACGTCCAGCTTGTCCACGGTGTCGAACTCGAACTTGATCTCCTTCCACGTTTCCATGGCGATCTTGAGTTCGGGGCTGTGGCGGGCGGCGTTGGTCAGGATCTCCTTGCCTTCCTTCTCCAGTTGACGGCCGCGGTTGCGCGCTTCGACGCAGGCTTCGAGCGCGACCCGGTTGGCCGCGGCGCCGGCCGCATTGCCCCACGGGTGGCCGAGCGTGCCGCCGCCGAACTGCAGCACCGAGTCGTCGCCGAAGATCGTCACCAGTGCGGGCATGTGCCAGACATGGATGCCGCCCGAGGCCACCGCAAAGACTCCCGGCATCGAGCCCCAGTCCTGATCGAAGAAGATGCCCCGCGAGCGGTCCTCGGGAATGAACGATTCGCGCAGAAGGTCGATCCAGCCCAGCGTGGCGGCGCGATCGCCCTCGAGCTTGCCGACGACGGTGCCGGTGTGCAGGTGATCGCCGCCCGACAGGCGCAGCGCCTTGGCCAGCACGCGGAAGTGGATGCCGTGATGCGGGTTGCGGTCGATCACCGCGTGCATCGCGCGGTGGATGTGCAGCAGCATGCCGTTCTTGCGGCACCAGCGCGCCAGCCCCGTGTTGGCGCAGAAGCCGCCGGTCAGGAAGTCATGCATGACGATCGGCATCTTGAGTTCCTTGGCGAACTCGGCGCGCTCGTACATCTCTTCGGGCGACGGCGCGGTCACGTTGAGGTAGTGCCCCTTGCGCTCGCCGGTCTGCGCCTCGGCGTTATGGATCGCGTCGGCAACGAAGAGGAACCGGTCCCGCCAGCGCATGAACGGCTGGCTGTTGACGTTCTCATCGTCCTTGGTGAAATCGAGACCGCCGCGCAGGCACTCGTACACCGCGCGGCCATAGTTCTTCGCCGACAGGCCGAGCTTGGGCTTGATGGTGCAGCCGAGCAGCGGGCGGCCGTACTTGTTGAGCTTGTCGCGCTCGACCTGGATCCCGCTGGGGGGACCGTTGCAGGTCTTGACGTAGTGCAGCGGAAAGCGGACGTCCTCGAGGCGCAGCGCCCGCACGGCCTTGAACCCGAACACGTTTCCAACCAGGGAGGTGAAGACGTTGACCACCGACGACTCTTCGAACAGATCGATCGGATAGGCGATGAATGCGTAGAAGCAGCTGTCGTCGCCGGGAACGTCTTCGATCGAGTAGGCGCGACCCTTGTAGTAATCGAGGTCGGTCAGCAGGTCGGTCCAGACCGTGGTCCAGGTGCCGGTGGAGGACTCGGCCGCTACCGCGGCGGCGGCCTCCTCCCGGTCGACGCCGGGCTGCGGGGTGATCTTGAAGCAGGCCAGGATATCCGAGTCCAGGGGGACGTAGTCCGGCTGCCAGTAGGTGTGCCGGTACTCCTTCACGCCGGCTTCGTATTTCTTCACTGCCATCGCGCTCTCCTTGCGAAATCACGGTCGGGAAACGCACCTGTGCCGCCTTGTGCTGCGGCCGATGTGTACGGAAAGGATTGTGGGGAGCGCGGTTAATAAAGGCAATTAAATTGTTAACATGATTTCGATAACACCCAGTATATGATTCAGCCATGAAACTTCGTCACGTCACCCTGCACCAGCTGCGCATCTTCGCGAGCCTTGCCGAGACCATGAGCTTCACGCGGGCCGCGGAAGAGCTGCACCTTTCCCAACCCGCGGTCTCGATCCAGGTCAAGCGTCTGGAGGAGACTGTCGGCATGCCCCTGGTCGAGCAGATCGGGAAACGCATCTTTCTGACCCAGGCCGGCCGCGAACTCGCCACCGCCTGCGGCGACGTGCTCGGGCGCCTGCGCGTGCTGAGCGAAGACATGAGCGGCATGGAAGAAGGGATCAAGGGCCCCATCAACCTGGCCGCGATCACCTCGGCCAAGTACTTCATGCCGCACCTGCTCGGCGTGTTCCTCCGCGACTATCCCGCCGTCGAACCGCGCCTGACGATCACCAACCAGTCGCGGGTGCTGGCACGGCTGCGCGACAACGAGGACGACCTCGTGATCATGGGGAGTCTTCCGGAGGAAATGGCGTCCGACCTCGACGCGCAGTTCTTTCTCGACAATCCGCTGGTGGTGGTCGCACCGCCCGATCACCCGCTGGTCGGGGAAAAGAACATTCCGTTGGCGCGCATCGCGCAAGAGCGATTCCTCGCCCGCGAACCCGGATCGGGCACGCGCGCCGCGCGCACCCGACTGTTCGTCGAGCACGGACTGAGCGCCAACGTCTACATGGAACTCGGCAGCAGCGAGGCGATCAAGCGAGCGGTCATGGCCGGCCTGGGGATTTCGGTACTGTCCCAGCACAGCCTGGGGCTCGAACTCGAAGCCGGGCTACTCACCATCCTCGACGTCGAGCACTTCCCGCTGATGCGCCAATGGTATGCGGTGCACCGGCGCGACAAGAAGCTTTCGAACACCGCGAGCCGCTTCCTGGATTTCCTGCTGCAGGACGGCTCGCGCATCTGGAGCGACGTCCGTCCCCACGTGCGCGCCGCGGTCGAGGAGCCGCCCGCCAAGGCGCAAAAGACGCGACCGCGGAAACCATCGGCGGGCTAGTGTAGTGCTTTGTAAATTTTGGAACGAAAAGAAGGGGGCCTTCGGGCGATCGAGCAGCGCGCCGCTCGATGCGGTGGCGATTCCCGATGCTTGCTTGCACCACGCGAGCGAGCGGCGGCTGTGCCTCGTCGGGGCCGGCCACGCGGTGGTCGCCCCTCCGGGGCGACTGCGCTGCGCTGCTCGGTCCGCGGGCGCACGGCCAACTCGCTGCGCGTCCTGCGGACGCTACGCTCGAACAGGGGCCGTGAGTCGGAAGACGAGGCGCGCGGTCGCGCGCCGCCCGCGGCCTTGCGCTGCTCGCCACCGCGTCCTACGCCGGACCCGACGAGGCACAGCCGCCGCTCGCGGCAACGACTTTGACCCGGCAAGGGACTGCCCCTCATCTTGGAATATCACAGTGTTTGCCACGAGGTCGGAGGCGCTGTGCCGGTTCCGGCCCCTTTGGGGCGCGGTGAGCAGCGGAGGAGCCGGGGCGGCGCGGTTTCGATCACGACCCGGCTCGACGGGGAGCATGCGCTGGTCGAGGTGGCGGATACGGGAAAGGGAATTCCCCGTACCGAACAGGTCCGGATCTTTGAGGAGTACTACCAACTCGACAATCCGGGACGCGATCGCCGCAAGGGTGTGGGCCTCGGACTCGCGATCGTGCAGCGCTTGTGCGAGCGGATCGGAGCGGAGATCGCGGTCAAGTCGGAGCCCGGCCTCGGCAGCCGGTTCACCCTGCGGATCCCCGATGCCCGGTCCGCCGTCGCCGAAATTGCACCAAGCCGTTTGCGCCAGGCATCGGTGCCGCTACCGGCTTCGTTCGCGGGTCTTCGGGTCTATCTCGTCGATGACGAGTGCGACATCCTCACGGGAATGCGATGGCTGCTTGGCGCGTGGGACACGCGCGTCTATTTGGCGGGTTCAATTCCCGGTGCTGCAAAAACCGGTTGCATCGGATGCCCTTTATGAGGCAATGGAGGCCGCGGCGGGTCGATGAGGGAACCGGGCACGCGGGAGCGGGCGTACCCCCTTTCCGCCGCCCAGATCATTCGCGCGAGTCGGCGTCGGGCTTCGCCGGATCGGTCAGACCGGCTTCCGGTTCGAAGCGCAGCGCAACGCCGTTGTTGCAATATCGCAGGCCGGTCGGCGCGGGTCCGTCGCCGAAGACGTGTCCCTGGTGGCCGCCGCAGCGCGCGCAGTGATATTCCGTGCGCGGCACCCCCAGTTTGAAATCGACCTTGGTCTCCACGTGCCCCGGCAGCACGTCGAAAAAGCTCGGCCAGCCGGTACCGCTGTCATACTTGGCTTCCGAATCGAACAAGGGAAATCCGCAGGCGGCGCAGGCGTAAACCCCCTTGCGCGTTTCGTGGTACAGCGGGCTGCTGAACGGGCGTTCGGTACCCTCCTCGCACAGCACGACCCGCGCTTCCGGCGTCAAGCCCGCATTCCGATCGGCCTCGCTTCGAACGATCTTGTCGGCCATCGCGGACCCCGATCAGTGCACCGTGCGTTCGAAGCGGAAGATGCCGTCGGTGAAATCCACCGGCACGACGTCCTTGGGTCCGATCTTGCCCTCCAGAACCCGCAATGCGATCGGGTTTTCGATCTGCTGCTGGATCGCGCGCTTCAGCGGCCGCGCGCCATACACCGGATCGAACCCCGCCTTTGCGAGTTCCGCCAGCGCGGCGTCGCTCACCACCAGCTTCATGTCCTGCGCCGCCAAGCGCGCTTCGAGGCGCCGCAGCTGGATGCGCGCGATCGATTCGATCTGCTCGCGGCCCAGCGCGTTGAACACCACGATCTCGTCGATCCGGTTGATGAACTCCGGCCGGAAATGCGTGCGCACCTCGCCCATCACCGCCTCGCGCACGAGGTCGGCATCCTGCCCGACCATGCGTTGGATCTCATGCGATCCCAGATTCGACGTCATGACGATCACCGTGTTGCGAAAGTCGACCGTGCGGCCCTGACCGTCGGTGAGCCGGCCATCGTCGAGTACCTGCAGCAGCACGCTGAACACGTCGGCGTGCGCCTTCTCGACTTCGTCGAGGAGGATCACCGCGTAGGGCTTGCGGCGCACCGTCTCGGTGAGCTGGCCGCCCTCCTCGTAGCCGACGTATCCGGGCGGCGCGCCGATCAGGCGCGACACCGAGTGCTTTTCCATGTACTCGGACATGTCGATGCGCACGAGATGCTCCTCGCTGTCGAAGAGGAACTCCGACAGCGCCTTGCACAGTTCGGTCTTGCCGACGCCGGTGGGCCCGAGGAACAGGAACGAACCATAGGGCCGGTTCGGATCGGCGAGGCCGGCGCGCGAGCGCCGGATAGCGTTGGATACCAGGCGCACCGCTTCGTCCTGGCCGACGACGCGCTGGCGCAGGCGGTCTTCCATGCGCAGCAGTTTCTCGCGTTCGCCCTGCATCATCTTGGATACCGGAATGCCGGTGGCGCGCGAGACGACCTCGGCGATCTCCTCGGCGCCGACCTCCTTGCGCAGCAGCTTGAACTCGCGCTTGGCGCCGCCGGCCTCCTCGGCCGCCTTGAGCTGGGCTTCGAGCTGGGGCAGCGTTCCGTACTGGATCTCGGCCAGCTTGTCGAACTGTCCGGCGCGCTGCAGATCCGCCATCTTCGCGCGCAGGCGCTCGATCTCGGCTTTGATGTTGGTCGACCCCTGCACAGCCGCCTTCTCGGCGCGCAGCACTTCGTCGAGATCGGCGTACTCGCGCTCGAGCTGTGCGATCTCGGTTTCGATCAGGCCCAGGCGCTTGCGCGAGGACTCGTCGTTTTCCTTCTTCACCGCTTCGCGCTCGATCTTGAGCTGGATGATGCGCCGGTCAAGCCGGTCCATCGACTCGGGCTTGGAGTCGATCTCCATCTTGATGCGCGCGGCGGCTTCGTCGATCAGATCGATCGCCTTGTCCGGGAGGAAGCGGTCGGTGATGTAGCGGTGGGACAACTCGGCCGCGGCAACGATGGCCGGGTCGGTGATTTCGACGCCGTGGTGCAGTTCATAGCGCTCCTGCAGGCCGCGAAGGATCGCGATCGTCGACTCCACCGACGGCTCGCCGACCATGACCTTCTGAAAGCGCCGTTCCAGGGCGGCGTCCTTTTCGATGTACTTGCGGTATTCGTCGAGCGTGGTGGCGCCAATGCAGTGGAGCTCGCCGCGCGCGAGCGCGGGTTTGAGCATGTTGCCGGCGTCGATCGCGCCTTCGGCTTTGCCCGCGCCGACCATGGTGTGGATCTCGTCGATGAAGACGATCGTCCGGCCTTCGTCGGCGGCAATCTCCTTGAGGACGGCCTTGAGGCGCTCTTCGAACTCACCGCGGTACTTCGCGCCGGCGAGCAGCGCCGCGAGGTCGAGCGACAGCACGCGCTTGTCCTGCAAGGTCGAAGGAACCTCACCGTTGACGATGCGCTGCGCGAGTCCTTCGACGATGGCGGTCTTGCCGACACCGGGTTCGCCGATCAGCACCGGGTTGTTCTTGGTGCGCCGCTGCAGGATCTGGATGGTGCGGCGGATCTCGTCGTCCCGGCCGATGACCGGATCGAGCTTGCCGCTGCGGGCGCGTTCGGTGAGGTCGATGGTGTATTTCTTGAGGGCTTCGCGGCTACCTTCGGCTTCGGGGGAGTCGACGCCGGCGCCGCCGCGCACGGCGGCGATCGCGCCTTCCAGGGCCTTGCGATTGGCGCCATGCTCGCGCAGGATCCGGCCGGCTTCGCCTTTTTCGTCCGCGGCCGCCAGCAGGAAGAGTTCTCCGGCGATATAGGCGTCGCCGCGCTGCTGCGCTTCCTTGTCGGCCTGGTTGAGCAGGCCGACCAGTTCGCGGCTGACCTGCACCTGGCCGTCGAACCCCTGGACGGTCGGGATGCGCTGCACGGCGGCATCCACGGCCTTTGCCAGCGGATCCGCCGCCACCCCGGCGCGGCTCAGGATCGACCGGGCGCCGCCGTCGGCCTGCCGGAGCATCGCCGCAAGCAGGTGCACCGGCATGATGTACTGGTGGTCGTTGCCCACGGCGAGCGATTGGGCGTCGGCGAGGGCTTCCTGGAAGCGGGTGGTCAGTTTGTCCTGGCGCATGGCATCTCGCGGTCAAGTCTGGGATGCCGACTAGGTGGGGATCCGGACCGTGAATTCAAGCTCAGGTCGCGTGCGCCTCCAGGAACGCCCGCACCGTGTCCACGTCGGCCGGCATGCGGACGAAGCGCTGGGGGAGATCCTCGAGCCCGGCGAACCGCGCGGGACGGTCGGGCAGGCGGCCGATCGCTTCGCGGATGGTTTCGGCGAACTTCGTCGGCAGCGCGGTCTCGAGGCAGACCATCGGCACGTGGGGGTCGCGCAGTTCGCGGGCCACCTTGACGCCGTCGGCGGTGTGGGGGTCCAGGATGCGGCCGTCGCGTTCGTACTGGCTGCGGATGGTCGCCAGCCGGTCGGCATGGGTGCTGCGGCCGGAGCGGAATCCGCTGGCGACCACCGCATCCCAGTACGGGGTCGGCTTGAGATCGAACGCGCCGCGGGTGTCGAGTTCCCACCAGAGTTCGCGCAACACCGCCGGATCGCGGCCGACGATGTCGAAGACGAATCGCTCGAAATTCGACGCCTTGGAGATGTCCATCGACGGGCTGCTGGTGACGTGGGTCTCCTGGGCGCCGCGCACGCGGTAGGTTCCGGTACGGAAAAACTCGTCGAGCACGTCGTTTTCGTTGGTCGCCACCACCAGGCGGCGGATCGGGAGCCCCATCTGGCGCGCGATCCAGCCGGCGAGGACGTTGCCGAAGTTCCCCGACGGGACGCAGAAGTCGACCGGGCGGTCTTCGTGGGTGGCGCCGGGCGTCACCGCGAAATAGCCGCGGAAATAGTAGACCACCTGGGCGACGATGCGCGCCCAGTTGATCGAATTGACGGCGCCGAGGCGGTGCGCGCGCTTGAACGCCACGTCGGCGCCGATCCGCTTCACGAGATCCTGGCAGTCGTCGAAGCTGCCTTCGATCGCCAGGTTGAAGATGTTCTCGTCCTGCAGCGAGTACATCTGCGCGCGCTGGAACGCGCTCATGCGGCCGAACGGCGAGAGCATGAAGACGCGCACGCCGGGCCGGCCGCGCATCGCCACTTCGGCAGCGGAGCCGGTGTCGCCCGAGGTGGCGCCGAGGATGTTGAGGTGCTCCCCGCGGCGTGCCAGTTCGGCCTCGAAGAGGCCTCCGAGGAGCTGCATCGCCATGTCCTTGAAGGCCAGCGTGGGGCCGTTGGACAACTGCAGCAGATGCAGGCCGGGTTCGAGTTCGGCCACCGGGGTGATCGCCTCGGTGCCGAACACCGCGCTCGTATAGGTGCCGCGCACGATCGCTTCCAGCGTTCCGGGCTCGTAGTCATCCGCGAACCGGCGCAGGATCGCGATCGCGAGTTCCGGATACGGCAACGCCCGCAGATCCGCCAACTCCCGAGCGTCGAACCGGGGGTAGTGTTCGGGGACGGCGAGGCCGCCGTCGGGGGCCAGCCCCTCCAGCAACACGTCGCGGAAGGATGCCGGGGCCATGCGGCCGCGGGTGGAGCAGTACTTCACGAAAGAGACTCCTGTCGGATGCGGATCACCGGCGCCAGCACCGTGTCGAGCGCCTCGATGCGGCGCAAGGCTTCGTTGACGTCGCGCTCGCGCGCCTCGTGCGTCAGCATGATGATCTCGGTCCGATTCTCGCCTTCAGCCGGTTCGCGCTGGAACATCGCGTCGATCGAAATGCGGAAATCGGCCAGGATGCGCGCGATGTCGGCCAGGACGCCCGGGCGGTCGGACACCAGGATGCGGAAATAGTACGAAGTGACCGTTTCCTCGATCGACAGCCAGGGCTGGGGCACGAGCGCATCGGGCTGGAACGCGAGATGCGGCACCCGGTCCTCGGGGTCGGCGGTGTGCAGGCGGGTGACGTCGACCAGATCGGCCACCACCGCGGATGCGGTGGGTTCGGCGCCGGCGCCGGGGCCGTAATAGAGGGTCGCGCCGACGGCGTCACCCTTGACGACCACCGCGTTCATCGCCCCTTCGACGTTGGCCACGAGGCGCTTGGCGGGAACGAGCGTGGGGTGCACGCGCAGTTCGATGCCGGCGGGCGTGCGCCGCGTGATGCCCAGCAGTTTTACGCGATACCCGAGTTGCTCGGCGTAGCGGATGTCCGCCGCCGCCAGTTCCGCGATCCCTTCGACGTGCGCGGCATCGAAGCGGATCGGCACCCCGAAGGCGATCGCCGCGAGGATCGAGAGCTTGTGCGCGGCATCGGTGCCGTGGATGTCGAAGCTGGGGTCCGCTTCCGCATACCCGAGATCCTGCGCCTCGCGCAGCGCGTCGGCGAACGATGCGCCGGTGTCGCGCATGCGCGAGAGGATAAAGTTGCTGGTGCCGTTGATGATGCCCGCAAGCCACTCGATACGGTTGCCGGTGAGCCCCTCGCGCAGCGCCTTGATGATCGGAATGCCGCCGGCCACCGCCGCCTCGAACGCAACCATCACCCCCATCTTCTGCGCCGCGGCGAAGATCTCGTTGCCATGGTGGGCGAGCAGCGCCTTGTTGGCGGTGACCACGTGCTTGTCGTGGGCGATCGCATCGAGCACCAGCTCGCGGGCGGGTTCGCAACCGCCGATCAGTTCGACGACGATGTCGACGTTCGGATCGCGCACGATGTCCTGCGGTCGATCGGTCACCGGAATCGCATCGCCCACCCACGCGCGCGCCCGCGCGACGTCGCGCACCGCCGCGCCGACGATTTCGATGCCGCGCCCGGCCCGGCGGCGGATTTCCTCCTGGTTGCGGCGCAGCACGTCGAAAGTGCCGCGCCCGACCGTACCCAGGCCCAACAGTCCCACTCGGAGCGGTTTCATGCTTTTGCGATCACTCCATCCCGGCGGAACATGTCCCGGATCCCGCGCACCGCCTGCCGGATCCGCATTTCGTTTTCGATCAGCGCAAACCGCACATGGGTGTCGCCGTACTCACCGAAACCGATTCCCGGCGACACCGCGACCTTGGCGTCGGCGAGCAGCTTCTTGGCGAATTCGAGCGATCCGAGGTTGGCATAGTGCGCGGGGATCTGCGCCCAGACGTACATCGACGCCTTGGGGTTCTCCACCATCCAGCCCAGTTCGTGCAGGCCCTTCACGAGTACGTCGCGCCGCCGCTTGTACTGCTGCACGATCTCGGCCACGCATTCCTGCGGGCCTTCGAGCGCCGCGATCGACGCAACCTGAATCGGCGTGAACGTGCCGTAGTCGTGATAGCTCTTGATCCGCGCCAGCGCGGCGACCAAGTCGCGGTTGCCGACCATGAAACCCACGCGCCAGCCGGCCATGTTGTAGCTCTTGCTCAGCGTGAAGAATTCCACCGCCACGTCGCGCGCGCCGGGAATCTCCATGATCGACGGCGCCCGCTCGCCCTCGAACACGATGTCGGCGTAAGCGAGGTCGTGGATGACATAGATGCCGTGCTCGCGCGCCAGATCGATGACGCGCCGGAAGAAGTCGAGGTCGACGCACTGCGCCGTCGGGTTGCTCGGGAACCCGATCACGATCATCCGCGGCTTGGGCAGGGTTTCGCGGATGGCGCGCTCGAGTTCGCCGAAGAAATCCACCCCCGGCGTGAGCTTCACCGAGCGGATGTCTGCGCCCGCGATGATCGCTCCGTAGATGTGGATCGGATAGCTGGGGTTCGGCACGAGCACCGTGTCGCCACGATCAAGCGTGGCGAGCATCAGGTGCGCGAGGCCTTCCTTGGAGCCGATGGTGACGATCGCCTCGCTCTCGGGATCGAGATCGACGCCGTACCGCGTCTGGTACCAATGGGTGATCGCCCGCCGCAGGCGCGGGATCCCCTTCGACACCGAATAACCGTGGGTGTCCGGCCGGTGCACCGCCTCCACCAGTTTCTGGACGATGTGCGGAGGCGTGGCGCCGTCCGGGTTGCCCATGCTCATGTCGATGATGTCTTCGCCGCGCCGCCGCGCGGCCATCTTGAGCTCGCCGGTGATGTTGAAGACGTAGGGCGGCAGGCGCTTGATGCGCGAAAACTCCGGTTTCCCTGAATTCATTCTCGAGTGTTTCAAAGTCGGGAGGCAGGAAGCGGCAGCCCCGCTGGCGACCGCCCTCCGCGTCCGCAAAAAGTCCGGATTTTCCGGCAGATGCCGGAAATCGTGGTTGGTTGCATAATTTACCCGATCTGCGCCACGAGACGTGGGCAACCCCCTGCGGGCAGCACCCCGACTGGCGGCACCCGGCCGCCACGGCACCGCAGACGTGGCGCGCGGAGCGCGATTGAAGCTGCATTACCAGGCGCCATCGAATTCCAGCACCGTGACCGGCTACGGACCCGGATACATCGAAATCGACCGGGTCCGGTACGCCTGGAACGAATGGGGCGGCATCCTGCTTGCCCCGGAAGCCGCTGTACAACCTTGGGCGGTCACCGACCCGTCGGCGCTGGTGGCGGCCGACGTGGCGCCGATCCTGGCGTTCCACCCCGAAATCGTGCTGTTTGGAACCGGCTCCCGCCAACGCTTTCCGCAACCGGCGGCGCTGGCGCCCCTGGCGCAGGCGCAGATCGGATTCGAGGTCATGGACACTGCGGCGGCCTGCCGGACCATCAACATCCTCGTTGCCGAAGGCCGCCGCGTGGTCGCCGCATTCTTCCCGCCCGACGAGCCCCCCCCTGCCATCCCGGAACAACCATGACCGAACCCATCCATCCCGGCCAGCCCGTCCCCGACTTTTCCGCCGCGTCGACCGCCGGCGAATTCCGCCTCTCGCAACATCGCGGCAACATCGTCGTGCTCTACTTCTACCCCAAGGACAACACGCCCGGATGCACCACCGAGTCGCGTGACTTCGCCGCGATGCACGACCACTTCGTCGCGGCGGGCGCGCGCGTCGTGGGGATTTCACGCGATTCGCTGCGCTCGCACGAGACCTTCCGGGAGCGGCAGGAACTGCCGTTCGAACTGCTGGCCGACACCGACGAGGCGGTATGCAGCCGGTTCGGCGTGATCAAGCAGAAAACCATGTACGGCAAACCGGTCCGCGGCATCGAGCGCAGCACCTTCCTGATCGACGCCGAGGGCGTCCTGCGGCAGGAGTGGCGCGGCGTGAAGGTTCCCGCCCATGCCGAGGCCGTCCTGCGCGCCGTAGAGGAACTGGCGGCGGGATCCTGACCCCCGCCCCCGACCACGCCGATTTCCGTCTTCCCTTCGCCGAAAGAAGCTCCCGATGCCCCTGCCCAAGGCGCCCAGCAAGCCCGCGACGATTCTCGACCTTTCGCAAGCCCATCCGCAAGCGCACACCAAACCCGCAACGGGGGCTCCGGCCAAGCATGCGGTCTCGCACGGCGCCCCCCGGCGCGCCGAGACATCGCCCGCCGCCGCGCCGGAATCCGCCCACGCCGCCGGGGCGGCGGCGGCGCGCCTGTCCTTGGTCGGCACGCCGGTCCGGAGCGGCAGCCGCAAGGCGCGCGCGCCGGCGGCGCGCCCGCGCCTCTTCGTGCTCGACACCAACGTGCTGATGCACGACCCGAGCTGCCTCTTCCGGTTCGAGGAACACGACGTCTTCCTGCCGATGATGACGCTCGAGGAACTCGACGGGCACAAGAAGGGGATGTCCGAAGTCGCGCGCAACGCCCGCCAGGTCAGCCGATCGCTCGACGGACTGGTCGCCGCCTGCGAGACGCCGATCGAGGACGGGATTCCCCTGTCGTCGCTGGGCAACACCGAGGCGACCGGCAAACTGTTCCTGCAGACCCAGACGCTGGGCGGCGCCCTGCCGGCGAACCTGGCATCGGGCAAGGCCGACAACGTCATCCTGGCAGTGGTGCGGGCGCTCAAGGAGCAGGATTCGGCGCGCGACGTGGTGCTGGTGTCCAAGGACATCAACATTCGCGTCAAGGCCCGCGCCCTGGACCTCGCGGCCGAAGACTACTTCAACGACAAGGTCCTCGCCGACAGCGACATCCTCTACACCGGGATCTACGCCCTGCCCGCCAACTTCTGGGAACGCCACGCCAAAGGCGTGGAATCCTGGCAGCAGGCCGGAAGCACGTTCTACCGGATCCAGGGGCCGCTGGTGGCCGATCTGCACGTCAACCAGTTCGTCTACCTGGAAAGCGGCACGCCGTTCTACGCCCAGGTCCGCGAGATCCGCGGCAAGACCGCAGTGCTGCGCGTGCTCCGCGACTATCTCCACGCCAAGAATGCCATCTGGGGCATCACGGCGCGCAACCGCGAGCAGTGCTTCGCGCTCAATCTCCTCAGCGATCCCGACTGCGATTTCGTTTCGATCATCGGCCAGGCGGGCACGGGAAAGACGCTGCTGGCGCTGGCCGCCGGCCTGGCGCAGACGTTCGAGACCAAGCGCTTCAGCGAGATCATCGTGACGCGGGCGACCGTGCCGGTCGGTGAGGACATCGGGTTTCTGCCGGGCACCGAAGAGGAAAAGATGGCGCCGTGGATGGGGGCGCTCGAGGACAACCTCGAGGTCCTCAACCGCAGCGACGAAAGCGGCGGCGAGTGGGGCCGCGCCGCGACCAACGACCTCATCCGCACGCGCATCCGCATCAAGTCGATGAGCTTCATGCGCGGCCGCACCTTCGTCAACAAGTTCCTGATCATCGACGAGGCGCAGAACCTCACGCCCAAGCAGATGAAGACGCTGGTCACCCGCGCCGGCCCGGGCACCAAGGTGGTGTGTCTGGGCAACATCGCGCAGATCGACACGCCGTATCTCACGGAGGGCAGTTCGGGCCTGACCTATGCCGTGGACCGGTTCAAGGGTTGGACCCACGCGGGGCACGTGACGCTGCAGCGTGGGGAGCGCTCGAGGCTGGCGGATTACGCGGCGGAAGCGCTGTAGCGGCGACTTGCTCGGCGGACTGCTGCTGCGGGCACCCTCACCCCCGCCCTCTCCCGCAAGCGGGAGAGGGGGAGGACCCTACCCTGCCACGTTCCGTTTGCGGGAGGGGGAGGACCCTACCCTGCTGCGTTCCGTTTGCGGGAGCGGGGGAGAAGGTTCCCAGGCGCGGATCAGAACGGCGGCGGGGTCGACAGCGCGAGGTTGTCGAACCGCGTGTGCTCGCCGCCGAACCGCAACTGCACCTTGCCGATCGGTCCGTTCCGCTGCTTGGCGATGATGATCTCCGCGACGCCCTTGTCCTGCGTGTCGGGGTTGTAGACCTCGTCGCGGTAGATGAAGAGGATCACGTCGGCGTCCTGCTCGATGGCGCCCGATTCCC
The DNA here is from genome assembly GCA_021842465.1 of Pseudomonadota bacterium. GTDB lineage: Bacteria > Pseudomonadota > Gammaproteobacteria > Burkholderiales > Burkholderiaceae_F > GJ-E10. The sequence continues at coordinate 121,760 of JAKBZN010000003.1, forward strand.
GCAGATCGGACATGACCGGACGCTTGTCGGTACGCTGCTCCACGGTGCGGTTCAACTGCGACAGCGCCAGCACCGGCACCTTCAGCTCCTTGGCCAGCGCCTTGAGCGACCGGGAGATCTCCGAGATCTCGGTCGCCCGGTTCTCGCCCGCCGACGAACCCGACATCAGCTGCAGGTAGTCGACGATGATCATCCCCAGCTTGCCATACTCACGCGCCAGGCGGCGTGCCCGCGCCCGCAACTCGAGCGGCGCCAACGCGGGCGTTTCGTCGATATGCAGCGGTGCCGTGTGCATGCGCTCGATCGCCTCGCTCACCCGCGGCCAGTCTTCTTCGAGCAGGCGCCCGGTCCGCAGGCGCTGGGCGTCGATGCGCCCGACCGAACCGAGCATCCGCAAGGCAAGCTGCTCCGCGCCCATTTCCATCGAGAACACCGCCACCGGCATGCCCATGTCGATCGCCACGTGCTCGCCGATATTGAGCGCGAACGAGGTTTTCCCCATCGAAGGCCGGCCGGCGATGATGACGAGGTCGCCCGCCTGGAACCCGGCCGTCTTGCTGTCGAGATCCTTGAAGCCGCTCGGCACTCCGGTGACGTCGCCATGGTCCGGGCGTTCGAACAGTTCCTGGATGCGCTCGACCACCTTGGACAGCAGGGGCTCGAGCTTGATGAAGCCGCCCTGGCCCCGCGCGCCCTGCTCGGCAATCTGGAAGACCTTGGTTTCGGCCTCGTCGAGGATCTGCTTGGCTTCCCGCCCTTGTGGGCTGAGCGCCGAGTCGGCGATCTCTTCGCCGACGCGCACGAGTTGCCGCAGCACCGCCCGCTCGCGCACGATCTCGGCATAGCGCCGGATGTTTGCCGCCGATGGGGTGTTCTGGACGAGTTCGTTGAGATAGACGAGGCCGCCGGCCTCCTGGTCCTTGCCGCTGGTGCGCAGGGCCTCGAAAACCGTCACGGCGTCCGCCGGCCGCGACTGGTCGATGAGCCGGGCGATGTGCTGGAAGATCAGCCGATGGTCGTGCCGATAGAAGTCGTCGGACGCGATCCGGTCGGCGATGCGGTCCCAGGCGCCGTTGTCGAGCAACAGCCCGCCGAGCACCGAGGTTTCCGCCTCGACCGAGTGCGGCGGAGTCCGCAGCGCGGCGATCTGGGTGTCCGGGGATTCCTGCGCGGAGGGGGACCAGTTCATGATTCGCTATCACCCTCACCCCAGCCCCTCTCCCGCGCCGCGGGAGAGGGGAAAGGCGTTACACGTGCTCGCCGAGGACCGAAACCGTGATCTCGACCACGACGTCGGTATGCAGGGCAACCGCGACCTTGTAGTCGCCGATCGCCTTGAGCGGGCCTTGCGGCAGCCGCACATTGGCCTTCGGAACCTCGAAGCCCTGCTTGCCCAGCGCTTCGGCGATATCGAAGTTGGTCACCGATCCGAACAGACGGCCGTCGACGCCGGACTTGGCAGTGATCTGCAGCGTGATGCCCTGGAGGCGCTCGCCGGCTTCCTGCGCCGCCTTGAGCCGTTCGGCGTGCACGCGCTCCAGTTCCGCGCGCTTGACCTCAAACTCTTGCAGCGCGACCTGCGTCGCACGCCGTGCCTTGCCCTTGGGGATCAGGAAGTTGCGCGCGTAGCCGTCCTTGACGCGGACGACGTCGCCCAACTGGCCCAGATTGCTGATCTTGTCGAGAAGAATGACTTGCATGATGAATCCCGCCCCAGCGCTCAGTGAATGTCCGTGTACGGCAGCAGCGCCAGGAAGCGCGCACGCTTGATCGCCGTGTCCAGCTGGCGCTGGTAGTGCGCCTTGGTTCCCGTCAGGCGGGCCGGGATGATGCGGCCGTTGTCCTGAATGAAGTCGCGCAAGGTGTCGACATCCTTGTAGTCGATGCTTTCGACCTTCTCGACCGTGAACCGGCAGAACTTCTTGCGCTTGAACAGCGCGTTCTGCTGATTGCCGCGCCGGCCGCCCGGCTTGCCGCGTCCCTTGGCGCCGAATTTCGACTTGCCCCCGCTTCGCATCACTGCACTCATTGCATGCTCCGAAAAAACTCGTTATCGAATCCCAGATGCGGATTCCCCAGGAACCCGCTCAACCTGCGTGATATGCACCACCACACGCTTGCTCCGTTGGCTGCGCGGCGCGAGAAACCCCGAGACGCGCAGCGCGGCGCCCAGGCTTTCCGCTGCCAGGCTCCTCGCCGCTTCGCCGATCGCCATGGCGTCGACGGAAAAATCAAGCGTCCGAGGAACACCGGCTTCGACCGTCTCCGAGCGGTGTTGCAGTTGCATTTCCAGCACCGCAACGCCCGCCGGGGTGGTCCGTAGCGCCGCCCGCTCGACGAGCACCGCGTTCAACACGACGCGGTTCACGCCGAACCGGTCAAACCGCCGGAACTGCCGCCTGCTCGGTCACCGCCTTGCGCGCTTCTTCGCGCTCGACGGTCTTCATCATCGGACTGGGGTCCGTGACGGCCTTCTTCTGCACCGTCGTGAGGTGCCGCAGAATGGCATCGTTGTAGCGGAAGCCGTGCTCGAGCTCGTCGAGAGTGGCTTTGGTGCATTCGATGTTGAGCAGGATGTAGTGGGCTTTGACGAGCTTCTGGATCGGGTAGGCCAGCTGGCGCCGGCCCCAGTCCTCGACCCGATGCACTTGGCCGCCTTGCGACGTGACCAGCGTGCGATACCGCTCGATCATCGCCGGGACCTGCTCGCTTTGGTCCGGATGGACGATGAAACAGATTTCGTAATGACGCATGAACACTCCTCGTGGATTCACCCTGACGGGATCAGCCGCCCGGAAAGCACAACGCTCCGGTGCGGCAAGGAACCGCGGATTGTAATACAACCACGGGTTGGACGCCGCGAGACGTCGTCCGTCCACCGTACGGAATCTAGGCCGGATCGGACGGCCGCCCGGAATCCCGGGGCGCGATCCCGAGGATGCAAGCGGCGAGCTCGCTGCGGCGCCGGACTTCGAGTTTGCCGAAGATCCGCTTGAGGTGGTCCTTGACCGTCAGTTCGCTGATGAAAAGCTGCTCGGCCACGTCGCGATTGGATAGACCCTGCGCCACGAGCGCTGCGACGGCCTTCTCCCGGTCGCTGAGCACGAAACGGCTCAGTCCGCCCGCCAGTCGGGGCATGGCAGGGTATGGTTCAAGCAGGATGAACCTGCCGGAATTCCTTCCCACCGCGGGTACGGTACGTACGCGATAGCTGCGCCGCCCGCGCCGAAAAAAGGCCGCCGAGGTGCCGCTGCCGGGGTCGGGGAGCGATGCAACTTCCGCACCGCGAAGCGCGCTCTTCGCCACCGGATTCATGAAGCAGGGTTTCCCCCGCGAATCGGTCATCACCACCCCCATCTCGGTAAAAAATGACTCCTCGGCCAGAAGCGCGGCGCGCTGCAGGACCCGGGCCAAGTGGGGAAGAAGCCGATTCAGGATGGCGATTTCGCGTGCGCCGAAAGCCCGGTCCCGTCGCTGGCGGTGGATACCCAGGATTCCGACCCGATCTCCCTGGACCTGCAGGGTCGAGGCGAGGACGTGGAACACGTTCGCAACCGGAAGGAGAAAATCCTGGGCAAACTCCGTTTCAACCAGATCGGACATCAGATCCGTGTTCCGGATCACCTGATTCGGATGATCCCGGAACCAGCCGGAGGAAACGAAGGGATCCTGCGGCGCATAGTGCGCGAGATAGGTCAGCAGCGCGCCCTCGGAATTGTTATAGACGCGATACCCGTGAAAGCAAAAGTTTCCGGTTTGCGGGTCGGCGGGCACGAAAATGGCGCTGTAGATACCGATGGCCTTCCGCAACTGCCCACAAAACGCGTCCAGCATCGCGTTCCGATCCGACACCGAATACACGATGTCGATGGTGTCGAGAATATTTTTGTAGTCCTTGCTCGACAGGCTGATCATGGTCGCTGCCTGGATTTCGTGGGGGTTTATGCGCGATCTCCCCACAGCGTGAATCTACCCGTCGGAATTCCGGTATGCAATAACCGTACGCAACCGCCGCAGGGAAATTCCCGCAGGGCCACGCCGGTCCTCCTTCCCGACCGGCATGGCCGAAATGCATTGCGCTTGCCCGCCAGATCGGCCGATCCATGGCACGGCGGGGGACTCCCTCTGCCGATGCCAGGTCGCGATCCACAAATCCCTCCTTTCGAGGGATGCGCCGCGGAACCCTCGTACCTATATTCAAAGCGCATTTGCGGGATCGTCGCGATGACGGCGGGCCGATCAAGGAGAAGCGCAATGAAACGGATCACGATGGGAATCGGCGGCGCGGTGGCCGCCTTGGCGCTGGCAGTGGCGTTACAAGGCTGCGGCGGTGGAGGATCGTCTTCGATCCCCGGCGCCGGTGTTGCAAGCTCCACCGTCGGATATTTCGTCGACGCACCGGTGGCGGGCGCCGGTTATACGACGTCCTCCGGCCTGACCGGCATCACCGGGAGCGATGGTTCGTTCACGTACAAGACGGGGGATACGGTCACGTTCACGGTGCTCGGCATGCCCCTGGGCAATGCGGTGGTCATTCCCGTCAATGGCGTGGTGACCCCGGTGACGATCACAGGGGAGGCTCCATCCGGCAGCGCGGTTACGGCAACCAACGCGCCCAAGGCCGCCGCGATCGCCCAATTTCTGCAGACCCTCGGGGAGGTCGGAAGTTCGTCATCCTCGAATGCGAGCGGCTCGATCGTCCTGCCGAGTGGAACTGCCGCCTCGAACCTGCAGCAGCGATTGGCCACCCTGGATGCGCAAGGAGGCATTTCCGCCGTCGTGACTGGCCTGCAGACCGCATTGTCGAACGCGGGAATCACCGGCGTCACCGTCGTTCCATCGTCGACCGCGGTCACCAACATGAACACCTCGATCCAGGCGGCGTCGTCCGCCGCGGCGAACAGCCAATTCGTGAACAGCACCTGGACCATCACGGCGAACTCGCCGGCAACCGGCAGCGCCACCATCCAGTTGCTCGGCAACGGAACGGTGGCGGGAATGGACAACAGCGGCGAGGTGATCTACGGAACCTGGATCGTCAACGCTGGCGGGTCGATCACCTTCCATATCGCATCGGCCGGCGGGGGGACGGGGACGGGAACGGTTCCCGCGGCGACGAGCGGAAGCATGCCAACGTGCCCCACATGTTTGGCCATTACTTCGGGGAGTGGCACTTCGTTCACGGCGAATATGACCGAAGCGTCGCCAGGCACCCAGAACGTGGATGCGGGAATCTGGTTCGGAACGTTCACGCCAAACAGCGCCGCAACGGCGAACGGAATGCACGGCGGATCCGCGGCGATGATCGCGGAATCCGATGGGTCGGTCGTCGGAATGCTCATCGAAACCGGCAGCAACGGCGGCGGTGGCGGATCCTTCGGCGGTGGCAATTGGACGCCCTCCAGCGGGGCCATCACCGTCACGGGAACGACGGGCGGAGGCGGCGGCAACTCGCCGTGGGTCGTGACCGGGAATCTCGCCACGGAAACCGGAACGCTCAGCATCAACGGAACGGTGATGGGAACCGTTGCGTTTGCACGCACGGCGCCAGCAGGGGTGTTCGGGGGAAGTCCCGTGACGCTGACCGCTACGCAATTTCCGTCGTGTTCCTCCTCCACGACGGTCACACTGCCGACAACCGGAGCCGGCACCTTCACGACGACGCTATCCGGCGTGCCCGAGACCTGTGACTTGTCGGTCGCATTTTCCCAGAGCGGCGCATCGGTCATCGCCGGCGGGGGAGCCTGTTCCGGCGCAAACAACACCTACGGCGGCAACGGCCCGATGACCGGAACCTGGTCCGGGTGTCTCAACGGATCGACGCTGACGGTATCCCAAAACTACACCCTGGGCGCGACCAATGCGCAGGCGAACATGACGTGTACCGCAGGAAGCGGTGGCCTGAGCAATTGCACCGTTTCCGGAACGGTGCCGGCGCCGAGCGGAAGCACCGGATACACGGCCAGCCCGGTCAGCGGAAATGGAAGCGTGTATTCGAGCAGCGGCAGCGGATATACGGTAGGGGGCGTAGTCGACTTCACGTACGTGCAGCAGAACTTCAATTGCACGCCGGTTTTCCTCTCCATTGACGGAGTCCTCGTCGAAACCGACTATGTCGGCTTCAGCCAAGGAAATTCCGCATGTACGCAATCGGGGGCCCCTCCCGCAACCGTGAACTTTGCGTTCGCCACCCCGGTTCCGTCCGGTGCGACCTATTCCGTGACCCAGTATTCCCAGCAGCAGACCTGTTCCGCCACCGCTGGTGCAGTCAACAGCGGAACGATGGCGAGCAGCAACGTCGGCAACGCAGGGTTCACCTGCCAGTAATCATTTCGGGATGTCTCTCGCAAAAACCGCCGGTGGGGCTTGAAATCCCTCACCGGCGGTTTCCCGTTGGATTTTTCTCCTGCGCCGTGCCGGTCGCGGAGGCACGCGGCAGAAAGGCTTGCCTCTTGCGCAGCCGCCTAAATTTCCCCGTCCAGCAGTTGCGCGGCGGCGAGCGACTTGAGCAGGGCGTCGTTACAGGCGGCGATCGGGATCGCGAGGTATTCGGCCTGCCTGCGCACCGTGAGCGGATCGCTGCGCTCGATGGCCTCGATGAGCGTCAGGTAGGGGCCGTAGGGTCCCGTGCGATGAAGCACCGCCTCGACGATCGTGTCCGACAGGGAGATCAACTCGAACAAGCGGTCGAAGGGAGCGCCGGTAATGTGGTCGAGGAGCGAAAACGCGCCCGTGATGAACAGCTCGTCCCGGACCTCCGCGCCGTGGTTGGCGTTCGCGCCGATGGATTCGAGAAAAATCCCGCGGCGGATCGACGCGTGCATCAACGGCAAGGCATTGGCTTCCCGCGACGCCGTCGCCAGCAGCAGCGACAGCCAGCGATTGAGCTTCTTGTACCCCAGCATCATCACCGCGTGCTGGAACGAGGTGATCTGCACGGGCAGGTTGAACGCCGCCGAGTTCACCAGCCGCAACAGCTTGAACGCCAGTGCCGGGTCGCGCCGCAGCGTCAGCTCGATCTTCTGCAGGTCGGCGTCGTCGCGCACCAGGCGCAACAGTTCCAGCACCACCGCCTGCTCCGGCTGCAGGGGCCGGACAGCCGACACCGCCGGGTCCTCGATCGGCCAGCCCACGCAGGCCGCCGCATCGCGTTCGAAGCACGCCACGGCATCGGCCACCGTCTGCACCCCGGTGATCACATAGGGGAGATGCCGTACCGCGCCGGCCGGCGCCGGCGCCACCCGCCGGCGATCCTCGCTCACATGGATGATCGCGAACTCGAAACAGGACAGCAGCGCCGGGGGCAAGGGCACTTCGGGACGTCCCCGCAGCGCCAATCGTTTGCCGTCGCGGAACAGAGCCTGGGTAATGCCCTGCGTCTGGGGATCGACCAGGCGGCTGGCCGGGATCTCCAACAAGGCGTTGCGCGGCGCCTTCCAGTCGAGCACGGACTCGTCGAACTCCGCGTCGAGCGGTGCCACCAGCATCGGTTGCACCGCCTCCGACCAGATCGAATTGACGGCATCGAGGACGCGCCCAACCGGAGGACGTTGCGCCGGATTGATCGCCAGCATGGTCAGGCGCGTGCCGATCGCCCTCCGCTTCTTGTCGATCAGCGGGGCGTAGCAGATGCACACCGAACCCAGTAAATCACTGGGAATCCCATTTTTTTCCGGAAGATTCATTGATCTATCGCAGCTCTGACAGGCTCACCTCCCCGGGGAGTCTATTTCCTCTCCCCGGAATCGGGTCTGCCGAAGTGTGCGGCGACGCGCTCCGAATTCCCGGGATCGGTGTACCGTTGCGCCAAGTTTCCACCGACACCCCCGATGCGCAACGACCCTGCCCTGTTTCCGAGCCTGCTTGTCCCGCGACAATGCGATGCCCACAAGGGGGACTTCGGCGCTGTCGGAGTGATCGGAGGGAGTCGCGGCATGGTCGGCGCCGTGATTCTGGCGGCGCGCGCCGCCTTGCGGATCGGTGCCGGCCGGGTCTACGCCGACTGCCTCGGCGCGCCCGATCTGCGAATCGATCCTCTGCAACCGGAATTGATGCTGCGCCCGCAACAGGACTTTCCGGAGGCCCTCGACGCCACCGTGGCCGGCTGCGGACTGGATGCCGACCCCGCGGGTGCCGGCGCGCTCGCACGCGCAATCGACGCAACCGCCGCCCTCGTGCTCGATGCCGGCGGACTGACACAGATTGCCGCGAATCCGGCCCTGGCGCGGAGTTTCGCGACTCGCCCTGCGATCCGGATCATCACGCCGCACCCCGGCGAAGCGGCCCGACTGTTGGGCTGCGAGATCGCGGCCGTGCAGCTTGACCGGCGGGCCAGTGCCCGGGAACTGGCGCAACGGTTCTCGAGCATCGTGGTGCTGAAAGGATCCGGCACGGTGATCGCAGAGCCCGCCGGGGCATGCTGGGTCAACCCGACCGGCGGCCCGGCCCTGGCAAGCGCAGGCACTGGCGACGTGCTGGCCGGAATGATCGGCGGCTTGCTGGCCCAGGGCTACCCTGCGCTCGACGCGGTGCGTGGCGCGGTATGGCTGCATGGACGCGCCGCCGACCTGCACGGCGCCGACCGCGGCCTCACCGCCTCGGAGATCGCGCCGCTGGCCCTGCGGGCGTGGGATGCCCTGCGAAAAAAGACGTGACCGCAGGCGGTAGAGGGGTATCCCCGCTACCGCGCCGGATCCTAGTGTAGTGAGTCATTAATTCGTTGAACTATATCGCCATTTCGCTGTCTCTCGTACAGTTCGGTTGGAGAGGCGAGGAAGAGATGGCGGGAAGACGGAAAGCAGAACTGGTGCTCACCGAGGCGG
>JAKBZN010000047.1 GCA_021842465.1 Pseudomonadota bacterium
GGCCTCGATCCGGCTGAACGGCGCGCCGCCGAAGGGCTCGGCCGGAAAGGACGCGCCGGGCGGCACGGTGACGATCGCGCACGACACCCTCTATGAACTGATCGATCAGGGCGCGCTGCGCGACGGCGTGGTGGAGATCCGCGCGGATGCGCCAGGCCTCGAGGCATACGCCTTCACATTCGGATCCTGATGACCGGGTTCGACGATATCGGTGCATTCAATGCGCCAAGGCCCCCCCGTTGGTACACGGTACTGACGTATGCCAGTACGGCCGCAGCCGTCGGCGTGATCTTCAAGGGGCACAATTTCGAGCCGAGCCGCGTATTCGAGGTGCTGGCATTTCTCGTTGGCGTGCCGATGGCGCTTCTGCTCAGTCTCGGCATGCAGCCCAACCTGATCGGATGCCGCTACCGTACAAAACGCCTCGAGTTGCGTGTCTTCACACCGGGATCGGCCTGGCTTGACACGCTGGTCGTCTCCGTCATGACATCCTTTGCCGTGCTGGGAAGCATTGGCGTCCTGGGCAACGATTTCCTGGGAAACCACCGCCAATCCCTGTACACCGTCAGCGGAAAATCCGTCCAATCCCGTGGTCGATTCGGAACCTGCTTCGAGTTGGACCTGTACGAAAACCGCGACCCGTTGCATCGACTGAGTTATTGCGCCCTGCCAGCCTTCCAGGAGCAGATTGCGCTGGAAAGCGTGATGCGGGTGACGGAAATCCGATCGTGGTTTGGGGAGCAGATCCTGTCGGACCAACCGGTGCAACGCTGAACGCCGGACTCCACGGCGCAAGAGGGATCCAACCCCCACCGTATTCCATGGCGTCGGGGGCAGCGAAGACACGGACGGGATGGGCAAGATTGCATCCGCGCTCCGCGCGCCCACAAAAAAACCGCCGGAACGGCGGTTTGATTTGCCCCGGAAGGAACGGATTCCGAACGGGAAATTGGTAGGCGCGATTGGACTCGAACCAACGACCCCCACCATGTCAAGTTGGGGTGGGGGGTGCAAGGTTCGCGCTATGGGGTTCAGGGCGAACTGCCGTCGCGGGGTGTGGGGCCGGCCGGTTCGAGGGGCCGCCACAAGCCCAAGGCGGCCCGGATGGGGCCTGCGGCGGGGTTGGCGCTGTTGTATGGGGTATCTACTTTGTTGGCAGGGCGCGAAACGGACTGCTGGATCTCATTTCCGGAAGCAAGTAGTTTTCCGCGAATAGCGGCAAGTTTTTTTCAAAAGCGCGCGACACAGAAATCAGCAGCGGCGATCATTGGTGTATTGCATGCACGCTCAATGATTGATCATGACGAACCGCCAAACCGAGGAAATCATTGTGGCTGCCTTGGAGCGCTACGCCGCCCAGCATCCCCGACCAACGCAGGTAACGCAGAAACAGGCGGCGGAAATGCTCGGGCTGTGCGATCGGACCGTGCGCAGCATGATGCGCGCCGGGATCTTGTCGTTCAACGCGTGCGGCATGATCCCGATCGAGCAGGTCGATCGGGCGCGTGGTGCGTAAAATGCCGCAAAACTCCCTCTGGGGCGGTAAGTTCCGGCGCCCCGCCCCGCCGTGGCGTGGCACATTTTTGGCACACGAATGCTAACTAGCCTTGGTATTAAAGGAAAGTTGGTGCCTCTCCTGGGCACCACGACTCTTTCCGCTTTTTCTCCCTGCGGAAAATTCCGGAAAATCAAACCCTTTTCCGTCTGTAGCCAGCAGGTCTTAGTGGCTGTGCAATTTTTCTTGTAACCAGACTTTAATGAGCGACTGATACGGCACGTCACGAGCGTTGGCCGCAGCTTTAATCGAATCGAGCAAATGTTGCGGCAGTCGCAATGAAATCGTCTTTGTGCTCGGCTTCAGGTTTGGCAAGGCGACCCGTTGCGCTTGGGACCAATCGACGTAGTCGGTCGAATCATGCGTTTCCCAGAACGCACGTTCTTCGGCTTCGCTCTTGAATTTTGGGATTGTTTTACGTTTCTTGCTCATAGAATGCCCGTTCCTTTCGGTGCATATCTCGCGCCGAGATCACACGGATTTTCCGATTCGCATCGCGTAGCGTGAATGTGATGTGCAATTGTCGGCCTTCATCGCTTTTTCCCAACGCGTGCAGCCGCACCTCTCGCTCGCTATGCCGCGTGTCCGCAACAACGACTAGGGGCGCATTGAAAAAGACTTGCTCCGCTTCCGCGGCCGACACGCCATGCTTGTCGTTCTTGCGGGCATTCCCATCGTCCCAGTCGAACCCGGTGATCTTGGCAAGATCGATCATGTACGTATATTATGAAAATATACAAGATGGAGCAAGCTACGGTCGGAGCGGTTGGCCGGCCGGTTCCCCCGAAACCGGCATCGCGCCCATGCGGAAGCCGAATCTCGCCATGTGTCGTGGCCTTCCCCCGAGGCCCCGGCATTGGGTCGTGTTGGCGCACCGCAGTCGATTGGGGCTAGATTTTGATGCCTCGGCTGGATGGAACCTTCATGAGCTTGGCCGCATGCAAGAGGCCCTCGTCCAGGGTGTAAAGGGTCTTTGCGCCGTTGTTACGGGCGATCGCCAGGTGCAGCGCATCGCCGACACGCAACTTGGCGGCGAAGTGTTGGACGTACTCCTTGGCGAGTTCGTAATCCGCGACGCCGGGGACCGTGACTTGGAATGATTCGCTCACCAGTTCGTCGAACTGGGCGATGGCCAGTAGCGCGTCAGACTCCACCAAACCGCCCATCCGGACTTCACGCGCGATGAGGCTGCAAAATTCGACGCGGGTCCAGTGGCTCACGCATAACTCCCCAGCGGGGACCTTCGCGAAAAAGGCCTCGATTTTGGCGCTGGTGGTTTCTTCGAGGACGAGTGGGGTCAGAAAGCTGGTGTCGAAGTAGACCATCAAAGTCCCTCGTCACGCATCTCGCGCAACAGCTCCACGCTGGATTTGCGCCAGCGGGGCATGCCGCTACGAAACTCGGCGAGGGATTTGACGGCCCGCTTGGGCTTCTCAACCGGCGTGATGCGGGCAATCGGCAGACCCCGACGCGTGATGACCACCTCCTCACCGGCTTCAACTTGATCAAGCAGATGACTCAGATGTGTTTTGGCTTCTGCCAGGGTAACGGTACTCATACGCGCCCAAATTGGTCATTTTGTTGGTCATATGGTACTGCAAGGTGCGGGGCAGGCAAATCGGCCGCGGTAACCATCCCAGTTGCCGCCGTTGCCGTCATTCCAAGTCCGTGCGCCGGATGGCGGCCGACGACGCATGTCGCCATACGGCTTTATGGGTGTCGCATGCGCGGCCGAAGCCAATCACGCGTGCGCCAGCGTGCTGCGGAAATGCATCGAGTCGATGACGCCATTGCGCAGTTGCTCGTTGACGATCCCGACGCTCCGGGCCTTCGCCTGCGCATCGTCGAAGTCCCCTTGATCGAGCGCCTCGGCCAGCGCAAGCAGGCCGCCGAGCGTGCCGTCGCGGCACAGCAGGGCGCCTTCCACGTCCTCGGACAGGTGCAGCCCGCGCAACACGTCCGGCAGCGGGACATGCAACAGGGCCTCCAGGAAGGAGAGCATGCCCACCATGAAGGCCTTCTCGGGGAAATTGCCGCCGCCCTGCACCAGGACCGCCAGGTATTCGAGCAGGCGCGCGCGGAAGGCTGCGGCAAGCAGCAGCGGGCTGGGGAAGCGCGCGGGATCGCTTTCGTGGGCGAAGAGCAGGACCTGCAGCCAGCGCTGCAGGTTCTTGCGGCCCAACAGAAGGATCACTTCCCGGATGTTGTCGATTCGGCGGGCGCTGCGAAACGCGGCCGAGTTGGTCAGGCGCAGCAGGCTGAAGCAGATCGCCGGGTCGGCCTTGATGCGGCGCTCGATATCCGCAAGATCGGCATCGGCAAGAGTCATCGCCAGAACTTCGAGAATCGTCACGCGATGCGGCGCCACGGTGGTCCCGCGCACGATGTCGGGTCTTGCAAAGTAGTGTCCCTGGAAATACGACGCGCCCGCCTGCTGCGCCAGCCGGTAGGCGTCCTTCGTCTCGATGCGGCTGGCGATGAGTTTCGCGCCGGACGGTAGCCAGGTCGCAAGCGGAGGCAACGCGGGCGCGGTGCGCCAATCCACTTTGACGAAGGCCATTTCCGGGAGAAGCCGGGTGGCGCTGGAGCCGGGCACGAAGTTATCCAACAGCAGCCTGCGGCCCTCCCCACGCAACCGGCGGCAACGTTCGAGGACTTCGCTCGTGGGTTCGGTGGCGGCTGGCACTTCCAGCACGATGCGGTCGGGTGGAAGCGTCAGGAGCGCGTCGCTGAAAAGCATCTCCGGATCGACGTTGACGAAACACACCGCATCGCCCATCGCGGAGAGCACCCCCAACTCGCCGAACGCCACGCGGATCACCTTGGCGGTCGCGGCGACCGGATCCTGGAACCGGGCGCGCTTCGCGTCGCCGCTCCGATAGAGCAGTTCGTACCCGTAGGTCTTCTCGTCCGGGTCCAGGATCGGCTGGTACGCCAGCAGCACGTCCGGTTCGGCATCGCTTCGCGGACCGGAGTCCGGATACTGCCCGTCCATCACCCGGCGGACGGAGCGCAGGGTGACCCGTCGATGCCCGCCCGCGGTCTTCCAGGCATCGAGGATGCCGTTGTCCACCCAGACCTGGATGGTGCGCAGCGAAACGCCCAGGATCTCGGCCGCTTCGCGGGTCGAGCAGACCTCCTCCTCGGCACCTTTCGACCGCAGCAGGTCGCGCAAGCCGGTCATGCGGAACGCCTTCCATCGTGAACCATGGTGCAGATTATATCAAATATGATAGATATTGCATTTTATCGCGCGAATACGGTATGATTCTTCTGTTTCATTTATATCGTTTTAGCTATTTCAGCGAAATTTCCCCGACTTCCCCCCTTGGTCAAGGATCGCCGCATCCATGAAGAACCCATCCCGCGCCGATGCGCCCGCGCGACGCCATCGCCGATCCGGATCCGGCACGGTCGCTCCGCTGGCGCGGGCGCGGGAAATTGCTTTCGATCTCTTCGAACTGACGGCGCTCCTGGCGGTGTTCGCCTATCTGGGCTGGCGCGCCCGCGGTTCCACCGCGATCGATGTCGGAATGATCGTTGCCTATGGCGCAATCCTGGTCCTGTTTGCCCTGGCGCTCGGCCGAAACGGCGGCGCGGCGGCCCGATCCGCGCGGCTGAATCAAGCCCTGCGCCGGATCAGTCGCCACGGCATGGCTGCCATCCCGCCCGCCGCCAACGCGACGAGAGAATCGACCCAACCGTTTCAACAGGCTTCCCGGCGGATCGGACTGAGTGTCGCAGCGCATGCAGCGCTGCTGCACATCGACAAGGAAATCCTCGCCTCGATGGACCTCGACGTCATCGCACAAAGCGCCATTCGCCTGCTGCGCGGCGTCACCGGCGCCCGGTCGATCGTGGTGGTCCTGGATGACGTTCCGTCCGCCGCGCGAGCGCTCGTCTACGGAATCCGGTCGGACAAGCCGGATCGAATCGAGCGGATGGAGACCGTGTCGAACAATGCCTGGTCCGACCGCCTGCCCCCGGCGCCGGTGCTGCACTGGCAGGGGGTCCTGCCGGTTCCGGATGCGGCGACCGGAATCCTGGAATCCTGGAAATTCGATCCGGCTCCCGCCGTCTTTCCGATTCCGGGTACCCGAAAGGTCCGCGGCGTCATCCTCCTGGGATTCCCCCGCGCGCCCCACCTGACGGAGGAGCAACGGGATCTGGTCGGCGATCTCGTGGGTCGCCTGCGAATGACCTGCCGGATGGTCGAGCACAATCGCAACATCAAGGAACTGGCGCACCTCGACGCCCTGACGGGGCTGCTCAACCGGCGCGCGCTGCTGCCGACTCTCCGCGCCGCGCTCGCGGCCGCCGCGGCCAGAAAGACCCAGGGGGCGGTGCTGCTCCTCGATCTCGATCGGTTCAAGGTGATCAACGACACGCTCGGTCATGCCGCCGGCGACGGCATCCTTCGGGCGGCGGCCGAGCGCATCCGCAAGAACCTCCGGGAGAGCGACGTCGTAGCCCGACACGGCGGCGACGAGTTCGTGATCGTGCTGACGGATCTTCCCGATGTGCGCGATGCCGGATCCGTGGCGAGGCAACTGATTGCCGCGCTCTCCAAGCGGTTCGACATCGACGGCAAGCCGGTCTACATCGGCGCGAGCGTTGGCATCGCGGCGTACCCGTCGGCGGGGAGCGCCCCCGAAGAATTGCTGCGTAAGGCCGACACGGCGATGTACAGGGCGAAGGAAAATGGCCGCAACCGGTACGCATACTTCGACGAAGGAATGGCAGCCGAAGCCCGGAACCGCGCCACGCTCGAAGCGGACCTGCGCGGGGCGCTTGCCCACGGAGGATTCCTCCTGCACTTCCAACCGCTGGTCGACCTGGAGACCGGAGGAATTTTTGCGGTCGAGGCGCTGTTGCGCTGGCAGCATCCGGTCCGGGGCCTGCTTGCACCGGATGCGTTTCTGCCGTTTGCCGAAACGGTCGGGCTGATCGATGCGATCGGCACCTGGGTTCTGATCGAGGCGTGCGAACAGCACCGCCGCTGGCGCACCGCCGGCGTGCCGATTCCGCGGGTGGCGGTAAACGTGTCGACCGCCCAGTTGCGCCGGTCGCATTTCGTCGGCACGGTGATCGCCGCACTACAAACCACCGGGATGCCACGCGGGGCGCTGGAACTCGAGATCACCGAGTCGATGGACCTGCATGGCGACGCCGCGGTCAAGGATGCACTGAACCGACTTGCGGCAGTCGGCGTCACGTTCGCGATCGACGACTTCGGAACCGGGTACTCCTCCTTCAGCAACTTGCTTGGCGTACCGGCCCACATTGTCAAGCTCGACCGCAGCTTCGTGCACGGCGCG
>JAKBZN010000026.1 GCA_021842465.1 Pseudomonadota bacterium
TCGCCTACGGCAACGTCTACGTGGCGCAGGTGGCGATGGGCGCGAATCCGCAGCACACCTTGCTCGCCTTCCGCGAAGCGGAAGCCTATCCCGGCCCATCGCTGATCCTCGCCTACAGCCACTGCATTGCGCATGGCTTCGACTTGCGTCAGGGCTTGCGCCAGCAGGATCTGGCGACCGCCAGCGGCAACTGGCCGCTCTACCGGTTCAATCCGGCGATGCGCAAGGTCGGAGAAGGGCCGTTCCGCCTCGACTCGCCGCGACCGACGATTGCGCTGCGCGACTATGCCTACAACGAACTGCGCTACCGCGCGCTGGCCGAATCCGATCCGGCCGCGGCGGCGATGCTGCTGGCGCAGGCCCAGCAGGTCGTGACGGAGAAATATCGGCAATACGAGGAGTTGGCGAACCGCGGCGGCGAGTCCTTTCACCCGGCCGGCATTCCGGATCCGCGCTGATCATCCGCCGGCGACCGCGATGCTTGCCCCATCGGACCCGACCAGCAGCATCCGGATCGGCTTGCGTTCCTCGCTCCCCGGGCTTCCAGGGCCGCGGTCCAGACCCGCGTCCGCCAGCGCCTGCGCATAGCGCCGCACCTGATCGCGATACCCGGGCAGCGATGCGGGATCGAGGCGCCACTTGAAATCCAGGATCCAGAGCGCATCGTCGAATTCGACCAGACGGTCGATGCGCAGCGGTGCGCCGTCCCGCGCCACGAGTTCCACTTCGGCATCCGCGCCGATCACCGACCCCGTCCCCGCGGGTGCGAAGAACCGCGCCAGATCGGGCGCGGTGCGCACCCGGATGGCCGCCGCGATCGCCTGCTGCGCATCGGACGGGGAAATCCCGAACTCGCGGGCAACGCCCTCCGCCGAAGCCATCGCGGCATCCTGCCCGTCGGCGCGTTCCAGCAGCGCGTGCCAGGCGATGCCGAGCCGCTGCGCCGCGGTCGGTTCGGCGGTGTTGCGGCTGCCGAAGAACCCGGAAACCGGCGCCGGCCGGAAGTCGCGGAACCGCGGGCCTGCGCGCGCGGTATGCGGATCGGCACCGGGGGCGCGATCGACCGGGAGCGTGGTTTCCGATTCCGCGAGCGCCTGCGGCGGCACGTGCGCCGCGATGCGTTCGTACCAGGTGCCGGAACCCGCCCGCTGGGAATCGACGCCCGAGACGAGCAGCACCTGCTGCGCGCGCGTCATTGCGACGTAGAGGAGGTTCCAATCCTCCTGGCGGCGTTGCGCGCGGTCCTGTTCGATCCACGGCAGGCGCGACGTCCCCATCCGGGAAAGCTTGGCGATCAGCGAAACGTGGTCGGGTGCGGGACGATCGGGCAGCCATGCGACGAGCACGTCGTTGCGATCCTCCTGGGCGTCGGGCAGGTGCGTGTCCGGCAGGGCGACAATCGGCGCCTCCAGGCCCTTTGCCGCATGCACCGTCATCAGATGCACGGCATCCTCGTCGGCGGCGATGCCTTCGTCGGCATTGGAATCGTCGGCCTCCCGCAGATCGCGCAGTTCGCCCAGAAAGCGCGCGAGACTGGGGAAGCGGCCGGCATCCAGGGTCAGCGCGAGTTCAAGCAACGCGTCGATGTTGGCCTGGATCTGTGCGCCCGCGGTAACCGGCGCCGCCGCGGCATAGCGCGCGCGCAGATCCGAGTCGTGGATCACGCGATCGAGCAGGTCGTGCACGGGCAGAACGCCGGCCAGCGGCAGCCAGCGCGACAGCAGATCCCGCGCACGGCCGAGCGCCGGACTCGCGGCCACGCGCGTCGAAAGGCGGAACCACCAGCAATCTCCGGGTTCCACGCGGGCGTCCTGTTCCGCGCCCGATGTCGCGCCGGACGCGTGCGGAGCCGGATGCTCCCGTGCCTCGGACAATGCGCGCAGATCGTCCTCATCGCAGTCGAAGACCGGGCTGCGCAGCGCACGCGCAAGTTGCAGGTCGTCGTCGGGCGCGGCGAGGAATTCGAGCAGGGCGACGAGATCCTCGACTTCGAGCTGGTGCAGCAGGCTGCCGCGGCGTGCGCTCAAAAATGGAATTCCGGCATCGCGGAATGCGCGCTCTAGTTCTCCCGCATACGTCCGCCGGCGGACCAGCACCAGCACGTCGGACCAGCGCGCGCGGCGCTCCTCCGCCCCTTCCTTCACCGTCGTGCGCGCCCGCCATGCCGCGATGGCCGCGGCCAGCTGCAGGCCTTCGCGGTATCGCTCGTCACGGACTTCCTCGGTGCGTGCCTGGGTCAGGGCGTCGCGCGGGCGCGCCGCGCCGGTTCCCGGTCCGTCGTCGGCGGGGCGTTCCGCCGCCTCCCCACCGCGGCCGGTGTCCGACGCGATGCGCGGCAGCACGGCATATCCCCCGGACGTCGGTGCCAGCGTGCGCTGTCCCTGGTAGAGCGGGTTGACGCCGGCGAACACCTGGTTGAAGAGCGCGACGAGCTCCGGCGCATTGCGCCGTGTCACGTTGGTCCGCAGGGCCGCGGCATCGAAATCCCGCGCCAGGCGCGCCCGCGCGACGTCGAAACCGCGCGGCTCCGCGCCGCGGAACCGATAGATCGATTGCTTGGGATCGCCGACGAGGAATACGCTCGGACGGTCGGCGTCGCCGTCGTACGCCGCCAGCCACGACTGCAGGATCTGCCATTGCAGCGGATTGGTATCCTGGAATTCGTCGACCAGCAGATGGCGGTACCGGGCGTCGAGCCAGGACTGGGTATAGGCGGCGCAGTCCGGATCGGCGAGCAGGCGGTGGGCAATCCACTCCAGATCGGTGAAATCGACCGCGCCGGCGCGTCGCTTGCGCTCCTGGAATCCGGCCAGGAGGTGTGCGCCGCAGCGCAGGCCGCACTCGTTGATCCGCAGGGCCTCCCATTCCATCCGCGCGTCGCGCAGCGCCTCGGCCACGGCGACGACCGATTCGTACCGTGCGCGGTACTCCGCCTGTCGTTCCGGAACGTGCTTGCACTTCTTCTCGATGCGGTCCGGATCGAGCACCGTGCGCGGTGTACCGTTCTGCGTCAGGATGATTTCCAGGAACGCCGCCAGGCACGCCTCGTCTGATGCCTCGCCGCCGCGCGCATCCTGCGCCGCCAGCCATGCGTCGGCACCGGCGATGGCGTTGCGCAGATAAACGCCGGGATCGCGGATCGCGCGCCAGGTGTCGCGGATCGCGATCATGTCCGTACGCAATTGCGGAGCCTGCAAGGCAGCGGTCGGAGACAGGTCGTCGGCTCCCAGCAGTTCCCGCAAGCGGGCGCGCATCGGCGCGCTCGAACGCGCGATCGCCTCGGGATCGGAATCCGATCCGCGAAAGCACCACCAGTCCGCGCGGTGCCGCACGAAGTTGCGCAGCAGGGTTTCCGCCGCGGCATCCCCGGTCCAGCGCACGAGTTCTTGATAGTCGCGCAGCCGATCGGCCGACTCCGGACGCAGCAGCAACGCGCAGAAATCGGTCCACGCCTCCGCCATCCAGGGTTCGACGCGCTCGACGAGGGTCTGCTCGTACACGCCCAGCCCGGTTTCGAGCGGCGCGGCGCGCAGCAGGCGCCCGAACCAGCCGTGAAACGTCTCGATCGCGATCGGGTTTTCGGCCACCGTCACCCGCTCATAGAGGCCGCGCGCCGCCGGCAGGGCGCGCACGGCCTCTTCCGGCGACAGGCCGCGCAACCGCAGCATCGCCAGGGCCTCGTCGTCGGTCCCGCATGCGAGCGTACCGAGGTCGGCAAGCAGGCGCTCCCGCATCTCCTGGGCCGCGCGGCGGGTGAACGTGATCGCCAGAATCTGCCCCGGCGACGCGCCCGCGAGCAGCGCGCGCAGGATCCGGCCGACGAGCAGCCAGGTCTTGCCGCTGCCCGCGCAGGCCTCGACCACGCAACTGCGCGCGGGGTCGAGGGCGCGGACGATGAATCGTTCGTGCGGAACGGGCGCGCCGTCGATGGTGTATTCGCTCATCGAAGCGCCTCCTCGCCCAGGCCGCTTCCCCCGATCGAGGGACCAGGGAATGAGTCGGTGGGAGAAGAAAACCCATGGCGGCAAAGGCTCCGCAATTCGCAGCGCCGGCAGACCGACTCGGCCCCGTTCGCCGGCAGCGGCGCGCCCGCGGCGATGCGCGCGAGGTCCGTGCGCAAGCGCGTGCGCAGAACCGCAATCTGCTCGGCATAGGCGGCAGGCTCCACGTCAACCATGCACACCACGTCGCGCTCCGGCACGGCAGGATCGTCCGGCCGCTCGAGATGCAGGTAGGCGGCCTGCGCCGGGCCCGGCGCATCGAGCAGCAATCCATAGAACGCCAACTGCACGTCCTCGCCCAAATCCCGCTGGGCCTTGCGCGAGGCGCCGGGGCTGCGCGTCTTGTAGTCGATCACCCGCACCGCGCCATCAGGCCCCGCATCGATGCGGTCGATCCGCCCCAGCAACTCCACCGACCCCGAGTCCGCCTCCTCCGCGCCGAACGCGAATGTCCGCCGCAGCGACGATTCGCCGCTCCGCCAGCGCCAGCCGTCGGCTTCGTCCTTGTGCAACCAGGCGACGTACCCCGGAATCCACGACCGGATCCGCTCCCGGTAGGCGATCAGCGCGGGCTGCTCCGCCAGGCGGGGGGCGAACTGCGCATCGACCACGGCACGCAGCGCCGCAACATCGGCAGCCGGGGTCGGGACGGAATCCGCTTCCGCATCGCGCGCGCGATGAAACTCGTACAGGACCCGGTGCATGAGCGAACCGAGGTCGCGCTTGTCCGGCGCCGCCCGCACGCGCTCGCGCTCCGCCAGACCCAGCGCGCGCCGGGCGAAGAACCGGTAGGGACAGTCGACGAGATCCTGCGCCGCGCCGGCGGAGATCCGCCGCGGCAACGCGGCGCGCGGCGCGCGCGGCAGCGACGGCCATGCCGCCACGGGGTCCCATTCGAGCGCAAAGGCATTCATGCGCGGCGCGGCGTCCGGAAAAAACCGCAGCAGCCGGTCGAGGCGGTCGATCAAGGGCGACAGCGCCGCCGGTTCGTCGCCGCGCCGGACCCGCCAGGTTGCCGCCACGGCGGGCGTCGTCGCCAGCAGGCACGCGAGATCGAGCGTCTGCTCGCGCCGCATCGCTTCCATTCCAGGCAGGCCCAGATCCCGCCGGACGGCGGGCGCCATCAGGACGCCGGGCGGCGAACTCCCCGGCAGATGGTCGGCGTCGGCTCCGATCAACAGCGCGGCATCGAAGCGCCGCAGGCGCGTTCCCGCCAGCGAGGTCATCAGCACCGGGCTCTCGGTATCCACCTCCGCACCGATCTCTTCGAAATACGCCGCCAGGAACGCGCGGAATTCCGCAGGACGCAGGCGCAGGTCGAAATCGCGCCATTCCTCCTGCAGGCGCTCGAGGGCGTCGAGCACGGCGGCGCCCACCGGATCGCCGGCCAGGGCCGCCGTCACCCCCAGGTCGTCCAGCGCGGACCGCAGGCCGCGCAGATGGTCCTTCCCGGACGCGTCCCTGTCGCTTCGCGCACGAGCGATCCACGATTCGATCCGGTCGCGGGCGCCCGCCGCAAACGGCGACTGCAGCCAGTCCAGCCGATCCTGCGGCGCCGCGTCCGGCGCCGCCAGATCGAGCCAGTGGATCACCACCGCGCAGGCACTGGTGGTCGAGAGCTTCCATCCCGACTCGTCGCGCACGGGAACCTGCGCGCGTTCGAGCAGCGCGCGCACCCGCCGCGCCGTCAACCGGTCGAGCGCCACCAGCGCGATGCGCCGCGCCCCCTGCCGCAGCCGGTCCAGGGTCCATCGGGCGGCAGCCGTGGCCTCTTCTTCCAGGGTGGACGTCCGGTAGACGAAAAATCCGGGCACCGCCGGAGATTCCGCGGGAGATGTGCCGGAGGATGCGCCAAACAACGCGGCGGCACGCGCCGCGAGCGGCGCGAATTCCGCGGCCTCGCCCGGCTCCCCGTCGAGCACCTCGGGCCACGCCGCGCCGACCCAGCGATGATGTCGCGCCAGCGCGGGCCGATCCGCTGCAACCAGGATCGCGGGCTGCCCGGACTGCCTCGCCATGACCTCGCAGACCGCCCGCTGCCACGGCGCCGCGCCCTGCGGCACCAGCCATACGAACGGACCGCGGACGTCGCGCGCCCGCTCCTCCAGCCGTTCCCGCAATCGCGCCGCGCCGCGCGCCGGACCGGCCCCCGGCGCCAGCCCGGCGCGCCACAAGGCCAGGACGAACTGGGCCTGCGTGGCGCCGAGTCGCGCCGCACGACGGGAGAAATGCCGCTGCACCGCAGCGGCCCAGCGACCCTCGAACGCATCGACGGCACCGCTCGCCGCCAGGGTGAGTTCGTCGCTCAACGCGGCGACGTCGCGCGCCAATGCCCACAGCACCCCCGCCTGGGCACCGAAGGTTTCGCGCACCCAACCGCTGCCGCGCAGGGCATCGAACAATTCCGCCCGCTGTCGCCATCGCGCAAGACGCTCGATCCCCGCGAAATCGTCGATCGTCGTCGTCCGGGGGCCGACGAACGCGGCTCCCGGCCACGCGTCGGCCAGCGCCGCGCGCAGCATCGCCGCATGCGCCATGCGCGGAACGATCACCGTGACGCGGCGCAGGTCGCGCCGATCCGGTTCGACGAAGCCGCGCAGCAACTCCGCCACCCCAGGCCACCAGCGCTCATCCGGCGGAACCAGCCGTTCCTGCATGATCGATCCCTCGCAAAACGATGCGTGACACCTGCCCGTCCCTCCGGCCCCGGCCGCCTTGCCGGCACCCCGCGCAACGGGGCGCATCGGGCCCGGCGACGCGGAATCGGGTTCCGCGGAACCCCGCGTTCCCGCCGGGGAAACGGAAAAACCGGATCGACGTCGACTGCCCGTATGGCGTAGCCGACCCCGCCGGAACCTTCTCGGGCAGGTTCGTCGGTATACTTTTTTCCTTCCTATCGATTCTAGGGAATCCCCAATGAGCGACGTAAAAGCCATCACCGATGCAAGCTTCGAACAGGATGTGCTCAAGTCTCCGGTGCCCGTCCTCGTGGACTTCTGGGCGGAATGGTGCGGCCCCTGCCGCATGATCGCCCCGATCGTGGCCGAAGTGGCCAAGGAGTACGAAGGGCGGCTGGCGGTTGCGAAGATCAACGTCGATGAAAACCAGGCCGTGCCGGCGAAGTACGGCATCCGCGGCATTCCGACGCTGATGATCTTCAAGAACGGCGCGGTTGCCGGCACGCGGGTGGGCTCGCTGTCGAAACCGCTGCTTACGACGTTCATCGACGGCAATATCTGATATTCTTCCGGTGGGTTGCGGGTTTTCCGCCCCACCGGCGTCTGCGCTACTCCCGTTCACGCATTGCGCGCTTTCCGCGCGGACACCCCGGCACACGGAAGCCTCCGGCTTCGTGATTTGCCCGACAGGCTCTTCCGCGCGCCCCGATTCTTTCCATTTCATCCCCCGTTTCCGTACTCACGTTCGAACCGGCATCGCCCATGCAACTTTCCGAACTCAAAGCCCTGCACGTCTCGCAACTGATCGAGATGGCGGCCACCCTGGAAATCGACAACGCCAACCGCATGCGCAAACAGGAGTTGATGTTTGCGATCCTCAAGCGCAAGGCCAAAGCCGGCGAACAGATCTTCGGCGACGGCACGCTGGAGGTGCTGCCGGACGGATTCGGCTTCCTGCGGTCGCCCGAGACGTCGTATCTCGCCAACACCGACGACATCTACATCTCGCCCTCGCAGATCCGCCGCTTCAATCTCCACACCGGCGATTCCATCGAAGGCGAGGTGCGCACCCCCAAGGACGGGGAGCGCTATTTCGCCCTGGTGAAGGTGGACCGGGTCAACGGCCAGCCGCCCGAGTCGACCAAGCACCGTATCCTGTTTGAAAACCTCACGCCGCTCTTCCCGAACAAGCCGCTCACCCTCGAGCGCGACATGCGCGGCGACGAGAACATCACCGGCCGTCTGGTCGACATCATCGCCCCGATCGGGAAGGGGCAGCGCGGCCTGCTCGTCGCCAGTCCCAAGTCCGGGAAAACCGTGATGCTGCAGCACATCGCGCACGCGATCACGACCAACCACCCGGACGTGGTGCTCATCGTGCTGCTGATCGACGAGCGTCCGGAGGAAGTCACGGAAATGCAGCGCTCCGTGCGCGGCGAAGTCGTTTCCTCCACCTTCGACGAACCGGCCGCCCGGCACGTGCAGGTGGCCGAGATGGTGATCGAGAAGGCCAAGCGCCTGGTCGAATCGAAGAAGGACGTGGTGATCCTGCTCGATTCCATCACCCGTCTCGCGCGCGCCTACAACACGGTCGTGCCGGCGTCGGGCAAGGTGCTCACCGGCGGCGTCGACGCCAACGCCCTGCAGCGGCCCAAGCGGTTCTTCGGCGCGGCGCGCAACATCGAGGAAGGCGGATCGCTCACCATCATCGCCACCGCGCTGATCGACACCGGATCGCGGATGGACGACGTGATCTACGAAGAGTTCAAGGGCACCGGCAACATGGAAATCCACCTCGAGCGCCGGCTCGCCGAGAAACGCGTCTATCCGTCGATCAACGTCAACCGATCGGGCACCCGGCGCGAAGAACTCCTGCTCAAGGCCGACGTGCTCCAGAAGGTCTGGATCCTGCGCAAGCTGCTCTACGGCATGGACGAGATCGAGGCAATGGAATTCCTGCTCGACAAGATGAAGCAGACGAAGACCAATGCCGAGTTCTTCGACATGATGCGCCGGGGCGGGTAATCGTTCGGCGGACGTCCGGTCCGCGCGCGATTCCGCGCGTTGACCGGACTGTTCCATGGTAAAATCGCCGGTTCCATTGGATCCATGAGCCCATCATGAAAGAAGGCATCCACCCCGAATACCGCGAAGTCGTGTTCCAGGACATGACCTGCGACTTCCGCTTCATCACCCGCTCGACCGCGCCGACCCGGGAAAAGATCACCCTGGACGGCAAGGAATACCCGCTGGTGAAGCTCGACACCTCCTCGGCCTCGCATCCGTTCTACACCGGTGCCCAGACGCGCGTCGTCGAGGCCGGCCGGGTCGAGAAGTTCCGCCAGAAGTTCGCCGCCAAGTCGAAGGAAATCAATGCGGCGGCGGCGGAAGCGAGCGCGGCCAAGGCCAAAAAGCAGCGCTGACCCGCGCTGGATGTGACCGACCGCGCGGGCATCGACGCCCGCGCCAGGGTGTTCTCCATTGATCGACATTCCGCGCCGATCCCCCGCGCGGATCACCGCGCAAGCCGCGGCCGCGATGCCGCGGTGGGCACTGGTTTCCCTGCTTGCTGCGTTCATCGTTCCGGGTCTGTTCGGACATGAACTCTGGCCCCAGGATGCCACCGGCTTCGCGCGCATGTGGAGCATGGCGCACGGCGCCGCCGGGCACTGGCTGTTTCCAGACATTGCCGGCGTACCCGCCGTCCGCGACGGGCCGCTCCCCTACTGGTTCGGCGCCGCGCTGATCCGCTGGTTCGGCGGACCTCTCGGGGAGACCAACGCGGCGGCGGCGGCCAATCTCTTCTGGGTTCCCCTTGCGATCGTCGCCCTGTGGCAGGCCGTCTGGCGCCTGGCGCGGCGCGACGAAGCGCTGCCGGTGGCCGGCGCGTTCGGCGGCGACGCCAGCCGGCGCGACTACTCCCGCCTGGTGGCGGACATCGCCCTGCTGCTGGCGATCGGAACGATCGGCGTCGTCCTGCGGCTCCACCAGACGCATGCCGATGCCGCCGCCATGGCGGCCGTCTCGGTCGCACTACTGGCGCTGAGCGCCATCGAGTGGAACCGCGGCCTTGCCGCCGTACTCGCCGGCGCAGCGGTCGGCGCCGCGGCGCTCATCCAGGGACCGATCCTGGCCAGCGGACTGCTGCTCGGCTGCATCCTGGTGTTCCTGGGCGGTCAGGCCGCCCCGGCCTCGGGAGACGCGTTCCGACCGGGCACGAACGACGGGTTGCGCGCCGCACAGGCCGGATGGCGCGGCGAAACGTCGGTTCCGACGGTGTCCTCGCGGGTCGGCCACGCAATCATCGTGCTCGCCCTCGGCGCCGGAATCGCCGCCGCATGGCCGATGCTCGGATTCCATTTCTTCCCCCACGAAGCCGCCTCCTTTTTCGCGGCGTGGAAACACGCGAACTTCGCCCCGGATTCCCTGCCGCTCGCCTCGCCGCGTTCCGCCGCCCACGCCGGGGCCTGGCTGCTGCGCACCGGAGTCTGGTTCCTGTGGCCGCTCTGGCCCCTGGCCGCCTGGGCCGTCTACGCCTGGCGCTGGAGCCTGCGCGCGCCCCACCTCGAGCGACCGCTCCTGCTGCTCGTGTCGATTGCGGCGGCGATGATGGTGTCCTCGCCGCTCGACGAACGCGCCCTGGTGGACCTGATCCCGCCGTTGGTCGTGCTTGCCGCATTCGGCGCGACGACGCTGCGCCGTGCCCTCGACAACGCGATCGACTGGCTGGCGATCGCCTTCTTCTCCCTCGCGCTGCTCTTTCTCTGGGCGTATTACGCGGCGATGGATCTGGGCGTTCCGCATGCGATGGCAAGCTCGGTGGCCCGCCTCGCCCCGGGTTTCCGCGCCAAAGCGACGCTCTCGACGCTGGTGCCTGCGGCACTCGTTGCGGTGTTCTGGATCTACCTGATCTTCTGGCGCGTGGTGCGCCGGCCGCATGTCCTGTGGCGAGGTCCCATGCTGGCCGCCGCCGGGGTCGTCGCCGCCTGGACGACGGCCAATCTGCTGTACCTTCCCGCCGTCGACTACATCTTCGGATACCGGAGTTTTTCCGTCGGACTCGCCACCGAACTGCGCACCCGCGGCTGGACAGGGCACGGCTGCGTGGACGCGATTCACGTTCCATTGGCCGAGCGCGCCATCGTTGCCTATTACGGTCGGATTCCGTTCCGCCGCGATGGCGAGTCGCCGGCCGAATGCCGGTTCGCGCTGCAGTACGTCCCGCATGGAAGACCGGTCGTCGACCTGCCCCCGGTTGCCGGCCTTGGTGCCGCATGGCATCCCGTCTGGGAAGGACGACGGCGGCCGCGGCCCCAGGAGATCTGGCGCATCTGGGAGCGCGCGCCGTAGCAAGATCGTGGGAAACTATCCACACGACCTGGATCCTTTCACCCCGTTTCCGAAAGCCGGCCGACCCGACATGACCACCGTCCGCACGATCCGCCGAGCCGATCTGGTGCAAAGCATTGCCGATGCGCTGCAGTTCATCAGCTACTACCACCCGCTCGATTACATCCGCAGCCTCACCCGCGCCTACGAGACCGAGAAGAGCCCTGCGGCACGCGACGCGATCGCCCAGATCCTGACCAATTCGCGCATGTGCGCGGAGGGGCGTCGGCCCATCTGCCAGGACACCGGGATCGTCAACGTATTCCTTCGGATCGGCATGGATGTCCGCTGGGAAGGTCTGGACGACGGCCTCGATCCGGCCATCAACGAGGGCGTACGGCGCGCCTATCGGAATCCCGACAATCCGCTGCGTGCGTCCATCGTCGATCCGCCGATCGGAACGCGCCGCAACACCGGCGACAACACGCCCGCGGTGATCCAGGTCGAACTGGTTCCCGGCAACCGCGTCGAGGTGACGGTGGCCGCGAAGGGCGGCGGCTCCGAAAACAAGTCCCGTCTCGCCATGCTCAATCCGAGCGACTCGGTCGCCGATTGGGTGGTCAACACCATCCCCTCGCTGGGAGCGGGCTGGTGTCCGCCCGGCATGCTCGGGATCGGGATCGGCGGCACGGCGGAAAAGGCGATGCTGCTCGCCAAGCAGGCGTTGATGCAGGACATCGACATGGCGGAACTGCGCGCGCGGGGGCCGCGCACCGAGATCGAGGCGCTGCGCGTCGAGATTTGCGAGCGGGTCAACGCCTTGGGCATCGGCGCCCAGGGACTGGGCGGTCTGACCACCGTGCTCGACGTGAAGATCTGCACCCATCCGACGCATGCGGCCGGGAAGCCCGTCGGCCTCGTTCCCAATTGCGCCGCCACCCGACATGTACATTTCGCCCTCGACGGGTCCGGCCCGGCACGGCTTGCCCCCCCTCCCCTGTCGGAATGGCCCGACGTGCATTGGCAGCCGGATTCCGAACATGCCCGGCGTGTCGATCTCGACACGCTGACACCCGAAGAGGTCGCCTCCTGGAAGCCGGGACAGACCCTGCTGCTCTCGGGCCGCCTGCTGACCGGCCGCGATGCGGCACACGCCCGCATCTGCGACATGCTCGCGCGGGGCGAACCGCTCCCCGTCGATTTCCGCGGACGGGTCATCTACTACGTGGGTCCGGTCGATCCGGTGCATGGCGAGGCGGTCGGCCCCGCCGGCCCCACCACGGCAACGCGCATGGACAAGTTCACCGACACCCTGCTCGCGCAGACCGGCCTGTTGGCGATGATCGGCAAAGCGGAACGCGGCCCGGCCACGATCGAATCGATCCGCCGCCACCGCGCCGCGTATTGCATCGCGGTGGGTGGCGCGGCCTACCTCGTCGCGCGGGCCATCCGCAGCGCGCGCGTCGTGGCCTTTGCCGATCTCGGCATGGAAGCCGTCTACGAATTCACGGTGCGGGACATGCCGGTCACCGTTGCGGTCGACTCGGAGGGTGCCTCGGTGCACGAAAGCGGGCCGCGCCAGTGGCAGACGATCATCGCCGCGCACGCCAAGCATTGACGAATCCCTCCTCCGCCTGCGGAAGCAACCATCGCATGACCATCGGCGTATTCGACTCCGGCGCGGGCGGCCTGTCGGTCGTCGCCGCAATCCGCGCATCCCTTCCCGGCCAGGAAATCGTCTACTTCGCCGACACGGCGTTCGTCCCCTACGGATCGCGCAGCGACGGGGAAATCCTCGATCGCACCCGGCTCTGCTGCGCCCGCCTGCTGGAACACGACGTCCGCGCGCTCGTCATCGCGTGCAACACGGCGACCGCCAATGCCATCGATGCCGTGCGCGCCTGGGCACCGGTTCCGGTGGTGGGGGTCGAACCCGGTCTCCGGCCCGGCGCCGCCGCGACCCGCAGCGGCGTGGTGGGGGTACTGGCGACCGCGGCGACGTTGGCCAGTCGGCGCTACGCCGAACTGCTGCGCCGGACGCGCGCCGAGGCACCCGGGGTGCGTTTCATCGAGCACGCCGCGCAGGGGTGGGTGGAACTGGTGGAGTCGGGCCAGACCGATACCCCCGACGCCCGCGAGACGATCCGGGCGTCGGTGGCGCCGCTACTGCGAGAGGGGGCGGATACGCTCGTACTCGGATGCACGCACTACCCGTTTCTGCGCAGCGCGATCGAAGCCGCGGCGCCTGGGGTCGCAATCGTCGAAACGGGACCCGCGATCGCGCGGGAGTTGGCCCGGCGCCTGCGTATCGCCACGAGCAACCCTCGCGATTCCGCGGCATCGCCGGCGGCACGCCTGCGCCTCGAATCGAGCGGCGACGTCGACCGCCTGGCGGCGCTCGCGGCGCGCTTGCTTCCGGAGGCAGGGTAACGCGAAGGCGATCGCAGACATCCTCTTCCTCGCACCCTCCGCGGGAGGAGGGTGGGGGATGCGGGGAAACCGGAGCCGTCCTCAGCGACAGAAAAACGCCAGGACGTCCTCGGCCACCCTACGGGTCGGAAACGGACCGACATAGTCGGCCTGCGCATCGAACCGCGAAACCTCGATTTCGTCTTTCCACAGGACGAGGTAATAGCCGGGCTGCAACCGGCCCGCCTGATCCGGCTCGAACGTCCGCTGATAGGACTCCGAATCGGTCAGGTGCATCGCATCGATGACATTCACCACCTCGGACGGAACACGCATGGCACCCTCCCAGAGATTGATTGCGATCGGCTCTGGTCGATTCTGCACCCGAATGCAGTTGATGAGGATCAATTCTCCCGATGCGCGGGACACCCCAAACAAGTGATGGGGAACCGCCGTACGCGATCAGCGGATCTGCGGATCAGCGGTTGAATACCCCGGTCGACAGATAGCGATCCCCGCGGTCGCAGACCACGAACACGATGGTCGCATTCTCGACCTCGCGCGCCAGCCGCAAAGCGATGCACAGCGCGCCGCCGGACGAGATGCCGGCATGGATGCCCTCTTCGGCCGCCATGCGGCGGGCCATCTCCTCGGCCTCGTCCTGGGTCACGGTTTCGATGCGGTCGACGCGCGCGGACTCGAAAATCTTCGGCAGGTAGGCTTCCGACCACTTCCGGATTCCGGGAATCTGCGAGCCTTCGGCGGGCTGCGCACCGACCACGACCACCCCGGGGTTGCGCTCCTTGAGGAAACGGGACACCCCCATGATGGTGCCGGTCGTTCCCATGCTGGAGACGAAATGCGTCACCGCGCCGGCCGTGTCGCGCCAGATTTCGGGGCCGGTGGTCTCATAGTGCGCGCGCGGGTTGTCCGCGTTGGCGAACTGATCGAGTACCTTCCCTTCGCCGCGCGCCTGCATGTCCATCGCCAGGTCCCGTGCATATTCCATGCCCCCCTGCGCCGCGGGGGTCAGGATCAGTTCCGCCCCGTACGCCAGCATCGAGGCGCGGCGCTCGAGCGACAGGTTGTCCGGCATGATCAAGGTCATGCGGTAGCCCTTCATCGCCGCGATCATCGCCAAGGCGATGCCGGTGTTGCCGCTGGTGGCTTCGATCAACCGGTCGCCGGGATGGATCTCGCCACGCTCTTCGGCGCGCCGGATCATGGAGTACGCCGGGCGGTCCTTGACGGATCCGCCCGGGTTGTTGCCCTCGAGCTTCGCCAGCAGCACGTTCCCGCGCCCGCGCCATTGCGCCGCGTCGACCCGCTGCAGCCGGACCAGCGGGGTGTTGCCGATCGTCCCTTCGACGGTGGGAATGGCGTTGCGCTCGGTCATGCTGCCGACTCCAGTTCTTCGATCCGTTTTGGCGGGTAGCTGTCCCAGCTCAAGCATCCCGGGCACTGCCACGGAAAGGATCGCGTGCGGAAGCCGCAGGT
Source organism: Pseudomonadota bacterium (assembly GCA_021842465.1). Lineage (GTDB taxonomy): Bacteria > Pseudomonadota > Gammaproteobacteria > Burkholderiales > Burkholderiaceae_F > GJ-E10. The sequence goes on from JAKBZN010000026.1 coordinate 14,915, forward strand.
GCCGCAGCGGTAGCGCGAAAGGTTGCGCGCCTGCGCCTGGATGAGCGTGCGCAGCAATTCCAGTTCGCGGTCCTTTCCCGGCGCCGCCGCCGCGCGCATCGCCAGCAGGCGCTCGAAACCCAGCAGCGAGGGATGGCGATTGAGTTCTTCCCGCAGCACCGCCTCCCCGGCGGCATTGCCTTCCCACTCCTGAGTACGCCGCACCGTGACGTCGAGCAGGTCGATGGACGGGTGATCGAGGAGGACGCGCCGAAGCAGATTCAGCGCCTCGGCCCGGCGACCGGCGCCGTCGAGGGCCGCGCTCAGCCGTTCTCCGATCAGCGCGAGATACTCGGGCGCATCGCTGGCGATGCGCAGCCAGTGTTCGATCGCGGCAGCGGAGTTTCCCTCCCGCTGCGCGATGTCGCCGGCAAGGATGCTGGCTCGCACGGAGCCGCGATCCGCAACGAGCGCTTCTTCGAGCAGTCGATGCGCGGCGGCCAGATCGCCCGCGGCGACCGCACGCTCGGCGAGTTCGCAATGGAAATGCGCGATCGCGACGCGATGGGTCTCGCCGCCCTCGCGCTCGAGCTGGCGCGCGGTGTCGATCGCCCGGACCCAGTCGCGCCCGGTTGCATGGATGCGCAGCAGCGCGCGCAGGGCATCGAACCGGTGCGCCGGATCGTCCACGAGTTGCTGAAACCCGGCCTCCGCGCGGTCGAGCATGCCCCCCTTGAGGTAATCCTGGGCGAGTTCCGCCAACGCCTTGGCACGTTCGGTTGCCGGCAGGTCGGCCCGGCCCAACAGATAATTGTGAACCCGCACCGCGCGATCGAACTCCCCACGCCGCCGGAACAGGTTGCCCAGCGCATAGTGCAGTTCGATGGTCTCGGGATCGAGCTTCGCGACCTCGATGAAGGCGTCGATCGCGCGGTCCGGCTGGTCGTTGAGCAGAAAGTTCAGGCCACGGAACAGGGCCTTGGGCGCACCGCCCTGATCCGCGGCGCGAACCCGCGCCTCGTATCCGCGAGCGATCCAACCGGCAAGGAACAGCGCCGGCAATGCAATGAAATACCAGACCTGGAAGTCCATGGGGGCGGACGGACTGCGCCGTCAGGAATGCTTGGTCTCGTCGAAATCCACGTCGCCCACCGCGCCGCCCTGTCGGGCCGCGTGCATCAGCGACGCTTCGGCGTTCGGCCGCGCGGACTTGCGGTCGGCCTGCCGCAGGCGGCGATGCAGCCGGAAGAGTTTGGGCAGCATCGCAATCGTTCCCGCGAGCACGCCGATGAGGAAGCTACCGAGGATCACCGCCAGCAGGGGAACCGCCTGCCAGGACAGCGTGGCGGTCAGCCGCAAGGGCACCGTGGCGGGATTCTCCAGAGCGATCCACAGCACCGCCAGGAAAAAAATCAGCCGTCCGATCCAGGCAAGCAAGTCCATGTCGTCAAACCGTGCCGTCGACCCGTTCGCGCAACTCCTTGCCGGCCTTGAAGTGCGGAACATATTTCGCCGGGACGTGCACCTGCTCTCCCGACTTCGGATTGCGCCCGACACGCTCCGGGCGGTAATTGAGGGAAAAGCTGCCGAACCCGCGAATCTCCACCCGCCCGCCGTCGGCCAACGCCGCCTCGAGCGCGCCCAGGATCAGGTTCACCGCTTCGTCCGCATCGCGCGCCGTAAGGTGCGGATAGCGGGAAGACAGGCGAAGGATCAATTCGGATTTGGTCATCGAACGTGCGGCATCCACCCTGCGAGTTCAAAACGGCCGGCCCCGAAGGAACCATCGGTTCCTTCGGGAGCCACCTTCGATCACTTGTTTTCGAGCTTGGCCTTGAGCAGCGCGCCCAGGTTGGTCGTCCCGCTCGAGCCCTCGGCATGCATCCGCGCCATCGCTTCGGCGGCTTCCGCGTTGTCCCTGGCCTTGATCGAGAGGTTGATCGAACGGTTCTTGCGATCGATGTTGATGATCATCGCCTGAACCGATTCGCCTTCCTTCAAGTGGTTGCGCGCGTCCTCGACCCGATCGGCGGCGATTTCCGAAGCCCGCAGATAGCCTTCGATTTCGCCGTCCAGCCCGATCACGGCACCCTTGGCATCGACGCTCTTGACCGTGCCGGCCACGAGCGAACCCTTGTCGTGCATGTGCGTGAAGTTGGTGAACGGATCGCCGCTCAACTGCTTCACGCCCAGCGAGATGCGCTCCCGCTCGACGTCGATCGCCAGGATGACCGCTTCCAGCTCTTCGCCCTTCTTGAACCGGCGCACGGCTTCCTCGCCGGGCTCGTTCCAGGAAAGGTCCGACAAATGCACCAGACCGTCGATGCCGCCCGGCAGGCCGATGAACACGCCGAAGTCGGTGATCGACTTGATCGCGCCCGAGACCTTGTCGCCCTTCTTGTGCGAGATCGCAAATTCGTCCCACGGATTGGCGCGGCACTGCTTCATGCCCAGCGAGATGCGGCGACGCTCCTCGTCGATCTCCAGGACCATGACCTCGGTCTCGTCGCCCAGCTGCACGATCTTGCGCGGATCGACGTTCTTGTTGGTCCAGTCCATCTCGGAAACGTGCACCAGACCCTCGATGCCCGGCTCGAGCTCGACGAAGCAGCCGTAGTCGGTGATGTTGGTGACCTTGCCGAACAGCCGCGTGTTCTGCGGATAGCGCCGCGCCAGGCCGATCCACGGATCCTCGCCCAGCTGCTTGAGACCCAGCGAAACGCGGTTCTTCTCCTGGTCGAACTTCAGGACCTTGGCGGTGAGCTCCTGGCCCACGCTCACCACCTCGCTCGGGTGGCGTACGCGGCGCCAGGCCAGATCGGTGATGTGCAGCAGGCCGTCGATGCCACCCAGGTCGACGAACGCGCCGTAATCGGTGATGTTCTTGACGATGCCCTTGACGATGGCCCCTTCCTTGAGGGTCTCCAGCAGGCGGGCGCGCTCTTCGCCCATGCTCGCCTCGACGACGGCACGGCGCGAAACCACGACGTTGTTGCGCTTGCGATCGAGCTTGATGACCTTGAACTCGAGCGTCTTGCCCTCGTAGGGCGAGGTGTCCTTCACGGGACGCGTGTCGACCAGCGAACCGGGCAGGAACGCGCGGATGCCGTTGATCATCACGGTGAGACCGCCCTTGACCTTGCCGCTGATCGTGCCGCTGACCAGATCCCCGCTCTCCAGCGCCTTCTCCAGGAACAGCCACGCCGCCAGCCGCTTCGCCTTGTCGCGCGACAGGATGGTGTCGCCGTAGCCGTTTTCGAGGGCCTCGATGGCGACGGAAACGAAATCGCCGGGCTTGGCGTCGACCTCGCCCTGGTCGTTACGGAACTCTTCGATCGGGATGTACGCCTCGGACTTCAGGCCGGCGTTGACGACGACGAAATTCAAGTCGACGCGCAGGACCTCGGCCGTGACCACTTCGCCGGCGCGCATTTCATGGCGCGCGAGGCTTTCTTCGAACAGGGCGGCAAACGATTCCGGAGCGTGCTGGGATGTACTGGTAGCGATGGACATGAAAACTCTCTTGCTCGCCAAGGCCTTGCGCCCAGGCGGAGTGAAAGACCGCGCGAGGAACGCCCCCGCGCACCCGTTTGCGGAGAATCGGGAATCAGCCTGCCCGGTACCAGCCGAGCACTTGCGCGACGACCGCATCGATCGTCATCGCGGTGCTGTCCAGAATCTTCGCTCCTTCCGCGGCAACGAGCGGAGCCTGATCGCGCGTACGGTCGCGCGTGTCACGCTCCTCCAGATCCCGCAGGAGGGACTCGAGTGTACCGGGATAGCCCTTTTCGATCAACTGCTTATAGCGCCGCTCCGCGCGCACCCGGACATCGGCGATCAGAAAGACCTTCAAGCAGGCGTCGGGAAACACCACGGTCCCCATGTCGCGTCCATCCGCCACCAGTCCGGGAGGCCGCCGCTGCGCCCGCTGCAGCGCGAGCAGCGCGGCTCGCAGTTCGCCCGCGGTGGCGATCCGCGATGCCGCCCGCCCGACTTCCTCGCGACGAATGGCCTCGGTGATGTCGCGGGCGCCGAGCGCGATCCGGCCGCCGGCGAAGCGCAGGCGCATCGCGGGATGCTCCGCGGCGGTGAGCGCATCCGCGACGGCCGCGAGCGCCGGCCCGTCATCGAGGCCGACGCCCTGCTCGAGCGCCAGCAGGCCGACGATGCGATAGAGCGCGCCGCTGTCCAGGCAGGCGAACCCCAGTTCCTGCGCCACGCGCTGGGCGACCGTGCCCTTGCCGGAGGCGGTGGGGCCGTCGATGGCAATGACGGGGATCGGATTCCTCATCGGCGCAGCGTCTCCAACTGTCCAAAATACTCGGGGAATGTCTTCGCCACGCAGCCGGGATCCCGCACGTGCACCGGCACGCCCGCCGCCGCCGCGAGGGAAAAGCACATCGCCATGCGGTGATCGTCGTAGGTGTCGATCCATGCCTCGCGCAGCTGCTCCGGCGCCGTGACCGCGATCCAGTCGTCGCCGAACTCCACCTGTGCCCCGAGCTTGGTCAGCTCGGTGGCCATCGCGTGGATGCGATCGGTCTCCTTGACCCGCCAGGAGCCGATCCCCCGCAGCCGGGTCGTGCCCCGGGCGAAGAGCGCCAGCACCGCGGCGGTCATCGCCGCATCGGGAATCTCGGAGCAGTCCCAGTCGATCGCCTGGAGAACGAACCGGCCGTCGCCTCCCCCCCGACCCGCGGCCTCGATCCAGTCGTCACCGATCGTCACCCGCGCGCCCATCCTTTCCAGCACCGTCGTGAACGCCACGTCGCCCTGCAGACTGTCCCGACCGACGCCGCGCACCCGCACCGGACCGCCCGCGATCGCCCCCAGGGCGAGAAAGTACGAGGCGCCCGAAGCATCGCCCTCGACCGCATAGCGGCCCGCCGGCGCGCGGTAGGCGTCGGGGCCGACCACATACGCGCCCGGCAGCGGCGTGCGCACGTCCGCGCCGAACTGCCGCATCATCGCGATGGTCATTCCCACGTACGGCTGCGAGATCAGGTTGCCGTCGATCTCGATGGTCAGGCTTCGCCACGCCGTCGCACGCGCATAACCCGGCGCCGCGAGCAGCAGGCCGGTGACGAACTGACTCGACACCGCACCGCGCACCCGCACCCGCGGAACCAGCATCTCGCGGTCCGCCGGCGCAATCTGCAAGGGCGGATAGCCAGGCGTGCCCAGGTACCGCACCTGCGCCCCCATGCCGTTCACCGCGTCGACCAGATCTCCGATCGGCCGCTCGCGCATGCGGGCAACGCCGTCGAGCCGGTAGCGTCCGCCGGCGAACGCCAACACCGCCGCCAAAGGGCGCATCGCCGTTCCCGCGTTGCCGAGGAACAGCTCGGCCTCCCGGTTGGGGAACTCGCCGCCGCAACCCTGCACCCGCACCCGGTCGCCATCGACATCGACCGCCACGCCCAACGTCCGCAGCGCCGCGATCATGACCTGCGTGTCATCGGCATCGAGCACGCCGGAAAGATCCGTCGCGCCTTGCGCCAGCGCCGCCAGCAGCAGCGCGCGATTGGAAATGCTCTTCGAGCCCGGAAGGCGGACTTCGCCCGCCGCCCGGGCGATCGGTTCGACGGTCCGCACCGCCGCCGCGTCACTCGTCATGCCCATCCTCGCCTTCGTTCCGCCCGAAGGCGCCGAACCGCATGCCGCGCCGCACCCGGCTAGCGTCCTCGAACATTCGTTGCAGTGCCGCCCCGTCGGCGCGATCGAGGGCGGCTTGCAGCGCCTCCAGTTCCGCCCGGTACGCCGTCAGTTCGCGTCCCAGCGCTTCCCGGTTGGCCAGCGCCACATCCCGCCACATCGTCGCATCACTCGCCGCGATGCGGGTGAAGTCGCGGAATCCCGCGCCGGCGAACTGCAGGCAGCGCGAGCCTTCCGCCCCTGCTGCCACCGCCCGCATCAGCGCGAACGCCGCCAGATGCGGCAAGTGGCTCACCGCGGCAAAAATCCGGTCGTGTTCCCGCGCATCCATGCGTTCGACGACCGCGCCGCAGGCGGTCCATGCCCCCTCGATCCGCTGCAGCGCATCGGCCGCGGTTTCCGCCGTCGGAGTGACGATCACCCATCGCCCGTCGAAGAGTTCCGAGGTCGCGTTCTCGATGCCGTGGGACTCGGCGCCGGCAATCGGATGCGCCGGCACGAAGCGGGCGAACTTCGCGCCCAGCGCCGCCCGGGCCGCGTCGGCGATCCCCGCCTTGGTGCTGCCGACGTCGGTCACGATCGCCTCATCCTGCAAATGCGGAGCCAGCGCCCCCAGCAGCGCCGGCATCGCCCCCACCGGCGTCGCGAGCAGCACGCAGTCGGCGCCCGCAACCGCCTCGGCAACGCTGCCCGCCGCGGTGTCGATCATTCCCAGCGCGATCCCGCGCTGCACCGCGTCCGCATCGCGATCGAATCCGGCGACGGTCGATGCCGCGCCGGCCCTGCGCCATGCCGCCGCGGTCGAGCCGCCCAGCAGTCCGCAGCCCAGCAGTGCGAGCTTCATGCCGCGGCAAACGCCGCCAGAGCGGTCCGCAGCGCCGCGAGAAAGCGTGCGTTCTCTTGCGGCAGTCCCACCGAAACCCGCAGGCAATCCGGCAGGTCGTAGTTGGCCACCGGCCGCACGATCACGCCGGCGGCGAGCAACGCGCGGTAGACCTGTGCCGCCTTCGGTCCGACCCGCACCAGCAGGAAGTTGGCATGGCTCGGCACGAATTCGAGGCCCATCTCGCGCAGGCCCGCGCCAAGGACCGCCAACTCGGCGCGATTGAGGTCATAGCTGCGCTGCAGGAAATCATCGTCCGCGATCGCCGCGCAGGCGGCCGCCTGCGCCGGCGCCGAAACGTTGAACGGCATGCGCACGCGATTGAGGAGACCGGTCCATTCGGGTTGCGCCACGCCATAGCCCACCCGCAGCCCCGCCAGGCCATAGGCCTTGGAGAAGGTGCGCGTGACGAGCAGATTGGGAAAGCGGCGCACCCACTGGGTCGCGTCGAACCGCAAGGACGGCGGCAAATATTCGTTGTATGCCTCGTCGAGCACCACCCCGACATGGCCCGGCACGCGTTCCAGGAACGACTCGACCTGCGCCGGATCGAGGAACGTGCCGGTCGGATTGTTGGGATTGGCGACGTACACCAGCGCCGTGTCGGCTTTGATCGCCGCCGCCATGGCGTCGAGGTCGTGGCCGTAATCGCGCGCCGGCACGACGATGCCGCGCGCGCCACGCGCCTGCGTCGCGAGCGGGTACACGGCGAAGGAATACTGCGAATACACGCAACTGCGGCCGGGAGCCAGCATGGCCGCCGCCGCCATCTCGAGCAGGTCATTGCTGCCGCTACCGACAGTGATCCAGTCGGCGGGGACGGCCAGCCGCTGCGCCAGCGCGTTGCGCAGCGCGAACGCGTTGCCATCGGGGTAGCGCGCGCCCTCGGCAAGGCTCTCCACCGCCGCCACCCGCGCGTCCGGCGGCATGCCGAGCGGGTTCTCGTTCGATGCGAGCTTGACGATGTCTTGCGGCCGCAGGCCGAACTCCCGCGCCAGTTCCTCGATCGGCTTTCCCGGCACATAGGGCGCGATCGCGCGCACGGACTCCAGCGCACCCAGCAAATTCGTCATCATTCGGCTCTCGGATACGAGCCCAGACAGCGGAAAAACGCGCAGGTACGCCGCAGGTCGTCCAGCGCCGCCGCCACCGGGGCTTGGTTGGCATGTCCTTCGATGTCCACGAAGAAGAGGTATTCCCAGGCGCTGGTGCGCGCGGGGCGCGACTCCAGCCGCGTCATCGAGACACCGTGGCGCGCCAGCGGCGACAGCATCTCGTGGACCGCGCCGGCGCGGTTGGCGACCGACAGGATCAACGACGTCTTGTACGGGATTTCCGCCGCGGCTCCGATCGGCGGGAGGCTCCCCGGCTGCCGCCCCAGCACCACGAATCGCGTGCGGTTGCCGGCCTCGTCCTGAATGAACGCCGCCACCGTCTGCAGGCCGTAGCGGGCAGCGGCCTGCTCACCGGCCACCGCGGCCGCGCCCGGATCTTCCGACGCCCGCCGCGCAGCTTCGCCATTGCTCGCCACGGGAATGCGTTCGATGCCCGGCACATGGCGATCAAGCCAGGCGAGGCATTGCGCCATTGCGATGGGAATTCCATAGATCCGACGAACCGCCCCGATCTCCGCGGTGCGCGCAAGCAGGTGCAACTGCACCGGCACGGATACTTCGGCAATGATGGAAAGCGGCGTGTTCACGAGCAGATCGAGCGATCGGGACACCCCGCCCTCGGTGGAGTTCTCCACCGGAACGACCGCATAGTCGGTTTCCTCCGACTCCGCCGCGTGAAACGCCTCGTCGATCGATCCGCAGGGATGACCCTGCACCCCGCTGCCGAACTGCTTGAGCATCGCCAGTTCGCAGAACGTCCCGTCGGGACCGAGGAATGCGACCCGCAGCGGCCGCTGCAGGGCCCGGCCGGCCGACATGACCTCGCGGAAGATCGCCGTCACCGCGGCATCCGGCAGCGGACCGCCCTGGGCGCGATTGGCGCGTGCGACGCGCTGCAGAACCTGCGCCTCGCGATCCGGCTGATAGATGGGAGCACCGGTGCCGTTTTTCAGCCGGCCAACCTCGACGACGTGCCGCATCCGCTCGTTGAGCAGTTCGACGAGCCGTGCATCCGCATCGTCGATCGCGCTGCGCAGTTCCTGCAGGCGCTGCGTCCGCCACTCGCCGGCGGCGTCATCCTGCGCCGCGCCCGCCGGAGCACTGCCCGCGCCGTCCCCCACGTCCGCCGCCATCCCGTCACTCCCCATTCGATTCCGCATCGGACTCGACCACCCGCTGCAGTCCGGAGAGCGTCGTACCCGGATCGAGCGCGATCAGGGTCACGCCCTGGGTCGCACGACCCATGCTGCGGATCTCGGCGATCCGCGTGCGGATCAACACGCCGCCGGTGGTGATGAGCATGATCTCGTCCTGTTCGTGGACGAGCGTCGCGGCGACCACCCTGCCGTTGCGTTCGGAGGTCGCGATCGCGATCATCCCCTTGGTGCCGCGACCGTGGCGCGTGTACTCGGCGATCGGTGTGCGCTTGCCGTACCCGTTTTCCGTCGCCGTGAGCACGCTCTGCGCCTCATCCTCGGCAACCAGCAGCGCGATGACCCGCTGCCCGTCCTCCAGTTGCATGCCCCGCACGCCGCGCGCCTGGCGCCCCATCGGCCGCACGTCGTTCTCGTCGAAGCGCACCGCCTTGCCGGCGTCGGAGAACAGCATCACGTCGTGCCGGCCGTCGGTGATCGCCGCGCCGATGAGGTAATCGCCTTCGTCGAGGTCAACGGCGATGATGCCCGCCTTGCGGGGATTGGAGAACTCGTCGAGCGACGTCTTTTTCACCGTCCCCAGGGCGGTGGCCATGAAGACGAAGTGCTGGGCGTCGAACGACTTCACCGCCAGGATCACGGTGATCTTCTCGCCCTCGGCAAGCGGGAACATGTTGACGATCGGCTTGCCGCGCGAAGCACGGGAACCCTGCGGGACCTCCCAGACCTTGAGCCAGTACAGCCGCCCGCGATCGGAGAAGCACAGGATGGTGTCGTGCGTGTTGGCGATGAAGAGCTGGTCGATCCAGTCGTCCTCCTTCGCCACGGCCGCCTGCTTGCCGCGCCCGCCGCGCTTCTGCGCGCGATAGTCGGTCAGCGGCTGGCTCTTGATGTAGCCCGAATGCGAGAGCGTCACCACCATGTCCTGCGGCGCGATCAGATCCTCGGTCGCGAGTTCCTCCGCGGTGCGAACGATCTCCGATCGCCGCGCGGCGGCCGCGCCGGTGCCATATTCGCCGCGAACCGCGATGAGCTCGTCGTGGATGATCCCGGTGATCCGCTCGGGCCGGGCCAGGATGTCGAGCAGATCGCCGATCAGCGCCATGACCTCGCGGTATTCCCCGACGATCTTGTCCTGTTCGAGGCCGGTCAGTCGCTGCAGACGCATCTGCAGGATCTGTTCCGCCTGCTCTTCCGACAGCCGGTAGCGGCCGTCGGCCTGCAGACCCAGCTCCGGCGCCAGGCTCTCGGGACGATAGGCCGTCGCGCCCGCGGTCGAATCCCGCTGCGCACGCTCCAGCATCTCGCGCACCAGCGGCGAATCCCAGGTGCGCGCCACCAACTCGGTCTTCGCCACAGGGGGCGTCGGCGCCGCCTTGATGATCGCGATGAAGTCGTCGATGCTCGCCAGCGCGACCGCCAGGCCCTCGAGGATGTGGCCGCGGCGGCGCGCCTCGCGCAGCTCGAACACCGTGCGCCGCGTCACCACCTCGCGCCGGTGCGAGAGGAAGCACTCGAGCATCTGCTTGAGATTGAGCAGCTTCGGCTGGCCGTCGACGAGCGCGACGAGGTTCATGCCGAAGGTGTCCTGGAGCTGGGTGAGCTTGAACAGGTTGTTGAGCACCACCTCGGGGACTTCCCCGCGTTTCAGCTCGATCACCGCCCGCATGCCCGATTTGTCCGATTCGTCGCGGATGTCCGAGATGCCTTCGATGCGCTTCTCGTTGACCATGTCGGCGATGCGTTCGAGCAGCGCGCGCTTGTTCACCTGGTAGGGCAGTTCGTCGATGATGATGGCGCTGCGCGCCCCCTTGTCGAGCTCCTCAAAATGGGTCTTGGCGCGCATCACCACGCGCCCGCGCCCGGTGCGGTAGCCCTCGCGCACGCCGTCGAGGCCGTAGACGATCCCCGCGGTCGGGAAATCCGGCGCCGGGATCGCTTCGATCAGCGCTTCGATGTCGACGCCGGGATCGCGCAGCAGCAGCAGGCAGCCGTCGATCACCTCGGCCAGATTGTGCGGCGGGATGTTGGTCGCCATGCCCACGGCGATGCCGCCCGACCCATTGATGAGCAGGTTCGGGATCCGCGCGGGGAGGACGGTGGGCTCGCGCTCCTTGCCGTCGTAATTGGGGACGAAATCGACCGTCTCCTTGTCGATGTCGAGCAGCAACTCGGAGGCGAGTTTGTCGAGCCGGCACTCGGTATACCGATACGCGGCCGCGTTGTCGCCGTCGATCGAGCCGAAGTTACCCTGGCCGTCGATGAGCGGGAACCGCAGCGAGAAATCCTGCGCCATCCGCACCAGCGCGTCGTAGGTCGCGGTGTCGCCGTGCGGGTGGTACTTCCCGAGCACCTCACCGACCACGCGGGCGCACTTGACGTACGCCCGGTTCCAGACGTTATTGGCCTCGTGCATCGCAAACAGCACCCGCCGGTGCACGGGCTTGAGCCCATCGCGGACATCCGGCAGCGCGCGCCCGATGATCACGCTCATCGCGTAGTCGAGGTAGGAGCGGCGCATCTCCTCTTCGAGGGAGACCGGGAGCGTTTCCTTGGCGAAAGAGTCCATGGGCGGGCGGGTCCGGAGGCGATGTACGCCGAGAAAGTGCGACCGGCTATTTTACCAGCGCATCGTTTCGATGCGCCGACCCCCGCCGCGCGGACGGATTCCCGATCGCCATCGGAGGCGGCCGAACGCCCGGACCGGATTCCGTCCGGGTCGCCGCCGACCCCATTTCCGTTCGTTCCGCGCTCTTGCTACAGTCCTGCCACCATGCAACCCGCCGACACCATCCTCGAAGCCCGCTGGGTAGTCCCCGTGGCCCCGCGCGGCGCGGTTCTGGAACATCATGCGGTCGCCATCGCCGACGGCCGCATCGCCGCGGTCTGCCCGATCGCCGAAGCGCGCCACCGTTTTCCCGACGCGCCGCGCGTGACACTGGCCCGGCACCACGCCCTGCTGCCGGGCCTGGTCAACGCCCACGTCCATGCCGCCATGTCCCTGCTGCGCGGCGCGGGAGACGACCTGCCGCTGCAACGCTGGCTGCAGGAACGCATCTGGCCCCTGGAACGCAACCTCGCGGGCGCCGAATTCGTCCACGACGGCACCCGCCTCGCGGCCGCCGAGATGCTGCGCGGCGGGGTCACCTGCTGCAACGACATGTACTTTTTTCCCGGCGAGGCGGCCCAAGCCCTGCGCAGCCTCGGCATGCGCGCCGTCGTCGGGATCCTCGCGATCGAATTCCCGACCCGCTACGCCGCCGACGCCGACGAATACCTGCGCAAGGGCCTGGCGGCGCGCGACGCGCTGCGCGACGACGCGCTGGTCCACTTCACCCTGGCGCCCCATGCGCCCTACTCGGTGCGCGACGCCACGTTCGAACGGATCGCAGTCCTGGCCGAGGAACTCGATCTGCCCGTCCACCTCCACGTCAACGAGACGCAGGAGGAGGTTGCCCAGTCGCTCGCCCAGCACGGCTGCCGGCCCCTCGCCCGCCTCGATCGGCTCGGACTGGTCGGCGAACGCCTGCTGGCGGTCCACGCGGTCCACTGCACCGACGACGAACTCGCCCTGCTGGCCGAACGCGGTGCCCACGTTGCGCATTGCCCGGCGTCCAACCTGAAGCTCGCCAGCGGCATCGCGCCGGTCGCCGCCATGCTGCGCCACGGCATCAACGTGGCGATCGGCACCGACGGCGCGGCGAGCAACAACCGCCTCGACGTGCTCGGAGAAGCCCGGCTCGCCGCCCTGCTGGCCAAGGGCGCCGCCGCGGACGCCACCGTCCTGCCGGCGGCGCAGACGATCGAATGCGCGACGCTCGCCGGTGCGCGCGCGCTCGGACTCGGCGACCGCATCGGATCGATCGAACCGGGGAAGGATGCCGATCTGATCGCGCTCGACCTCTCCGCCCCGGAACACCAACCGTGCTACGACGTGCTCTCGCAGATCGCATACAGCGTCGGGCGCGAAGCGGTAACGCATGCCTGGGTCGCGGGCCGAGCCGTCCTCGCCGAACGGACGCTGACGGTCGGACACGCGGCCGAGGATGCGGTTCTCGCCGCCGCGCCATGGCAAAATCAGGCTCTCCAATGGTTACGACAGCGATGACTCCCTCCCCGGACGGCGTGAACGCCGACCCCGCCGAACTGAAAAAGTTCAGCGATCTCGCCAGCCGCTGGTGGGATCCGCAGGGCGCGTTCCGCCCTCTGCACGAACTCAACCCGGTGCGGCTGGCCTGGATCGAACGGCACGTCGCCCTGCACGGGTCGACCGTGGTCGACGTGGGCTGCGGCGGCGGCATCCTGGCCGAAGCGATGGCCGGCAAAGGTGCGCAGGTGCTTGGCATCGACCTCGCCGGGAAATCCCTGCAGGTGGCCCGCCTGCACGCGCTGGAAAGCGGCGCGCCGGTGGAATACCGCGCCGTTGCGACGGAAGATCTGGCCCGGGAGAAGCCCGGCGCGTTCGACGTGGTCACCTGCATGGAAATGCTCGAGCACGTCCCCGACCCGGCGAGCACGATCCACGCCTGCGCGCGGCTGGTCCGGCCCGGCGGCTGGGTGCTGTTCTCGACGATCAACCGCAATCTGAAGTCGTTCCTGCTGGCGATCGTCGGCGCCGAGTACGTCCTGCGCCTGTTGCCGCGCGGCACCCACGAATATGCCCGCTTCCTGCGGCCGAGCGAACTGGCGCGCGGTGCCCGGGCGGGCGGGCTCGAACTGCGCGACTGCATGGGCATGCGCTACAACCCGGTGACGAAGCGCTTTTCCCTGGTGGACGAGACGGACGTCAACTACCTGATGGCCTTCCAGCGGCCGCGGTAGCCACGCCCCTGCGCAGCCGTCCGAACGATCGGGGCGGCGTGCCAGGCGACGCGCAACACCGCCCGTCTCCGCTTCTCCCCCGGCTTTTCCCGGACGCAATCTCGATGACCAATCCGCCCTCCCCGATCCGACTCGTCCTCTTCGACCTCGACGGCACGCTCGCCGACACGGCCCCCGACCTCGTCGAGGCCATCAACGCCTGCCTCACGGAACGCGGCATGGCGCCGCGCCCGCTGGCGGAACTGCGCCCCTACATCAGCCGCGGCGCCCGCGGGCTGATCGAACGCACGTTCGGATTCGGACCCGAGCATCCCGAGTTCGAGGCACTCCGCGCGGAGTTCGTCGACCGCTACGAAGCCGGCCTCTGCCGCCACTCCCGCCTCTTTCCCGGCGTGCCGGAGACCCTCGCCGGAATCGAGGCCGCCGGACTGCGCTGGGGCATCGTCACCAACAAGATTTCCCGGCTGACCGACCCGCTGGTACGCCTTCTGGACCTCGACACCCGCGCAGCCTGCATCGTGAGCGGCGACACCGCCGCCCGCGCGAAGCCCCACCCCGACCCGATCCACTACGCCCTGGAACGCTGCGAATGCGATGCGGCGGCCGCGGTCTACGTCGGTGACGACCGCCGCGACATCGATGCGGGTCGCGCCGCCGGCGTCGGCACGCTCGCCGCCGCATACGGCTACTCCGTGGAAATGGACAACATCGCCGACTGGCGGGCCGACCACATCATCCAGGAGCCGATCGACGTGCTCCGATTGGTGCTTCCGGCGGCGTGACGCATCGCACGGTTTCCGGAGCCGCACGCCGGAACTTTTCCCGCCGGACCCGATCGAATTCCACGTCCGGCGATGCGCCCTCGGGCGCGGACCGGGATACAATCGTCGAGCATCTTCTCTGGGGGCGACCTGGCTTCGACGCGGGTCGTGAAACAGTGCGGTGCGTGCCGAGGCCCAGTCACCTCGTAAATCCGCTGGAACACTACAAACGCCAACGACGAGCGTTTCGCTCTCGCCGCCTAACCCCGGTGAGACGCTGCACTAGCCTGCCATTGGGCTAGGCCGGGCAACCGGCAGCAGCGCCAGATTCAATGGCTGGATGCGCGTGAAGTCACGGCGCACGCATCGAGACCCCAGTGACTGGTCGCGCGTCGGCCCGTCGGACGGCTAAGCGCGCGATGAGATCAAAATAGTCCGGCTACGCACGTAGAACCGTCTGCGGATCATTCGCGGACGCGGGTTCGATTCCCGCCGCCTCCACCA
>JAKBZN010000027.1 GCA_021842465.1 Pseudomonadota bacterium
CACCGCTTCCGCCAGAGCGAATGCAATCCGTTGATTTTGGATGAAAAATCAATGCGGCATCGGTCGCGTATGCGCGAAGGTCGGCACGGGGCCGAAGGGGGATATTTGGCGGACCGGCGGGCGATCGTCGGCGCCGCGGTGGCGCAACCCTACTTCGCTGGAGCGACCTCGACGGTCACGTGCGACAGGACGCGAAAGCGGTCGAGCATGGCGCGATAGAACTCGGCGTCGCGGGCCTCGTTGGTCTCCACACTGAGGATGGCGGCAACGTGGCCCGGGCCGACGCGCCACAAGTGGAGATCGGTCACGCGATCGCCTTCGGATTCCACCGTTGCGCGGAGATTCTCGGCGAGCCGCGGATCGGGGGTCATGTCGAGGAGGATCGCGCCGGTATCCCGGATCAGCCCGTACGACCAGGTTGCGATGACCGCGGCGCCGATGATTCCGGCCAGCGGATCCATCCATAGCCATCCGAACGCCCGCGCCAGGACCAGTCCGACGATCACGAGAATGGATACCGCCGCATCGGCGGCGACGTGAATGATGGCCGCGCGCATGTTGTTGTCGCGGTGCGCGGCGCCGCGGTGTCCCGGTCCATGGCCATGATCGTGCTCATGGTGGTCATGTCCATGTTCATGGTTGTGATCGTCGTCATCGTCATGGTCGTGTCCATGGTGATGATGGTGACCGCCGCGGCTGAGAATCCAGGCGCTGCCGATGTTCACCGCCAGGCCGAGGAAGGCGATGGGAATGGCCTGGGCAAAATGAATCGGCACGGGCCGAAGCAGGCGCAGGACGGATTCGTACCCGATCAACAGCGCGATCATCGCGAGGATGATCGCGCTCGTGAATCCCGCGAGATCCCCCATCTTGCCCGTGCCGAAGGAGAATCGGGGATCGTTCGCGTGGCTACGGGCAAAGCGGTAGGCCAATGCCGCCAGCAGCAGGGCGCCGGCATGGGTGCTCATGTGCAGGCCATCGGCAACCAGCGCAATCGATCCGAAGAGCAGGCCGCCGACGATTTCCGCAACCATCATTGCGCCGCACAGCGCGATCACGGTCCAGGTGCGCCGTTCGCTCGTCTCGTGGTCTTCGGCTAGAAAGACGTGCCCGTGGCTTCCCGCCGCGACGGCGGCTGGCATTTCGATCATGATCTCATCCTCGCCCGACGTGCTCACTTGATGTAGCTGCGAAGCACGTCGATCAGTTGTTCCCGCGCGTCCGCCGCGCCGGCTTCGCCTCCGGCGTCGACCAGATGGGTGCGCACGTGATCTTCGAGCACTTCGTTCATCAGGCCGTTGACGGCCCCCCGAACGCCCGCGATCCGGTGCATCACCGTTTCGCAACCGGATTCCTCTTCCAGCGCCCGTTCGATGGCTTCGACTTGGCCGCGGATGCGTCGGACGCGGGCCAATAGCTTTTTCTTCTCGTGAACGGTGTGGGACATATAGGGGGGTATCCTATCAGGGATCGATCGATTGGCGTTTTTCCCGCCACCGGCGCGCGGCGGGATTGCCGGTTGCAATTTTATGGAATGCCTGATGAAGTACGAGCGAAGCACGAGACAGGGGCGATGTTCGGCGGCCTGCGGGCGTCGAACATCCCGCACGGCACGATCCGACACGGTGCCGAGCCCCAACCGGAGGTGGAATGATGGCCGGCGACGCGACGAATGATCTGGATTCCGGCCATGGCACGGAAGGGGATGGGTCTTCGCACTGCCGTCATGGGTGCGGCCATGGCGGGCATCATCACCACCATGGCGATCCGGACCGGCAGTCGACGGCCTTTCGGGTTGCGATCGCCCTCAACGCATCGTTCGTGGTGGCGCAGTTCGCGTACGGCGTCGCGGCCAACTCGACGGCGCTGATGGCCGACGCCGGCCACAACCTTGCGGACGTCCTCGGTCTGGCGCTGGCGCTTGCCGCCTCGGTCCTGGCCAAGCGCGCACCCAGCCCGCGGTTCACCTACGGATTGCGAAGCAGTTCGATCCTGGCGGCGCTTGCCAATGCGATGCTGCTGCTGCTCACGTGTGGCGGGATCGCCTGGGAGGCCGCGCAGCGCATGCTCGCGCCGCCGCCGGTGTCGGGGCTGACGGTGACCTTGGTTGCCGCCGCGGGGATCCTCGTCAACGGCGTTTCGGCGTGGCTCTTCCTGCGCGGCAGCAAGGCCGACATCAATGTGCGCGGGGCCTATCTGCACATGGCGGGCGACGCGGCGCTCTCCCTGGGCGTGGTTGTCGCGGGCTTGGTGATCATGAAGACCGGCTGGTACTGGATCGATCCGGTGGTGAGCCTCGGGATCGTGATCCTGATCCTCGCCGGCACCTGGGGGCTGCTGCGCGAGTCGGTGCGGTTGATTCTGTCCGCGGTGCCGGCCGGCATCGACCGCGACGCGGTCACGGCGTTCCTGCGCAGCAGGCCCGGCGTGACCGACGTTCACGACCTGCACATCTGGGGCATGAGCACGACCGAGAACGCCCTTACGGTGCACCTCGTGATGCCCGCCGGCCATCCCGGCGATGCGGTGCTCGATGAAATCGCCGAGGGCCTGCGAACGCGCTTCTCGATCGCGCACAGCACGCTGCAGGTCGAGATGGGGACGACGGAGCACGCGTGCGCACTCCAGCCGGCGGTGTGAGCCGGGGTGACATGGGTAGAATGGCTCGCGCTTCGATCCGTTTCGTTCCCCGACACCATGCTCCGGATTTTCCTTGCGACGGCCGCCTCGATCCTGTTGCTTGGCGGATGCTCCGATTTCATTGCTGAAACCGGCCCGAATGCGATCGACATCAAGGTGCTTCCCGGAACCTTGGTCGCCTCGCATGGCATCGAACTCGTCAAGGTCGACTACCCGACGGCGCATGCGATCGCATTGCGGGAGCGCGCCCCTCGTTTTTCCTCGTTCGCCGCGGGGTCGGGTCCGGCCAGTCCGGTGGTCGGCTCGGGCGACGTCCTCACGGTCGCGATCTGGAATGCATCGCCTTCGACCCTGTTCGCGTCGGCCGGGCCGCCACCGGTGGTCAATCTTCCGGCCCAGATGGTCGACAATGCCGGTGACGTCGTCGAGCCGTTCGTCGGCACGATGCACGTTGCCGGCCGCACCGTACCGCAGATCGAGGCGGATATCGCGGATCGGCTTGCCGCCGCCCCCCGGCCCATCCAGGTCCTCGTAGCGCGGACGGTCAACAACACCCGGAACATCACCGTGGTGGGCAACGTGGCGCACAGCATGGAAGTGCCGTTGAATCCGGGCGGCGTCCGACTGTTGCGCGCGATCGCGCTCGCGGGTGGCGTGACCAAGCCCGTCGATCAGGTCTCGATCCAGTTGTCCCGCGGCGGGCGGGTGATGGTCATGCCGTTCGAGGACATCCTGCGGGATCCGCGTCAGAACATTCCGCTGCGTGCGGGGGATGTCGTCGCCGCCATTTCCCGGCCGTGGCGATTCATCGTGCTCGGCGCCACCGGCAGCAATCGCGAAGTCAACTTCCAATCCGGCGGCATCAGTCTTGCGCAGGCGATCGCACGGGCAGGGGGCATCGACGACAACCGCGGCAATCCCTCCGCGGTGTTCGTCTTCCGGTTTTCCGACCCGGAGAGTCTGCCGTCGGAGTTGCGCGGGGTTCCGCCCGTCGATGGCAAGGTTCCGACGATTTTCGAGTTCGATCTGCGCGATCCGGCGGTGCTGTTCGCCGCGGAAACCTTCCCGATGCGCGATCGCGATCTGCTCTATGTCTCGGACGCGCCGTCCGCCGACCTGCAGAAAGTGTTCAATCTCATCGGCTCGATCGTCTTCCCGTACCAGGCCTACGTCGCCGCGGGCGGCACGATTCCTTGACGGCGGCAGGCCGCCCGGCATGCGATCCGGCCGGGCGGGGTCAGCCGAAGCGCTTATGTAACGTTCACGCGGAATCTGGGATACTCCCGCCGCTTTCCCGTCGCGGCACGGAAGAGGAATCGTTTCCGGGGCATTCGCGGCGATTGCGTCGTATGTCGTGGGTGGGCGTCGACGCGGTGGGTGGCGCTGGAGGGAATATGGAAGTTGTTCTTGCCCAACCCAGGGGCTTTTGCGCCGGCGTGGTGCGCGCGATCGAAATCGTCGAACGGGCACTCGAGATGTATGGATCGCCGGTCTTCGTACTGCATGAGATCGTGCATAACCAGCATGTGGTCGCCGCGCTGCGCGCCCGCGGCGCGGTCTTTACCGAAGATCTGGCCGAGGTTCCGGCGGGGGCGCTCACGATTTTCAGCGCCCATGGGGTGTCCGACGCACGGGTCGACGAGGCGCGCCTCCGCCGCCTCAACGTGATCGACGCGACCTGCCCGCTGGTGGCCAAGGTCCATCTGCAGGCCGGGAAATACGGTCGCGAAGGGGCAGAGGTGATCATCGTCGGCCACGCCGGTCACCCCGAGGTCGAGGGGACGCGAGGGCGGATTCCCGGCCCGGTGCACGTCGTGTCCGGCCCGGAGGAGGTCGCCCGCCTGATGGTGTCGGACCCGGAGCGCCTGGCCTACGTCACGCAGACCACCTTGAGCGTGGACGATACCCGTGATACGATCATGGCTTTGCGTGCACGATTTCCGGCCATTCGAGGACGCGAACTCGACGGTATCTGCTACGCTACCCAAAACCGGCAGAATGCGGTCCGGATCCTGGCGCGGGACGCCCAGCTGCTGCTGGTTGTCGGCGCCCGGAATAGCTCCAACTCGAACCGACTGCGGGAAGTCGGCGTCCAGGCCGGAATGGCCGCTTACCTGGTGGAAGACGCAAGCGAGATCGATCCCGCGTGGATCCTTCCCGGCATGCGGGTAGGCGTGACCGCCGGGGCATCCACTCCGGAGTGCCTCGTTCAGGATGTGCTGGACCGATTGGCGGGCATGGAAGACATCGAGGTGCGCCAGTTGACCGCCGAGCCGGAGCAAGTGAGCTTCAATCTGCCCGCTGTTCTTCAGAAAAATCGGCGCAGCGCCGCCAGCAGCCAAGAAATCTGATCCGTCATGAGCATTCCCCTGATTCAGCAGTACCGCATCGCCCGTTACGTGCTTCGCCAGAAGTTGCAAGGGCGGCGGCGTTATCCCCTGGTCCTGATGCTGGAGCCGCTGTTCCAGTGCAACCTCGCTTGTGCGGGGTGCGGCAAGATCGATTACCCGCAAGAGACCCTGAGCCGCCGGCTGAGCCTCGAGGAGTGCCTGGCGGCGGTCGACGAATGCGACGCGCCCGTGGTTTCGATCCCCGGGGGGGAGCCGCTGATCCACAAGGACATGCCCGCGATCGTCGCCGGCATCGTGGCGCGGCGGAAATTCGTCTATCTCTGCAGCAACGCCATCCTGCTCGAGAGCAAGATGGACGAGTATCAGCCGTCGCCCTATCTGACATTTTCGATCCACCTCGATGGTCTGCGCGAGCGCCATGACGAGTCCGTCTGCCGCGAGGGGGTGTTCGACAAGGCGGTTGCGGCGATCCGGGAAGCCCGCCGTCGCGGATTCCGGGTCAACGTCAATTGCACCTTGTTCCTGGGCGAGAACCCCGATGAGGTCGCGGAATTTTTCGATTTCTGCACCGAACTCGACGTCGAAGGCATCACGGTGTCGCCGGGCTACAGCTATGAGCGCGCCCCGCGCCAGGACGTGTTCCTGCAGCGCCGACAGAGCAAGCGGCTGTTCCGCGAGATCTTCAAACGAGGGACCGAAAAGGGACGTCGCTGGCGGCTCAATCATTCCAGCCTGTTCCTGGACTTTCTCGCCGGCAATCAGGATTACCACTGCACGCCCTGGAGCAACCCCACGCGCAATATTTTCGGTTGGCAGCGTCCCTGCTACCTGATGGCCGACGGCGGTTATGCCGAGAGCTTCCGGGCGCTGATGGACGAGACCGAGTGGGATCGGTACGGAACCGGCAATCATCCGGCATGCAGCAATTGCCTCGCGCATTGCGGCTACGAGGGAACCGCCGTCGAGGATGCGGTCGCGCATCCCCTCAAGGCGCTGGGGGTGCGGCTGCGCGGACCGCGCACGACCGGAGACATGGTGCCCGAACCGGCCATGCGGCATCCGAGCATCGAGACCATTCCCATCTCGACCGGCGGCGAGCGCACGGAGTCGCAGTGACATGAGCCACGCTAGCGATATGCCGGCGGCGCAGGCAGAGGACGATCGCCTGCAGGATGCGTTGCTGGATGGCGTCTCGCGCACCTTCGCCCTCACCATTCCGCAGCTTCCCGGTTCGCTGGGCCGGGTGGTGGGCAATGCGTATCTGCTCTGCCGCATCATCGATACGATCGAGGATGAAGTCACCTTGCCGGTGGCCGACAAGCGCCGGTTCTACGACCGGTTCCTCCGCTCCCTGGCGGGGGACGAAGCGGCGCAGCCGTGGGTCGACGAACTGATTCCCGCGCTGTCGCCCACCGCGTCCGCCGACGAGCATACGCTGGTGCGGGCGATCCCCCGGGTGATCGCGATCATGCGCGGATTCAATCCGGCGCAGCGGGCCGCGCTGACCGAATGCGTGCGCATCATGGCCGACGGCATGGCCGAGTTCCAGCAGCGCAAGAGCCTCGACGGCCTGACGGACCTGGCCGAGCACGCGCGTTATTGCTATTACGTCGCCGGGGTGGTGGGCGAGATGCTCACCCGCCTGTTCTGCGACTACTCCCCGGAGATCGCGCGCAACCGCGACGGGCTCATGGCCCGTTCGGTGTCGTTCGGCCAGGGCCTGCAGATGACCAACATCCTCAAGGATGTCTGGGAAGACCGGATCCGCGGCGCCTGCTGGCTGCCGCGCGACGTGTTCCTCGCCCAGGGCTGCGATCTGAGCCGTCTCGATCCACGACATCCGCAGCCGGGTTTCGGCAAGGCGATGGATCTGCTGATCGGTGAAGCCCGCAACTGCCTGGAAGAGGCGCTGGAGTACACCCTGCTGATCCCGCGCGACGAGACGGGCATCCGCAATTTCTGCCTGTGGGCGATCGGCATGGCCGTGCTCAGCCTGCGCAAGCTGCATCGCCACCTCGATTTCCACGAGGGACGGCAGGTCAAGATCACGCGCCGCAGCGTTGCGGCGACGATCGCGGTATGCCGTTTCGCGGCGCCGCGCGATGGATTGTTGCGGCAGTTGTTCGCCGGCGCGAGCATCGGCCTGCCGCGGGGGGCGCGGTGCGCGGTCTATCTGCCGGCATCGCCCCGGGACGCGTGAGATCATGTACGAAAAGACTTTGTTCGCACCCCAGACCATGGACGAACGCCTCGACGCCGCCATCGCGCGCGCCCGCTCGGCCCTGACGGCGCGGCAGCGCCCGGACGGTCACTGGTGCTTCGAGTTCGAAGCGGACTGCACCATCCCCTCCGAATACATCCTGATGATGCATTACATGGATGAGATCGACGGGGCGTTGCAGGAGAAGCTGGCGCGCTACATCCGCGAACACCAGAACGCCGACGGCGGCTGGCCGCTCTATTGGGGCGGGCAGACCGATCTCAGCTGTGCGGTGAAGGCCTATTACGCGCTCAAGCTGGCGGGAGACGATCCGGAGGCCCCGCACATGCAGCGGGCGCGCCAGGCGATCGTGGAGCGCGGCGGCGCGGAACGCGCCAACGTGTTCACGCGGATCACGCTGGCCTATTTCGGCCAGGTGCCGTGGCGCGCGGTTCCGTTCATCCCCGTGGAAGTCATGCTGCTGCCGCGCTGGTTCTTCTTCCACATTTACAAAGTGTCCTCCTGGGCGCGGACGGTGATGGTGCCGTTGTTCGTGCTCTGCAGCCTGCGCGCGCGCGCGGCCAACCCGACCGGCCTCGGCATTCGCGAGTTGTTCCGCCAGGACCCGGACCAGGTCCGGGATTACATGAAGACCAGCGGAGCGACGCGCTGGGGCCGGGCTTTCCTGCTGCTGGATTCGCTGGGCCGCTTGTGCGAGCCGCTGATTCCCGGGGCGCTGCGACGCCGCGCCGTTCGTGCTGCGGAGGAGTGGTTCACGGCGCGCCTGAACGGCGAGGATGGCATCAACGGCATCTTCCCGGCGATGGCCAATTCGTATCAAGCCTTGGCGCTGCTGGGGTACGCGCCGGACCATCCGTATCGGGTCCAGGCCCGCCGCGCTTTGCGCCTGCTGGTGGTCGAGCGCGAGGACGACGCCTATTGCCAGCCCTGCGTCTCGCCGACCTGGGATACGGCCCTGGCGCTGCATGCGCTGTGCGAATGCGGGGTTTCGACCCCCGAGATGCATCGTTCGGTCGACTGGCTGCTGGAGCGCCAGATCGTCGATGAACCCGGCGACTGGCGGGTCAACCACCCCGGGGTGCCGGGCGGCGGCTGGGCCTTCCAGTATCACAATCATTTCTATCCTGACCTCGACGACACGGCGGCGGTCGCCTGGGCGATCGCCCGCGTGATCGAGCCCAACCGCCCCGCGTCCCTGGACCGGGCGGCGGACTGGCTGGTGGCGATGCAGTCGAAGAACGACGGCTTTGCCGCCTACGATGCCGACAATACCCATTATTACCTCAACGAGATTCCGTTCGCCGATCACAAGGCCCTGCTTGATCCGCCGACCGCGGACGTGACCGCGCGGGTGATCGCATTCCTGTCCTATCTGGGACGTCCGCAGGATCGGCCGGCGATCGCGCGCGCGGTGGATTTTCTGCTGCGCGAGCAGGAGGCGAACGGATCCTGGTTCGGTCGCTGGGGGACCAACTACGTCTACGGCACCTGGTCGGTGCTGGTGGCGCTGGAACTGCTCGGCGAGGAGCAACCGCGCGAGGCGATGACCCGCGCCGCGCGATGGCTGGTGTCGGTGCAGCAGGACGATGGCGGGTGGGGCGAGAGCAACGACACGTACTTCGATCCGGGCCTGGCCGGCCGCGGACAGCCTTCGACGGTCATGCATACCGCCTGGGCGTGTCTGGCGCTGATGGCGGCGGGCGAAGCGCATCGCGAGTCCCTGGACCGCGGCATCGCCTGGCTGGTGGAACACCAGGATGCCGACGGCCGGTGGCGCGACCCGTATTTCAACGCGCCGGGGTTCCCACGCGTCTTTTACCTTACCTATCATGGCTACCGCTGGTATTTCCCGCTCTGGGCGCTGGCGCGGTACCGCCGTTTGACCGGGCTGTGAGAGTCGGCATGGTGGTCGCACTGCAAACCGAGGCCGAGACGGTGTTGCCGCATGCCGCGCCGGGTCGCGGCGCGACCGTGGCGATCGGTGCGTCTCTGCTCTTGCGCTGCTGTGGAATGGGGCCGGAACGGGCGGCCGACGCCGCGCGCGCCCTGCTGGCCGAGGGCGCGACGGCCTTGCTGAGTTATGGAACCGCCGGCGCACTGGCGCCCGGCCTGGCGCCCGGCGCCTTGCTGCTGCCGGAGCGGATCGCCTACCATGGGACCGTGCGCGCCGTCGATGCATCCTGGCGGCGGCGGATCGCCGCGCGGCTTTCGCCGGCACCGGTCGCAGGACTCCTGCTCACGCAGTCCCAGCCGTTGATGACGGTCGCGGACAAGGCCCATGCGTTCCGCGCCACCGGGGCTGCGGCGGTCGACATGGAAAGCGGAGCGGTGCTCGAGGTGGCCGCTGCGGCCGGTGTTCCCGCCTTGGCGCTGCGCGCGGTGATCGATGGCGCGGCAACCGCGTTGCCCCGGGCGGCGGTCGCGGGAGTGGATGCGTTTGGCCGGCCGCGGTTCGGGGCCATGCTGGCCGCCTTGTTGCGGCGGCCGCGGGATTCCGTGGACTGTGTCCGGTTGGGAGGGGATCTGCGGCGGGCCCGCCAGAGTCTTGCGCGGGCCTGGGCGCAATTGGGTCCGGAGGGGTTGGCGGCGTGAAGGCTTTGCTGACCGGGGCATCGGGGTTCGTGGGAGCGGCCGTCGAGCGGATGCTGGTGGCGCGCGGGGTCGACCTGCGCGTTCTGATCCGCCCGGACGGCGCGACCGCACGTCTTGGCGCAAGCGGGGATCGCTGGCGGCAGGCCGGCGTCGAGGTGGCGGAAGGCGATCTTCGCGACGTCGCCAGCCTGCGGCGCGCCGTCGCCGGCTGCGATGCGTTGTTCCATGTCGCCGCCGATTACCGGCTGTGGGTGCCGGATCCGGCCGCGATGTATGCCAGCAATGTCGACGGCACAGTGGCGCTCCTGCGTGCGGCGCTCGATGCCGGCGTGACGCGCATCGTCTACACCAGCAGCGTCGCGGTACTGGGCAAGCGTGCCGACGGGCAACCGGCGGACGAGGAAACGCCGTCCAGCCTGGCCGACATGGTCGGGCACTACAAGCGGTCCAAGTTCCTGGCGGAAGAGGCAGTGCGCGGGCTTTGCCGTGATGCCGGCCTGCCCGCCGTCATCGTCAATCCGTCCACCCCGATCGGTCCCGGCGACGTCAAGCCGACGCCGACCGGGCGCATGGTGCGCGATGCGGCGGCGGGAAAAATGCCGGCGTACGTGGATACGGGTTTGAACATCGTGCATGTCGACGACGTCGCACAGGGTCACTGGCTGGCCTTCGAGCGCGGCAAGGTCGGCGAGCGCTACATCCTGGGTGGCGACAACCTGTCGCTGCAGGAAATTTTCACGCGCATTGCAGCCATCGCGGGTTGTCCGCCGCCGCGCGTGCGCCTGCCGCGTCTCCCGCTCTATCCGGTGGCGCTGGGGGCCGAACTGTGGGCGCGCCTGTCGGGGGGGCTACCGCGGGTGACCGTGGACGAGTTGCGAATGAGCGCCGGGGCGATGCTGTTCTCGTCGGCCAAGGCGGAGCGTGAACTCGGCTATGTCCACCGTCCCGCGGAGGACGCATTCGCCGATGCGGTGCATTGGTTCCGACGCGGCGCCCCGGTGGCGCCGGCGCTGGCGGGGCAGGCCGGATGATCGCCGCCTGGCTTCCCCTGCTCGTCGTGCCCGGCCTGGCATATGAAATCGCCGCGATTGCCGCGCTGCTGCGCGGCCCGCGTCCCGCCGCGGGGGGGAGCGGCGCCGCGTCGTACGCGCCCCCGGTCACCCTCCTCAAGCCGCTGCACGGCGAGGAGCCCGGCCTCTACGAAAACCTGCGCAGCTTCTGCGCGCAGGAATACCCGGATTTCCAGATCGTCTTCGGCGTTCACCATGGCGGCGATGCCGCGGTCCCCGTGGTGCGTCGTCTGCAGGAGGAGTTCCCGCAGCGCGACCTGCAACTGGTGATCGACGGGCGCGTCCTCGGTGCCAACCGCAAGGTCGGCAATCTGCACAACATGCTCGGCCGGGCCCGCCATGACGTTCTGGTCTTGAGCGACGCCGACGTGCGGGTCGAGGCGGGGTATCTGCGCGACGTGGTGGCGCCGTTCGCCGATCCCGGCGTGGGCGTCGTCACTTGCCTGTATCGGGGCGTGCCCGACGGCGCGGCGGGGTCGCGCCTGTTGGCGCAATGGATCAACGAAGGATTTGCGCCCTCGGTCCTGGTGGCGCAGTCCCTCGGCCCCAACGCGTTCTGCGGCGGCGCGACCCTGGCGTTGCGACGGACGGCCCTCGACGCCGTCGGCGGTTTCGCGGCGCTGGCCGATCACTTGGCCGACGACTATCTGCTCGGCGCGCGCACGCGCGCGCTGGGGCTTCGCACCGTGTTGTCGGATCGGCTCGTCGACACGCGCGTCCACGAAGACAGCCTGGCGAGCAGCTACCGGCATGCGCTGCGTTGGTCGCGGACGGTCCGCACGGTGCAACCGTTGGGACACGCCTTCTCGGTCCTGACGCTTCCCCTGCCGCTGGCCGTGCTGGTGGCGCCGCTGGGGAACGGAGGATGGGCCGCGCTGGCCGCCGCGCTGGTCCTGCGTTGCGCATTGCACCTCGCGGCGCAGCGACGGTGGCGGAAGGTCATGCCGACGACGGACTGGACCTTCCTGGCGGTCGATTTTCTGGGTTTCGCCATCTGGCTGCACGCTTGGTTGGGCAGGCAGGTGCGTTGGCGGCAGGAACATTTCGCGGTCGGCGCGGATGGCCGGATGGAAAAAGGAGTGTTGCGATGAAGACCTTGTTTTTGCAGGCGCCGTCCTTCGACGGCTTCGATGGCGGTGCGGGCGCGCGGTATCAGGCCAAGCGCGAAATCCGTTCGTTCTGGTTCCCGACCTGGTTGGCCCAGCCGGCGGCGATGATCCCCGACAGCCGGTTGGTGGACGCTCCGGCGTCGGATCTCACCCTGGCGGACACGATCAAGATCGCCGGGGATTTCGAGCTGTGCGTGATCCACACCAGCACGCCGTCTTTCCCGTCGGATGTGCGCGTCGCCGAGGCGCTGAAGGAGGCGTATCCGAAGCTGATGATCGGTTTCGTCGGCGCCAAGGTCGCGGTCGAGCCGGAAGAGTCGTTGCGGGCGTCGACGGCGATCGATTTCGTGGCGCGCGAGGAGTTCGATTTCACCCTCAAGGAAGTCGCCGAGGGCCGGCCGCTGGCCGAGGTCGACGGCCTGTGCTTCCGCGATGCCAGCGGCGAGATCGTGCGCACCCCCGACCGGGCCATGATCGAGAACATGGACAGCCTGCCGTTCGTCTCCGAGGTCTACAAGCGCGACCTGCGGGTGGAGGACTATTTCATCGGCTATCTGAAGCATCCCTACATCTCCCTCTATACCGGGCGCGGCTGTCGTTCGAAGTGCACGTTCTGCCTTTGGCCGCAGACGGTGGGCGGCAACCGCTACCGCGTGCGCAGCCCGGAGAACGTGCTCGAGGAAATCCGCTACATTCAGAAGGCGTTTCCGCAGGTCGAGGAAATCTTCTTCGACGACGACACGTTCACCGACGACCTGCCGCGTGCCGAGGCGATCGCGCGCGGACTGGGTGCGCTGGGCGTGACCTGGTCGTGCAACGCCAAGGCCAACGTCCCCTATGAAACGCTCAAGGTGCTCAAGGACAACGGCCTGCGGCTGCTCCTCGTGGGCTACGAGAGCGGCAACCAGCAGATCCTCAACAACATCAAGAAGGGTCTGAAGGTCGAGAAGGCCCGCGAGTTCACCCGCGATTGCCGCAAGCTGGGCATCGCGATCCACGGCACGTTCATCCTCGGCCTGCCGGGCGAAACGAAGGAAACGATCGAAGAGACGATCCGCTTCGCCAAGGACATCAACCCGCACACCATCCAGGTGTCGATCGCGGCGCCGTATCCGGGTACCTACCTGTATCGTCAGGCGAAGGAGGAAGGCTGGCTGACCGAGATGAACGAAGGCGAACTCGTCAACGATCGCGGCATCCAGATCAGCCCGCTCAGTTATCCGCACCTGGGCGCGACCCAGATCTTCGATTCCGTCGAAACGTTCTACAAGCAGTTCTACTTCCGTGCCGGCAAGATCGCAGCGATCACCGGAGAGATGCTGCGCGACTCGCAGATGATGAAGCGGCGCCTGCGCGAGGGGGTGGAGTTCATGCGATTCCTGCGCCAGCGCCATAGTTGAGCAGGAACGCATTGAGCACCGAAGCGCGGCGGGCGGGGCCGGCCGGACGCGCGGGCGCGAAGCGCGTGATCGTCACGGCGGATGACTTCGGTCTCGACGTGGCGGTCAACGAAGCGGTGGAGCGCGCGTACCGCGACGGCATCCTGACGACGACGAGCCTGATGGTCGGCGCGCCGGCGGCCGCCGACGCGGTGGCGCGCGCCCGGCGCACGCCGGGGCTGCGCGTCGGTCTGCACTGCACGCTGGTCGATGGGCGCAGCGTCTTGCCGCCGGACGCCGTTCCGGACCTCGTAACACCGGATGGCGAGTTTCGCGCGGGCCAGTTCGGCCCGGGCGTGCGCTTTTTCTTCCTGCCGCGCGTGCGCCGGCAACTGGCGGCCGAGATCCGGGCGCAATTCGATGCCTTTCGCGCCACCGGACTCGAACTGGACCACGTCAATGCGCACAAGCACATGCACGTCCATCCCACCGTCCTGGCGCTGATTCTCGACATCGGGCGCGACTATGGTCTGCGCGGCGTGCGCCTGCCCTATGAGCCCTGGAACCAGGGCGGGCTGCGGGATGGCGGCCTGTTCGGTCGCCTGATCTGGGCGGGGTTCCTGGCGCCCTGGCTGGCACTGTTGCGGCGCCGAATCCGTCGTGCGGGGGTCCGCCACAACGACTATCTGTTCGGACTCTCGAACACGGGGGCCTGGAACGAGGCGGCGTTGCTGCAACGGTTGCGGCGGCTTCCCGACGGAGTGAGCGAACTGGTTTTCCACCCGGCTGCGGCGCGCACTGCCGAACTCGTGCGGCGCATGCCGGACTATCGCCAGGAGGAAGAACTCGCCGCGCTGCTGAGTCCGGCCGTGCGGATGGCGCTCGACGCCCCAGGCTACCGGAGGATGAGTTTCCGTGAACTCGATCCGGCGCCGGGCTGAGCCCCGGGCTGAGCCCCGCTTGCGGGCGCTCGGGCGGCGCTACATGGCGGTCATCCTGCGGCTGGTCGAGGGTTCCAGCCGCCACGCGCGCTTCGTGGTGGTCGCCGCCGCCGCGCTGCTCGTGGCGGCGGCGTACTACAGCGTCACGCGTTTCGACATCGACGCCGATACCAGCGGCATCCTGTCGCACGACCTACCGTTTCAGCGCCACCAGCAGCATTTCGAGCGCGCGTTTCCGCAGACGGCGAACACGCTGGTCGTGGTGATCGATGGCGACTCCTCCACGCTGGCGGCGGGTGCGCTGGACCGCCTTGCGGCGTGGGCGCGCGCGCACCCCTCGGAGTTCACCGGCGTCTATGCCCCGGGGGGCGACGCGTTCTTTCAACGCAACGGACTGTTGTTTCTCGATCCGCCCCAGTTGCAGCAGATGGCGGACCGCATCGCCGCCGCGCAACCGCTCATCGCCAGTCTGGCGCAGGATGCCAGCCTGCAAGGACTCTTCGGTCTGCTCGATACCGCGATCCGGCAGCGGATCGACGGCGGGGAGGCCGTGCCGGGAATCGCGCCGCTGCTGGACCGGCTCAGCGGCTCGGTTCGGGCGAAGCTGGAAGGGCGCACGGCCCGCCTGCGCTGGGACGAAGTGATGGCCGGCGGCGACGGTGTCGCTTCGGCGCGGCAGCGCTTCCTCATCCTCAATCCGGTACGGGATCTTCATTCCCTGCAGCCTGCGGCCGGGCCGATCCGCGCGTTGCGCGCCGAGATCGCCACGATGAAGCTGGATGCGGCACACGGCGTCCAGGTCGGCCTGACGGGCGACGCGCTGCTGGACAACGAACAGATCAAGACCGTCTCGGAGGGCGCCGGCATGGCATTGGGCCTGACCCTGGGTCTGGAGCTGCTGCTGCTCGTCGTCTCGCTGCGGTCGGTGCGGCTGGTCGTCGCAGTGCTGGCCAGCCTGATCGCCGGCATGATCCTGACGACCGCGGTGGCGCTCGCCGCGGTCGGCCCGTTCAACTTGCTGTCGGTGGCGTTCGCGGTGCTCTTCATCGGGCTGGGCGTCGACTTCGGCATCCAGTTCTGCCTGCGGTATCGCGAAGAGATTCACGACGGGGCGCCACACGCGACCGCGCTGCGGATCGTGGCGACCGGGCTGGGCGGCGCGCTGAGCCTGGCGGCAGTCGCCGCCGCCATCAGTTTCTTCTCGTTCATCCCGACGCGCTATGCGGGCATGACGGATCTTGGACTGATCTCGGGCATCGGCATGTTCGTCGCGCTGCTGGTTACGCTCACGCTCCTGCCGGCGTTGCTGACCCTGTGGCCGCTGGGTGCCGTCGATGCGGCGCAGCCGGTAATCCATGTGACGACGCATGATCTGGCGGTCGATCGCCATCCGATCCATCGTTACGGCCGGCGGATCATCGCCGGGGCGGTCGTCCTGTTCCTGGCGGCGATTCCGCAGATCGCGCAGGTGCGCTTCGACTTCAATCCCCTCAACATGATCGATCCGAACGCCGAAGGGGTCCGGGTGTTCCACAAGCTGCTGCAGGACCCGCAGACTTCACCCTACCGGATCGAGGTCGTCGCCCCCGATCTGGCGGCGGCAGACCGTCTGGCGGACCGCCTCGGACGCCTGCCGGAGGTTTCGCAGGCGTTGACGCTGGCGAGTTTTGTCCCTGCGCAACAGGACTCGAAGCTGGCGATCCTGCAGAACCTCCAGATGCTGGTGCCGCCCTTTTCCTTGCAGGCCGCAGCGGTTCCCGCGGTTCCCGGCCCTGGCCTTGCGGCGGTCACCGCACGACTGCAGGCGGATCTGGTCCGCTTTCCGGCTCGTGGCGCGACGCAGCCCGACGATGCGGCGCTGCGCCGGAGCGCGGCCTCCCTGAGCGCGGCGCTGCGGGACTTTCGCGCGCGGTTCGGCGCCTCGGGGAAGGAGTGGGCCGCATTGCAGCAGGACCTCATGGGAGGGCTTCCGGCGGAACTGACCCGCCTCGCCTTGGCGCTGACGGCGGCGCCGGTTGCGCTGCGGGACCTGCCGGATGATCTTCGCCGGCAGTACGTAGCAGCCGACGGCCAGGCACGGGTGGAGGTGTTTCCAAAGGATGACCTCAGCGGGATCCCGGCCATGGAGCGATTCGTCGCCGCGGTGCGCAAGGTCGCTCCCCAGGCGGCGGGAACGCCGGTCCTGCTGGTGGAGGGGGGGAACGCCGTTGCCGGCGCATTCCGCGAGGCCAGCGCCATCGCCCTGGTCGCCATCGTCTGTCTGTTGCTGTTGGTGCTGCGCCGCTGGCTCGAAATGGCGCTGATCATGATTCCCTTGCTGTTGGCGGCGGCCTATACCGTGGCCTTCATGAGCGTGCTGGGCCTGCCCTTCAATCTCGGCAACATCATCGTCCTGCCCTTGTTGATCGGCCTCGGTGTGGCGTTCGCGATCTATGTCGTGGCGCGTTGGCGGCAAGGCGTGCCGATCGCCCACCTGTTGCAGACCAGCACACCCGCGGCCGTATTGTTCAGCGGCGTCACGACCCTCAGTTCATTCGGCAGCATGGCCGTTTCCTCGGATCCGGGCATGTCCAGCCTGGGGAAGACCCTCAGCCTCGCCCTGGTCATGGTCCTGCTCTGCACCCTCGTCGTGTTGCCCGCGCTGTTGATGCTGGCAACGCCGTCGCCGTCGGAAGAGGCATGAAGCGCGTCGCGCATTTCGGGATGTTCGTGGCCGGGCTGCTCGGCGTGGCGGTGGCGACGGCGCTGGTGATTCGAGAGGGGGCGGGCGGCATCTTCCGCATGCTCGCAACGGCCGGTTGGACGCTGCTCTGGCTGGTGCCCCTCCATCTGCTGCCGATCGCGCTGGATGTCGTGGGTTGGCGTCGGCTGCTGCGCGGCGAACCGCGGGCGGGCTTCCCGTTCCTGTTGTGGGTCGGTGGTGTCCGCGAGGCGATCAACGGCCTGCTGCCCGTCGCCCGGGTGGGCGGGGAACTGGTGGGAATCCGCCTCGTGGCGCGCCGCGGCGTGGCGTGGGACGTCGCGGCCGCGAGCGTGGTGGTGGAGGTTTCACTGACCCTGGTGAGCCAACTGGTTTTCACCCTGGTCGGGATCGCGATTCTGGCGCATTCCGTGCGCGATCATGCGATCGTCACCGACGCGCTGATCGGCGTCGCGATCGTCACCCCGGTGATCGTGGTGTTCATCATGTTGCAGCGTCACTGGGGATTGTTCCAGATGCTGGAACGGCTGATCCAGGCGATTCTCGGGCGGCACCATGAATGGGCGGCCAACATGGGGCGTCTCGACGAGACGGTCCGCCGGTTGTACGGCAAGCACGGCGC
The DNA here is from genome assembly GCA_021842465.1 of Pseudomonadota bacterium. GTDB lineage: Bacteria > Pseudomonadota > Gammaproteobacteria > Burkholderiales > Burkholderiaceae_F > GJ-E10. Next base: position 17,627 of record JAKBZN010000027.1, read on the forward strand.
TCTGATCTCCAGCCTGCTGTGGCAACTGGCGGGCTTGTTCGCCGGCGCCATCGAGGCGTGGGTGACGTTCCGCCTCTTGCGGCATCCGGTCGCGTTCTCGGGGGCGATCATGTTGGAGAGCCTCGGGCTGGCGCTGCGCAGCGCGACCTTCATGGTGCCGGTGGGCCTGGGGGTCCAGGAGGGCGGATTCCTGCTGCTCGGCGCGGCCGTGGGCATTTCGCCGGCGGTGGCGTTGGCCTATTCCTTGGCGCGCCGGTTTCGCGAACTGGTGTTCAGCTTGCCCTTCCTGCTGTCGTGGCAGGCGATCGAAGGGCATAATCTGCGGCACCGCTGGCGTACGAAGACCGATGCACAGAACATCTCCGGGGAGCAGGACGCGGTTTGACGTGCGTGCCCGCGGGAATCCTTGGCGACCCTCAATACGCGGAATCCGAATCGTGATGAAAAGACCGTTCCTGTTCTTGTTGTCGGGATGCTTGTCCGTGTTCCTGGCGCCGGCGCTCGCGGAGGCGAAATCCCCTGGGTCCGTGTCGCCCGCCGCCACCGTGGAAGATGCCCCGCGGGTCCTCATCGGGCAACTGGATGACGCCCTGCTCGCGACCATGAAACAGGCCAAGGCGCTGGGCTATGCCGGACGCTACCGCAATCTGGCGCCGATGGTCGGGCGCGCGTACGACTTTCCCGCGGTCGCGGGATTGGTGCTGGGTGCGCATTGGACCCGATTCAGTCCGGCGCAGCAGCGGGAATTCATCGCGGCGCTGACCGACTACACGGTCGCGACCTATGCCGCGCGCTTCGACGGCTATGCGGGCGAACGCTTTTCCATCAAGTCCGTGCAGTCGCTGCGGCCTGACCGGGCGGTGGTCTACACCCTGTTGACCGAATCCGACGGCACGGCGCATCGCCTCGATTACCTGATGCAGTCGACCGGCGGGCAATGGCGCATCGTCAACGTCGTCGCCGACGGTGTGAGCGATCTGGCCTTGAAGCACGCGGAGTTCACCCATCTGCTGGATACGCAAGGATTTCCGGGATTGATCGCGGGCCTGAAGCGCTACAGCGCGCGCCTGGCGCGCGAGGCGCACTGAGGGTGGCGCGGCGCGGAATCCGGGCCGTTGCGTTGGCGGTCCTGGCAGTTGCCCTGCAGGGCTGCGCGACGACGCCGGCAGCGCGGACGGCGGATGCGCAATCCCCCGGGGCGAGCATCTCCGATCCCTGGGAGCCGATGAACCGGAAGATGTTCGACCTGAACATGGGGCTCTACAACCATGTATTCGAGCCGCTTGCGCGTGGCTATGAACGGGTGACGCCGCAACCCGTGCGCACGGGGATCGCCCATTTTTTCGCCAACGCCGAAATGCCCTATGTCGCACTCAACGACTTTCTGCAGTGGCGTGTGCATCAGGGGCTCTCCGATGTGGGCCGCTTCGTCTGCAACACCATCTTCGGCGTTGTCGGGCTGTTCGACGTCGCGGGCCGTTTCGATCTGCCGCCGCATGAGAACGGACTTGGCGTGACTCTGGGCGTTTGGGGATTGCCGCAGGGCCCCTATCTGGTCCTGCCGTTTTTCGGTCCGTCGTCCCTGCGCAGCCTGCCAGGCGTTCCGGCGGAAATTTTCCTCAGCCCGTTCTATTACGTCCAAAGCGTGCCGGCGCAGTGGAGCATTGCGACCGTGGGGACGATCAACGAGGGATATACCAGCCGTGGCGCGGTGCAGATGGTGCAGGACGCGCTATCGCCCTACGACTTTGCCCGCAGCGCATGGCTGCAGCATCAGGCGTATCTGGTCCGCGGCTCCGATTTGAGTGCAACCGCGGCCGAGTTCCCGGACGAGAGTCCGCCCGTACCGCAGAAGGATTTGCCGGCGGCTACAATCGGAACCGATCCGAAGCCTGGGTCGCCGACCACACGTACAGAAAAACGATAGGAGACAGATCATGAAATGCGCGATGACAGGGTTGCCGTTTCGGGGGTTGCTCGCCGGCTCGCTTCTGGGTCTGTTCATGCTGGGGGCGCACGCGGCGCCGACCGTTTCCGAAACGATGGATCGGACGCACGGCGGCCACTTTGCCGACAATGATGTGTTTTTCCAGGTCGAGAATCGCGCGTTGCTCGACACGCTGCGCTCCATGGATCTGGCCGTGCGCTGCGATCTCCTGAAGCCGGTCGACATGACCTTGCAGGTGCAGACCAGCATCCGCACCCTGTTGCGGACGGCGCAGCAGGCATACGGCGACAAGAAGGGCAACATCAGCCCGTGGGGCGGGGTCCAGTTCTATCGCGCGGTCGCCAAGATGGAAGACCTGGATGAGCAACTCATGATGGCCCACGGCGCGGAGACCAGCAATCCGTCGGCGGCGGAATGCGCGGCAGGACATTTCCCGCGGGACCTGCGCGCAATCTTCGAGCGCGAGGAACGGACGGGCTACTGATCGTTCACGGAGTTCCCCCGCTTGCGGGAGCGGGCGGGGGCAAGGGCGGTGAAATCGCGTTCTTTCTCCGGTATCGGAGGCCGATGAAGGCGGCCGCGATTCCCGATGCCGCTGCGACGCCCAGCGCCCAGCGGGGACCGCAGGTGTCGGCGATCCAGCCGACGATGGGCGCCCCCAGTGGCGTGCAACCCATGATGACCGCCAGCAGGATTGCCATGACGCGGCCCCGCATGGCGGGATCCGTCGAGGTCTGCATGAGGCTGTTGGTCGAAGTCATGTAGAGCTGCACGGCGGTGCCGGTCGCGACGAGGGCAATTCCAAACCACAGCATGTTTGGCGCCAGCGCGGCGCAGGCGGCGGTGATGCCGAACGCCGCCGCGCCGGCCAGCAGGATGCCCATCCGGGGGTGTTCCTGCCGTGCCGAGAACAGGCCGCCCGCGACGGCGCCGATTCCCATGAGCGAAGCCAGGGAACCGAACTGCGCGGCACCGACGTGGAACGCCTCCACTGCCATGGTCGGGATGAAGATCGCGAAGTTGAGTCCGAACGTGCTGATCAGGAACATCATGACGAGTGCGGTGATCAGGTCCGGGCGGGCAAGGACGTAACGGAAGCCTTCCCGCGCGTGGCCGCGGCTCTCCGTGGGCCGGCTGCGTGGATGCAGTTCCGCGGTGCGCAGCGACGCCAGGGCGAGCAGCACGGCGCCGAACGACGCGCCGTTGAAGAGAAACGCCCAGCCGGTGCCGAACTTGGCGATGAGGATGCCGGCCGCTGCCGGGCCGACCAGGCGCGCCGCGTGGAAGGACGTCGAATTGAGGGCAACCGCATTGGCGATGTCGGCATCGGCGACCAGGTCGTTGACGAAAGTCTGGCGTGCCGGGGCGTCAAACGCGGTGACGCAGCCCAGCAGGAACGCCAGCACGTAGACGTGCCACAGCGCGGCGGAGCCGGACAGCACCAGCGCCCCCAGCAGGAACGCCAGCACGCTCATGGCGCTTTGGGTGATCAGGAGGAGGGTACGGCGGTCCACCCGGTCGACCGTCGGGCCGGCGATCGGCATCAGCAGGAGCTGGGGGCCGAATTGCAGCGACATGACGACCCCTACCGAGGTGGCATCGTTGTGTGTCAGTTGGGTGAGCACCATCCAGTCCTGGGCGGTGCGCTGCATCCAGGTGCCGACGTTGGAGACGATTGCACCCGCAGCCCAAAGCCGGTAATTGTGGTGGCGCAGGGATCGAAACGTCGCGCTCAAGGGCCTACTTCCGGACGACGCGATCGGGTCGCCACAGCCAGACGCCGAGCGCGACGACGGCGCCGACCACGAGCAGGACCATGATCGGGTTGATCCGGGCCCAGATCGCATGCAATCGGGCGGCATGCGCAGTCAATTGATATGGTCCGATTCCCCACATGCCCACCCACAGGCACGCACCGCCGAGATCGAAGGGAAAGAACCGCCGCCATGGCATCGCGCCGGTTCCGGCGAGCAGGCTGCCGAGTTGCCGGGCCCCGTCGAAGAACCGGGCAAAAACCACCAGCCAGGCACCGAACCGGCGGTAAAAGCGCGACAGCTTGCTGAGGTGGGCACGGTTGACCCCCGCCCGGAGGATGAGCCGGCGTCCGCCGAAGTTGCCGATGGCGAATCCGCAATTGTTGCCGGCCACCGTGGCGCACAGCGCCGAGAGCAGAACCAGCGGCAGGCTCATCATCCCGCGGCCCGCCAGGATCGAGGCGCCGATCAGCAGGGTCTGGCCGGGGGCAGGAATACCGACGCCTTCGACCAGGATCGCGGCGACGATGGCGGCGTAGCCGTAATGCTCTAGGTAGGGCAGGGCCCGGGCCAGCAGGTCGTGCAGCGCCGCCATTGCCGCTGGTTCAATCGTCAATCGACACGAAGAAGCTCATGCCGGCGCGCTTCACCAGCAGGGTGAGCGAACCGCTGTCGCTGCCGATCGCCCGGTTGAGCGAGGCGACGTCGGTCACGGCTTGGTGGTTCGCCTGGACGATGAGGTCGCCGGGCTGGAGATTCGCCATCGACGCGACGCTTCCCGCCTGCACGCCGGTGATAAGCACGCCGTGCTCGCCATCCAGGTGGTTCCGGCTGGCCAGATCCGGTGTCAAGGTCTGCACCTGCAGGCCGAGCTTCGCGAGCTTGACCGCTTGCGTCGGCTGGGCCGCCGCCGTACCGGCCGATCCGGCATCCATGCGCCCGACCGTCACGCGGAGCGTCCGGGTCTCGCCGTTGCGGACCACCTTGACCGGAACGGTACGGCCGGGGGGGGTCGTCGCAACGATGTTGCGCAGCGTGCTGGAATCGGCGACGTCCTTGCCGTCGAATTGCGTGATCACGTCGCCGCTGCGGATTCCCGCGTGCGCGGCAGGGGAGTTCGGGTTGACCTGCGCGACCAGCGCGCCCGCTGTCCCCGAAACGTGGAAGCTTCGGGCCAGATCCGCATCGAGATCCTGGACGACGACGCCGAGCACGCCGCGCGCGATATGCCCGCCCTTGATCAGCGTGGGGAGCTCCGCCTTGATCATGTTGGACGGAATCGAAAAGCCGATACCCGCCGACTGTTCCGCGCCGTTTCCGCCGGTGGCGATTGCGCTGTTCATGCCGATGACCTCGCCGTGCATGTTTACGAGCGGACCCCCCGAGTTTCCGGGGTTGATCGGCGCATCCGTCTGCAGGAAGTCCTCATAGGTCGAAATGCCGACGTCCGAGCGCCCGGTCGCGCTGATGATTCCGTGGGTCACGGTTTGGGTGAGCCCGAACGGGGCGCCGACGGCGATCACCAGCTGACCGACCCGCATGGCATCCGAGTCGCCGAGTTGCACGGTCGGCAGGTCGTGGGGAACCGCGCCTTCGAGTTGGATGATCGCGATGTCGGCTTTGGGGTCGGTGCCGACGACCTTGGCGGGGAAGCTGCGCTTGTCCGCGAGCTGTACCTTGATCCGGTCGACGTTCGCGACGACGTGGTAGTTCGTGAGGATGTGACCGGCCTGGTCGAGGATCATCCCGGATCCCAGACCGCGCTGCGGCACGCGGCGGGCAAGCTGCGGGGAACCTTGTTGCCCGAAGAACTGTCCGAAGAAGTCGTTGCCGAACGGAAACGGAAAGGCCGGAACCGTCACCATTTTTTCCGAATAGACGCTTACGACCGCCGGACGGATGTGCGCCGCGACGGCCTCATAGGCCTTTTCCAGTTGAATCGCCGGGGCGATGATTGCGGGATCGAGGGGGGCGGAGGCGGTCGCCGTCACCGTGGTGGGGACGACCGGACTGTGGGAACCCACGGTTGCAAAGAGGGCAGCCGCGACGAACAACGCAATTCCGCTGATAATGCCGGCGGCACGAAGCTTTTCGGTGTTTTTCATCATGGATGTCGAGGAAAAATATGAGTAAACGACTGCAACACGCTGCCACGTTCGCCATTCTACTGACCGCGGTTGTTGCGTCGCCCCCGGTTGGAGCGGCGACGGCGGCGCATGGTTCCCATGAGAAATCCTCCCGGCCGGCGCCCGACCAGTCGGTTGCGGCCGGCAATGTGCTCCGGGCCACGCTGGAAAACGGCCTGCGTGTCGTCATCGTGCGCAACACGCTGGCGCCGGTGGTGTCGACCTCGATCAATTATCTGGTCGGCGCGGACGAGACGCCGGCCGGATTCCCGGGAACCGCCCATGCGCAGGAACACATGATGTTCCGGGGTTCGCCCGGGTTGTCGGCGGATCAGCTTGCGGACATCGGCAACATCCTCGGTGGCGATTTCAACGCCGATACCCAGCAGTCGGTGACCCAGTACCTCTACACCATCCCGGCGAAGGACCTTGACATCGCCCTGCACATCGAGGCGCTGCGCATGCGCGGCGTCGACGACTCCGAAGCCTCGTGGAAAAAGGAGCGCGGAGCCATCGAGCAGGAGGTGGCGATGGATCTCTCGCAGCCGTCCTATCGGATGTACGTGCAGCTGCGCCGCGCGTTCTTCGGGGGGACGCCGTACGAGAACGACGCGCTGGGGAGCCGGCCGTCGTTCGATCGCACGACCGGCGCGATGCTCAAGCAGTTCTACGACCGCTGGTACGCGCCCAACAACGCGATCGTCGTGATCGCCGGCGACGTCGACCCGAAGGCCACGCTTGCGATGGTGCGCAAGCTGTTCGGCGACATTCCGGGAAAGACCCTGCCCGCCCGGCCGGCGATCCACCTGCCCGTCGTGTCGCCCGAGTCGATCGAGATGCCGAGCGACCTGCCCTACGGCATGCAGGTCGTGGCCTTCCGGATGCCGGGGTTCGACAGCCCTGACTATGCCGCCAGCGAGGTGCTCGCCGACGTCCTGAGCAGCAAGCGCGGCGCCCTGTACCAGTTGGTTCCGCAGGGCAAGGCGTTTTCGGCCGAGTTCGACTTTGATCCCCTGAAGAAGGCGAGCCTGGGGTATGCGACGGTGACCTATGCCGCGGGTGCCGATCCCGCGGCGGTGCGGCGCGACGTGCACGCGATCCTGGCCCGGGTGGCTCGCGATGGGGTGCCCGCGGACCTCGTGGCGGCGGCCAAGATGCAGGAGCGGCGTGCCGCCGACGAGCAGAAGAGTTCGATCGAGGGCCTGGCGGGCGCTTGGGCCGACGCGGTCGCGGTCGAGGGGCTGGCCTCGCCGGATGAGGATCTGGCCCGCATCGAAAAGGTGACGGTGGCCGATGTCAACCGCGTCGCGCGGAAGTACCTGGTCCTCGACCGATCGGTTTCGGCCGTGCTGACGCCGACGCCCAACGGCAAGCCCGTGTCGGGGGCGGGGTTCGGCGGACAGGAGTCGATCGCGCTCGGCGAAGGCAAGCCGACGCCGCTGCCGAAATGGGCGCAACGCGCGCTGACCCGCCTGAGCGTGCCGGACCTCACCACCCATCCGGTGGTCGATCGCCTGGCCAACGGAATCACGCTGATCGTCCAGCCCGAAACGGTGGGCGATTCGGTGAGCGTCTACGGGCACATTCGCAATCGGCCGGAAATGGAGGCGCCGAAAGGCCAGGAGGGCGTGGCGACCGTGCTCGACGGCCTGTTTTCCTATGGGTCGACCCATCTCGACCGACTTGCATTCCAGCGTGCGCTCGATGCAATCGGCGCCGACGAGTCGGCCGGTTCGGAGTTCAACGTAACCGTGCTGCAGGATCACTTTGCCCGCGCGGTCGAACTGCTGGCCGACAACGAACTGCACCCGGCGCTGCCGCCGGCGGCGTTCCGCACGGTGCGCGGGCAGACCGCGCAGGCGGTGGCTGGGGAACTCAAGAGCCCGGGGTACCAGTTCGGCCGTGCGCTGGCCAAGGCGCTGTTCCCGAAAGGGGACCCATCCACGCGGCAGGCGACGCCGCAGACCGTGTCGGCCCTCACCCTCGACGACGTCAAGCGCTATTACGGCAAGGTCTTCCGGCCGGACATGACGGTGATCGTGGTGATCGGCCGCATCGACCCGCGGCAGGCCAAGGAAGTGGTGGAGCGGTACTTCGGAGGCTGGCATGCGCATGGCCCGCGGCCGGAGACGACGCTGCCGCGCGTTCCGGCGAACCGCCCGTCGACGGTGGCCGTGGCCGATGCAAGCCGTGTGCAGGTGCGCGCCGTGCTGGGTGAGACGACCGGGCTTGTCCGGTCCAGCCCGGACTATTACGCGGTTGCGCTGGGCAATGCCGTGCTGGGCGGCGGCTTCTACTCGGCGCGCCTGAGCAGCGACATCCGCAAGAATGCCGGACTGGTGTACTACATCGGATCGGAGTTCCAGGCCGGGAAGAGCCGGAGCGCATATGTCGTCCGATATGCCTGTGATCCGCAGAACGTCTCCAAGGTCCATGCCAGCGTCGTGCGCGAGATCCAGGTCATGCAGAAGACGCCCGTATCGCCGGGAGAGTTGCTGCGCGCCAAGCAACTGCTGCTGCGCCGGATTCCGCTATCCGAGGCCAGCACCGACGCGATCGCCCGGGAGTGGATCGCGCGCTGGGATCTCGACTTGCCGCTGAACGAGCCGGAACATGCCGCGCGGCGCTACATCGACCTGAGCGCCCAGGACATCCGCAGCGCGTTTGCCAAGTGGCTGCGGCCGACGGAACTGGTGCAGGTCACGCAGGGGCCGACACCGCGGTAGATCGACCGCGCGGGAGGGCCGAGGCGCACCCTCTGCGGCCTTCCCGCGCAGCACTTGCCGGCATGGCGTTGTTGTCCCCGGGGTTTGCGAACGGAGGGCATCATGAAAGACGCGTCGGATGACCTGGATTACCGCGCCCTGCTGGAGGGGGCGCCCGATCTTTACCTGATTCTCGACCCTGGCCTCCATATCGTCGCGGTCAGCAACGCCTACGCCGCAGCGACCTTGACGCGCCGTGAGGAAATCGTCGGCAAGGGGATTTTCGACGTCTTCCCGGACAACCCCGCCGATGCGGCGGCCGCGGGGGTGCACAATCTGCGGGCCTCCCTGCGGCGCGTGCTGACCACCGGGATCGCCGATGCGATGCCCATCCAGAAGTACGATATCCGACGTCCGGAGGAGGACGGGGGCGGTTTCGAGGAGCGCTACTGGAGTCCGCGCAACACGCCGATCCTCGATGCCGACGGGGCGGTCCGCTACATCATTCACAAGGTCGACGACGTCACCGAATTCGTGCGACTCCGCCAGCACGGCGTCGAGCAGAATCGGCTCGCCGACGATCTGCGCGAACGGGCGCTGCGCATGGAGGCGGAGGTGTTTGCCCGTTCCCGCGAAGTGGCGGAAGCCAGTGCCGAACTGAAGACGGCAAACGAGAAATTGCAGCGGTTGTATGCGAAGACGCTGGAACTGGATCGCCTGAAGAGCGACTTCTTCGCCAACGTCAGCCACGAGTTGCGGACTCCGCTCACGCTCATCATGAGCCCGCTGAAGGAGCGGCTGGCGAGACGCGATCGGCCGGATGCCGAGCGTCGGGAAGACGAGATGATGCTGCGCAACGCCCGCCTGCTGTTTCGGCACGTCAGCGATCTGCTGGACGCCGCCAAACTCGAGGCCGGACGAATGCAGGCCCACTACGCACGCTTCGATCTCGCGGTGCTTGCCCGGGTCACCGCGGCGCAATTTGAATCCATGGCGCACGAGCGCGAACTCGCATTCGAGGTCGACGCGCCGGGCTCCCTGGAGATCGAGGCCGATTCCGCGATGATCCAGCGCGTGATCATCAACCTGTTGGCGAACGCGATCAAGTTCACGCCGGCGGGAGGACGAATGCAATTGCGGGTCTTCGCCCAAGCGGGTTGGGCCATCATGGAAATCGCCGATAACGGCCCGGGTATTCCCGAATCCATGCGCGAAGCGGTGTTCGAGCGATTTCGCCAGGTGGACAGCGGATCGCAGCGCGTGCACGGGGGAACCGGTTTGGGGCTCGCGATCGTCAAGGATTTCGTCGCGTTGCACCACGGGTCGGTCGGCGCGTCGCCGGCCCCCGGAGGCGGGGCCCTTTTCACCGTCCGACTTCCGCTGCGCGCTCCCGCCGGGACCGCCCTCGAAACGGTGATGGAGACGGTCGATCCGGTCGTTCTGGCATCGGTGGGGGATGAGTTCCGCCCATCGGATCCGCAGGACGACGATGCGGATCCGCGGGAGCGCGCCGCCGACGCGCCTCGGGTCCTGGTGGTGGAGGACAATGTCGATCTCAACCGGTTCATCGCGGACACGTTGCGACCGCGCTACCGTGTCGCCGGCGCCTACGACGGCCGCGAGGGTCTCGAGATGGTGCGCACATGGCACCCGGACGTCATCCTGACCGACATCATGATGCCGGGGATGAGCGGCGACCGAATGGTGGCCGAACTTCGTCGGCAACCGGAGTTTGCCGACGTCCCCATCGTCGTCCTGACGGCGAGGATGGATGACGCACTGCGGCTCTCCCTCTTCGAAATGGGAGTGCAGGGCTACCTGAACAAGCCGTTTTCGGTCGATGAGTTGCTGGTGCGCGTCAACGCGGTCGTGCGGTCGCGAAAGCGTGCCTTGGACGAGGTGCGACGCCTGAATTACTTCGACTCGCTGACGAAGTTGCCCAATCGGGCGCTATTGGACGATCGAATCCAACAGGCGATGGCGGACAGCGGGCGGGCGGGCGACTGCGGCGCCGTCCTGTTGCTCGATCTCGACGGATTCAAGAAGATCAACGACTCCATCGGGCATGTCGCAGGCGATCGCGTACTCGTCCAGGTTGCCGATCGGATCCAGCGGCGGGTGCGTGAGAGCGATACGGTCGCCCGTTTCAGCGGCGACGGATTCGTGGTGGTGACGGAACACGGCGGCGGGGACGTCGCGACGGTGGCGAAGGTTGCCGCGGTGCTGGCCGAGGATCTGCGGCGGGACGTCGCACGGCCCTGCATCGTCGACGGTCATGAAATCCGCTGCACGGCGAGTGTCGGGGTGACCCTGTTCTGCGGCACGTCGACCCCGGGCGGGACATTGCTTCAGCAGGCGGAATTGGCCATGTATCGCGCCAAGGCCGGTGGACGCGATTCCGTGCGTTTTTACGCGGCGCAGATGCAGGTGGACCTGGATGAGCGCAACCGCATTGAAACCGAGCTGCGCTCGGCCATCGACGGGGGACAGCTCCGCCTGCATTTTCAGGTGCAGGTCACGGCCTCGGGAACCCCGCACGGCGCGGAAGCGCTCGTTCGGTGGCAACACCCGACGAGGTCCTGGATCTACCCGGATGCGTTCATCGCGATCGCGGAGGATTGTGGACTGATCGAGCCGTTGGGGCGATGGGTTCTGGATGAAGGATGTGCCCAACTCGCGCGTTGGAGCCGGATCGACGCGGCCCGACGTTTGCGACTGGCGGTCAACGTCAGCGCAAGGCAGCTCCGGTCGGCGGATTTCGTCGGAGAGGTGCTGGGGTGCGTGCGTCGTCATGGCGCCGATCCCCGGATGCTGGAGATCGAAATCACCGAGAGCGTCGCGCTCCAGGATATCGACGATTCGATCACCAAGCTGGCCGAGCTGCGACGGCATGGCGTGACGATTTCCCTCGATGACTTCGGTACCGGAAATTCGTCCTTGGCATACCTGACTCGTTTGCCGTTCGATCAACTCAAGATCGACAAGTCGTTTGTCGATGGTCTTCCCGGAGAACACCAGGCACGGATGGTCGCGCAGGCGATCATCGCGCTCGGCAAAGGTCTCAAGCTCGAGGTGATCGCCGAGGGCGTGGAGACGCCGGGGCAGCGGGATTGGCTCCGCGAGAACGGCTGCGATCTGTTCCAGGGGTATCTCTTCAGCCGCCCGGTCGACGCCGACACGTTTGCGCAACGGCTCCATCGATTTGGGCCGATGGGCACGGCCAGCGGCTAGTGTAGTGAGTCATTAATTCGTTGAACTATATCGCCATTTCGCTGTCTCTCGTACAGTTCGGTTGGAGAGGCGAGGAAGAGATGGCGGGAAGACGGAAAGCAGAACTGGTGCTCACCGAGGCGGAGGCCGAACAGTTGAAGGCTTGGGCGCTGCGTCGCAAGACGGCGCAGGCCCTGGCGTTGCGCGCACGCATCGTATTATTGATCCGGCAACCTTGCACTTGAAATTTGATAGGACGCCCCGATATGGGGAAGATGGAAGCAACCGACATGAGATCGTTGTCGCGCGAAGCGCGGCATGAGAGGCGCGTGCAGGTGATCCG
>JAKBZN010000048.1 GCA_021842465.1 Pseudomonadota bacterium
CGCATGGCGACTACTGGAACGTGACGGCGAACGTCGTTCCGCCGGCGCAGGCCTGCGCCGCGGTTGCGTCATCCGGCGGGTTGGCGGGCGTAAAGGCGGTTCCGCCGACCACGAGCGAGATGTAGCCCGAGAGCTTCGTTGCGACCCCCGAGCACTGGTCGCTCGTGAGTCCGGCGCCGCCGAAGTTCAAGGTCACTTCCGAATTGTTCTGGGTCGGACCGAACGTCACGGAATTTCCCCACGCGTCGACGATTGCACCGCCGCGCACCATGTCGTCCGGAAAGTCCCCCGCCGAGATCAGCGACGAGGTGTTGGCACTGGCGTAATTCGCATATCCGTTCGCGCTCTGCCCGAACCCCTGCCGCGCGTTCGTGATCACCTGCGAAATGTCCTGCACGGTCTGTTCGACCTTGTGCGTATGAAACCCCTTCTCGATGGAAAGCACGACGGCCACCAGCGCCAGAAGTACCAAAATCCCCGCTCCCACCACACCAAGCACGCGATCCATGACCTACTCCTTTCTTCTTTCTCCAACGATTCGTCCGACTGGACCCCTAAAACCTTCCGATCGTGTTCGAGAGTTGCGACGAGATGTCGTTACTCCCGAGCTGCACGACCACGAAGGCCATGAACATCAGGAACGTGAACACCAATCCCAACCCGACCGACAACATCGTCAGCCGCCGTTCGAGTTGTTCCGCGTACTGGTCGGCGACGAGAACGATCTTCTTGTCGAAGTCCTTGAACGCCGCATACGCTGCGATTTCGTCGATCAGGTCCTGAGACGGAAACCGCGTACCGGCGCGGCGCATCGAGGCGCCTAGATCCATGCCGTTGCGGATGCCGTTGTTGATGAGCACCAGGCGGTGCGCGAGCCACGGACTCGCGCCGCGGATCTGATCCTCGAGGATTGCGGTGTCGGGCACGCCGCTCGCCAGCAGCGCGGAAAACCGCATCAGCCAGTCGTATCCGACGATGTCGCGGTAGATCGAGTACGGAGGGAGCCAACCGTCCAGGTTCGTCCTGAGCCTGCCGTTCCACCGGGGAAGCGACCAGACCGCGACCGCAATGCAAAGCGCGAGCAAAACGAAGCCGACCAGCCCCGCCGGAGATACGGTCATCTCCGCCATGACGTACATCACGGCCGCCCAGCCGATCCACTTCTCCGGAGGAATGACTCCGGCAAACACCGGAACCACCTTCAGGGCGATGATGAGGAGCGTTCCGTAGAGGGTCGCGAAATACACCGCGGGCGAGGTGAAGGACGACATCAGCTTGCTGCGAACCCGACCGATTCGCTCCTCGACCGTCACGATCATCCGCATGGCATCGGGCAGGCTCCCGGCCTTCTCGCCGGTATCCAACATCCCGTATTCCATGCGGGGAATCTTCTTGCCGAAGGCCTCGGCGAGCGTGCGTCCGTCGCGCATCCTGGCCGCGATCGCGCGCCACTCGGCGGCGAGCTTTTTCCGGCGTCGCTGCTCCAACTGCCCGCGGAACTCCTCGAGCACCGCCGACAGCGGACGTCCGTTTTGGACTTGGGTCGCGGCACGCTGGTAGAAGCGCTTTCGCGCGGACCAGGGGATCGAGCTCATACGCCCTCCCCCTTCGGAACGATCGCGCCGATCTTGCGTTCCACGTCACGCGGATCCACGAGGCCGCCGAGGACAACGTCGACGCTGTTGGCAAGCATCGACTTGTCGGAGCCTGACCTCGCGCGGTGCCGCACTCGGGCGGCCCCCGTCCCGACATTGATGAAGTCGGCCATCAGGTCTTCAGTCGCCACCACCACTTCGGCGACCGCCCTACGGCCAATGACGCCGTCTCCGCGGCAGCGATCGCACCCAGGGCCCTTGATCCGGACGCCGTCCGGGTTTCCCCAGGTCTTGATCGCCTCGAAAAGCCGCCCGCGGGAGAGTTCCCTGTCGGCGTCCAGCGGCTGGCTGCATGCCGGGCACAGGACCGGCACCAGGCGCTGCGCCACGAATCCCCGGATCCGATTCGGGTCGCAGATCACCCGGCGCGCCAGCTCCACCCGATCCATTTCCTCGAGACGGTCGATCACGAGGTACGGGTCGTTCGTATGAATCGTGCTCCAGACCATGTGGCCGGTGAGCGCGGCAGCGAGCGCCGTGCGCGCCGTTTCGACCCCGCGCAGCTCGCCCACCAGGATGATGTCTGGATCCATCCGCAAGATGGTTCGCAGGCTCTCGGCGAACTTGGCGTCGTTCGCGTCGGTCACCGGCAACTGCACGGCCCAGTCCATGGGGTACTCGACCGGATCCTCGATCGTGATCTGCCGCGCGCCCGGAAAGAGCCGGGCCTGCTGCGCCATAAGATCGAAGAGGGTCGTGTTCTTGCCGGATCCGGTCGGCCCGCTGATCAACACGATTCCGTCCGGCATGCTTGCGAGCGTCTCGAGCTTTTCGATCTGCAGCGGCGTGTACCCGCGGGCGTCGAGCGCGAGCGCGCCTTCCGGCCGCTTGGGTGTGGCAAACGTGAGGTCCGTCTTGCCGTTTTCGTCCAGCGCCTGCATGCCTCCGTATTGCAGCCGGGCCACCATGAACCCGCCGCCGTGCTCGATCGGATATGCCGGTCCCCGGATGATTCGGACGCTGGAAAGACCGCTGCCCGGAAGGCTTCCTCCCTCGATCTGCGCGGATTGGAATTCGTAGGGCCGGTACATCGCGTCCTTTACCGATGCCAGCCCCACGCAGGCGGCGCGGATCAACGCTTCGCCCTCGGCCCGATTCATGGTCCGGATCGAGGAGAGATCGTCCTTCACCCGTACCTGTACTTCGGCAAACTTCTCGCGGATCAGCACGTGCACGTCCGACGCGCGAACCTTGGCGGCCTCGGTCAAGAGCTGCCGCGCCGCGCGGAGCGTCCCGAGGCTCGCGTCGTCGTCGAACTCGCTCGATCCGCCCGCCGCCTGGTCCCGGTGCGATGCCAGGTCGCGCGCCGAAACGGCGGTGACCGCCGGGCGCCTCCCCGCATCCCATTCGCGCACCAGCAGCCACGAGAGCAGCTCCGGGTGGCCCTGGTACCGGTCATCGACGACCACCTCCGCTCCGCCTTGGACGACGACGGCATGCGCCCGAATCGAGGCCGGCAGATCGATTCCGGATCCGGGCTGGCCGCTTCGCCCTGGCGCTCCAGGCGCGGGTTCGGTGCGGGCGGCCGGCATCGGCACCGCGAAGGGATCCGGCGCCTTTCCCAGGACGCGCTTGAAGATTTGCCCGATCTGCACGTCAATGCCCTTTCGTGAACAGCGTTCCGTCGACAATCCACCGGCTCTTTGCGAGCCTCGTGTGGACCCCTTGCACCCGGAAGCCATCGACGCGGAATGCGCCGGCGCCGTAGAACCACGGCGCCATCGGCAGATCGATCTCGACTGCAGACCGGTCTACGCCTGGTGCGGCGGTGGACTGCTTGCCGATCGCCGCGGCGACACCCCAGCGCTGGGCGGCGCTCCACATCGCGCGCCGCGCTTGCTCGTCTCCGAGGAGGGCGATCGCGGGGGCCGGGGCGAGCGGCCCGGCGTCCTCGGACGCGACGGAATGCTCCCCATCGACGGTATTTCCCGGTGCATCGAGCGCGATGCCGCCGGCCCGCCGCCAGGAGGTCTTGATGCGCGCCCTGCCGGACTCGAATGAACAGTCCCAGGAATCCAGAATCCAGCCGCGTCGAACGAGGTCCTGCCGGCCGGTCCAGTACGCCTTGCATTGCTCCAAGGCTTGGCCGAGGGGCGGCTGGGCGACCCAGGGCAACGGAACCCGCCGCTTTGCGGCCTTCATCGCCGCCAGGGCGCGCATGCGCGCCTGCGCCGCTCGGTGCGCCTGGACCAGCTCGTAGCCGGCCACCCCCGTCAGCCCGGCGGCGACGAGGGCAACCCACACAAGGGGGCTCTTGCGCAGCGGGCCGCCGCCTGCCGGCCGCACCGGGATCGCAGCGCCGTTCAGGCCGGCAACCGCGGAGGCGAGATCGTCGATCGTTCCCTCGACTTCGCCGCTCCACGATTCGATCGTCGAATGCCGCTCCATCGCCTCCCGGATCACGCCCGACCCGCCGACGATGTCGCCATCGGGCAGAATCAAGCCGTCACGGCCGACCGCCAGATACCACCACCGGTCCGGCCCGATCCGGTACGTCCCGCGCCACGGCGACTCCCGTTCGGTGGCAATCGCGGCCGCAAGCGCGACCGGCCTCGAGAGCTTCGCGGCGACCGGCTCGCCAAACCCGACCTGCCGCGCATCGTTCCGAACCGCAGTCCAGCTCCCATACCGGCGGGCGAGCTCGCGCATGCGATCCCGGGGAGGGATCTCGCCCAGGGAAATCCAGGTCAGGCCCGCGATGAATGCGCGCTTGTGTCCGGGAAGATCGATGACTGCGGTCACAGCGGCCCCCGCAACGCCCACGTCCGGTGGCCGCGCTCGAGCAGCACGCCCTGCGGAATGATCGAAGCGACCCGCCAGCCGTCGATCACTTCTCCCCGGTGCACGACGGTTACGCGCTCGCCCACCCGGATGCGGGCGGCCAGGTCTTCGCCGTAACCCATGATCGAGACGACTTCCGCGCTTTCGATGCCCCGGCGGATCTGGGCCGGAGCGACGGCTGCCGCGTCCGAAGCCACCCCGGAAATCGGCGGAACCATCGCACCCACCGACCCGGGAGACTGGCCCTGCAGGTTACTCAGCTCGCGCTTGAGCTTCGCCACCTGGATTTGCGCCTGCAGGTCCGCAAAGTCCTGCGCGGATGGCGCCGCGTCCCCGCCCACGCCGTCCGCGATCGCCGTCCGAACGGCCGCCAGCAGCAACACCGCAAGAAGATTTTTCATGTCGGTCTCCGTCACAGGGTCCGGGCGGTAATCACCACCGCCATCACGGTGTCGGCGCTTTGCGCGTCCACGCCGCCGCCCAGCGCCGGGTTGTAGGGGCTGCCTACCCCGTTGTTCGTGATTTGCGCCGAGCGTTCGCGGTACCCCGTGAGCACCAGGGTCTGGCCGGGCTTGAGCGATACCGACTGGCTGAAGGTCACCTCCTGCGTGTCGGGAACCTCGATGCTCGATCCGTTCGAACTCACCGTCCGGATACCCAGCAGATCGGCGATGTTCATTTCCAGATCCAGGACGACATGGCCGTCCGTCACCCGCGGCAGAAACGTTCCGGTAAATCCCACCTGGACCTGTCCCGGCTGGAGGCTGGTTCCCGCCGCGGCGATCCCGGTGGCGAAGGTCTGGCTGTACGCGAGGTACGAGATCGTCTGTCCGCGCGACAGGGCGAGAACCTGGCCGTTCATCGTCACGCCCGAATCGGAGTACAACTGCGTGACCTTGCCCAAGGTCGTCAGGGCCTGCACCGCGGGCGCCGTGCCGCTGAACGGCCCGGACAGGATCGAAGCGCCGAAGGACATCGGCGTGGACGAACTGAGCAGGGTCGGCACGCTCGCCCCGGCAATCGAATACGAGTTCTGCCCCTTGTTCGTCAGGGAAAAATTGAGCCCGTAGTTGTCCTCGCGGGAGACCTTGACGTTGTAGATATGGACGTCGACCGCGACTTGGCGCCCGAGCTGTGCACGTGCCTCGCGAACCCAGGAGGCAACCGCCTCAACCTGCGGAGGCGTTCCAGTGACGGTCACCATCCCGAGAGAGCCGTCGACCACCACGCGGGCGCCTCCGGCGATGCCCTGAACCATCTTCTGGATTCCGGACCAGTAATTGACATTGGCCTGGACGCCCATCCCCACCATGCCGCCCGCCATGCCCGATCCGCTCATCGAGCCGGACGACATCGACGAGGAGGCCATTCCTCCCCCCATCATTCCGCCGCCCATGCCACCGCCCATCCCCATCCCTGTGCCGGACCCCGTCCCCATGCCGCCGGTGGAGATCGACCCGGTCAGGTATCGCGTCGTGGAAAGCGCCGGAAGCGTGAACGTTCGCGACTCCCAGTTGTAGAACGTCACCTGGCCGTCCCGGTACCGCCACCAGACGCCGGCGCGGCTTGCCACCACATCAAGCAGGCCGGAGAGCGGGCCGACATACCCGATCTCGCCGAGCTGCCGCTGGGCGGCTGAGAGCGGAAACACCTGGGCCTGGCGTCCGGCGAGCGGCGGGACGCCGGCCGCTGCTCCGGTGCCGGCCGTTCCGATTCCCCCGGAAATGGCGATCACGTCGACGCGCACCGGCACCCGGGTCTTGGTCGCGATCCACGTCGCCAAATCCTGGAGCGACCCCGCCGATTGCGTCTCCAGAACGA
>JAKBZN010000028.1 GCA_021842465.1 Pseudomonadota bacterium
ATCCGCTTCGTACCTTCGCGGCTTCCATCGACAGTAAGGAAGAGGGAAATGAAAGTACGCAAGCACAAGGACAAACGCTGGACGTCGATCGGCGCCTGCGCGTTGGCGGGGGCCGTTGCGCTGGTCGCGCCGGCGTATGCCGACGACACCCAGACGCAGTCCGCGCAGGCCCAGGATCAGGGCACGCAGCAGCTCGAAAGCATCGTCGTGCAGGGCCAGAATACCGGAACTGCCTCCTATGAGGCGCCGACGCAAGGCACGCTCGATGCCGGCGAGCCGCAGTCGGTCATCGGTCAGCACTATATCGAGAACAACGTCACGCCAGCGGAAAACTATAGCGACATCGTCAACATCGCACCCAGCGTCTCCGAGGTCACGCCGAACGGCCCGGGCAATGCCGAGACGCTGCAGATGTCGATCCGCGGGTTCCAGGACGGTCAGTTCAACGTCACCTTCGACGGCATCCCGTTCCAGGACTCGAACGACTTCACGCACCATTCGACGTCCTATTTCACCGCCGACACCATCGGCAACATCCTCGTCGATCGCGGTCCGGGCACGGCGTCACAGCTCGGCTATGCGACGTTCGGCGGCACCGTGGCGATCCAGTCCAAGGATCCGATGGAGACATCGAATCTCAACGCGACCGCGATGTTCGGTACCTGGGATACCAATGACCTGTCGGCCGAAGCCGACACCGGCAAGCTCGCCAACGGCGGTCGCTTGATGGTCACGCTGACCGATCTCAATACGGCCGGAGCGATGACCTACAACGCTCAGCGCCGCAAGAACGCGTTCATCAAGTACGTGCAGCCGGTGAGCCCCGATACGACAATCACCGCGGTGGCGATGTACAACACGGTGCACCAGAATGTCTCGGGATCGGGAGCCGGGGCGACGATGGCAAACATCAACGCCTTCGGTCCGCACTACAGCCTGACCAACAATCCGTCCAGCGATAGCTACTACGGATACAACTTCGACAACATCCATAGCGACATCGAATACCTGGGCGTCAAGACCAACTTGGGCGCGGTGCAGATCGACAACAAGGTCTACACCTATTCCTACATGCACCAGATCAATGGGACCAACGATCCCAACCTTCCTTACGCCGCCGCCGGTTATCCGTCCGCCGGTTCGCTGGGGGCATATGACGGTTTGGCGACGACGAATCCGTTGTACAACAACGTGGCAGGTCAGATCGGTGCCATGGACTATCGTTCCTGGGGAGACACGCTCCGTGCCGAGGGGAAGATCGGAAAAGGAACCCTTCGCGGAGGGCTGTGGCTCGACTATCAATGGAACTATCGTTTTCTCCAGGACGTGAACTGGACCCTGGGCGGAACGCCGGACGCGAGTGGACCGGACGGCCCCAACGGCATCCAGCGCAATCTGCGCGACGACATGACGACGATCATGCCTTTCGTCGAGTACGAATATCACCCGACGGACGCCTGGACGATCACGCCGGGCCTGCGATATTCCTCGTTCAAGCGCAGTATCAGCGGCGATGAAATTCCCAGTCTCACGCATGCCTACCCGGGCCTCAGCAGCTACTCCGGGAGCATGAGCAACACCTACAACGGTGCGCAACCGTCGATCTACGCCAACTATCGTCTGGCTCCGAATGCAAGCGTCTATGCGCAATGGGCGCGCGGCTTCCTCGCGCCGAAGGACGCCAGCGTGTTCTACAACGTTGCCAGCCAGGTCGGTGTCGGAAAAACCTTGCCGCCGGTGGGCGCCGAGACCACAAACAACCTGCAGGCTGGAACGACCTGGAAGTTCAACCGGTTCACGGTTGCTGGCGATGTCTATTACATCAAGGCCAACAACTTCGTTCAGATGAACGGATCGGGCACCAACGTTTCCCAGACCGGGAACGGAGCATTCAAGGGAGTGGAACTGGAAGGTACCTATGCCTTCGGGGCGGGCGTGAGCTTGTATGGGAACGCCAGCTTCAATCATCAGACGATTGATGGTGCTCCGATGCAGTTCGCGCCGGACAAGACCGCTGCTTTGGGCTTGATCTACGACCGTCACGGGCTGTATGCCTCGCTGATCGACAAGTACGTGGGTAGCGAGTATCAAGGGGCTGGCACGTCGGATCCGTTGAATCCAGCGCCTTTCGCGCAAGTGCAATGCGGCGGCGGGGCGATGTGCTATCACGTGGGTGGATATTCGATCACGAACCTGTCGCTTGCCTACACGATCGCGAACCCGGCCGCGGGCCTCAAGGATGTCAAGGTCCGCCTGGACGTTTCCGACCTCTTCAATAACCAGTCTCTGTACTACACCACGGGAGGTGCAGCGATTATTGGTTACGACACGTTCATGGCGCTCCCGGGCCGCGCATACACCCTGGGTGTGTCCGCGGACTTCTAAACGTCGCAACCGCTCCCTTCTCCCGCGTGCGGGAGAAGGGTCGGGGATGAAGGCGGAAAACGGACATTCCGCGTACCGCTGCCCTCGCCCTCTTCCGTTCATGACGGGAGAGGGCGTTTTCTTTACAGCACGGAAATTCCCGCCTCCGCCAGCAGCGCCGCCGTCTCCGCCAGCGGCAAGCCCATCACCCCCGAATAGCTGCCTTCGATCCGTTCGATGAAGATCGCGGCGACTCCCTGGATGGCATAGCCGCCGGCCTTGTCGTAGGGTTCCCGGGTCGCGCAATAGCCTTCGATTTCCCGCGGATCGATCGCGCGCATCGTCACCTGGGTCACGCTGACCCGGGTCTCAGTCAGCACGAATCCGCTGCGGATGCACGACAGCGCCACCGCGGTGCGGACCTCATGGGTGCGTCCGGACAGGCGCGCGAGGGTGCGCGCCGCGTCCTCCGGGTCGTTCGGTTTGCCGAGCACGTCGCCGTCCAGGATCACCGTGGTATCGGCGCCCAGCACCGGCCATAGCGGCAGGCCGCGCAGGCTCAGCACCTTTGCTCCGAGTTCGGCCTTGTCCCGGGCGATGCGCAGGACGTAATCGGCAGGAACTTCCCCCTCCCGCTGCGTCTCGTCGACTTCCGGGCCGCGCGGCGGGTGGGAGCGCAGCGGCAACACCGTGAACGGCGCGCCGATCTGGTCCAGCAAGTCCTTGCGCCGCGGACTCATGGAGGCGAGATAAAAACGCGGAGAGGCCATCACGCTACCGCAAAAAAGGGATCGTCAATTATGCGCGGTGATAGGGATGCGAAGCAAGGATGGACCATGCCCGATAGAGTTGCTCGACCAGCAGCACCCGCGCCAGCGCGTGCGGCAAGGTCAGGCTGGAGAGGCGCAGACGCAGTGCGGCCTGGCGTTTGAATTCCGCATCGAGGCCATCGGCGCCGCCGATCACGAAGACCGGGTCGCGCGCCGCATCCCGCCATGCCCCCAGCGCCGACGCGAATTGGGCTGTGGTCCAGTCGACTCCGGTTTCATCCAGAGCGACGAGGTGGGCGCCGGGCGGAATGCCGGCGCGCAGGCGGGCGGCTTCCAGGGCTTGGACGCGCGCCGCATCCGCCCCGGTGCGCGCCTCCGGCTTGATGGCGCGAATCTCGACGCGGAAGTCGCGGGGGAATCGATCCAGATAGTCGCGCACGGCGGCGTCGGCCCATCCGGGCAGTTTCTGGCCGACCGCGGCGACCAGGATCCTCACGCGCGAGACGCCGCTTTCTTCGCGGCGCGCTTCGCCGGCGGTCTGGCGGCCGCGGTCTTGGCCGTCGTCTTCCTCGCGGCCGTCTTCCGGGCGGTGGTGCTCTTGGCCGCGCTTGCGGTTGGCGATTTCCGGGAGGCGGATTTGCGGGGTGTCGGCGCAGCCTTTTCCTCGGCGGATTCCTTCGCCGCCGCGGGACGTTTGGCGGCGGCCTTTGCCGGCTTGTCGGCGTTCGCCGCGGCCGGAGCCTCCTCCGCGCGCTTCATCCGCACCGGCTTGCCGCCCCAGATCTCCTCCAGGCCGTAGTACGCCCGTACCGCGGGTTGCATGACGTGCACCACGGCATCGCCCAGATCGACGAGCACCCATTCGCCGGTGTCCTCGCCTTCGACGCTGATGACCTCGCCACCGGCTTCCTTGACCTTCTCCACCACCCGCGAGGCGAGCGCACGGGTCTGCCGGTTGGATGTCCCGCTGGCGAGGATGACGCGATCGAACAGGTCGGAGAGCGCGGTGGTGTTGAAGACCGCGATGTCCTGTGCCTTGACGTCTTCCAGGGCGTCGACGACCACGCGTTGCAGTTTTTTGATGTCCATGTTTGGGAAACTCAATGGGATGGGGGCAGGGGGATGCGATGGACGCCGGTCATGGGTCGAAAGGGCCGGTGGCTCAACGCGGCAACGCCTGCGCGGAATACAGGCCATGTGCGCGAATGTACGCCAGTACGTCCGGCGGCAGGCAGCGGGCGAGGGTTGCCGCCGGCTGGTCCTCCGCGAGGGCTTGCCGGAGTTGCGTCGCCGAGCAATCGATCGGGCGCATGGGGAATTCGACGACGGTTCCGTTCGGAGCGTGGCGCAGGTCGGCCGGCGTGCCGCGCCGCGCGGCGATCCAGTCGCGCACCGTCGATGGAAGCGCCGTCGCAGCGATCCCCGCCCGCCGCGCGAACGCGAGATGCGCGCACTCGGTGAGTTCTTCCCAGCGGTGCCAGGTATCGAGCTGTCGCAACTGGTCGAAGCCGAGTATCCAGACGAGGGGGCGATCCGGCCCGATCTGCGCACGCCAATCCCGCAGGGTTTCGATGGTGTAGCTGGGACCGGGTCGCGTGATTTCGCAGTCGTCGACCCGCCAGCCGGCGTGCCCGGAGAGGGCGCGCTCGACCATGCGCATCCGGTCGGCGGCGGGGGTGATGCGGTCCTTCTGCCAGGGGCGGCCGGCCGGCACGAACACGACTTCCGCGAGGCCGAGCGCCGCCTGGGCGTCCTGCGCCAGTTGCAGGTGCCCGGCATGGACCGGATCGAACGAGCCGCCCAGCAGCCCGATCGGGGGCAGGCGCGTCATCGGAAACCCGGGATGGGCAGCACGGTCACGCAAGCCAGTCGCGCGCCGGCAGGAAGTCGGTATAGAGCCGCGCCTCCTCGCTTCCCGGCTCTGGCGCCCACTCGTATCGCCATTGCACCTGCGGCGGCATCGACATCAGGATCGATTCGGCACGCCCCCCCGACTGCAGGCCGAACAGGGTGCCGCGGTCGTAGACCAGGTTGAATTCGACGTAGCGGCCCCGGCGCAGCGCCTGGAATTCGCGCTGGCGTTCGCCGTAGGGATGATCCTTGCGGCGTTCGACGATGGGCGAATATGCCGGAATGAAATGATCGCCCACCGAACGCAGCAGGGCGAAGCTGCGTTCCGCGCCGAGTTCGCGGAAGTCGTCGAAGAAGATTCCGCCGACGCCGCGCGCTTCGCCGCGGTGCTTGAGGAAGAAGTATTCGTCGCACCAGCGCTTGAAGCGCGGGTGGTACTCCGGGCCGAAGGGGGCGAGGGCATCGCGGCAGCAGGCGTGGAAATGCCGCGCGTCCTCTTCGAACCCATAGTAGGGGGTGAGGTCCATGCCGCCGCCGAACCACCAGC
This sequence comes from Pseudomonadota bacterium, assembly GCA_021842465.1. Classification (GTDB taxonomy): domain Bacteria; phylum Pseudomonadota; class Gammaproteobacteria; order Burkholderiales; family Burkholderiaceae_F; genus GJ-E10. Next base: position 5,533 of record JAKBZN010000028.1, read on the forward strand.
TTCCGGGCCCTTGCGCCCCCGTCGCGCCGCCGGGCCGCGGTTGCGCGCGGAACAGGCGGACGTTCATGTGCACGGTCGGCACGTAGGGATTGCGCGGGTGCAGCACCATCGAAACGCCCGCGGCATCGAAGCCGCAGCCGGCAACCTCCGGATGCGCGGCGCTCGCCGAGGGCGGAAGGCGGTCGCCCGACACGTGGGAAAACCCGATGCCCGCCCGCTCGAATACGGTGCCGCCTTCCAGGATGCAGGTCAGACCGTCGCCGCGCAGCGGTTCGCCGGGCGCTTTCTTCCATTCGCTGCGGGCGAAGCGGCCGCCGCCGTCGAGGCGTTCGAGTTCTTCCACGATGCGCCGCTGGAGATCCAGCAGGTATTCCCGCACCGGTTCGATGGCAATGGTGTCTTGCATGGCGTCTTCCGTCTCCCCTAACGGTCGCGGCGATATGCGCCGCCAAAAATGATGAACCTCGGCGCCATCGCGCGGCCCCGCAACGCATCGCCTCGTCATCGCGAGGCCCGCAACCCGGCAACCCCGTCATCGCGAGGCCCGCAGGGCCGTGGCGATCCAGCAGGCCGTCTGGATTGCTTCGGGCTTCGCCCTCGCAATGACGATGCTCCTTTTTCTTCGGGCTTCGCCCTCGCAATGACGATGCCCCGTTTTCTTCGGGTTTCGCCCTCGCAATGACGATGCCCCGTTTTCTTCGGGTTTCGCCCTCGCAATGACGATGCCCCGTTTTCTTCGGGCTTCGCCTTCGCAATGACGACGCCCCTTTTTCTTCGGGTTCCGCCCTCGCAATGACGACGCCTCGTTCACGCCAACCCTGCCCTTTCCCCAACCCGAGAAAGGGAGCATCCGAACCGCTGCGCTCAGTAGTCCTTCAGCGCGCGGTTTCCGATGTCGCTGCGATACTGCATTCCCGCAAAACGGACCTCCGACACCGCCTCGTACGCCCGCCGACGGGCGAGGCGCAGGGTTTCGCCGAGGGCGGTGACGCAAAGCACCCTGCCGCCGCTGGTGACGAGTTGGCCGTCGGCCTGCTGGGTACCGGCGTGGAACACGATGCAATCGTCCGTGTTCGCCGGCAGGGCTTCGATCGCATCGCCGCGCCGGGGGCGGTCCGGATAGTCCTGCGCGGCGACGACGACGCCGAGCGCCGCGCGCCGGTCCCAGGCGATCTCGATCTGGTCGAGCCGGCCGTCGATCGCCGCGTCCAGCACTGCCGCCAGATCGGACTTCATGCGCATCAGAATCGGTTGCGTCTCGGGATCGCCCAGGCGGCAGTTGAACTCCAGCACGCGCGGCTGCCCGTCGGCGCCGACCATCAGTCCGGCGTAGAGGAACCCGGTGTACCGGATTCCTTCGGCGGCGAGGCCGGCGATGGTCGGGTCGATGATTTCGCGCATCACGCGCGCGTGGACCTCGGGCGTGACCACCGGCGCGGGGGAGTAGGCCCCCATGCCGCCGGTGTTGGGTCCCTGGTCGCCGTCGAGCAGGCGCTTGTGGTCCTGCGAACTGGCGAGCGCGGCGACATGACCGCCATCGCAGAGCACGATGAAACTCGCCTCTTCGCCGGGCAGGAAATCCTCGATCACGACCCGTGCGCCGGCGGCACCGACCATCTCGCCGCCCAGCATGGCGTCGACCGCGGCATGCGCTTCGTCGGCCGTCTGGGCGACCACCACGCCTTTGCCGGCCGCAAGTCCGTCGGCCTTGACGACGATCGGGGCGCCCCGCTCGCGCACGTAATCGTGCGCGGCGCGCGCGTCTTCGAACGTGCGGTAGGCGGCGGTGGGAATGCCGTGCCGCGCCATGAACGCCTTGGCGAAATCCTTCGAGGACTCGAGTTGCGCCGCGGCCCGGGTGGGACCGAAGATCCGCAGTCCCGCTGCGCGGAAGGCGTCGACGATGCCGGCCGCCAGCGGCGCTTCGGGGCCGACCACCGTGAAGTCGACCTGCTCGGCCTTGGCGAACGCGATGAGCTCTTCGTGCCCGGCAAGCGCAACGTTCCGCAGGTGCCGGTCCGTGCCGGTGCCGCCGTTTCCGGGCGCGACATGGACCCGCCGCATGCCGGGGGATTGGGCAAGTTTCCACGCCAGGGCGTGTTCGCGGCCGCCCGAACCGATGACCAGCGTCTTCATTCGTCGAGCGCCGCCGACGTATAGACGTGCTGCACGTCGTCGAGGTCCTCGAGTACCTCGATCATGCGGCGCATCTTTTCCGCGTCCTCGCCATGCAGGGCGATCTCGTTGAGCGCCTTCATGGTGATGTCGGCGATCTCGGCGTGGAGTCCGGCGCCTTCCAGGGCATGCTTGACCGCTTCGAAGTCGGCGGGCGCGCTGATGACCTCGATCGACCCGTCGTCGTTGGCGACGACGTCTTCCGCGCCCGCCTCGAGTGCGGCTTCCATCACCTTGTCTTCGCTGGTCCCGGGTGCGAACAGGAAGTGTCCGCAGTGCCGGAACTGGAATTCGACCGACCCCTCGGTGCCGAGGTTGCCGCCGTGCTTGGAGAGCGCATGGCGCACTTCCGCGACGGTGCGGGTGCGGTTGTCGGTCATCGCGTCGATGATGAGCGCGGCGCCGCCGATGCCGTAGCCCTCGTAGCGGACCTCTTCATAGTTGGCGCCGTCGAGTTTGCCGCTGCCCCGCGCGATCGCCTTGTTGACGGTGTCCTTCGGAACGTTCGACGCCGACGCCTTGTCCAGCGCCAGGCGCAGCCGGGAGTTCATCGTCGGGTCCCCGCCCTGGCGCGCGGCGACGGTGATTTCCCGGATGATCTTGGTCCAGATCTGGCCACGCTTGGCGTCCTGCCGCCCTTTGCGATGCTGGATATTGGCCCATTTGGAATGCCCGGCCATGGAAGTCCTAACCTGTCGAGTGCGGAAGAATCTGCGGGGCGGAAATACTAGCACCGTCGGGATGGTCCGTCCGTACGGGGCGTCCGCAGCCGGCGGCGATGACCCGCCCGGTATCATGGCGGGCAGCCGGACAGCCGGCGCGGGTGGTCCCGGACGCCGATGTTCGCATTTTCCTCGATGACGGATGTTTTCCATGACGGTTGAAGAGGCCCGCAGCCGGCGGGTACGGTGGATCCTGGCGCTGGTGGTCTTGAGCATCCTTGCGGTGCGTCTGGTCACGCTCGGAACCTACCCGCTGATGGACACCACGGAGGCGCGGTACGGCGAGATCGCCCGGGTGATGCTGGTCACCGGAAACTACATCACCCCGCAGGAGATCCCGGGCGTACCGTTCTGGGCCAAGCCGCCCCTGTATGTCTGGTTGAGCGCGATCTCGATCCGGTTGCTGGGCGTCAATGAGTTCGGCCTGCGCCTGCCGTCCTTCCTCTGCTCGCTGGGCATTCTTGCCCTGTGTTTCGTATGGACGCGCACGCTGTTCGAGGACGATCGGCGCAAGCGCGGAGCCGACGAGGCGGCCGCGCGGATTGCGCCTTGGCTGGCCACCGCGCTGCTGTCGACCTCGGTGCTCTTTTTCGTATCCGCCGGCGCGGTAATGACCGACCCGAGCCTGGACCTGTCGATCACCGCGATGTGGCTGGCGTTCCACCAGGCGGTGGTTCGCGGCGACGCGCTGCCCGAGCGGCGTCGACGCGCGTGGGGGTACGCCTTCTTCATCGCGGCGGGATTCGGCATGCTCGCCAAGGGCCCCGTGATCCTGATGTACGTGGGCGGCCCGATCGCCCTCTGGGCGATCTGGCAGCGCAAGATCGCCGAAACCTGGAAGGCGATGCCGTGGATCCCCGGGATGGCGATCGGACTGGCGATCTGCGTCCCCTGGTACGTGCTGGCCGAGATCCGTACTCCCGGCTATCTCCGCTACTTCCTGATCGGCGAGCACATCATGCGGTTTCTCAAGCCGGGGTGGAAGGGCGATCTCTATGGCCACCCGCATATCGAGCCGCTGGGTTCGATCTGGCTTGAGTTGGCGGGTTCGCTCGGGGTCGCGACCCTGTTGTCGGTGGCCGCGGCGATCGCGGCGCTGCGGGCGCGGCCGGGCCGGGCGGGCGAAGCGCGCATCGATGGCGCCCGCGCGTTCCTGCTGCTGTGCGCCCTGTTCCCGGTGGCGTTCTTCACCTTGGCCGCCAACATCATCTGGACCTACGTTCTGCATTCGCTGGGACCGATCGCGATCCTGGTCGGGGCGTGGAGCGCGCGGGCGATGGGTCGCGCGGCGATCTGGCGGGCCTCGGTCTGGGCGACGATCGGCGCGGCCTGGCTCGTGCTGGTGGTGGCGATCTTCGCCTGGGTTCCTCATCACGTGCTGCGGCATACGGCCGTGGCGCTGGTCGCGCGCTGGAATGCCCAGGCACGCACCGAACCCGGTCCACTGCGGTATTGGGGGCGCAAGGCGCCGGCATCGCTGCGTTTTTACTCGCGCGGCGCGGTGGTGGCACAGCCGAGCCTGACGCTGGCCTTGCGCGGTGCGGATGATGCGCACGCCGTGTATCTGGTGACGAACCCCGGCGAAAAGGGCTTGGTGGAGCAGGCCGCGCGCAGTGCACCCGGCCGGCCGGCCGTGCACTTGCTGGGGCAGAACGTCGATATGGCGTTGTGGGAGATCGGGGGGTGACGTCCCGAGTGAGTCCGGCTCCGGTCCGGACTCGGGACCGGAACCGGTCAGGGGGCGAGCGCCTTGTCGATGATTTCCCGCGTGTCGCGCGACAGGGCGGCGTGGCGGCCGACTTCGCGCAGCGCGTCATGCATGCGAGCCCGGCGTTCCGGGGTGTAGCGGCGCCAGCGGTCGAGCGCGCGCGCGATGCGGGCGGCCACGATCGGATTGAGGCGGTCGAGCCGTAACACCTGTTCCGTCCAGAATGCGTAGCCCGAGCCGTCGGCGCGATGGAATTCGACCGGGTTGCTGTTGACGAACCCGAGCACCAGGGCATAGACGCTGTTGGGATTCTTCTCGGAATAGGCGTCGTGCCGGAGCAGGCCGCGAACCCGTTCCACCACGGGGGGTTCTCCGGGCTGCGCAGGCGCGGTCGCCTGCAGTGCAAGCCACTTGTTCATCAGCAGGGGTTCGCCCCGCCACGCCCGCTCGATTTCCGCGAGCACGGCCTCCTTGAACGGCGCCGGGCTGTGCAGGATCGCCAGCAGCGCTCCGTGGCGCTCAGTGAGGTTGTCGGCGCGGTCGAGCTGCGCGCGCGCAAGATCGAATGCCTCGGAATCCCCGGCGCTCGTCAGATAGGCGAGGGCAAGGTTCTTGAGCGCGCGCCGCCCCGCGGCGGCCGGGTCCGGCTGATAGGGCTCCGGCCGGTGGTGCACGTGGTAGGTCGATCGCCAGGATGCGGCCAGAGTGGTTCCGAGATTGCGCCGCAGCGCATCGCGGGCTTCGTGGATGGCCTGCGGATCGACGACCGGACGCTGTTCGGCCAACACGATTTCGCTCGGAAGTTGCAGGCTGCGCTCGCGGAATGCCGCGGATACCGCGCCGTCGGCAAGCGTGGCTTCAAAGAGCCGCAGCAGGTTCCGGGAGAGCGGGATCGCGCTGCCGGATTCGGCGGCATTCGTCGCGTCCACCAGCGCGGCGAGTGCGATCTTCTGGCCTGCTTCCCAGCGGTTGAAGCCGTCCGAATCGTGCGCGGCGAGCACCGCAAGCTCGTCATCGGAGTAGCGGTGTTCGAGGATCACCGGCGCCGAGAAGTCGCGCAGCAGCGAAGGCACCGTGCCCGGCGGCACGTCGCGCAGGCGCAAGGAGCGGGATTCCCGGTCCAGGGCGACGATCCGCGTGCGTCCATGGGTGGCCGCTTCTTCCGCCGTTTCGCCGTCGAAACGGACCGGAAGGTCCGTGCCGTCCGGTCCTACGAGACCGATGGCAAAGGGGATCACCAGGGGGTGTTTTTCCGGTTGCCCGGGTGTCGGCGGCGTGCTCTGCGTGATGTGGAGGTCGAGCGTACCGGTGTCCGCGTCGTAGCGGCGTTCCACGAACACGCGCGGCGTTCCCGCCTGGGCATACCAGCCAAGGAACTGGCTCAGATCGCGGCCCGAGGCTTCGGCCATGGCGGCGACGAACTGGTCGCAGGTTGCCGCCTGCCCATCGTACTGCTCGAAATACCGCCGCAGGCCGCGACGAAAGGTTTCGGGTCCCAGCAAGGTCTGCAGCATGCGGACGACCTCGGCACCCTTTTCGTACACCGTCGCCGTGTAGAAGTTGCTGATTTCGACGTACGAGTCGGGGCGGATCGGATGCGCCATCGGCCCGGCATCCTCCGGGAACTGCGTGGCGCGCAGCATCCGTACGTCATCGATCCGCACGATCGCGCGCGCCGACGCGGGGTCCGCGCCTTCCGCGGACGCCTCTTCGGCGAGGCGGTCGCGCGTGAACTCCTGATCGCGGAATACGGTGAGCCCTTCCTTGAGGCTCAATTGGAACCAGTCGCGGCAGGTGACCCGGTTGCCGGACCAGTTGTGGAAGTATTCATGGCCGATGATCGATTCGATCGCCGCGTAGTCCGCGTCGGTGGCGACGTCGGGGCTGGCCAGCACGTACTTCGTGTTGAAGATGTTGAGGCCCTTGTTCTCCATCGCCCCCATGTTGAAGTCGGCGGCGGCCACCACCATGTAGCGGTCGAGGTCGAGTTCACAGCCGAATCGTCGTTCGTCCCAGGCGATGGCCCGGCGCAGGCTGGCCATGGCGTGTTCCAGGCGGGGAAGATTTGCCGGGTCGGCCCAGACCTGCAGCAGCGCTTCGCGGCCGCTTTGCGTGCGAAACGTCTCGTCGCGACTGGACAGCGTTCCGGCGACGATGGCGAACAGATAGCAGGGCTTGGGGTGCGGATCTTCCCACAGCGCGAAATGCCGTCCTCCTTCGAGTTCACCCGCGGCGACCCGATTGCCGTTGGACAGGAGCACGGGGAACCGGGCGCGGTCCGCGCGCAGCAGGACCCGATACCGCGCGAGTACGTCGGGCCGGTCGGGAATCCAGGTGATGCGCCGCATGCCCTCCGCTTCGCACTGGGTGAACAGCGCTTCGTTGGAGACGTACAGGCCCATCAGGGTGGTGTTTTCCCGCGGCCGGATGCGGTTGCGGATGCGTAGCGCGAAGGCGGGGGCTTCGGGCGCCGGCAGAAATAGCGCGGTTGCGTCCACGCGATATTCGCCCGGTGCCAGCGTCCGTCCATCCAGTTCGATCCCAAGCAGTTCCAGCTGCTCGCCGTCCAGCCGGAGTTCGGCGTCGTCCGCGTCCGGATTCCGGCGCAGGTGCAGGACGGAGAGGACTTCCGTGCTGTCCGGGTCGAGATCGAATTCGAGATCGACCCGGTCGAGAAAGAAGGGAGGTACCCGATATTCGGATCGGAGAACGCGCTGGGACGCAGGCGGTTGCATAGGTTGCGATTCTACTTGCGGCTACCGCATCGGCATCGTCATCATGGCCGGCGGCTCGGTCGCGGCGAGGGGGCGAACCGTTGCGGCGACGGGGATGCGATGTCGCGTGCCGGATGTGTCCACGACAAGGAGGGTGAGCGGCACCGTGTCGCCGACGTGGAGCGGCTTTTTCAGGCCCATCAGCATCAGGTGGTGACGATGCTCGAGCGAAACCTCGACCCCGGCGGGCAACGGGAGGCGTGAAGTGGCGCGCATCGTCATCTCGCCGTTCACCAAGCGCATCGCATGGATTTGGGCCATGGCGGCAACCGGTGAGGTAACGCCCACGAGCGTTGCGTTGTCGCGGCTGACGATGCGGAGGAATACGCCGGCATCGGTCTGGCCGGCCACGGGTTCCCGGACCCAGGCATCGCGCACCGTGACGGGGAAATCCGCGGCGCGGGCGGCGGATTGGAAACTCGGCGGGAGGCCGGTCGCCGCGAGAATCGCGAACGTCGAAGCCGTGGTCAACCACATGCGGCGATTCATGGGGAACTCCTTGTCGTTGGGGTTGCGCATCGTGTTGCGAATCATTTTCCAGATTGGTGATGCCCAGTGCTGCGCATAATGGGGCTTAGGAACGCACTTCATTCGTATTTACAAACTGGAATGCTGTTGCCAATACGCCTGATTTCGATCTGGGAACTGGAATTATTGACCATTGTCAAAACACTCAGAGGTGTTCACCTCAGAATGAGTCCGTACGCGATTGAGGAGAACGATTCGCGACGTTCCGGTTCGGAAACGGTCATTTTATCGACAGGAGACTGGCAAATGGACACGCATTGGATGATGGGCATCTTCATTCTCTTTACCTTCGTCGTTCCCGCGCTGTGCATTCTCGGCGACGACGGGGCATGGGTGCGCGGCAAGAAGGGCCAGGAACAGTAAGGTTCCTCGGCTCCGCAGCGAAGACGCCTCCGGGAACCTCGGGGGCGTTTTTGCATTTGCGTCCGGGATTTCGCACGGCGCATGGCGCGGTAGGCTTCGGTTTTTTGTCCGAGGAAGCGAGGAGCCCGCCATGCCCAATATCCAGATCCAGATGCTGGAAGGTCGCAGCCGCGATGAACGCCAGCGCCTTGCCAAGGCGATCACCGAAACGACGTGCAAGGTCCTCGACGTCCCGCCGACGGCGGTCGACGTCATCATCACCGAGGTCAAGCGCGAGAACTGGGTGACTGCGGGCCGGGCCTGGGACGAATAGGTTTCGGCCGGCCGGCCTTGGACCGGCGGCGGCCGCGAAATGCCCCCTTCGTTCCCGCTAGGACGGGTCGGATCGCCGCGGTTGCGCTAGCGCGGCGAAATCGCCGGCATCGTGGCGCTCCGGCAACTGATCGGTTGTCGGTCCCCACGTCCGGTTGACCATCCGGCCGCGCCGTACGGCGGGACGCCGACCGATTTCCTCGGCCCACCGGATGACGTGCGGGTATTCCTGCACCGACAGGAATTCCGCGGCTTCGTAGAGCTGACCCTGCACCAGCGCGCCATACCACGGCCACGTCGCGATGTCGGCAATGGTGTAGTCGTCTCCGGCGAGATAGCGGCATTCCCGCAGGCGCCGGTCGAGCACGTCGAGTTGCCGCTTGGCCTCCATCGCAAATCGATCGATCGCGTATTCGATCTTCGTCGGCGCATAGGAGTAGAAGTGCCCGAATCCGCCGCCCAGGTAGGGGGCGGCGCCGACCTGCCAGAAGAGCCACGACAGGCATTCGGCGCGGCCGGGTCCCGCGGGCAGGAACGCGCCGAACTTTTCCGCGAGATGGAGCAGGATGGCGCCCGACTCGAAGACGCGCACCGGTTCGGCCCCGCTGCGGTCCAGCAGCGCCGGGATCTTGGAATTCGGGTTGACGGCCACGAAGCCGCTGCCGAACTGGTCGCCCTCGCCGATGCGGATCAGCCAGGCGTCGTACTCCGCTCCGGCGTGCCCGAGCGCGAGGAGCTCTTCCAGCAGGATGGTGACCTTCACCCCGTTGGGCGTGGCCATCGAGTAGAGCTGCAACGGATGGCGACCGACCGGCAATTCGCGATCGTGCGTCGGACCCGCGACAGGACGGTTGGTGTTGGCGAACTTGCCACCGTTGGGCTTGTCCCACGTCCAGACGCGGGGAGGAATGTAATCGGCGGGATCGTTCATGATTTCAGCCTCCAGATCCATCACGGTGTCGTCGCCCGCCCACAGGCCGGGCGACGGGCCGGGGTTACGGGAACGGTTGCGGGTCCTGGGGCGGGGGCGGGGAATCCGCCTCCATGCTTGCGATGACGCCGAGCGCCTGGATCGCCGCTGCCTGCTGCGGCGTTTCGCCGGAGGATCGCAGCAGGGCGACGGCGGCGACTTCGGCCGCGCCGATCTGCTGCAGGGTCCGGTTCGCCTGGGCGTAGGTCTGTCTTCCAGCGGCCAGGTCGGTGAGGGTGTGCCGGCGCGCCGCGGTCGCCAAGCGGGCAACGGAAATCACGCTGGGCTCGTTGGCGAAATACGTGGCGAGGAATCGCTCCTTGACCGGTTTGCACGTGGTGCGCCACGCGCGCCAGTACGCGTCGATCGCCGCTTTCTCCTGCGGCGTGGGGGTGGCCGCGTCAGCCAGCATCGAGAGCGGAATGTCGTCGAGTTCGGCCGGGCTCAGGGGGATCTTCCCCGCGATCGGCTGCAATGCCGGACGGGAATGAAAGTCGCAGGCGGCGTTCATGGCCGCGAGATCGGACTGATAGCGTTGTTGCGGGGTGGTCGCGCATCCGCCCGCTGCCGCCGCGGCAAGCAGGGTCGCAAGGACCGTTGCGGCTTGCCGAACTCGCCGTCGACGGGCGCCGCGTTCCTGGATATGCCGACCTCGTGCTGTATCGCGCATTTGTGGTTGACCAGACACCATGAAGGTAGCATGGTATTGGGGTGTTTCTCCACGAATCCGATTGCCCGAATCGAAGCAAAAATCAATTTTGATTCTCATTCTGGCAAAACGTCCTGACGTTCAGTCTATCCGATTCCCCGAACCCGAGAATGAAGCGGACCTGGCGCCACCTCGTGTTTACCGCGACCGTCGCGTGGGGCGTGTATGCGGCATTCGTGGTCGTTTCGACCACGATCATCCTGCATCTGCTCCAGCGCGGCTTCGAGGGCATCACGCCATCCCAGCTGGTCGTCAGCATCGTGGGCGTCTATCTGCTCATGATCATCCTTTTCGGCTGGCTGCTGGATCTCAATCTGCAACGCCGAAAAATCGTGCGCGAGTTGCGGATCTCGGAAATCGTCTTCCAGTCGCAGGAGCCGATGCTCGTCACCGACGCGAACGGAACCATTCTGCGGATCAACGACGCGTTTGCGCGCGAGACCGGATACGGTGTCGAGGACGTGGTCGGAAAAAATCCCCGCATCATGCAGTCGGGGCGCCACTCGCAGGAGTTCTATCTCCAGATGTGGGAAAGCATCCGCGGCTCCGGGCAATGGCAAGGGGAGATCTGGGACAAGCGCAAGGATGGAACGATCTATCCGAAATGGCTGTCGATCGCGGGAGTATTCGGCGCCGACGGTCGCGTCACCCACTACGTGGGCGGGTTCACCGATCTCTCCGAGCGCAAGGAGGCGGCGGCGAAGATTGCGCAACTCGCCTACTACGATGCCTTGACGGGACTTCCCAATCGGCATCTCTTCCTGGACCGGTTGCGGCATGCCTTGTTGGCCAATGCGCGCAATCAGCAATATGGCGCATTGCTGTACATCGATCTGGACAAGTTCAAGAGCGTAAACGATACGGTCGGCCACGAGGAAGGGGACCGGCTTCTGCGCGAAGCGGGCCGACGCCTGCAGGAGTCGGTACGCGAAGGAGACACGGTTGCGCGTCTGGGGGGCGACGAGTTCGTGATCGTGCTGGAGAACCTCGGGGCCATTCACGACGACGCCGCGTTCATGGCCAGGGCGGTGTGCGAGAAGCTGATCGCGAGGATGTCCGAGGCATACTGGCTTGCGAATCAGGAGTTTTCCTGCCCGGCGAGCATCGGTGTGACCCTCTGGCACGGAGAGTTCCGTGGAGGGGCGAGCGAATTGTTGAAACAGGCCGACGTCGCCATGTATGAGGCGAAACGCGCCGGCCGCAACACGGTGCGATTCTTCGATCCCGCGATCCAGATCGCGATCGAGAATCAGGCGAGGCTGGAGAATCGCCTGCGTACCGCCCTGCAACGGAATCAGTTCCAACTGTATTTTCAACCGCAGGTGCAGGAAGACGGCGCGGTGCGGGGCGCGGAGGCGCTCTTGCGCTGGGACGACCCCGAACGCGGTCCGGTTTCTCCCGCGGAATTCATTCCGGTCGCCGAGGAGACCGGGGTGATCGTCTCCATCGGCCGGTGGGTGTTGCAGAGCGCCTGCGAGCAACTGCGTCGATGGCAGCGAATTCCGGAAATGCGGAATCTGCGACTCTCGGTCAACATCAGCGCCAAGCAATTCGGAAGCGATTCGTTCGTGTCCGAACTGGTCGAGCAGGTGCGGGCCAGCGAGGTGAACCCGGCGTTGCTGGAACTGGAGCTCACGGAAAGCGTGTTGCTCGAGAACGTCGACGACGCCATCGAAAAGATGATGGCATTGCGGAAATTGGGTATTACGTTTGCATTGGATGACTTCGGTACCGGATACTCCTCGCTTTCGTACTTGCGGAAACTCCCGCTCGACGTGGTGAAGATCGATCGCAGCTTCGTCCTGGATCTCGGCGGGAACGAAAGCAGCAAAACCATCGTGCGAACGATCATTCAAATGGCACAAAATCTGCGCCTGTGCGTGATCGCCGAGGGCGTGGAGACCGAAGCGCAGCAGCGGATCCTTTCCGGGTTCGGTTGCGACGTGTACCAAGGCTACCGGTTCGGAAGACCGGTTGCGATCAAAGAATTTGAAACCTATCTCATGCATGCAACCATTGTTCAGAACGAAACCCTCGCTGTGTTCCAGAAGGCGATCTGATCGTCATGCGGTCTTCGGGTTGCATTGGAACGAATGTTCCAGATCTTGAGGAATCGACTCCGTGCTGAACCTCGATGTCGAATCCGCATACGGCCCGGGCACGGCAGCGGCCCTGGGCGCCGCCCCGGACGCGCTCCTGCAGCAGGCGGCGCGGGATTTCGTGCCCCATTTTTACGCCATATTCGCCGCCACGCCGGAGGGCGGCCCGATCCTGGAGCGCCTGTTGCCCGAGGAGTTCGCGCATCTCCAGGCCCGACAGACCGAGCATTTCACCATGCTCTTCGATCCCCACCTGACGCCGCAGCGTCATCTGACCGCCGCGCAGCAGGCCGGGCGGGTCCACGCGCTGATCGGGGTCGATCTGCTGATGGTTTCGGAGGCGTACACGCTCTACCAGCAAACCCTGCAGGACGAACTGCTGCCGAAAATCGAACCGTCCAGCCGCGATGCGCTCATGCGCGCCATCATCCGGAGGATCTTGACGGATCTGCGGGGCCAGGCGCTCAGTTATCGGCGGATCGATGCCGAGGTGTCGCGCGCGATCGCGGAGATCGATCAATTGATCCATGCCACCGCCAATTTCTCGGATCTGATCCGAGGCGCGATGGCCGTCATCGGCAACCTGGAAGGAAATTCGTCCGGTTTCTTTGCCCGGGTCGATTCGTCCGGCGAGTTGCGGATCGAGGCCTCGCAAGGGACAGCCGCGCACCGATACCATCAGGCGATGATGAGCGGGGAAATCCCGCGGATCAGCGTCGATGCCAGCCGGGATTCCGGTCGGGGCCCGGGCGGTGTGGCTTGGCGCAGCGGCAAGGTGGTGGTTTCGGATGCCTGGGCGCTGGAGTCCCGCAACGAGCCGTGGAAAAGGGTGGGCATCGAATTGGGATTTCGTGCCAGCGCGGCGATCCCGTTGCTCGGCAGCGACGGCGAGTCGATCGCATTGCTGAGTTGGTACAGTCCATGGCCGGGGTATTTCTCGACCCCCCGGATGAGCAATTTCTTCAACTACGTGCAGACCGCCCTCAGCCACGCGGTCAGCCGACTCAATGCGGCGCCGGTCGTCGCGCTTTCCCTGCGGCAGTCCTATCGCGGATGGATCGCGGAGGGACGCATCGCGCTGCTGTATCAACCGATCGTCGACTTGCGCACCGGTGTGGTGACCAAGGTCGAGGCGCTGGCGCGGCTGATCGACGATCATGGATGGATGGTGACGCCGGACCGGTTCCTGCCGGCCTGCGGGTCGGAGGAACTCTTTACGCTGCTGCAAGCCGGCTTGCAGCGTGCCGGGGAAGACCGCGCGAGTTGGGCGGAAGAGGGAATCGATGTGTCGGTGGCGCTGAACTTCCCCGCCGAAGGCGTCGGGGACCCGCGTTATGAACGCGCCGTCTTTGATGCCATCGAGCGGTTCCATTTTGGCGATGGCGGGCTGACGCTCGAGATCCTGGAGAGCCGCGAGGGCAGCGATCCCATCGGCCGCCAGCAGGCGTTCTTGCAGCGGCTCCGCGATGCGGGGGTCACCATCGCCGAGGACGATCTGGGCTCCGGCCATAGCTCTTTGCTGCGGCTCGATCGTTACGCATTCGACGAAGTCAAGATGGATCAGGCATTGGTGCGGGGGTCCGTGAGCCGCCCGCAACGCGCCCTGGAATTCATGCTGTACCTCGCCCGCCTGACCCATTCCTTCGGGATGCGTCTCACCGTGGAGGGACTGGAACACCGGGGGCTGATCGAAGCCGCGTGCATTCTTGGCGCGGATCGTGGGCAGGGGTATGGCATTGCGAAGCCGATGCCGAAGGCCGAGATTCCGGGTTGGATCCGGCAGTTCCGTCACGATATCAAACCCGATTCTCCGGAAACCACGCTGGGAGCCATGGCGACGTACATGCTCTGGGACCTCGAGGTCGACACCCGGCGCGAGGAGGGCGGTGGCGGCGTGGTGGATCGAAAGCAGAGCGTGAAGGCGTTTCTTGCCCGTCGCGGTCTGCAGCGGTCCGAATTGGCCCGGCGGATCGACGAGCACTTTGCATCGGGCGCCGCGGCGCGGGCGACGGCCCGTGTCGGCATCATCGATGGATTCACGCGGGTATGGCTCGACGAGATCGGCGTCGATGCCGCCGGTTGACCTGGTGGACTTGTGCCGGCGGCGGGCGGAGGGGATGATCCGATCCGGAACCGTGGCGGAGGAACCAGCGCGTGAAACGGGATGCGGGTTTTCGACTTGCGGGCCTGGCGGGCCTGATGATGGTGGTTTTTGCCGGCTCGGCGGCACGGGCGGATCCGGCATATGACAACGGCTACACCTACCAGACCTTGCCTCCGTCGCCACCGATTCCCACGGAGGACGGTTACCCTCCACCGCCGACCCTGCCGGACGCAGAGTACGACCAGTCCTACTATCCCCCGATCACATCCTTGGATCAGGCGCCGCCGATCCCCGACGATCCGGTGCCGGAATTCGGCGACGGATCGTATGACTACGTACCTCCGCCCATGCCGGTCGTGAGCGTGTATCTACAGCCGGCGCTGGTGCAGCCGCTTCCCATCGCGATTCCGTGGGCGCCCCCGCCCATGCTGGTCGAGGCCCCGCCGCCCATGCCGTTCTACGGCGCGGTCTGGACGGGCGGTTACTGGGCGTGGCAGGGGCAGTGGGTCTGGGCGGCGGGCCGGTGGATGGCCCCGCCGATGGCGGGGTACCTCTGGACGCAGCCGTACTACGAAAACCGTAGCGGCATGGTGATCTTCATCCCCGGGTTCTGGCGTGCTCCGGGGGTGGTTTTCATCGCGCCCCCCCCCGCCGTGGTGGTTCCGGTCGTTCGTATCGCGCCGGGCGTGATCGTCGGGCCCCGACCGATCGGTCCCAACGGCTGTTTCGTTCCCGCGCCGCCGGGATCGCGCCTCGGATTGATCGTTTCGGCGCCGATCGGCACTGCGCCGGCCGTGGTCGTCGGTGCGCCCCCCATCATCCGCGCCGGCATGCGCGTCGGATTCGCCGGTGGTGGGCGGGTGCGCATTACCGCACCGGCGGGCGTCGTGGAAAGCGGACGCCCCGTGTCGCTGCTGGCACCCGCCGCGGCCCGCCTCGCGGCCGCCCAGCGTCCGGTTGTGCACATGATGGCGCCGCGACCGGCGGTACGGACCCCGATGCGCGGATTTTCCCTGCGCGAAGGGGCGCCGCGTCTGCCGCCGGCACGGCTCGTGCGGCCACAGGTAAGTCGCCCGGCATGGTTGCAGGGGGCGCCGCAGCAACCGATGAGGAACCCAAGCGGAGTCGGGAACGCGCCGCCGCCGCAGCGGTTCCGACCGGAGGGCGCGCCGGCGCCGCGCATGCATCCGGGTGCGGTCCCGCCGCCTCCGGCGCGCGTGCGGGAGCAACGGCGCTTTGCGCCGCCGCGCGCCGCGCCCCGCAACGCCGCGCCGCGTCCGGCGGGGCGGCCGCAGGAGCGGGAGGGTGGGCGATCGGGCGGCGCGGAGCGACGTCCGTAGCCGTCAAGGCTCGGTGCGTCCGGAGGACAGCATGAGCGACCAAAGACCCGGCAGCCAGCTGACCTACGGTCAGCTGGCTGCAAAGGACATCGCAGGATTTGACTCCCTGGTCGAGTTGGCCCTGGACATGCGATCGTTGTGGGACCATGGTGCCGACGGTATCTGGAGGAATCTCGATCTTGCGCTGTGGGAATTGACCCGGAATCCTTGGGCCATCCTGCAGACCGTGTCGCGAGAAAAGCTCCAACGTGTCTTGGCAGATCCCGGTTTCCGAAAAAGCGTCGACGATCTGGTGCAAGCCCGGCGCGATGTGGCGGAGGCACCCGCATGGTTTCAACAAAGCCACCCGAAATCTCCTCTGACTTGCGTTGCATACCTCAGCATGGAGTTCATGTTGAGCGAAGCACTGCCCATTTATTCGGGCGGGCTGGGTAATGTCGCCGGTGATCAGCTCAAAGCCGCCAGCGATTTGGGCGTTCCCGTCGTCGGGGTGGGGTTGCTCTACCAGCAAGGCTATTTTCGCCAGGTGATCGACAAGAACGGAGCACAGCAGGCACTATTCCCCTATAACGATCCCGGACAACTGCCGATTACGCCGTTGCGTCACGCGAACGGGGAGTGGCTGCGGCTGCAGCTCGATCTTCCTGGAAACCCGATCTGGCTGCGTGCTTGGCAGGCCCAGGTCGGAAGAACGAAGCTTTACCTCCTGGACAGCAACGATGTTGCGAACTTCCCGCCTTATCGGGGGATCACCAGTGAGCTTTACGGGGGCGGACCGGAACTGCGCCTGCAACAGGAATTGTTGCTGGGCATCGGTGGCTGGCGCTTGCTTGCCGCGCTTGGATTGCAACCCGAAGTGTGTCATCTGAACGAAGGACATGCTGCCTTCGCGGTACTGGAACGTGCGCACCATTTCATGAGGGAGGCCGAAGTGCCCTTTGAGGTTGCACTGGCCGTCACGCGCGCCGGCAATGTCTTTACGACCCACACCGCAGTGTCGGCCGGATTCGATCGATTCGATCCCGCGCTCATCGAGCAGTATCTCGGCACCTATGCCAAGGACATGCTCGGGATTTCCCCGCAGCAACTGCTGGCGCTCGGCCGGATGAACGCGGACGACGCGTCCGAACACTTCAATATGGCCTATCTGGCGCTGCGCGGCAGCAGTGCCGCCAACGGCGTAAGCCGCCTGCATGGTGAGGTGAGCCGGAAGGTGTTCGCGCCGCTGTTCCCCGGCTGGCCACAGCACGAGGTGCCGGTGGGCTATGTGACCAACGGCGTGCATACGCCGAGCTGGGACTCGGCCGCAGCCGACGCGCTCTGGACCGAGGCCTGCGGCAAAGGTCGCTGGTTGGGCGTCACGCAGTCGCTGGAGCTGCCGATTCGCGGGGTGACGGATTCCCAGCTGTGGAGTTTTCGCAATCATGCTCGGGAGATTCTGGTTGATTACGCGCGCCAACGGCTGTCGCAACTATTGACCGCATCGGGCGCCAGTGGTGAAGCGATCGAAGTCGCGAAGCATGTACTCGATCCCGCAGCCCTGACGCTCGGGTTTGCGCGACGATTCGCGACATACAAGCGACCGAATCTGTTGCTCCACGATACCGCGCGCCTGATGCGCTTGTTGACCGACCCCGAACGTCCGGTGCAACTCATTCTTGCCGGCAAAGCGCACCCTGCGGATCGCCCCGGACAGGATCTCATTCAGCAGTGGACGACGTTTATCCGGCAATCCCCGGCGCGCCAGCATGTGATCTTCCTCAGTGACTACGACATGTTGTTGATGGAAAAACTGGTCCAAGGGGTGGATGTATGGCTCAACACGCCGCGGCGTCCTTGGGAGGCGTGCGGCACCAGCGGGATGAAGGTGTTGGTCAATGGCGGAATCAACCTTTCGGAACTCGATGGCTGGTGGGCAGAGGCGTACACGCGCGAGGTCGGGTGGGCTTTGGGTGGCGGCCAGGAACACGACGACGACCCCGCCTGGGATGATGTCGAAGCGGAAGCCCTATACGATCTTCTTGAGCGTGAGGTGATCCCCGAGTTTTATACGCGCGACGAGCGTGACATTCCGGTTGCCTGGATTGCGCGGGTGCGCGAAAGCATGGCCACTTTGACGCCGCGGTTTTCCACCAACCGCGCCGTGCGGGAATACACCGAGCAATGCTATGTCCCGGCCGCCACGGCATACCGCGAACGCAGTGCCGACAAAGGCAAGATGGGCGTGCAGGTCGTGAATTGGCAGAACGCGCTGCAGCAAAAGTGGAGCACGTTGCGCTTCGGCGAAACCAAGATCGAAACGAACGGTGGCCAGAACGTCTTTGAGGTTCCGGTGCATCTCGGCGTCGTCGACGCGGACGCAGTGCGAGTCGAACTCTACGCGGATGGGCACGCCGAGCACACGCTCGAGGGGCAGGCGATGAAACGCGTGTCCCGGATTGAGGGCGAAAACGGTTTTGTCTATCGCGCCTCGGTACCGGCAACCAGACCGGCGAGCGACTATACGGCACGAATCGTGCCGAATCACCCCGGGGTTTCGGTCCCCCTTGAGGACACGCACATCCTGTGGCATCGGTGACGGGATTCGCGCTGCCCGTGACTCGTGGGTGATCCGCGTGTCGCGAACGCTTCTTGTGCTTTCGATCAAGGTGCCGAGTCCTGATGTGGTCTCATTCCCGACAGGATTGTTGGCGCAGTATCGTTTCGGAAGTTGCCGGCGTCTCGTCCTGTCTATTATTGGCACTGTTTTTTACGCTTTGGGCTTGGCCAACGAGCGGCGGTGATCGATGATCGCCGTAATGGCGCCGGGATGATTGGCGTAACGGCGCCTCGCGCCTATGTCGTTCCGGCGAAGGCGCGAGGGCGGGAGATGCGATGGAAACCGAGAAATTCGTGGTTGAAAGGACACGCGCCTGGGTCGACCGCGCGGTTATCGGGCTCAACCTGTGTCCGTTTGCAAAGGGGCCGCAGAGCAAGGGACAGGTTCGTTATGTCGTCTGCCCCGCGACCGACGTGGAGGGTCTGCTTGCCTCGCTGCTCGATGAGTTGCGCCGGCTGGTCGGTGTCCCAGCCGAAAGCGTGGAAACGACCCTACTCATCCATCCGTACGTTCTCAATGATTTTTTCGACTACAACGACTTTCTCGATGTGGCCGAAGCCGCGGTGCAGAAACTGGACCTCGCAGGAGTTATCCAGGTCGCCAGCTTTCATCCGCAGTACCGGTTTTCCGGAAGCGCGCCTGGAGATTTGGGCAACGCGACCAATCGTTCGCCCTACCCAACGCTGCACCTGATCCGTGAAGAGAGCCTCGATCGTGCGATCGAGGCGTTTCCGGACCCTGCTGCGATATTCGACAACAATATCGCCACCATGGAGCGGGTCGGGGCATTGGGATGGACCGCGTTGCTCAAGCAAATTCACGACGACGCCGCAGGCAGGAAATAGGCGCATGCCGCGTAAACCGGCATTGGGCGCGATCCGGCGGCTCGACCTGCTCCCGGTAGCCATCCGGATATCGCAGAGAGGGCACTTCACGCTGGGTGGGAGGTACACGCCAGGAAAACGCCTCAGTGATCGACGCGATCCACTACGGCAACCACAACACGCCATTCCCGGTCGGTTCCTCCGCGACATCGCGGTAGGCCCGCCGCCATGGGGATCCGAGATCGGTACTACAAACCGTGCGGCCGGATCGCTTCCCCGACTCCTTGCAGAGGACCCAGCGGATTCCGGCTGGTCTGCTCCTCCGTGACGTCGGGTCGTCCGCTGCCCAGCGCATACACGACGGTATCGCCGACGAAAACGATCATCGCCCGGAAGGTCCACCCTTTCGTGATCGTATGCCGCTTGAAGGCGAAGAGATCCAGCCAGAAATTGCCGACCCGCTTCGTCTTCACCTGGCGGATGGATATCCAGTACGCGCTGCACCGTTTGCCGGAGCGCAGGCAATCCGCGATCCCGCGTTCCAGTTGGCCCGCCGGAACGGCTGGCGCCGCGGGGAACCGAGCCAGCAGGTCGGTGTAGGTCAAGATGGTGATCGACGGATTGGTCGTCGGATCGATGTGCATCGCGCGCAGGTCGGCGCGCGTCGTCTTGTACGGAACGATCTGGTTGATGGCGGCGAGTGCCTGATCGTAGTTCGCCCAGGGCAGCGGCATCTGCTGGGCTCCTTTCGGCAGCATCGTGCTGCAACCGCAAAGCAGGGCGACGGCGGATGCCGCGATGAAACGCCGTATTCCCCGGGAATGGCCCTCGGGGTCGCGCAAGCCGGGCGACCGTCGTGGTGCCCGATGTCGATTCCCGCGGCGTAGTCGATGCACAGGCCGTAGCTTCCTTCGTGATGCGGAGAGGGGCCGCTCCCTTGGACAGGGATCTTACCGTACGCGACCTGGTGCGAAGCGGCACGGCCCGGGTCGGGACTTTCCGCCGAATAACTGGCACAGCTACCGGAGGCAGGTCCGGGCGGCGCTTGTGAGGCAGTGCCTGAAAGCCGTGCCAACACGGGCGTTCCGGGCAGAAAAAAACCCAACCGATAAGGGTTGGGTTTTTGGCAAATGGTGGTGGGGTGGAACCTTGCGCCAAACCTATGTAACTCAGCGCCTTACGACCGATTCGAACTCCTGCGGAAAGGTGCGGAACCCAGCCTCTACTGCCAACAATCCTACCAGTTGCGCCCCTCGGCAGTCACCTGTCGAGTGCGTCAGTCGGGGCGCCAGTTCGATTCCCATTTACGGAATCGAACCCGCGTCCACAATCAGATTGAAGTAAGCCGTACCGCACGCATCCCGCGCATCACCGACGTGCGGTGACCGGCTGCAGCCTCGGCTGCCGTCGCTGATTGCGTTCCTATATTTCGTCTATTTATTGCATTCGACGAATAAACGGAACATACTCTGGCCATGCTTCCTGACACCCACACACAGCGCGTCCTCGGTCTGGCCAGCCAGAAGGGGCTGCTGCGCGCCAGCGATCTGGATGCCATCGATGCGCCCCGGGTCATCCTGACGCGTCTAACCGCGGCTGGTCTGCTGGAGAAGATTGGGCGTGGCCTGTACCGCCTGCCGGAGTCCCAAGGGTCTGAACACGAGAGTCTGGTGACCGTCGCCACCAAGGTGCCGCAAGCCGTGTTCTGCCTGCTCACTGCGCTGCAGTTCCACGAGCTGACCACCCAACTGCCGCGCCAGGTCTGGATTGCCATGCCGCGCGGCAGCCATGCCCCACGGTTCGACTATCCGCCGATCAAGATGGTGCAGTTCACCGGTGAAGCCTACACGGCAGGCGTCGAGGAAGTTGAACGCGATGGCGTCAAGCTCCGGGTCTACAGCGTCGCCAAGACCGTGGCGGACTGTTTCAAGCACCGCAACAAGATCGGCCTGGACGTGGCGCTGGAGGCCCTGAAGGACGCCCGGGCCCGGAACAAGGCATCGGTCGATGACATCTGGCGCTTCGCCAAGGTCTGCAGCGTGGCCAACGTGATGCGGCCCTACCTGGAGAGCATCGGATGAACCCCGCCAATCCAAACGTCGCCGCCTCCGTCCGTGCGCGCCTACTCAACGTTGCCAAAGCGCAGGGTGTCGATTTCAACCAGGTGCTGGTGCGATTCGCGCTGGAGCGCATCCTCTACCGCATGACCCAATCGCAGCACGCGGACCGCTTTCTGCTCAAAGGCGCGCTGCTGTTCACGCTCTGGTACGACATGCCCCATCGGGCCACGCGCGACGCCGACCTGCTTGGCTTCGGCGCGAGAGATCTGGCCTCGGTCGCCGAAACCTTCCGCGACATCGCTGCCGTGGCTGTTGACGACGGCATTGCATTTGACCCCGCCTCGGTCACGGTCGAGGAAATCCGCAAGGAAGCCGGCTACGGCGGCGTCCGCGTGATCATTGCGGGCGAACTGGCCAAGGCGCGCTGCAAGGCGCAGATCGACGTCGGCTTCGGCGATGCCGTCACACCGGCGCCGGTGGATTCGGTCTATCCGGTCCTGCTGGACGATCTTCCCGCGCCCAAGTTGCGGGCCTACCCGACGTACACGGTCATCGCGGAAAAACTCCACGCCATCGCCCTGCTGGGCATGACCAACAGCCGCCTGAAGGACTACTTCGATCTGTCGGTGCTGCTGGAACGAGAAACCCTGAACACCGATTTGCTGGCCCAAGCGATCAAAGCCACCTTCGAGCGGCGCGGCATGTCCGGGCCCGATGCAGTGCCGATTGGGCTGACGGACGAGTTTGCACACGACTCCTCGCGCCAGTCGCTGTGGCTGGCGTTTCTCAAGAAGAACGAACTACCTCCCGAGCCCCTGCCTGCCATCGTGGAGCGATTGCGCGTGACATTGGTTCCTGCGTTGAATATCGTCGATCGTTGAACACGACTTCAGCGGGCATCAAAGATTCGCGACATCCTTGAGCGCAGCGCACGGTCCGATTTCGCCGTCGCAGCCCGACCTCGAAGTCCGCAAGTACCCGCAAGGACCGTCGTAGACACGCGGACTTGCGAAAAAATGCCCAACTGCAAACGCAGTTGGGCATCGATATTGGTGGAGGCGGCGGGAA
>JAKBZN010000029.1 GCA_021842465.1 Pseudomonadota bacterium
CTGCTCCAGGATCAGCGGCTTCAACTGCGCGGCGAGCCGCGTGTAGTCCACCCCGCTCGCCAACAGCATGCGCAGCATCGGGCCCAGTACGACGGCCGCCGCGCGCAACGCGTCGTCGGCCGCCGGCGCGGGTTGCGCGGGGGTGGCAAGACTGGCGATCTGGCGTGGTGGACGTCCCATGAACGCAGTGTAGCAAAAAAATTTAATGCGTGGTAAATTTTCCCACGTTACGATGCGCTTCGGTAACCCGAATTCGGGCGCGGGCGGAGCAAGCAGACAAACCGGACGAGCCCCCTTCCACCTCAGGAGACACGACATGTCCAAGCGTCACCCCATGAAGAACCGTTTTGCACCGGTTGTGCTGACCCCGATCGCCGCCGCGCTCGCCTTGAGTCTGGCGGCCTGCGGCGGTGGCGGCGGCTCGGCCGCCGGCGCCGGAACCTCGGTCAAACTCAAGGGCGCCGCCATCGACGCGCCGCTCTCGGGCGCCACGATCACGATCACTTCAGGCGCCCCCCAAAGCGCGGGCGGCACGGTTCTCGGAACGGTTACCGCTGACGCCTACGGCGACTTCACGCTCGCAGGCATCACCTTGCCCAGCGGCAGCGTGCCGATCTTCGCCAACGCGACTACAGCGCCGACGCCGCAGACCGTTACCGTCGCGCTGAACAGCTACCTCGGCCAGTCCGATGCCCTCGCCGCAGCCGGATCGCTCACCACCGGCAACCTGCCCGACCTCGACATCTCGCCGGTCACCACCGCCGCGCTCGCGGTCTATGGCCAAGTCAACGGCGGCAATAATGGCAGTTACGCCAGCCTCACTCCCGCCGGCTATGCGACGACCCTGATGGCCAACCGCAGCGCGATCCTCGCGATCGCCGCCGGCGTCAAAGCGGTCGGAGACGGCCTCTGCACGCCGACGACCACCGGTACGCCGACGACCACCGGTACGACGACGAGCAGCCTGGCCGCCGCGCTCGCGCTCGATGCCCAGGCAGACCTGAGCAACGGGTCCACGACCCCAAGCGGGGGAACGTCCACCACCCTATCCATCGTTGCCAACGCGCTTGGCGGCACCTGTGCCGCCGCGCTGGCGGCGCTGCCGGGAGAAATCGCCGCCGATCCCGACTTCGGCCCGGAACTCGACCTCGGCGACGTGATCGACGCCAACGTCGCACCGGTCGTATCCCCCGGCACCTACCAGCTCGAAAGCGTGATCGCCGAAATCCCCGCATTGGCGGCAGCCAACACGACCGGAACGGCGCCGACGACCCTGAATCCTGCCGCGCCGTTTGCCGACACGACGATCACGGTCGATGCCAATGGCAACATCTCCTCCACGGATAGCAAAGTCAGCGGTACGATCATCGGCAATCTGATGACGCTGTCAGTCACGATCTCCCCGACCCAGCAATACAACCTACGCCTCAAACTCGGGGTGCTGCCGGCGACCCTGGTGAGCAACGGGCCCGCCTACGTCATCGAAGGCGGCGGCGCGAACTCCAGCACCGGAGCCCTGACAAACTTCGAGGCGGTGCTGGCTGCGACGACGACGTCCGGCAACGTAACGACGTTCGCTGCGCTGCCAGTCTGGAGCAACCTCACCACGACGCCCTCGCAGTCGGAGCATGGCACCAGTTGTACAAGCGGCTTTGCCATCCGCCTCGACGCCTCGTTTTTCGGTGTACCGGCGGCCGGCAGCAACCCTGGCGCAGATTTCAGCGCCGACTTCGGTGGCAGTTTCGGCGAATGCGTGACATCGGGACCCGCGCCGGCGGTCTGGACCATGTCCCCGCCGGCGATGATCCCGAATGGCGAGGACTTCGGCCTGGACGGCAGCAGCGGCAGCATCATCCCGTCCTTGTCGGCGACCCCGTTCAGCGCTCCGACCTGGACGGAAGTGGTGATGAACACGACCCCGACCACGACCTTGCCGTTCGTTCTCGCCAGCCCGTCGGCGAGCTACACCCCCTCGCCCGGAACCACGTCGATCACCGGTACCGCCTATTACGTCCTGGGCGCCCACACCATCGTGTTTTCCGGCTCCTCCGGCAACGGCCTGTTCGCGCTGCGCGGCGACTCGTTCGGGTTGAACCACCTAGTTGCGGAGGCCGCGCAAAGCGGCGATTCCGGCTCCAGTTCGTCCGCGAGCTTCCAGACGGGCGACCACTAAGCCATGCTGGCCCTGGCACAGCAGGAAGCCTCGCGCGCAACCGGGCTGCGGCCCGCGTTGCGCGCGATCCGGGCGGCCCATCCCGCGCTGACGGCGTTCCCCAAGGCCCAGCTCCGCTGGGCCTTGCAGGAACACCGCCTGCGGGTGGCCTATCAACCGATCGTGCGCCTGTGCGACGATCATGTCGTCGGCCATGAAGCGCTGGCCCGCATGCTCGCGCAGGACGGTACCCTGCTGCCGGCGGAATCGTTCATCGACGTCGCCGCCGACATCGCATTCGAACCGCACATCGACCGCGAGATTTCCGCACAAGTAATGGCCGCCGCGCATTCCGATCCGGAACCGTTCACGGCCGAACGCGGCAAGCGTTTCCTCAACTGCTCGAGCGCATTCCTCTCCGACCCCGCCGCGGTGCTACAGCTCGCCGACCACCACCAGCGGTGGCGTGCCGCCCGCACGCAGGCCGGCGACGCGGAGGCCCCCTGGGTGCTGGAAATCACCGAACGCAACCTCGACGTCAGCCCCGCGCGTTTGCGGGAAAGCGTCGCGCCCCTGCTCGACCTCGGATTCCAGCTCGCGCTCGACGACTTCGGCAGCAAATGCAGCGCGTTCCCGCACCTGCTGGAGATGCCGATCCGCTACCTCAAGATCGACCAGACCCTCGTCCAGACCGCCGTGACCGATGCGCGGGCCGAACTGGCGCTGCGCCGCGTGGTCGATCTCGCCCGAGGCCTGGGATCGCTCCCCATTGCGAAGGGAATCGAAACCGCCGCGACCCGCGACCGGGCCCATGCCGCCGGCGTCGCTTGGGGACAAGGCTATCTGTGGGCCTCGCCGACGTCGCAATTCGACTCCGAGGACGTCGCACATTGATGGATGCCGCTGCGCCCGGAACGGCCGCAGCGGCATCCGGCGGATCGAACCGCCAGGTCTTCCGCCGCCCCGCCTGGCGCATCCCCGCTACCACCCATCGGGACATCGGAATTTCCCGGTGCATTTGCGTGTATGATTTTTCGGTTTGCCCATTTTCTCGGCGGCGTGCCGCCGTTTTTCCTTTTCGCGAATTCCAACGATTACCTTGAGGTGACGGAATGAATCGAGTGATCACCGCTGCTGCCGCAGCCGCCATGCTGGCCCTGGGCGGTACCGCGTACGCGCAGCACCACAACGACCAGAGCATGGGCAGCGCCGCATCGGCGAGCGCCGACCAAACCGTGGCCTTCGTCAACGGCCGCCCGATCAAGCGCTCGGAAATCGACCTGGTCGTCCGCGAACTGCACCAGCCCGATACGCCCCGGCTGCGCGCAGGCATCCGCGACAAGCTGATCGAACTGGACGTCCTGATGCAGGAAGCCCGCCACCGCCGCATCACCGATCGCGAAAGCGTCCGCTTCCAGGCCGACAACGCGGCGCGTTCGGTGTATATCCAGGCGCTGCTGCGCGACGAGATCGCCAAGCACAAGCCGACCGAAGCCCAGATCCAGGCCGAATACGACCGCGAGGTCAAGCTTGCGGGCGACAAGGAATACAAGGTCCACCACATCCTGGTAAAGACCGAGCAGCAAGCCCAGGACATCATCGCTCAGCTCAACAAGGGCGCGAGCTTCAGCGCGCTGGCGAAGAAGGACAGCCTGGATCCGGGCTCGGCCTCCAATGGCGGCGGCCTGGGCTGGGCGCCGGCGGCTGCGTACGTACGGCCGTTCGCCGATGCCGTGACCGGGCTGCACAAGGGGCAAATCAGCCAGACCCCGGTGCACACCCAGTTCGGCTGGCATGTGATCCGCCTCGACGACGAGCGTCCGATCCACAACCCGTCGCTGGACGAAGTCAAATCGCACATCGTCCAGGCGCTGGAGCAGCGCGAGGCGCAACAGTTCGTCGCCTCCCTGAAGCAGAAGGCCGCGGTCAAGATCGTCTCGGCCAATCCCTGATCGCCTCGCCGCCCTCCTCCGCTGGCGCGGGGGAGGAACGCAGTCCCCGGCGCGCCGGCTCCGCAGTTCCCTGCAGCCGGCGCGTTTTGTTTTCCGCCGCTCAGACTCCCGGCTCGTTCCCCGGCTTCCACTTGACGCTGCAGCCGATGGAAGCCCGCTGCTCGGCGATGGGCGGCAGGCCGGCCAGCAGGCGATCGGTGGCTTCCCGCAGATCCTTGCCCGTGGCGGTGATCGCGTTCTTCGGACGCGCATCGTCGAACTGACCGTGGTAGGCAAGGCGCAGGTCGCCGTCATACAGGTACAAGTCGGGCGTACATGCCGCCTGGTACGCCTTCGCGACCGTCTGGTCACCATCGACCAGGTAGGGAAACGCCAGCCGCTTCGCCACCTCGGCGACATGTTCGGGTGTTTCTTCGGGATACGCCACCGGGTCGTTCGGATTGATGCCGACCACCCGGATTCCGCGCTCCGTATAGTCCAGGGCATACTGCTGCAACGCATCACGCATGCACAGAACATACGGACAATGGTTGCACAGGAAGATCACCAGCGTCCCGCGCGATCCGGCGCAGTCGCGCAAGCGATGCACGCGCCCTTCCCCATCCGGTAGCGCAAAATCCGGCGCCGACGAACCGATCTCGATTGGATTGGACGATGCCGCCATTCCGCATTCCCTCCTTCTGCATCCCGAATTCATGGTCACGCAACGAGCGCGCCGGACGTTCCGGCCCGCCCCCGATTCCGCTATTGTATTGACCTTTGGCACCCTCACGAGGATCACGATGGCCCACGCCCCATTCCGCGCATTCCCGTCGATCGCCGCGCTGTTCGCAACGGTGCTCCTGCTGGCGTTGCCGCTCCGTGCCCACGCCGAATCCCGCGAGGAACTCAACGCCGACGTCCACGAGGCCGTGCAGAAGCTCTATCGCACCAGTTCCGCCGCACAGGAATTGGCCGGGAGGGCCGCCGGCATGCTCGTATTCCCCAAGATACTCAAGGCGGGATTCTTCGTCGGCGGCGAATATGGCGAAGGCGCGCTGCTCATCCATGGACGCACGGTCGCGTACTACAACATCGCGTCGGCATCGATCGGCTTTCAGCTGGGCGTGCAGGAAAAGAGCGTTGCGATCCTGTTCATGACGCCGGAGAGTCTCGCCAAGTTCCGCGCCAGCGAGGGCTGGAAGGCGGGTGTCGACGGCTCGGTCGCCATCGCGACCCTGGGAACGGGAAAGACCATCGACACGAACACCGCGCAAAAGCCGATCATCGGGTTCGTCTACTCCAACAAGGGGCTGATGTACAACCTCACCTTGGAGGGATCGAAGATCACGCGGATCGACAAGTAGCCCGAGATCGCACAAACCGTTCGACGAAGAACCGGCGCCTCGCGCCGGTTCTTTTTTGGAAATCGCCCACGGCCCGCGTAACCCATGCCAAGGCCTCATCCTGCGAAAGCCGCCGCGCGGCGAGCCTCTGTCACGGCGAAATGATGCATCTTTTCGACAAAATGCATCTTTTGTCAAAAGTGCGCCTGATCCCCCTTGTGCCTGCACCCCGGTGCAGCGATATCCTGACCGCGTTGTCGCACGGACAAGCATTTTCACTTTCATTCCGTACGCGCCTCGAAGTGACCGCGAACAATAAACTCACAATCGGCAAGCTGGCCCAAACCGCGGGAGTGCGGGTTTCCACCATCCGGTATTACCAACGGCAGGGCCTGCTGCGCGAGCCCCGCAAACCGGAACTGGGCGGGTTCCGTGCCTACGAGGAAACCGACCTGAGGCGCCTGCTGTCGATCCTCCAGGCCAAGGGACTGGGGTTCACGCTGGCGGAAACGGAGCTTCTTCTCGATTTCCTGGACCGGCGCGATTGCAAGTCCATCCTGGACCTCGCCGGACAAAAGCTGCGGGCGGTCGAGAAGCAGATCGACGCCCTGGACAAGGCCCGGCAGGCGCTCACCGGGCTGCTCGGCGGATGCATCCAGGATTGCCCGGAACCATGCCACGTCATCCGCAACCTCGCAGCCCAGAACATTCACACCCTCGACGGCGCGTAGCCTGCCGCGAATCGCATCGCGCGATTTTCCCGACACCGTCACCACGATGCCCGATTCCTTTCAGCATTGGCGTTCCGCCCCGGACTCCCAACACCGCGACATCCTTGCCGCGATCCGTCAACTCGATGCCGCCGACGATGCGCAGCTGCGCTGGCTGCTCGGGTTTCTCGGAGGCTTGGTCTGCGGTAACGCCCGGCACATGCCCGGTGGGCCCGATCGGATCGGGCCGGGCGGATTCGAAGCGTGGTTCGCGGCGTTGGACCGGACGCTGCATCAGCCCTCCGACCCCTTGCTCCGCCAGGTCGCCCTGCAGCACCGTGCGATGTCGGACGGTGCGGGCACGCTGCAATCCCGGCTTCGCGACCGGGCGATCACGCCGGCGGAATTCGACCGGTTCGCCGACGCGGTGGTGCACTACCATGGGTCGCTGCGCGCCCTCGAGCGCGCGCTCATCCACGAAGCCTGCATGGCCGACCCCTTGACCGGAGTATGGAACCGCAGTTCGCTGACCGACCGCCTGGGAGCGGAACGCGATCGGATGCAGCGGCACGGAGGCCCTTGCAGCCTGTCGATGATGGACCTGGACCATTTCAAGGACGTCAACGATCGCCACGGCCATGCCGCCGGCGACCATGTCCTGCGAACGGTCGTGGACGTCGCGAAGCGACACCTGCGCCGCTACGACTCGATCTTCCGCTACGGCGGCGAGGAATTCCTCTTCTGCATGCCCAACATATCCGCGCCCGAGGCACGGATCGCGATGGATCGCATCCGTGCGGACATCGCGGCCTTGCGCCTGGCACTCCCGGAGGGCGAGGCGATCTCCATTACCGCGTCGTTCGGCGTCGCCGAAATGGACACGCACCACTCGATCGAAGCCAGCATCGAACGGGCGGACCGGGCGCTGCTGGCCGCCAAGAACGGCGGACGCAACCAGGTTGTCGTATAGGACGGCTCCACCTCCGCGCCGTACACCGGATCGGGTCGGATTGCACACCCAAGCCCGGAAGGCGTATAAAGAAAGCCTAGTGCGTTTCCGGAAAGGAGACGATCATGCAAGACGTCTTCGCAAGCCTGCGCTTTTTTGCGCTGCTCATGGCGGCGGTCCTGCTTCTGGGAATTGTGTTCTCCGCAATCGCCTGAGCGACAACCTCGCACTTGCCGGCCCCGCCCAGGGCGGGGTCTGGCGATCAGCGCCGCGCGACGATGACCGCCTCGTTTCCCCCCGCGAAGAGGTGAATACTGGCCGGCATATCCACCGCGGCGAACGCGTCAACGACCTCCTGCGGACGCAGGAAGTGATTGCCTTGCACGTGCTCGCCGAGATTCTGGAACGCCATGGCGCGACGGGATGGGTCACGCAGGTCGGAACGCTGCGCAGGCCATGCCGGCTCCCAGATCACGATGAAACCGCCCGGCCTGACGTTGTCCCGGAACCATTGAAACACGGGCTCGCGTCCTTCTTCCCAGACATGATGCAGGGCGCGATTCATGGCTACGAGGTCGGCCGGCTCATCGAGGGTGAACTGCCGGATGTCGCCGACGGAGAACCGCACGCGACCCCCCAATCCCTCCGCATCGGCGCGCTCCTGCGCCTGCGAAACGTTCTCCGCGAAGCCGTCCAGTCCCAGTCCGCGTAGGTTCCGGCAGCGGCGTGCCAGCGCCCGAAGGTACCAGCCGTTGCCGCAACCCAGATCGACGGCGAGACCGCCCCGGCGATCGATCTCGGCAAATGCCGGAACCGCGGGAACGATGGTGTTTTCGAACATCGGCGCGAAATTGGCTTCCAGCATCGGGCCAAACCACGGCAGTAGCGTCTGCCGCTCCGCAAGGACGGACTCACCGGGACGCTCGCCAGTCCGCATCAGTCCCGCCGCTCGTTCCGCCATATGCGCGGTCAACACCGACTGGATCGCCATCGACATGACGCCGCCTTGGGCGCCTGGCACCATCGCAGCGCCGGCTTCCGCGAGCGAAAAGATCTCTCCTTCGGCATCGAGGTATTCAAATGCATAGGCCGCATCGCACCAGCGACGCACGTACCCTTCATCCATACCCGCAGCGTGCGCCAAGGCAGCCGGTTGCGCTGGCCCCGATACGCGCAAGGCTTCAAACAATCCGTTGACGACGCCGATGTAGGCGATGTTGAGGCTGAGCGCGGCCTGGGAACGCTGACGAAACTGTTGAACGCGATCTTCGTTGTTCATGGATTTCCTCGGGAATTCCTCGTGCTCAGAGGGCGCGCTGGAAGAACGCCAGCAACGCGCCCCACGCGCGCTCCGCCTGCGGTTCGTTGTAGATCGGACGGCCGGTGCGCTCCGACAGATCCGGCATGCACCATCCGTGCAGCGTGCCTTCGTACACCACGATCGTCGCGGCAAGGTGCGCCGCGGCGAACGCGTCCGCCAACACCGACTTGGCCTCGGGCTCGCGCTCGTCATCATTGGCCGCGATGCCAATGTAGAACGGCGCGCGCATCTTCGGCACCAGACGGTGCGGGCTGTTCGGCGCATCCGTCGCCAGTCCGCCACCGTGAAAGGACGCCCCGGCGCCGATCCGGTCCGCGACGCCGGCCGCCGCCTGCATCGCGAGGAGTCCGCCCATGCAATACCCCACGACGCCGACCTTGCCGTTGCGCCGCACGAATGGCTGCGCATCGAGGAACGCGACGAACGCCGCGACGTCGCGCGCCATCGCTTCATGCGTCAGGGGCGCGCGCAACTCGGCAAGCCGCGTGCGATCCGCCGGGTTTTGAAAGTCGAACACCATTCCATCGGCGGGGGATTTCCCGATCCGGTAGAACGGATTCGGAACCAGCACGGCATAGCCCTGCGCCGCAAGGCGCTTCGCCATGTCGCGGATCGCGGGGCGCAATCCATACGCGTCGGGAAACAAAATTACCGCGGGCAGTTCACCTCGGCCTGGAACATGCGCAAGAACGGCATCGCAATGTCCCGCGGGTGTTGCCACGTCGACGTCGACCACCCTCGATTCCGTGTTCATTCGTACGTTTCTCCCAATCTCCGAAACCCGGAACTCGCCATTTTAGGGGGTCCGACAACCGGCGAATTTCCCGCCGCCGCGGATTCGCGGGACCACCCGGCATATGCCACGAGACCGTCATGCGCACTTCATGGAGCGTCCGTATGGTGATCCCTGCGCGCGCACCGAACCCCTTCGCTCATTGTTCTCCTTTCGCAACAGGAGTCATCATGCGTAATACCCGTTTCCGCCGCGCGGTCACCGCGGGCGCCATCGTGCCGTTTGCATTGGGACCGTTCGCCACCCTTCCGGCGCACGCCGATTCCGCCGATTACGACACCCGCACGCCGATCCGGCACGTCATCGTCATCATCGGGGAAAATCGTTCTTTCGATCACGTATTCGCCACCTACGAGCCGGTACGGAAGGATGAGCAGGTCCGCAACCTGCTCTCCGAAGGCATCGTCGACGCCGACGGCCGTCCCGGACCGAACTATGCGATGGCCGTGCAGAAGTCGGCGGTCGACACCTACCCGTCGCCCTACTCGGCAAGCCCCGCTCAGGCAGTTCCGTATTCCACCTTGCCGGCCCCGCTCGCCGGCGGCCCGACCAAGCCGTACTTCCCCGTCGGAATGTCCGCATCCGCGCTCGCCTCGTACGAAAACGGCCTGCCCGCCGATTATCTGCAGTACATGACCACCGGCGGCACCGGCCTGACCAAGGGCACTCCGGATACGCGCATTCCCGGCGTGAATGCGCTGCCGCCGGGGCCGTTCCAACTGACCTCGGCGACCTTGCCATACGACGCGTATACCGCAAGCCCGGTGCACCGCTTCTTCCAGATGTGGCAGCAACTCGACTGCAACGCCCGGTACATCACGCCGGACAATGCCAGCGGCTGCCGCAGCGACCTGTTTCCGTGGGTCGAAGTGACCGTCGGCGCAGGCGCCAACGGCAACCCGCGCCCGGCGAACTACAACGAGGCGACGACCGGAGAAGGCGCGAGTTCGATGGCCTTCTACAATATCCAGGAAGGTGATGCGCCGTATCTGAAGTACCTGGCGGACCACTACGCCATGAGCGACAACTACCACCAGGGCGTGATCGGCGGCACCGGAGCCAACCACATCATGCTCGGGACCGCCGACGTGCTTTGGTTCTCCGACGGGCACGGCAACCCCGCAACCCCTCCCAACCACGTGACGGTGGCGCGCGGCACGGCCAATGCGGGCGTCGTTGCGGAGATCGAGAATCCGAACCCGGCGCCCGGCACCAACAACTGGTACCAGGAGGACGGCTACGGCGGCGGCTCCTACGGTGCTCCGTCGTATGGCGGCGGCTCCTACGTCAACTGTTCCGACCCCAGTCAGCCTGGCGTCGCATCGGTGCTGCACTATCTGGCGTCGCTCCCCCATCCGGTCAAGCCCAACTGCGAGCCCGGGCATTACTACCTCGTCAACAACTACAACCCCGGCTACTTCGGCAACGGCAATGACGCCTACACCGACCCGAACAAAAACAACACGGTGTTCACGGTTCCGCCGTCGAACCTGCGCCACATCGGCGACGCCCTGACGGCGAAGGGGATTTCGTTCGCATACTTCGGCGACCAGTGGAACCAGTATGTGCCGGATCCGTACCAGCTCAAGTGGGGATCGACCGACAACTACTGCACGATCTGCAACTTCTTCCAGTACACGTCCTCGATCATGACCGACGCCAACGCGCGCGCCGAACACCTCAAGGACACGCAGGACCTGTATGCGGACATCGCCGACGGAACACTTCCCGCCGTCTCCTTCGTCAAGCCGAGTGGTATCGTCGACGGGCACCCGGCATCGTCGAAGCTCGACCTCTTCGAAGGATTCGTGAAGAAGATCGTCGACGGCGTGCGCGCCAATCCCGCGCTGTGGAAGGATACGGCGATCTTCGTGACCTTCGACGAGGGCGGCGGCTACTACGATTCGGGCTACGTGCAGCCGCTGGACTTCTTCGGCGACGGCACGCGGGTGCCGTTCATCGTGGTGTCCCGCTACACGCGCGCAGGACACATCTCCCACGATTACGCGGACCACGCGTCGGTGGTGAAATTCATCGAGCGCAACTGGGGACTTCACCCGCTGACCAACCGCAGCCGCGACAACCTGCCCGATCCGCAATACGGCCGCAACCCCTACGTTCCCACCAACGGACCGGCGATCGGCGATCTGCTCGATCTCTTCTCGTTCCAGCATGACGATCGCACTGCAGGGCACGGCGAGGGCTACCCCGCCCGCGATACCGTCGCCCAGGCGGATGACGGTCGATAACGCTCCACAAGCCGGTCATGCGCCATGACCGGCCGTCCCGGCCCGGGTTGCCCGGCGCCGGGACGACGCCGCGCTCCGGAACTCGGCGCGGCTACACTTCGGACTCGACCCGTCCCCTGCGCGACGGGATCCTCGACCCGCGGAATTGCACGCGATGACCAACCCCCTCGCCGTCGGCCTGGATTTCGGCACCAGCGGTGCGCGCTGCTGCGTGATCGAAGCCGGCTCGTCGTCCCCAACCGTCCTGTTTTCGTCGCGACATGCGTTTTTTGCGCCCCGCGCGCAGACGCCGCAGCACTGGTCCGACGCCCTCGCCGAGTTGCTCTTCGCAATTCCCCTGCCGTTGCGCGCGCGCCTGCAGCACGCCGCGATCTGCGCGACCTCGGGAACCGTCCTGTTCGCGGATCGGGATCTGCAGCCCGTGGGGCCCGCACTGCCCTATTTCGACAACCGCGCCGAATCGATCGCGCAGCGCCTGCGACAGCAGTTGCCGCCGCCGGCCCAGGTCGACGCGCTGGCCCGCTTCGCATGGCTGTGGCAGGAACTCGAGCGACACGCGCTTGCCGGGCGGGCCGCCCACGCCATGCACCAAGCCGACTGGATCGCCGCGCAACTGCTGCGGCGGGCTCCGGCGACCGATTGGCACAACGCGCTGAAATCCGGAGCCGACGTCGCCGCCGGCGAATGGCCCGCTGCGGTCACGGGCCTGCCCTTCGCGGGCCTGCTGCCACCCATCGTTGCGCCCGGCGCCGACCTTGCGGCGATCGACCCCGCGGCCGCCCGGCATTTCGGACTTCCCGCGACGCTGCGCATCCACGCCGGCACCACCGATGCCAATGCCGCCTTCCTCGCCACCGGCGCATGTCGTCCGGGTCAGGCCGTCACCAGCCTGGGCAGCACGCTGTCGCTCAAGCTGCTTTCCACCTGCCGCGTCGCGGCACCGGCCTTCGGCGTATACAGCCATCGCTGGGGCGATCTCTGGCTGGCCAGCGGCGCGAGCAACGCCGGGGGTGCCGTGCTGCGCGCGCTGTTTTCCGATGCCATGATCGCGGCGCTCAGCGCCCGCATCGATCCCGAGACCGACAGTTCCCTCGACCTGTACCCGCTGCCCGGACGCGGCGAGCGCTTTCCCATCAACGACCCTGAGATGGCGCCGCGACTCGCGCCGCGGCTCGCCGACGACGCCGCCTATCTCCACGGCTTGTTGCAAGGGCTGGCGCGCATCGAGGCCGCGGGGTACTCCCGCCTGGTGGAACTCGGCGCCACCCCGCCGACCGAGATCCTCAGCGCCGGCGGCGGCGCGCGCAATCCGGTCTACGCCCGGCTGCGGGCGCGCGCCGCGGGCCTTCCCGTGCGGCAGGCCGCCTGCACCGAAGCGTCGTACGGCGCCGCCTGCCTGGCCTTGCATGCCTCGGTAGAATGCGCCGGATGAACACGCCGCAATACGACGCTTCCCTCTCCGCCGCCAGCACCAACCCGGCGCTGCGCTGGATGACCTTTCTCGCCGTGGTGGTCCTCGGACTCTTCTACGTGAAGTGGTCCCCCTACTACCACCGCGCGTTTTTCGCCGCAGCCCACCATTCGATCGGCTCGTCGATCTTGACCGGATCCGCGGCGAACCCGCCCGCTCCTTCGCTCCACGCCGCGTTCGACTATGCGCGAACCTATGCGAAAGCGATCTGGAAGGCCCTGGTGCTCGGGCTGCTGGTCGGTTCCGCGATCCAGGTCCTGATCCCGCCGCAATCGATCGCCCGCGCGCTCGGGGCGACACGTTTCCGCAGCGTCGCGACGGCCGGCCTTCTGGCGATCCCCGGCATGATGTGCACCTGCTGCGCCGCGCCGGTCGTCGCGGGACTGCGCGCGCGTTGCGCCGCGCCGGGTGCGGCGATCGCCTTCTGGATCGGCAATCCGATGCTCAATCCGGCGACGCTGGTATTCATGGGTTTTGTGCTCGGGTGGCAGTGGAGCCTGCTGCGCATCGCGTTCGGCCTGCTGATGGTCTTCGGTGTCGGCCATCTCATCAACCGGCTGTCCGGCGCCGCCGCGGCGCCTGCGGCCGCGCCCGCACCGACGGCCGACGACGCGGGTGCCATGGATCGACCGACCGGCAACCTGTTCGCGCAATGGGGAAAGGTCGCCCTCCGGATGACCCTCCAACTGGTGCCGGAGTACGCGGTTCTGGTCGTCCTGCTCGGGGCGGCGCGCGCTTGGCTCTTTCCCCACCTCGACCATGGAATCGGCAACGACCTGACATGGATCGTGGCCTTCGCCGCCGCCGGCTCCTTGTTCGTGATCCCGACCGCGGGCGAAGTGCCGATCGTCCAAGCGATGCTGCTGCTGGGGGTCGGTGCCGGCCCGGCGGCGGCGCTGCTGGTCACCCTGCCGGCGATCAGCGCACCCTCCATGGCCATGCTTGTGCGTTCCTTTCCGGCCCGTGTGCTGACGCTCGCCGCCGTCTCGGTTTTCGCGCTCGGGGTGCTGGCGAGCTTCGCCGCGTTGGCGCTCGGCTTCTGAGGTAGCGAACCCCGGCGCCCAGCGCGCCCGGGGAATTCAGGGCTGCAGCCCGGTCCAGCCGCCGCCGAGATCACCGATCAGCGCCACGGTGTCGAGCAGACGCTGTTGGTGCACCGTGAGCGCGCTCTGTTCATCACCAAACTGGGTCGTCAATGCGATCGCCACGGTGGTGTAATCCACGGTTCCGGCCTCGAGTTCGTGGAGTGCGATTTCCGAACCGCGCGTCGCGTCGCGCACCGCGACCGCCAGGGCGTCGGCTTGGCGAGCAAGGATGCGCAGCCCGGCGAGATCGTTTTCGACACTCTGCAGGGCGCCCAGGACCGTGTTACGGTAGTTCGCCACGGTCGCCTGATAGCCCGCGCGCGCCAGCGCAACCTCGGCAAGATTCTGGCCGCCGTTGAACACCAGTTCGCTGGCGTTTGCGCCGAGGGACCATGCCCGATTGCTCGCCTGCAGCAGCCCGGCCAGCGGTGAAACGGCATAGCTGCCGAGCAGCGTGACGGTCGGGTAATAGGCCGCGGTCGCCACGCCGATCGCGGCGTTGGCCGCCGCCATCTCCCGCTCCGCCGCCGCCACGTCGGGGCGGCGCTGCAGCAGCGTCGACGGCAGGCCCGCGGCAATCGTCGGCAGCAACGGCAGCCGTCCGCCGCGCGCGATGGCGAGGTCTTCGGGATTCCTGCCCACAAGAACGGCAATCGCGTGCGCGTACTGCGCGCGCGCCACACCCAGCGCGATCAGGCTGGCTTGGGCATTGTCGAGCTGGGTCTGTGCGGCAACCACCTGCGACGGCGCCACGGTGCCCGCCAGGTCCTGTTCGGCGACGACCTGCAGGAATCGCCGATAGGCAATCACGGTCCGCCGCAGAAGATCGGTATCGGCATCGACAATCCGCAGGTCGATCACCGCCTCGGCCAGGGCGATCTGTTCCGACAGGGTCGCATTGGCCAGCAAGGCCTGATCCGCTTGCGCCGTCGCCCGACTTTCCTCGATCTGCCGGCGGATCTGGCCCCAGATGTCGGGCGTCCAGCTGACATTGGCGGCGGCCCCGCCCGTGGTGCCGAGCTGACCCGGAACGCCGAACGAACCCGGGCTGTTCTGCCTCGTGCGCTGCCCGGTAACGGTCAGGATCGGGAACAGGCCGGCCTGCGCGATGCGCAGGTTGGCCAACGCCTCCTGGTAGCTGGCGTAGCTCTGGCGCACCGTCTGGTTCGATACCGCCACCAGCGGTTCGAGTTCGTCCAGCAGCGGATCGCGGAATGCACGCCACCAGCGTCCCTTCGCCTGCGCCGCCGCGGGCTGGGCACGGGTCCAGCCGGGTTGTTCCTTCCACGCCGGCGGCATGTCGACCGCCGGACGACGATAGTCGGGTCCGACCATGCAACCGGCAAGCAGGATCGCGCAGGCGATCGGCAGCACGCGCCGGGTCATTGTCTTCATCATGATGCGTTTTCCTTGGAACGCCGATTCCACGGCAGGCCGGCGGCCCAGCGCGCCAGGCGCGCGCGCGCCCGGTCGAGGAACAGGTAGATCACCGGCGTGGTGTACAGGGTGAAGATCTGACTGAACAACAGGCCGCCCACGACCGTGATGCCGAGCGGCTGGCGCAGCGATGCGCCCTGACCGATGCCGATCGCCATCGGCATCGCGCCGAGGACCGCAGCCGCGGTGGTCATCACGATCGGCCGCAGGCGGATCAACGCCGCTTCATGAATCGCGCTGCGCGCGTCCATTCCCGCGTTGCGCTGCAGGTCGATCGCCACGTCGACCATCATGATGCCGTTCTTCTTGACGATACCGATCAACAGGATGATGCCGATCATCGCGATGACCGAAAACGGCGTGTTGAAGACCAGCAGCGCCAGCGTCGCACCGATCCCGGCCGAGGGCAGGGTCGAAAGAATCGTGATCGGGTGGATCGTGTTCTCGTACAGGATGCCGAGGACGAAGTACACGATCCCGAGCGCGGCCAGAATGAGCAGCGGCACAGTCAGCATGGATTGCTTGTACGCCCGGGCCGCGCCGGCAAAGCCGCCGTGGATCGACAATGGCATGCGGATGGCGCGTTGCGCCTCGTCGATTGCGGCCGAGGCCCCGCTCAACGAGCCGCCCTTGGGCAGATTGAACGAGATCGTTCCGGCGACCATACCGTCCTGGTGGTTGACCTGGGTCGCAGTATGGTCGTTCTGCCACGTCACGAGCGCCGGTAGCAAGACCATGGTTTCCGCCGCAGTGCTGTCAGGGCTGCCGCTGGAGCTTCCGCCGCGGCCATTCGAGATCGCGTTGATCAGCTGGTTTGCTTCGGCATCGGCATTGCGCGCGTTGGTGGCAAGCGGGCTCCCGGCCGGTGCGGCGGCCGCCTGCCGCACGGGAACTCCGCTGACGGTATTGCTGTGCATCTGCGTCTGTTGCGGGCCTCGCGGATTGCCCGCCGCCGTGCTCAGTTCGATGTGCTCCATCTGATGCGGGAACTGCCAGTAGGGCGGAGCCACCTCCATCACGACGAAATATTGATTGAGCGGATTGAAGATCGTCGAGACCGTACGTTGGCCAAAGGCGTCGTACAGGGTATTGTCGATCTGGTTGGGATCGAATCCGTAGCGCTTGGTCTTGGCGCGGTTGATATTGATGTACGTCTCCAGGCCCCGCTGCTGGAGGTCTGAATTGACATCGCGGATCGCATTCGGATATTTCGACAGCTCCGCGACAAGTCTGGGCGTCCACCGGTACAGCGCATCGCTATCGTCGCTCGTCAGCGTGTACTGATACTCAGCCGCCGATTCGCGGCCGCCGACGTGCAGGTCCTGCTGCGCCTGCAGATACAGGCGGGCGCCCGAAACCGCATTGAGCCGCGGCCGCAGCCGGTCGACAACCTGCACCGCACTGGCGTCCCGCCGCTCGATGGGCTTGAGGCCGATGTATACGTTGGCGGTATTCTGCGCCCCGCGTCCGCCGGTGAATCCGGCGACGGACTGCACCGCAGGATCGCTGCCGACGATGGACTGCAGCTGGGCCAGCTTTTTACGCATCGCCGGAAACGAAATGCTCTGATCGGCGATGATCTGGCCGATCAGGATTCCGGTGTCCTGCTCGGGGAAAAACGTCGTCGACAACAGGCGGGCGCCGAAAAAATTTCCCACGATCAGCAGCCCCAGCACGAACATCGTCCGCCCGCCGTGATCGAGCACCGCATCGAGCGAGCGCGAATAGAAGCGGTGGAAATGGTCGAACGGCGCCGCAAGCCACGACACGGAACGCGAATTCGCGGATTTTCCGGCGTCATTGCGCAGCAGGTAGGCGCACATCGTCGGCGTGATCGTGAGCGAGACAAGCAGTGAGATCAGGATGGCGACGGAGAGCGTGACGGCGAATTCGTGGAACAGCAGACCGACGAATCCGGGCATCATCAGAATCGGCAAGAACACAGCGACGAGGGAAAGGCTCATCGAGACGACCGTGAACCCCACCTCGCGTGCACCGCGCAGCGCCGCCTCCCTGGGTTCCATGCCAGCCTCAAGGTGGCGTACGACGTTCTCGAGCACGACGACGGCATCATCGACGACGAAGCCCGTGCCGACGGTCAACGCCATCAGGGACAGGCTGTCGATGCTATATCCGAGCAGATACATCGGGCCGAACGTCCCGATGATCGACAGGGGCAGCGCAATCGCCGGAATCAGCGTGGCACGCGGCGAGAGGAGGAACACGAACACCACCCCAACGACGAGCAGCACGGCGAGGAACAGGGTACGCTCGGTATCGTCGACGGAAGCGCGCACCGACACGGACCGGTCGATCGCGACATGCACCCGGATCGACGACGGAAGCGCAGCCTCGATCGACGGTAGGCGGGACCGGATCTGAGCCACGGTATCGACAACGTTGCTTCCGGGTATGGGGAAAACGATCACCAGCACCGCGGGCTTTCCGTTGTAGAGGCCGGCGTTGCGAATGTTCTCGTTGGAATCGAGCACCTGCGCCACGTCCCGCAGGAACACCGGGGCGCCGTTGCGATAGGCGATGACCAGATTGCGATAGGGCTCGGCCTTGCTGATCTGGTCGTTGGACAACACCTCGTAGCGCTCATCGCCCTGATCGAGATGCCCCTTCGCACTGTCCGCATTGGCCGCCGAAATCGCGGCGCGGACGTCTTCGAGGCCGATGCCATAGCTGTTGAGCTTGTCCGGGTTCAATTCCACCCGTACCGATGGCAAGGCGCTGCCGCCAAGGACGATCTTGCCTACGCCGTCGACCTGCGACAACTCCTGCTGGATGACCGAGTCCGCCGAATCGTAGAGCTGTGCCTTGGTCAGCGTATCGGACGTCAGCGCGAGCACCATGATCGGCGCGGTGGCGGGGTTGTATTCGCGATACGTCGGATTGCTGCGCAGCGTGACCGGAAGGTCGGCGCGCGATGCCTGGATCGCCGCCTCGACGTCGCGCGCCGCGCCGTTGAGGTCGCGATCGAGGTCGAACTGGGCGACCACCCGGGTGCTGCCGATCGAACTCATTGACGTCAGTTCGTTGACGCCGGCGATCGTGCCGACACGCCGCTCAATCGGCTCCGCGACGGTCTGAGCCATCACCACGGGGCTCGCGCCCGCCATTCTGGCCTGCACGACGACGACCGGAAACTCGACGTTCGGCAGCGGCGCCACCGGCATATGCACGAACGCCAGGATGCCCGAGATCAAAATCGCCAGCGCAAGCAGCGAGGTCGCAACCGGCCGTCGGATGAAGATCGCCGAGAGGTTGATGTTCTTCACGCTGGCGCTCGCCGCCCTTATCCAGCCTGCGTCGGGTTCGCGCCGCCGAGGCCGGCGCCCGGATCATCCGATCCCGTGCCATTGCGTCCGCGCGCGCCGCGGAAGCGGCGGGCAAGGCGGTCGAAAAACAGATAGATCACCGGCGTCGTGAAGAGCGTCAGGATCTGGCTCAAGGCCAAACCGCCGACGATCGCAAGGCCCAGCGGGCGGCGAAGTTCCGAACCGGTCCCGGTGCCCAGCAACATCGGCATGGCGCCCAGCATGGCCGCCAGGGTCGTCATCAGGATCGGACGGAACCGCAGCAGCGATGCCTCGAAAATCGCATCGCGCGCCGACTTCCCCTGTTTGCGTTCGGCATCGAGCGCGAAATCCACCATCATGATCGCGTTCTTCTTCACGATGCCGATGAGCAGCACGATACCGATGATCCCGATTACGTCGAGGTCATGGCCCGCAAGCTGCAGCGCCAGCAGCGCACCGATTCCGGCCGACGGCAGAGTGGACAGGATCGTTACGGGATGGATGTAGCTCTCATACAGCACGCCAAGCACGATATAGACCGCGACAATGGCGGCGATCAGCAGATAGGCCTCGTTGGAGACCGACGCCTCGAACGCCGCCGCAGCGCCCTGGAAGGTTGCGGTGATCGACAGCGGAAGCCGGACCGCACCCTCGGCGGCCTGGATCTCCCGCACGGCATCGGAGAGGGACGCACCATCGGCCAGATTGAACGACACCGTCACGGCCGGAAACTGCGCAAGATGGCTGATCGCGAGCGGCTCTTTAGTGACGTTCAAGGCGGCGATCGCCCCAAGCTGTACCTGCCCGGCCGTCGCAGTCTGGCTGGGAAGGTAGATGTCGCCGATCGATCGCACCGTCGGAATCGTGGTCGACTTCGCCACCAGGATGACGCGATATTGATCGGCCTGCTGGAATATGGTCGACACGATCCGCTGGCCAAGGGCATCGTAGAGCACGTTGTCGATCGTTGCGGGGGTGATCCCGTAGCGGGCCGCGAGTTGACGGTTGACCGTGACCTCTACCGCGAGGCCGTCGTTGTCGAGATCGCTGGTCACGTCGGTGATCGAAGGAATCGACCGCATCCGCGCCAGGAGCGCGGGCACGTAGCGCCGAAATGCCTGTTCACTCGGCCCGCGCAGGATGAGGCTGTATTGATTGCGTGAAACCTGCGTATCGAGCGTGAGGTCCTGTCCGGGTTGCAGATATAGGCGGATTCCCGGCACGGCGGCCGCCGCCCGCTGGATGCGGCGGGAAACCTGGAGGGCGGTCTCGTGCCGCTGTCCCGGCGGCTTCAGGTTGATGAGGAAGCGCCCGCTATTGAGCGTCGGATTGATGCCGTCGATCCCGACGTAGGAAGTGAGCGACGTCACATCCCGATCCCGCAGGATGACGTCCGCAAGCGCCGCTTGGCGACGCGCCATGGCGGCGTAGGAAACCGAGTTGTCGGCGACGCTGATGCCCTGGATCACGCCCACGTCCTGGACAGGAAAGAGGCCCTTCGGAATGCCGATATACATTGCGACGGTCAACACGATGGCGATCACCACCACCGCGAGGACGGCCGGCTGGCGATCGAGCACCCAGGACAGGCCCCGCGAATACCCCGCCAAGGTCCGATCGAAGACGCGCTCGCTGAACCGCTCGAATCGACTGGGATGGCGCTGCGCCCGGGGACGCAGGATCTTGGCGCACAGCATCGGCACGCCACTCAGCGAAACTACCGCCGACAACAGGATGGTCACCGCCAGGGTCACGGCGAACTCGCCGAAGAGGCGACCGATGACGCCACCCATGAAGATCAGCGGAATCAGTACCGCGATCAGCGAGATCGTAAGCGAAAGGATGGTGAAGCCAATCTGGCCTGCACCCTCGATCGCCGCCTCCCGCGGCGTCATGCCCGACTCGAGGTGACGAACGATATTCTCGATCATCACGATCGAGTCATCGACGACGAACCCGGTTGCGATGATGAGCGCCATCAGCGAGAGGTTGTCGATCGAATAGTGCATCTGGTACATGATCGTCAGGGTGCCGATCAGCGATACGGGGACCGAGATGCTGGGAATGAGCGTCGCCGGCAGGTTGCGCAGGAACACGAAGATCACCGCGACAACCAGGGCGACGGCCAACAGCAGCTCCCGCGCCGCATCCCGCACCGACGCCCGGATTTCGCCAACACTGTTCGAAACCACCGTCACCCGCATGCCCCCCGGCAGCGCCGATTCGAGTTGCGGCAGGCGGCGCATGATCTCGTCCACGGTGGCGATGACGTTCGCGCCCGGCTGCCGCCGCACGTTCAATACAATGGCCGGCTGGTGATCGAACCACGCGCCGCGTTCGACATCCTCCGGCGCAACGCGCACCCGTGCGACGTCCCGCAGGAAGACCGGGGCGCCGTTCTGATACGCCACCACCGAATTCAGATAGTCCTTCGGATCGGAAATCTGGTCGTTGGCGTTGATGGTGTAGTCGAGCTCGGGGCCGTCGAAATTGCCCTTGGGCTGGCTGACGTTGATGTTGGCGAGATAGGTCCGCAGATCGTCGATGCTGAGACCGTAGGCAGCGAGCTTCTGCGGGTTGGCCTCGACGCGCACGGCAGGCACGTTGCCTCCGGCGGTGGTCACGAGGCCGACACCCGGAACCTCCGAAATCTTGGTCGCCAAGCGGGTGTCCGCGATGTCCTGCAGCTGCGTCAGCGACATTGACGGCGACGTCACCGCAAGGGTGAGGACCGGCTGGTCGGCGGGGTTGACCTTGGCATAGATCGGCGGCGCCGGCAAACCGCTGGGCAGGAAACTGTTGGCCGCGTTGATCGCCTGCTGGACGTCCTGTTCGGCGACGTCGAGGCTGAGGGACAAGTCGAACTGGAGCGTAATGACCGATGCGCCCTCCGAACTCGTCGACACCATTTCCTGAAGGCCCGGGATTTCCCCGAGCTGCACCTCCAGCGGAGCCGTGACGGTGGTGGCCATGACGTCGGGACTCGCCCCCGGATAGAAGGTCTGTACCTGGATCGTCGGGTAGTCGACGGTGGGCAGCGACGACACCGGCAGGATCTTCATCGCCACGGCGCCGACGAGGACGATGGCGATCATCAGCAGCGACGTCGCCACCGGCCGCAAGATAAACAGGCGGGAGAGATTCATCGGCGCAAGGCCTG
Source organism: Pseudomonadota bacterium (assembly GCA_021842465.1). GTDB lineage: Bacteria > Pseudomonadota > Gammaproteobacteria > Burkholderiales > Burkholderiaceae_F > GJ-E10. Next base: position 21,910 of record JAKBZN010000029.1, read on the forward strand.
GCGGTCGTCAGGAATCCTGCGCCGGCGGATGCCGTGCGCCGGCGGCGGATTTGGTCCCGCGCGTCGGCGCGGCCTCCATCGCCGATGCCGGCCGGATCTTCGCACCGTCGTGCAGGCGGTCCAGACCGTCGGTGACGACCCGCTCTCCGGCGGCCAGCCCCGACTGAACGACCGTGTACCGCCCGTTGCCTGGACCGATCGTGATCTTGCGCACCGACACCGTGTCATCGCGCTTCACGACGAAAACGTAGGTGCCGGGAGCACCCGTCTGGATCGCCGGGGTGGGTACCAGAACCACGCCGTGCAAGGTATCGACGGTCAGCGTCACGTTGACGAACTCGTTCGGAAACAGCGCCTCGTCGCGGTTGGGCGTCATGGCGCGCAGGGTGAAGGTCCCGGTCGCCGTCGCCATCTGGTTGCTGATCGCATAGAGCGTGCCGGTGGCGATCTGCTTCTGATCCTCGCTGTCGTAGATCGCCACCGGCAATTTGGCGCCGGGTTTGAACCGCCGCACCACATCCCCCAATACATTTTGCGGAATGCTGAACTCGACCGTGGTGGGCTTCATGGTCGTGACGACGACCAGCGCCGGCTGGCTCGACGCGGTCACGAAATTTCCGACGTCCACCAGCCGGAGGCCGACCCGCCCGGCAACCGGTGCCGTGACATGGCAATAGATGAGGTCCAGGTTGAACTGCGCGATATTCGCCCGATCGGTCTTCACCGCCCCTTCGTACTGCTGGACCAGATACTTCTGGTCGACGTAGATCTGTTCGGCGATCGAGTGCGTAGCATGGAGGCGCGTATAGCGCGCCAGGTCGGCGCGGGCTTGGCCCAGTGCGGCGAGGTCCTTGACCAACTGTCCCTGGGCCTGCTCTTTGTCGATCTCGTATTGGCGTGGATCGATCTGGACCAGGAACTGCCCTTTCCGGACGTCCTGTCCCTCATGGTAGGCAACCTCGGTGATGTAACCGCTCAGCATCGGCAATACCGTCACCGTGGCGATCGGCGTGACCGTGCCCAGTTCATGCACGGTCACGGGCATCGAGCCCAAGGTCGCGGCTGCGACGCCGACCACCTGGGGCGGCTCCTCGTGCCGAGGTGGATTGTGATGCAGCACGCGCAGCGCCACCAACGCGGCCATCGCCACGACCGCGGCCGCCAACCAGGCACGCCGGCGGCGCGGACGCCCCCCCGGACTGGGTACAACGGAGCTTGCCGCGGGCTCGCCCTGCGACGGGACTTCGGAATCCTGCATGGTCCTCGACATCCAACGGGAAAGGATGGGATCGGCGCGGCGTACGTCGCACCCTGCCGGCCGCAGGCCGGCAACCCCCCATTCGACCATCAACCGGCAAAACGGAGGGCATTTTATGTCGCGGACCGCGCCGCGTCTGTTGCAAGGAGTAAGAGGCCCGAAAAACCCCTCCCCGCCCCGGACAATTCGAGGAAACGCCGGAGCCCAATCGCATCATCTTGTGATACATTTATTCCAACGCAGCACGGACCTTCGGAAGGTGCGCCGGATCCGGCGCGGATTCCCTCCGCGGGTCGGGAAGGGGATGGTCATGGAAGGGAAAATGCCGGAACAGAATTGCGCGGACTGTGCGCCGCGCCGGGAAGCCCCGTTGGCCTTCGACGCGATTTTCCTGATTCGTCGCGCCCACCAAGTCGCGACGGCGCGATTCCAGGAGTCCTGTCCCGACACCATGATGACGCCGACCCAATATGCGGTCCTTGCCGCACTGAGCCGGTGCGAGGCCGTCGGACAGAACGAATTGGGACGACGCATCCACCTCGACCGCGCGACCACCAGCATCGTGGTCCGCCTGCTGCGAAGGCGCGGCCTGATTTCCGCCTCCACGGACGACGGCGATCGCAGGAGGACGCTCCTCGCCCTGACGAGCGCCGGGCGAACGCTACTGGAGCGGATCAGCCCGTCGGTCCGCTTGGCGAACGACGCGCTGTTGTCGGCATTCAACACGCCCCAGACCCAGCAATTCTTCGATCTCCTCGACCGGCTCACCGTCGGCGAGCGGAGCAAGGCGCACACCTGAATGGAACGTTCGGAGTTTGGCGGATCCACGACGGATCCGCCTTTTTTCGCGCGGACAGACCATCAAAAAAAAGCGGCGGACCCACTGGGGGTCCGCCGCTTCGCATCAGGAGGGCCGCATGGGCTGCGCCTCCCGGCGCAGCGCAGCCGCGGTGCTTATGCCGCGCTCGCCTCGGCGTTGCCGTCGACATGCGAATCCGCCGACTGGCGCAGCGCACGCAGGGCCAGGGCGATTCCGCTTGCAACGAGCGTCACCTCCAGTCCCGTCACGATGGTCTGCGCGCGGAGGAGCGATTCCTCGAACGCGACAAAGGCGGCGGGCACGAGCACGATGGGGGCGGCCATCACGATGAGCGAGAGGGCTCCCAGGAAGGTCGGTTTTTGGGTCGTCATGATGATCTCCAGTGGTTTGGTTCAGGACTTCGGTTCGCGGCGCGAACGCTACATGGCGACACTGTGCGCCCAGGCCGTGAACGGCCTCTGAACATTCGATTCAGAACACGTTCAGCGACGGCAACAAGCTGTAACGGCCGCTTCGCGGATCGGCGGATTCGACGTCCGGCGGGGAGAAAACATGGCCAGGGATGTTGGGAACGGAAACGACGATCCGCGGAAAACTGACGGACGATCGCTGTGCTGGCGGAGAGAGTGGGATTCGAACCCACGATAGGCTTTTGACCTATACACACTTTCCAGGCGTGCGCCTTCGACCGCTCGGCCATCTCTCCGGAGTTCCCGCGAGCGCGGGAAACCCAGCGGACGGTATTCTACCCGACCTGCCCGCAGGGCCTCCGGAACGCTGGCGCCGCAGCCTTCACTGCGCCACCCGGAGCTGGTCCAGGATTGCCGGATTCTCGAGGGTGGAAACGTCCTGGCGGATGTCCTCGCCACGCGCCAGCGACCGCAGGAGGCGTCTCATGATCTTGCCCGACCGGGTCTTGGGCAGGTTGTCGCCGAACCGGATTTCCTTGGGCTTGGCGATCGGACCGATTTCCTTGGCGACCCAGTCGCGCAACTCCTTCGCAATCCGGTCCGCCTCCGCGCCTTCGGGCCGCGCGCGCTTGAGGACCACATACGCGCAAACCGCCTCGCCCGTCAGCTCGTCGGGCTTGCCGACCACCGCCGCCTCGGCGACGATCGGATTGGCGACGAGCGCCGACTCGATTTCCATCGTCCCCATGCGGTGCCCCGAGACGTTGAGCACGTCGTCGATCCGGCCCACGACCGTGAAATACCCGGTTTCCTTGTCCCGCACGGCGCCGTCGCCGGCGAGATAGATGCTGCCGCCCAGTTCGGCCGGGTAGTAGGACCGGCGAAACCGTTCCGGGTCACCCCAGATCGTCCGCAGCATGCCCGGCCATGGACGCCGGATCACCAGCAGCCCGCCGTGCCCGTTCGGCACCTCGTGGCCGGCCTCGTCGACGATGGCCGCGTCGATCCCCGGCAGCGGCAAGGTGCAGGAGCCCGGAACCAGCGGCGTCGCCCCCGGCAGCGGCGTGATGACATGGCCGCCCGTCTCGGTCTGCCAGAACGTGTCGACGACCGGACACTGCTCCCGTCCGACGTTGCGGTAGTACCACATCCACGCTTCCGGATTGATCGGCTCCCCGACCGTGCCGAGAATCCGCAGTTGCGAAAGATCGAAGCGCGACGGATGGGTTTCCGGCGCCGCGTCATTGGCTTTGATGAGCGCGCGGATCGCCGTGGGTGCGGTGTAGAACACGGTGACCCGGTGGTTCTGGCACATCTGCCAGAACCGGCCGGCATTGGGATGGGTCGGCACCCCCTCGAACATCACCTCGGTCGTACCGGTGGCAAGCGGCCCATAGCAAACGTAGGTATGGCCGGTCACCCAGCCGACGTCGGCGGTGCACCAGAACACGTCCGTCGGCCGGATGTCGAAGGTCCACTTCATCGTCAGCACCGCCCACAGGAGATAGCCTCCGGTGGAATGCTGCACGCCTTTGGGCTTTCCCGTCGATCCGGAGGTGTAGAGCACGAACAGCGGATGCTCCGCCTCGACCCACTCCGGTTCGCACTGGTCGGCCTGCCCCGCCATCCGGTCGTGGAGCCACTCGTCGCGCGCCGCATCCCAGGCGACCGCGCCGCCGGTGCGCCGGTACACGAGCACCTTGCGCACCGCCTCGCAGCCGCCCATCGCCAGCGCCTCGTCGATCGCCGCCTTGAGCGGAATCGCCCGGCCGCCGCGCAACTGTTCGTCGGCGCAGAGCACGAGGCTTGCCCCCACATCGACGATGCGCTCATGAACCGACTTGGCCGAGAACCCGCCGAACACCACGGAGTGGATCACGCCCAGCCGCGCGCAAGCCTGCATGGCGACCACGGCCTCGATCGACATCGGCATGTAGATGATCGCGCGATCCCCTTTCCGATATCCCAACTCGCGCAATCCGTTGGCGAGCCGGCAGACCCGCTGGTGCAGTTCCCGGTAGGTGATGCGCGTCACCGCGCCGTCATCGGCCTCGAACACGATCGCGGTCTTTTCCGCGTTGCCGTTTTCCAGGTTCCGGTCCAGGCAGTTGTAGGAGGCGTTGAGCCGGCCGTCCGCAAACCAGCGGTAGAACGGCGCGTCGGATTCGTCCAGCACCTCGGTGAACGGGGTCTGCCAAGCCAGGTGTTCCTGCGCCAGGCCGCGCCAAAACCCGTCCGGATCGCGGCGGGCCTGCTCGCAAAGCCGATGGTAGGCGTCCATGCCGGATATCGCCGCGCCCTGCACGGCGCGCGGGCCGGGAGGAAACACCCGCTTTTCCCCCAGGTCGAATTCGATGTTCGGCATGTTGCGGTCCCCCGGTTCCAAAAAAGAAACGACAGGCGCAAGGTTACCGAAAGTTCGCGCAGACAGCGATTACGGCAGCGGCGGCTCCATCCGCACCATCATTCGCTCCGAGATCCGGATCGCGCGATCGAGGTGGATCGCCGCGTTGTATCGAAACCGCCACACGTTGGTATTGTCTTCCGGAGCGCCGATGTCGGCGCGGGCCCGACGCAGCAATTGCGACACCCGGGCCAGACGGGGAACCCGCGGCGGCGGCAGGTCTTCCGCCGGGTGAAAAGCGAGGTTCTTGCCATCACCGTACGCCGCCCGCTGGATCAGGCGCATCGTGCGGTTGATTTCCGCGATCGCCCGCCGTTCCGGCGGCGCCAGGGGAGGGCCAGGACGATGGGAAAGATAGTAGCGGGCGTCGTGCAGATCGGTCAGGGCGTGGAGGTACGGCGGATGTCGGCCGGGAACCTGGGCGCCGGCCCATCCCGGCAACATGGCGGCAAAAACGAACAGCACGACGGCAAGCCAGTGACGGTTCATGGTTTCTCCCTAAATCGCGGCGCGCCAGCATAGACCAAAACAAAAGCCCCTGTCGCGGCGCTCCCCGCCACGGCGGGGAATCGTTTCCATTTTGACTTCTCGTCCCTCGCGGTGCAACATAAAGGGCAGGCACAGGTTCGCATCGCCCCGGCGTCCTCCCGCACGGAAGCACGGCAATCCGCAACGGGAACTCGGCATCGGCGCGCCCAACAGGGAGACCCAACGCATGAACAACATCATTCCGGACGTCGCGCTGATCGACAACAGCGACGAACGGGCGCCGCTCGTGCTCGTGCTCGACTGCTCGGGCAGCATGGCCGAGGACGACAAGATCCACCTGCTCAACGACG
>JAKBZN010000030.1 GCA_021842465.1 Pseudomonadota bacterium
TAACCTTGGGACCCGCAGGCTGGCCCACCGCCTGATCCCGGACCGCTCCCGTCGGCGATTTGCGAAGCTCCCGCAGGCGCGCACGCGTCTGCCGGTATCGGGACAGAAACGTGCTGGGTGGCGGCGACTGCGGATTGGCGAGCGGCGGCGTCATAGAGTGGGAAACCCCCCTTCCCAGATCGCACAACCAACGCCCGTTCTGCCGAAGCCATTTCCGCTATAGAAAAGCAGAAAACCGATCTTCGTTTCGACGACATACGGGTAGCACTGCATCGTGGAGTCCCACCCGTCGGGCGATCTCGCCAGTCCAGACAGGTGGTCCGCCCGCTTCCACGTCACTCCGTCGCGCGAGTACGCATAGCCGATCCGATAGCTCCCGGGCCCATCTCGAAAGTCATCGGAATCGCGGAAGCAGTACCACATGTGATAGGCACCGTCGGCGAAAAGAACGGTGGGCCGCGCGATGGCCTCTTCTTCATGTCGAAACGGAATGACGAAATCAGAGAGTCGATTCCACGCAATGCCATCGACTGACGTCGCATACTTTATGCCGTAGATCGGCTCCAGGGCGCCGCCCTTCCTCAGCCAACCCCGGCCGGCCACGTACCACATCCGCCACTGGTCGCCCGTGCGCACGACCCAAGGGGTGACGGCCATAAATGGGTCATGGGGCGTTCGATCAAGGACCGGCCCCTCAAACTTCCTTCGGAAGGACATCCCTCCGTCGACACTTATCGCGACGCCGGTTGTGTTGTGGTAGGGGATGGTCACCCTGCGGTTCCAACCGCTGTAATAAAGCCGAATTTCTCCCGGAGTCGGGACGATACATGCCGGCATTATTCCCTCGTCGTCGAATGTTCCCGCAGGGCCAAAATCCATGACGGGCGCGTCATGGACGTTCAAAACGCGCAAGGGGTTCTCTTCCGATACATCGATGTAGGCAGGATAACTTTTCCCTGCGCTATTTCTGGCGGCGAAATAGATTCGAATTCTGTCTCCGAAGACTGCAGCCACCGGTCCCTGCATATGGGAGGAAAGCCGGTCGTTGGACGGGTCCAGACTATGTATCCTCCCGAGCAATCTCCACGCCATTGGATCACCCTTACTCCGGAAATTTTTCTACGCACGATTTAAAAGCACCAACCCCGTCAGCGCGACGTTTTCCCACCACGTTTGTCTCCTCACGCCGGAGCGGGCCAAAAAATAGAGCCGCGCGCCCCCCCACGACTTCCTTGCACGGCAAAATCTCTCCAGAACCAACTGGTTTTCCGGGGACATCAATCCTCGAACTGTTTTCAGCGCACATAGATTCGATTTCATCCACGCTCGGTAACGCCCCTTCCCAATCGAACCGAATCTCCGGAAACACCCTTTAATGGTGGATTGTCCTCCAATCAAATTCCGGCCATGCTGCCGATACGAAATCGAAGGTCTATCCTCGAACAGGAACGCAGCGCCGATTGCGGTCGCCACGAGGTAAACAAGCCAATCGTGCGAAACCGCGCTTATCGCGCCCATGGCCCGAAGGATTGACCGCATTTCATCGTTAAATACGAGCGTGTTCCCATGAACAACATTCTGGACAAGCGCATTCCTGAAATCCGGCGGGCGCCGCAAGCGCGGAGACAGTCCGATATATGCGCCATTCTCACCAATTAGACGTGTTCGCGTGGCATATGCCGCAGGGACGCCCAAAGGAACGGTTCCCAACGCGACTACGGCTCGCTCGACTTTATTGTCATCCCAAATATCGTCCTGGTCGCAAAAGGCATAAAGATCGGAGTCGGCTCGATGGCTGCGCATCAGGTGCAGGAAATTTTCCACGTACCCTCGTCTCGGCCCATCCATGACGAAAACCCTTCCTCCAGGAAGGCTCGACTGGAAATCTCGCAGAATTTGCAAGGTTTCGTCGCTGGATCCGTCATCGGAAACCACGATCCTCCAGTTCTTGTAGGTCTGCCTGCGAATGGATTCGAGTTGCTCGCGCAGGTACAAGCCGCCGTTGTAGGTCGCAAGCAGAATGCACACCGAAGCGCCGCGGCCGGATCGAGGCACGGATCCCAAAACCCGATTCCAAGTTCTGATGCGCCTACGGTACGGCGACGACACTCTCAACTTGCAGTGCCTGCGTCGACAACTGGCTCTTGTACAAGGAAAACATCTCGCCGACCTCCCCGATTCCGCGCAACGCGCCGTGTTCCATCAACACCGGCTTATTGCAAAGCTTTGGAATTACCGTCTCATCATGAGAGGCGAGGAAAAGGATTTTGCTGCGGCTCATGAAATCCATGAGCCGACGCTCCGCCTTTTCGATAAACGCCGCGTCCCCGGTTCCGATGACCTCGTCCATCAACAGGATATCCAAAATCATTTATCCCCCAATTGCGACTCCAGGCAGTCGCAAGGCGACGGCGCGTCCGTCTTATGCTTTTTTATGGGTCGATGCATTAGTTTTCGTATCTGCCTGCACATAGCGTCACAGCAGATAGCGATTTGACAATAATCGTCTATCCCCCGCTCATATCTCGCTGGTAGGACTCCAATATTTCATCGACCTCCCCGAACATTCTCAACTTGCCCCGCTCCATCCAGAGAACCTTGTTACACGTCCGGCGAATTACGTCACTTGAGTGGATCGCCAAGACAACAATCTCCGACCGCGCATGCAACTCGGTGAGCCGCCGGTTCGCCTTCTCCTGGAAACTCGCATCTCCCACCCCCAGCACCTCGTCGAGCAACAGGATGTCCGCCTCGACTGCGGTAGAAATCGCGAACGCGAGGCGCACCCGCATGCCGTTGGAGTAGGTTCGCAAGGGCAAATCGAGGTAGTCGCCCAGTTCCGTGAAGTCGGCGATCTCGTCGGTCTTGCGGCGGATCTCGGCGTCGGTCATGCCGAGCAGCAGGCCGCGCAAGCGGATGTTCTGCCGCCCGGTCGACTGGTCGTCCATGCCGAGCGCGATGTCCAAGAGCGGCACCGTCTTCCCCTGCACATCGACGGTGCCGGCGGTCGGCGGGTAGATCCCCGCCATGACCCGCAGCAAGGTACTCTTGCCCGCGCCGTTGTGGCCGATTAGGCCCAATCGGTCACCGCTTTCCAGCGTCAGGCTGAGGTCGTCGATCGCCTTGACGATGATGACGCCGGTATTGTCCTCGGCGATGCGATTGCGGCGGCCCATGCGCATGACGCGCTTCTTCAGCGACTGGGCCGAGATGTCGAAGATGGGCATGTCCAGGTGGACATTGGTCAGCGTTACGCGGGCGGACATCGTGGGAATCCTGTCGGCGTTCGGTGTCAGACCCAATACGGGATGCGCTTGTGATACCGGCCGGTGAACGCCAGTGTCAGCGTCCAGCCGGTCAGCGCGGTGCCGATGCAGATCGCCCAGGTCAGACCCGACGGCATCACGCCGATCAGCGGTTGGCGGACGGCGTCGACCCAGTAGGCAAGTGGATTGAATGCCACGATCCAGTGGTGCTTGCCGCGCAGCATCTGCCCGCTGAACAGGATCGGGGTGACGTAGAAGGCGACCTGCAGCAAGGCGTTGACGATCTGGGGCAGGTCGCGGAAGCGCGCGGATATCAGGCCGGCGAGCGCCCCGACCCATAGCGCGTTCAGCACCAGCAGCGCGAGGCCCGGCGCGGCCAGCGGCAGCGGCGCCCACGACTTCACGCCGAAGATCACCAGCACGATCACGATGATGACGAAGTTGTGCGCGAAGATCACAAGGTTGCGCCAGGCGACCTGCAGCAGGTAGATCAGGCGCGGCGTCCGCACCTGGCGAATGTAGTTGGCGCTGGCCATGTATGCCTGGCTGCCCTCGCTGACGATGGCCGAGAGCAGATTCCAGACCACCAAGCCGACCGCGATCATCGGCAGGTAGTCGGCGAGTTTTTGTCCGAAGAGCGTGCCGTAGACGATGCCCAGCGTACCAACCATCACCCCCATGCTGATCGTCAGCCATAGGGGACCGAGTTTGGACCGCGAATAGCGCTGGCGGATTTCCAGCCAGCCGAGCAGGGACCACAGGCGCCAGGCCCGCAGGCTTTCCGACAGATCGAGGAGGGCGCGGGATAGCGAGGACAAGATTCGGGAGAAAAAAAGGATGAAAGCGGGGGATCATAGCTTGTGCGGGTCCGGACGATCACAAGCCGCGTCACCGCAGGCGATGGGAGGTCCGGGCGACCCCCGGCCTCGCGAGTGGGGAATCCGGCGGCCCCGACGCCAGCAGGTCCCGGTAGTTCCGATACGTCGGCGAACGCCAGAACTTCGCCAGGCTGCGCAGATGCCAGAACAGGTACTTCGGCCGGCGGCGGGAGGCGCGCTGGGCAAGGTGCACCACACGCGCCGCCTCGGCAACCTCGATGCGCAGCCCGGCGAGCTGCGCCCGCGCACAGAGGTCGGCATCTTCGCAATACAGGTGGAAGCGCTCGTCGAATCCGCCGAGCGCCCGGTAGGTTTCGGCGCGGAACGCCAGGAAGACGCCGGCCAGCCAGTCCGGAGGAGCGGCGCTGCGCAGGCTCCGGGCGCCGGCCGGGAGGCGCCGGCGCAGCAAGTCGCCGGGGGTCAGCAGGCGCCGCGCATGGTCGGCGACCGTACCGTCCGCTTCCAGCACCAGGGGGGAGACCACGCCCACGGCGGCGTCGGCGAGGCGGCACCGGAGTTCGGGGAACGGGTCCTGCGGCATGCGCAGGTCCGGATTGAGCACCGCGAAGTACGGGGTGTCGCTGCGGGCGAACGCCTGGTTGTGGTTGGCGCCGAAGCCCTTGGGCCGGGCGTTGCGGACGAACTGCACGGCGAACGGCAAGGCGCCGGGGCGCGGCTCGGACTCGGGCACGTTGACCGTCACGATCACTTTGGCCAGCGAGGGAGGGGCCAGGCGGGCGAGATCGTCCAGCAGCCGGGAACAGAGCGCCGCCTGTCCGTGGCTGACGACCGAAACGGTCCATTGCAGGGCGGACGACGCGGGGGTCGGGGCAAGGGCCGATTCCGGGAGGGCGGACTCGGCGCGCATTCCGGGGGGTCGATCGTCCCGGGATGGATTTTCCGGTGCGCCCACGGTCACGTCTCCAGCCTCCTTGCCTTGAATTTGTCGTAGCTTTGTAAAGGACAGTCGCGTGACGGCGAAGATAACAGAAACCGCCCGAGATTGCTGGCATTCGAACGAACTGCCCTGGGCGGCGTGCTGCGCGGGGCGGCGGCTCGAAACCCGCAATGATGCGCGAAAACCGATTAAAAGATCGTTAAGGGCGTCTTCCCATCCCCCGTCTCGGGGAGGCCATACGGGGAATCCGGGGCAACGGCCGGTCGTCGGGTGATCGCAAGCGCCGCGCGGATCTATCCACCCGACGCCTCGTCCGGGAACGAGCGAAACGCCGAACTCCGGATCGCATTCGCCCCGGCGAACAGGACGCGTGTCATTTCGTGCGCGCGAGTGAGCGCAGCGGCCAGTTCGGCTGGATCTTCAACGTATTCATGCACCAGCCGGTTGCGCAAGGCTCGCATGGCCAACCACCGCTCCGGAGCCTCCAGCAGATCGAGGCGCTCCGCCCGGCGAAGATTGTCCAGGACGCTACCGGTTCGTTCGCCGGATGCCGCCAGGAAGCTCGGGAGCAACTTGTCGACGATGCCGTCCTGTACGCGCGAGAATCGTGCGGCGAAGGCCTCCAGGCGATCCCGGCCCTCGGGTATCGCGATCAGGTCGCCGATTTCCTTCGGCGTCATCCGCGTTTCCGGTACCGGAAACAGACGCTCGTCGACATCCCGCAGCGACGCAACCTCTCGTTCCAGGCGGCGCGCAACCAGCCAAAAACGGGCCTGCGCCTCCCCGATACCGGGTTCGTCGTTCATACCGGCACCCCGTGTTTGCGGGCTTCGATATCGATCGGGCGCAACGGAGTGTGCGGCCGGTGGACGACGATGTCGATGCGCTGCTCGCCCAAACGGCGTTGCAGTGCGGCGTGCAGCGCCAACTCCCGGTCCAGTGCGTCCTCGGCGCGCGCCGCGCAGTCCCCCGCGTCGATGTATAGGTCAATATCCCCCCCCCGCACGTCGTCCCGGACACGGGACCCAAATAGCAGCACGCGCGCATCTACGCCAAACTGGCGTCGCGCTTCTTCGCGGATCACGGTTCTTTCGATTTCGGTCAGGCGCATGGCGTTCTCTCGCTCGCGGCAAAAGGATACTGCAAGCGCAACCCCGCGGGACAGGAAGGGGCTCCGAATCCGCGGAGCGCGAACGACCGGAAACGGCATGGGTAACGGACGATCGTCATTGCGAGGACGAAGCCTGAAGCAATCCAGACGATTTCTGGATCGCCGCGGCCCTGCGGGCCTCGCGATGACGGACATGCCTTCGGGGAACGGCGGGATCAGCCGCTTTTCTTTTCCGGCTCGGGCTGGGGCTTGGGTTCGGGCTTGGAGTCAGGCTTGACCGAGGCCGCGAAGGGGAATACCGAGAACATCGAGCGGGCCTGGCTCTGCATGTTCTCCTGCATCTGCACGAAGAGGTTCTTGCTCTGCTCGATGTAGCTCGACATCATCGACTGGATCATCGGCGCCTGCAGGTGCAGGAACTGGGTCCACGCTTCCGGTCCGATGCGGTTGTTGTCGTAGAAGGCGCGGCTCTGCTCCTGGAGCTTCTGCTGGATCTCGATGAACGCCTGGACGTTCTTCTCGAGATACGAGCCCATCATCCCCTGCATCGTGTTGCCGTAGAAGCGGATGATCTGGCAGAGCACCGGCGACGTGAACATCGGCGCACCCTCCTGCTCCTCTTCGAGGATGATCTGCAGCAGGATGCAGCGCGTGAGGTCTTCCGCGGTCTTGGCGTCGACCACATGGAATTCCACTTGGTCGAGGACGAGCTGCTTGACGTCGGCCAGCGTGATGTAGCTGCTGGTCTGGGTGTCGTACAGGCGGCGATTCGGGTACTTCTTGATGATGCGCGTCGCACTCATCCTGGCAGTCTACCCCAACCGGGGGAAGGGAAATCCTTGACCAGGCAAGCGCTTGACGCCCTCGCCCGGCCCGGTCCGGCTGCGTCCCCGGGAAGGGACGGTCACTGCATGTGCATGCCGCCGTTGACCGGGTAGATCGCCCCGGTGGCGAACGCAGCGTCGTCGCCGGCGAGCCAGGCGACGATGGCGGCGATTTCCTCGGGGCGACCCAGGCGCTTGACGGGAATGGCCTGCACCAGCTTTTCGCGCACGTCCTCGCGGATGGCCATGACCATTTCGGTAGCGATATAGCCGGGGGCGACGGTGTTGACGGTCACGCCCTTGCCGGCCATCTCCTGCGCCAGTGCCATGGTGAAGCCGTGCACGCCGGCCTTGGCGGCGGAATAGTTGGTCTGGCCGAACTGGCCCTTCTGGCCGTTGATCGACGAAATGTTGACGATCCGACCCCAGCCGCGCTCGGCCATGCCGTCGATCACCTGCTTGGTGACGATGAAGAGTCCGGTCAGATTGGTGTCGATGACCGCCCGCCATTCGGCCAGCGTCATCTTGCGGAACACGGCATCGCGGGTGATGCCGGCGTTGTTGACGAGGATGTCGACGCCGCCGAATTCGTCATGGACGCGATCGAAGGCCGCCTTGGCCGCGTCCCAGTCGGTGATGTCGGCGTGCGACAGCGTGAAGCGGTAGCCGTCGGCGCGCTGGGCGGCGAGCCAGCCTTCGCCATCGGCGTTGGGCCCGCAGCCGGCGATCACGGTGTGGCCGAGGTCATGGAGCTTGCGGCAAATGGCGGTACCGATGCCGCCGCAGCCGCCGGTGACGTATGCGATTTTGCTCATGGGTTCATCCTGGGTTTCTAAAGAGGAGATCCGTCCCGCTCCAGCGCCATCGCAACCCCCATGCCGCCACCGATGCAGAGGGCGGCGAGGCCGCGTTGTGCGTCGCATTTTTCACCATCCCTGCGCGCCATTTCGTGCAGCAGCGTGACGAGGATGCGGCAACCGGAGGCGCCGATGGGGTGGCCGAGGGCGATCGCGCCGCCGTTGACGTTGACGCGCGCGGGGTCCCAGTCCATTTCACGGTTCACCGCGCAGGCCTGGGCGGCAAAGGCTTCGTTGATCTCGAGCAGGTCGAGGTCCTGTGCGCGCCAACCGGTCCGCGCCAGCGCGCGGCGCGCGGCGGGAACCGGGCCCATGCCCATTACGCGCGGCTCCACGCCGGCGGCGGCGAAGCCGGCGATGCGAGCGAGCACGGGCGCGCCGAGTTCGCGGGCGTGCGCGGCGGTGGTGACGACCACGGCGGCGGCGCCGTCGTTGATGCTCGACGCATTGCCTGCGGTGACGGTGCCGTCCCGATCGAACGCCGGGCGCAAGGCGGCGAGGGTTTCGGTCGTCGCGCCGGGGCGGATGGTCTCGTCGTCGGCGAACGGCACCGGCTCGCCCTTCTTCTGCGGCAGGGGCACCGCGACGATCTCGTCGCGGAAGCGGCCGGCCTGCTGCGCCGCCTCGGCCTTGCGCTGCGAGGCGGCAGCGAATTCGTCCTGCATCGCGCGTGAGATTCCATATTCGCGGGCGACGTTTTCCGCGGTGATGCCCATGTGCACGTCGTCGAACGCATCCCAGAGCCCGTCGCGGATCATGCTGTCGACGAGTTTGGCGTCGCCCATCCGAAAGCCGTCGCGCGAACCGGCCAGGAGGTGCGGCGCCCGGCTCATGCTTTCCTGGCCGCCGGCGACGACCACGCGCGCGTCGCCGTTGGCGACGGCCTGCGCCGCGAGCATCACGGCGCGCAGGCCGCTGCCGCAGACCTGGTTGACCGTCATCGCGGGAACGTCCACCGGCAATCCGGCGCGCACCGCGGCCTGCCGCGCCGGGTTCTGCCCGGCGCCGGCGGTGAGCACCTGGCCGAGGATGACCTCGTCGACCGCTTCCGGCGCGATCCGCGCGCGGGCGAGCGCTTCGCGCACGACGATCGCCCCGAGATCGGCGGCGGCGTGCCGCGAGAGGCTGCCGCCGAACTTGCCGATGGGGGTGCGGACGGCGGAGAGGATGACGATTTCGGTCATTACGCTTTTTCCTTCACATACCGGCCGGGTGCCGGTTCGATGGGCGGGTACTTGCGGTTGCCGAGGCGCCGGGGAGCGGCCTTCTCGTCGCCGGCGAAGCGGGCGAGCCAGCGATCCCAATCCGCCCACCAGCTGCCGGGGCGCTCCTGGGCGGCGGCGAACCAGGCTTCGGCGTCCGGCCGCTCCGCGCGCCGGGACGAGGCCCGGGTCTTCCGCCGGGGAACCGCGGCCTCCGGTGCGACCCAATAGCTGCGCCGGTTCTTCGATACCGGGTTGATGGTTCCGGCGATATGGCCGCTCGCGCCGAGCGCGAACCGGCATTCGGCGGCGCCGGCCAGCGTGCGCGCGGCGGCGTAGGCCGCGCGCCAAGGCACGATGTGGTCCTCGCGGGCGCCGAACACATAGGTCGGGGCCTGGATGCGGCGCAGGTCGACGGGCTCCCCGCAGCACGAGACCCGGCCGGGGCGGATCAGGTTGTTTTCCAGGTAGGTGTTGCGCAGGTACCAGGCGAACATCGGGCCCGGCAGATTGGTGCTGTCGGCGTTCCAGTAGAGCAGGTCGAAGGCCGGCGGCTGCCGCCCTTCGAGGTAGTTGTTGACGACGTAGTTCCAGACGAGATCGTTGGGGCGCAGGGCGGAAAATGCGTTCGCCAGATCCCGCCCTGGCATCAGGCCGCCGCCCGCGTCCTTGCCGATCGTCGCTTCGCGCATCGCGACGTGCGCTTCGTCGATGAACACGTCGAGCATGCCGGGGTCGGCGAAATCGAGCAGCGGCGTCAGCAGCGTCAGGCTCTCCGCCGGCGATTCGCCGCGCACGGCGAGCACCGACAACGCCGTGGCGAGCAGGGTGCCGCCGATGCAATAGCCGAGCGCGTTGATCGTATCGGCCTTCGCGATCTCCCGCACCGCGCGGATCGCGGCGATCGGTCCGTGCGCGACGTAGTCGTCCCAGGTCCAGTCCCCGTGCTCGGCCTGCGGATTGCGCCAGGACACGACGAACACCGTGTTGCCCTGCTCGACGCAATAGCGCAAGAACGAATTTTCCGGCTGCAGATCGAGGATGTAGTACTTGTTGATGCAGGGTGGCACGACCAGCAACGGGCGACCGCGGACCCGTGCGGTGCGCGGCCGGTACTGGATCAGCTGGATGACGTCGTTTTCATACACCACCGCGCCTTCGGTGGTGGCGACGTTGCGGCCGACCTCGAACGCCGATTCATCGACCTGCGAGATCCGACCCTTCGCGAGATCCCCGAGCAGGTTCTGCATGCCTTGCAACAGGCTTGCGCCGCCGGTCTCGACGGCACGCTGCTGCGCCTTCGGATTCCATGCCAGGAAATTCGACGGCGCCATGGCATCGGCCCATTGCGACACCAGGAACTGCAGGCGGGTCTTGAACTTGGGTTCGGTTTGGATCGCCGCCGCCAGTTCGCGCATCGCCTCGGCATGGATCAGGTGGGCGCGCGCCGCGAACGACGCCAGCGGGTTCTCCCGCCAGGCGGGGTCGGCAAAGCGGTTGTCGGCGATGGGCGCGGTGATGCGCTCGGGGTGCTCGAACATGTCCCGCCAAAGCGCGTCGAGACGCTGCAGGTACGCCTCGCGAAGTTCGCGAAAGCGGTCGGGCGGGAGGTTGGTGGTGGAGTCGCTCACGTTCTTCGTCCGGAATGATAACCGTCGGCGCCGAGCTGCCCGGCCCTTCCGTCCTCGATCCAGATCAGCGCCGCCTGGCGCCCGGTGACGCCGTCGCGGCGGTAGCTGTAGAAGCGCGCATCGCTCATGGTGCAGAGCCCGCCCCCCTGGACGTCTTCGTCCGCAACATCTTCCCGCGCCAGCGCCTGCCGCGCCAGCGCGTAGATGTCGGCCAGGAGGCGGTCTCCGTGCCCGGGCGCGAACGCGCGATCGGCGTCGGGCAGGAGGGTCCGCATCGCCGTCCGCACTTCGGGGCCGACCTCGAAGCGCTGCGGCCCGATCGCCGGCCCCAGCCAGGCGAGCACCCGGGCGCGGGGATCCGCCGCCGCGGCGCGCAGGGCGCGCACCGTGTTCTGGATCACACCCGCCGCCAAGCCCCGCCACCCGGCGTGCACGGCGGCGACCGCGCGTCCCTGCGCATCGGTCAGCAGTACGGGCAGGCAGTCGGCCGTCAGGACGCAGCAGACGACCCCGGGGCGCGCGCTCACCGAGGCGTCGCCTTCGGGAAGCGCACCCGGCAGGGCGTGATCCGCGTCGACGACGTGCGCGCCGTGCACCTGGCGCAGCCAGCATGGATCGCGCGGCAGCCAGCGCGCCAGGGCGGCGCGGTTCCGCGCCGCGGCCGGGTCGGGCTCGGAGAACCCGAGATTCATGCCGCCGCTGCCGTCCGCCGCGGCGAACGGCGGCAGCGAAGCGCCGCCGGCGCGGCTGGTAATGAGCGCGCGCACGCCGGGCGGAGCCGGCCAGTCGGGGGTGATCCAGCACGGATCGGGTCGTTCCGTGGTCATGCTGTCAATCGTTCCGGTTTCCTCACCGCGAGGCCGCCAACCTACCAACCCCATCATCGCGAGGCCAGGCCACCAACCCCGTCATCGCGGGGCCGGGCCACCAACCCCGTCGTCGCGAGGCCGGGCCACCAACCCCGTCATCGCGAGGCCGGGCCACCAACCCCGTCGTCGCGAGGCCCGCCCGCCAACCCCGTCGTCGCGAGGCCGGGCCACCAACCCCGTCATCGCGAGGCCGGGCCACCAACCCCGTCATCGCGAGGCCCGCAGGGCCGTGGCGATCCAGGGACACCCCTGGATTGCTTCGGGCTTCGCCCTCGCAATGACGATCTGTTGCCCATCGCAGTGACGATCCGTTGCCCATCAAAATGACGATCGGTCGCCCTCGCAGTGACGATCTGTTGCCCATCGCAATGCCGATCCGTCGCCCATCGCAATGACGATCTGCTGCCCATCGCAATGACGATGGTTGTGGTCGAGCCCTCAACCCTTCCCTCCACCTGGCTTTGCGAGCGGGGCGATACGCCGTTCTTCCGCGGTTGCCGGAAGCGGCGCGGAAAGCTCCCCCTCCGTCGCGCCCAGCGTCCGCATCAGGTCCCGCAGGTCCGGCGGCGGGGCCGCGAACCATTCCATCGTCTCGTGCCGCCGGGGGTGGACCAGCCCGAGCCGACAGGCATGCAACGCCTGATGGCCGAGCCAAGACTGCCCGTTGAGCGTTGCCGGAAGGTGACGGCGGTAGACCGGGTCGCCGAGCAAGGGATGCCCGATCGACTCCATGTGGACCCGGATCTGGTGCGTGCGGCCGGTTTCGAGACGGCAGGAAACCCAGGAAACGCGGGGGCCGGCGGGACCCAGCGTCCAGGTCCGAATGCAGCGGAACCGGGTGCGCGCCGGCCGCGCGTGGGCCGCCTCGCTCACCCGGAACCGCAGCGGGTTGCGGGGGTCGCGCGCCAGCGCGGCGTCGATGATCCCCGACGGCGGGGGCTCGCCCGCGACCAGCGCCCAGTACTCGCGCAGTACCGTGCGCGCCTGCAACTGGCGCACGAGATCGGTCTGGGCGGCGATCGTGCGGGCCACCACCATCAGGCCCGAGGTGCCGGCGTCGAGGCGGTGCACGATGCCGGCGCGCGGCACGCGCGCCAGCGCCGGGTCGTAGGCGAGCAGACCGTTCAGCAGGGTGCCGCTCCAATTGCCCGCGCCCGGATGGACGACCAGTCCCGCCGGCTTGTCGAGAACCAGGATCGAATCGTCCTCCCAGACCACCGGGATCGGCATGGGCTCGGGGGTGTAAGCAGTGTCCTCGGGGTCGACGACCGGCGCGAGCGCGATCGCATCGCCGACCTGCACGGCGTCGCGCGCGCGAGCAGGCGCGCCGTTGCGGGTCACCGCCCCGGCTTCGATCCAGCGTTGCACCCGGCTGCGCGACACGTCGGGCCGGCGCAGGGCGAGGAATTTATCGAGACGCAGCGCGGCGTCGCCGGGTTCGACGAGGTAGGAAAACTCCTCGTCCTCCGTCGTCTCCGCGACCGCACCCGTGCGCTCGCCCGCACCCTCACCCCCGCCCTCTCCCGCGAGCGGGAGAGGGGGTGGGTCCGGTGCGTGCGGCAGCCCGGTCCTTCCCGCGGGCGGGCGGGGGGAGCGGTCCGGGACGCCCGATTCCGCCTTCGTTGATACACTCTTGTGTTTTGCCATCCGACCCGGCCATGAAACCCGCTATTCGTCTTGCGTCCCGAGTGCGACGGCTGCTGCCGGTCATGGCGGTCGCGATGCTGCTGGCCGGATGCGGTCTCACCAGCCTGGAGAAGGATCCTACCTCGAAGTGGGGGCCGGA
This sequence comes from Pseudomonadota bacterium, assembly GCA_021842465.1. Lineage (GTDB taxonomy): Bacteria > Pseudomonadota > Gammaproteobacteria > Burkholderiales > Burkholderiaceae_F > GJ-E10. The sequence continues at coordinate 13,323 of JAKBZN010000030.1, forward strand.
CAAGCTGTACAACGAAGCGCGCGGCGAACTCAACAACGGCGCCTGGGACAAGGCCCGCGGCCTGTTCGAGAAACTCGAGATCCGCTATCCCTTCGGCACCTACGCCCAGCAGGCGCAGATCGAGATCGCGTACTGCTACTTCAAGTCGGGCGACCCCACCGATGCGCTGATGGCGACGGACCGGTTCCTCCGGCTCTACCCGGACAGCTCGAAGACCGCGTACGTCTACTACCTGCGCGGCCTCATCAACTTCATCCGGCCGCCGTGGCTGGTCGGTCGGGCGCTGCACTACCAGATCAGCGAGCGCGACCCCGAGGCCATCCGCCAGTCGTTCGAAGCCTTCAAGGAAGTCGTCACCCGCTATCCGGACAGTCGCTACTACAAGGACTCGCTGCAACGCATGATCTTCCTGCGCAACGCGCTGGCGGACCATGAGGTGCATGTGGCCGACTACTACTACCGGCGCGGTGCGTACCTCAGCGCCGTCGCTCGGGCGGAGATGGCGATCCGCACCTACGACGGTGCGCCGTCGCTCGATCGCGCGCTGGGCATCGTGATCCGTTCATACAAGCATCTGGGCATGACGCAGTTGCAGAAGGACGCCGAGCGGGTGCTGCGAGCGAGTTATCCGCACAGCCCCGAACTCAAGGACCTATGAGCGGACGTCCGGTCCGGCGCTCGGACTTCGACTTCACCCTGCCGCCGGAGCAGATCGCCCAGCACCCCACCGCCCGGCGCGCCGATGCGCGCCTGCTGCGCCTGCGGGGGTCCGGGTCCGAGTTCGCGCTCGACGACCTGCGCATCGCCGATCTGGCGGAAGCATTCGCTCCGGGCGATCTGCTCGTCTGCAACGACACGCGCGTGATCAAGGCGCGCCTGTTCGGCGAGCGCGAAAGTGGCGGCAAGGTCGAGGCGCTGATCGAACGGCCGGTGGGCGCCTACGGCGGGCCGGCCGGAACCCGGCGGGCTCTGGCGCTGCTGCGTGCAAGCCATGCCCCCAAACCCGGACAGCGCCTGCGTTTCGGCGCAGCGGAACGAACCGCGCACTTCGAAGCGACGATCCTCGGGCGCGAGGACGATCTGTTCGAACTGGAGTTCTCCGCCCCGCTCGACCAGGTGCTGGACGAGGCCGGACAGATCCCGCTGCCGCCCTACATCCGCCACCGCCCCGAGGACGAGGACGCGGCGCGCTACCAGACGGTCTATGCCCAGGCCCCGGGCGCGGTAGCGGCGCCGACCGCGGGATTGCATTTCGACGAGGCGCTGCTCGCCCAACTGCGGGAACGGGGGGTGCGGACGGCGTTCGTCACGCTCCACGTCGGGGCCGGCACCTTCCAGCCGGTGCGGGTCGAGAACCTGGCGGAACATCGGATGCACAAGGAACGCTACGTCGTCCCGCAAGCCACGGCGGACGCGATCGCCGCGACCCGGGCGCGCGGCGGACGCATCGTGGCGGTGGGCACGACCAGTGTGCGCGCGCTCGAATCGAGCGTGGCGAAGGACGGCGCGCAGGCGGGACAGGTCGTGGCCGGGGCCGGTGAAACCGACCTCTTCATCCTGCCGGGGTTTCGCTTCCAGGCCGTCGACCGCCTGCTGACGAACTTCCACCTCCCGGGATCGACCCTGCTCATGCTCGTCAGCGCCTTCGGCGGCACGGAGCGCGTGCGGCGGGCCTACGAACACGCGGTCCGGACCGGATACCGCTTTTTCAGTTACGGCGACGCGATGCTGCTCGACCGCGAGGAGCTGCCGTGACCGTACCGTTCGAAGTCCTGCGCCGCGACGGCGCCGCGCGGCGCGCCCGCCTGACGCTGGCGCACGGCGTGGTGGAAACGCCCGCCTTCATGCCGGTGGGGACCTACGGTACGGTGAAAGCCATGATGCCGGCCGAACTGATCGACCTCGGCGCACAGATCGTTCTGGGAAACACCTTCCACCTCTGGCTGCGCCCGGGCACGGAAGTCGTGCGCAAGCACGGCGGCCTGCACCGCTTCATGGGCTGGGAGCGCCCCATCCTCACCGATTCCGGCGGCTTCCAGGTGTTTTCCCTGGGGGCGCTGCGCAAGGTGACGGAGGAAGGCGTGCGCTTCCGGTCGCCGATCGACGGGGCGGCGCTCTTCCTCACGCCGGAGGAATCGATGCGCATCCAGACCGCGCTCGATTCGGACGTCGCGATGATCTTCGACGAATGCACGCCGTACTGGATCGAGAAGCCCGGGCAGGAGGGGCGGCCGGCGACGGCGGCGGAAGCGGCGGCGTCGATGCGCCTATCGCTGCGCTGGGCGCGGCGCAGCCGCGAGGAGTTCGACCGCCTGGGCAACCGCAATGCGCTCTTCGGCATTGTCCAGGGAGGCATGTACGGCGACCTGCGCGACGAATCGCGCGAAGGGCTCGTGCGTCTGGGTTTCGACGGCTACGCCATCGGCGGGCTGTCGGTCGGCGAGCCCAAGGAGGAGATGCTGCGCATCCTGGCGCACACCGCGCCGCAACTGCCGCAAGACCGTCCGCGCTACCTGATGGGCGTCGGCACGCCGGAAGACCTGCTGGCGGCGATCGGCGAAGGCATCGACATGTTCGATTGCGTGCTGCCGACGCGCAACGCGCGCAACGGCTGGCTCTTCACGCGCCACGGCGACATCAAGATCCGCAACGCCGTGCACCGCGACGACACGCGGCCGCTCGACCCTGACTGCGGCTGCGCGACCTGCCGCGGCTTCTCCCGGGCGTACCTGCACCACCTCCAGCGCAGCAACGAGATCCTGGGTGCGCGGCTCAACACCATCCATAACCTGCATTACTACCTGGACCTGATGGCGCGGGCGCGGGCGGCCATCGAGGCGGGACGGTTCCGGGAGTTCGCGCAGGAGGAGCGGCAGCTGCGCGCAGGCGGTTAGCCGGGCGGTGCGCTGGACTGGATTGCTTCGGGCTGCGCCCTCGCAATGACGGAGGGGCGTGATCGCAAGGCGCGGTCGTGCTCATTCGTCATCGCGATGGTCCGTCACGCTCATTCGTCATCGCGAGGCCCGTAGGGCCGTGGCGATCCAGTCCGTACGCCACTGGACCGCTTCGGCTGCGCTCTCGCAATGACGGAGGGGCGGTTAGCCCGCGATCGGGGCGTCGGCCTGCTTCAGATGATCGGCCAGCCGCAAGGCGAATTGCACGATGGGCAGCGTCGGGTTGCCGAAGCCCGAGGTGGTGTAGATCGACGAGCCGGCGATGTAGAGGTTTTCGGAGCCGAACACCTTGCAATTGCGGTCGACGACCCCGTAGCGTACCGATTCGGCCATCCGGGTGCCTCCCATGTGGTGGTTCCCGGCGATCTCGCCCCGTGCCGGATAGTTTTCATCGTGGGCCACCCAGTCGCGCAACTGGATCCGTCCCAGGTCGTCGCGCAGCAGCCACTCGTTGAACACCCGGACGGTTTCGTTGAGGGTGCGCCGGTCGATGGGCTGCTTCTTCCAGTGCAGATCGACCCGAGGAATACCGAAGGGATCGTGCGACCGGCCCAGTTCGACGGCATTCGAGATCACCGGCGCCTGCTCCCAGGCCGCCCGGAACCGGACGCCGCAGACCAGGTTCTTCTCCGCCAGCGCGGCAACCTTCTTCCCCAGCTTGGGCGCGGCGCAGCTCAACTCCTTCATCATCTCGTCGGTTCCCCCTTCCGGCTGCAGATCGAGCCGCAAGCCGCAACCCAGGATGCGCAAGCGGATCTGCTCGCGGTCGCTCAGGTGGTAGAACCGCCGCTTTCCCGTCTGGAAGCCGACGATCGCCTTGCCCAGGGTGAAGTGCGGATGCTCCATCCAGTACTTCCCGATCGGCGCGTCGGTGTCATAGAACCGGTTGCCATGGCGCTGGGCAAACCACAGGAGAAAGCGCGAATTTTCGATTCCGCCCATGGCAAAGACGAACCGCCGGGCGCGGATCGTCATTTCCTTGCCGGTATAGCTGCGGAACCGGGCCGAGGTGATCCGGCCGCCGCCATTGCCGCGGTCTCCGGCAATGTCGATCAGATTGGCGTCGAGGAACAGCGTCGCGTGCCGCGACTCCGTGAGTTCCTTCTCGTACTTGCCGCGGAACCGGACCGGCGGCGAGAACTGGAACTGGAACACCCGGACCACATCGCCCCGCGGTCCGAGATCGTCGAAGTCGTTGCGAACCTCGAGAATGTCACAGGCCTTGCCGAGGTAGGAATGCAATTCCCGGTATTCGATGGGCCACTTGTACTCCGGGCCCAGGTACTCGCGCCGGAAATCCAGTTCGGTGAACGGCCGGCACCAGCCGCCCCAATGGTTGGTGCTGCCGCCCAGGAAACGGAGGCGTGACCCGTCGAGGGTCAGATACGGATCGCCGACGACCTTGCCTTTGTAGCAATCCTGGGAAGCCTCGGAAAAGTGGTCGCTGCCGCCCTCGCAGAGCGCGATGCGATAGCCGTGTCGCTTCAGTTCGTTGGTCAACGTGATGCCCGCCGCACCCGCGCCGACGATGCAGACGTCGAACTCGCCGCGCGACGCCTCGCCGACGTCGGCGACGTTCAGGTCATACCGCATCAGAGGTCCTCCTCTTTCAGCAGCCAGCCGTCGACGATCCGGATATTCCCGCGTTTTTGGGCGTTTGCCGCCGACCGGCGGCCCGAACCCGCGGCCAGGGCGAACAGGGCGGAAAACAGGGTGCTCAGAAAATATCGGCGGCGCATGACAGGTCCGGATCCGGGTTGTCGCCTCGGGCAAGGCGAAGGGCGGAGCGAGTCTACGTGGGAGAACGCGGGGATTGCCGACCGATTTGTTTCAAAACGTTTACTCCTTCGAGCCTTCCTGCCCGGACGATTCCGCGCGCGGGCAGGAGGGAACCCCTATAATCGTCCGCTTTGCCGATCCGCCCGACGGAGTCCGTCATGCTGCCGTTCATCACCGACGCCTACGCCCAGACCGCCACCCCCGCCGCGCAACAGCCGAGCTGGATGCCGATGGTGGTCCTGACCGCCATGATGCTCGTCATGTATGCCCTGCTGATCCGCCCCCAGGCGAAGAAGCAGCGGGAGCAGAAAGCCATGAACGAGGCCCTGGCCAAGGGCGACGAAGTGGTCACCTCGGGCGGTCTGATCGGCCGCATCACCGAATTGACCCCGCAGTACATGACCCTGCAGGTGGGGTCGGTCGGCGACAAGCCGGTCACGATCACCGTGCTGCGCAGTTCCGTGCAGACGCTCCTGCCCAAGGGAACCATGAAATCCCTCATCTGACTGGCGCCGTGCACGCGCGGGATCTCGTGGCTTCCACGGCAATGTACCCGGCGACAGAAACCCGGGAGGATCGGCTGCGAAGGGGGGCTGAGCCCGCCCTCGCGCATCCCCCGCGGCCTTTGCAACCGTCCCTCCGGCAACCATGAACCGCTACCCGCTCTGGAAGTATCTGATCATCGCCGCCGCACTCGCGTTCGGAGTGCTCTACACGATCCCCAACTTCTTCGGGGACGCGCCGGCGGTGCAGATCGCCTCGGTGAAGGCCACGGTCCATGCCGATACGACCCTGCTCAGCACGGTGCAGCAGATCCTGGCGCAGGACAAGGTCGCGCAGCAAGGCATCACGCTCGACATCGTCGGCCAGAACCCGACGATCCGCGTGCGCTTCGCCGACACCGACACCCAGAACCACGCCCGGGAATTGCTCGACAAGGCACTCAATGCCGACCCCAGCGATCCGACCTACGTCGTTGCGCCCAACCTGATCCCGCGCACTCCGGGCTGGCTGCAGCGCATCCATGCGCTGCCGATGTACCTCGGTCTCGACCTGCGCGGCGGCGTGCACTTCCTCATGCAGGTCGACCTCAACGCGGCGGTGGCCCACCGCATGGAGGGCGTCCGCAACGATCTGCGCACCACCCTGCGCAACAAGGACATCCGCAACGCCGGCATGCGCATGACGGGCGGAAACCTGGAGATCGCGTTCCGTGACGCCGCCGCCCGCGACAAGGCGATCTCGGTGATCGAGGATGCCAATCGCGACCTCGTCGCCCGCGCCGGGGGCTCGACGCTGGAGCCCACCGCAATCGTCTCGCTGACGCCGGCTGCCCGGGCGCAGGTGCGCGACAACGCGCTCAAGCAGAACATCACCACACTGAAGAACCGGATCAACGAACTGGGCGTCTCCGAGCCGATCATCCAGCAGCAGGGAGCGGACCGCATCGTCGTGGAGCTGCCGGGTGTGCAGGACACCGCGCGGGCCAAGAGCATCATCGGCCGCACCGCGACCCTCGAAGCCCATCTGGTCGACGTCAGCGCCGAGGGCGTCGCCGCCGTCAGCGGCTCCGTGCCGCCCCCCTTCGGCTCCGAACGCTTCACCGTCGGCAACGATGCGCCGGTGGTGGTGAAAAAGGACGTGATCTTCTCCGGCGAACAACTGGAGGGCGCCCAGGCGACGTTCGACGACCAGCAGCGGCCCGCCGTGGCGGTGACGCTCAACGACGCGGCCGGGCAGTTGATGCGGGAAATCACGCGCGCCAATCTGCACAAGCCGATGGCCGTGATCCTGTTCGAGAAAGGCCGCGGCGAGGTGCTTACCGTTGCGACGATCCAGTCCGAATTTGGATCGCGCTTCCAGATCACCGGGGTGGGAACCCCCGAAATGGCCAACGATCTCGCCCTGCTGCTGCGCGCGGGCTCGCTCGCCGCGCCGATGGACATCGTCGAGGAACGACTGATCGGACCGAGCCTGGGGGCGGCGAACATCGCCTCGGGCCTGCATTCGACCGAGGTCGGATTCGCGATCGTCTCGCTCTTCATGATCGCCTACTACATGGTCTTCGGACTGGTTTCGGCGACCTCGCTGGCGATCAACCTGATGCTGCTCATCGCGCTGCTGTCGCTGCTGCAGGCGACCCTGACGCTTCCCGGCATCGCCGCCATCGCCTTCACGCTCGGCATGGCGATCGACTCGAACGTGCTCATCAACGAGCGCGTCCGCGAGGAATTGCGCAAAGGCGCCGCCCCGCAGCATGCGATCGCGCAAGGCTACGACCGGGCATTCGCCACCATCATCGACTCCAACGTCACCACCCTCATCGCCGGCATATTCCTGTTCATGCTCGGCTCCGGGCCGGTGCGGGGCTTCGCCGTGGTGCACGTCCTGGGCATCCTTACCTCGATCTTCTCCGCGGTGTTCGTCTCGCGGGGGGTGATCAACCTGATCTACGGCTCGCGCCGGCGCCTGCAGTCGATCGCCATCGGGCAGGTCTGGCGGCCGGACGCGGAAACCCCGACGAAGAAGTAGGCAACCCGAACACTGACATAGGCCCGCCATGGAGTTCTTCCGTATCCGGCGAACGATTCCGTTCATGCGCTATGCGCCGATCCTGAACGGCATCTCGCTCGCCAGCTTTCTCGTCGCCGTGGGGTTCCTCATCTTCCGCGGCCTCAACCTGTCGATCGAATTCACCGGCGGCACGGAGATGGAGGTGTTCTACCGCGCGCCGGTGAACCTCGAGCAGGTACGCCGCGAAATCGCCAAGGTCGAAACCGGCGATTTCGAGGTGCAGAGTTTCGGGTCGTCCGAGGACGTACTCATCCGGCTCCCCGCACACAAGGGCTTCACCTCGGGCCAGCAGGCCGAACGGGTCTTCGCCGCGCTCACCGCCGTGCCATCGGCAGGCGAAGCGGGCGCATGCACCGCGCTGCACGAGCAATATGCGAAGTTCATCGCGCTCCCGGCCGCGCAGCGCACTGCGGCGCTTTCGGCGGCGCTCAGCGAGGCGCAGAAGAACCTCGCCGGCCAGTGCACCGAACTGCGTCGGGTGGAATTCGTCGGCCCGCAGGTGGGGTCGGAACTGGCCGAAAACGGCAGCATCGCGCTGGCGATGGTGGTGCTCGGCATCATGATCTACCTCGCCTTCCGCTTCGAGAAGAAGTTCTCGATCGCGGCGATCGTCGCCAACCTGCACGACGTCGTGCTGGTGGTCGGGGTGTTCTCGATCTTCCGCCTGGAGTTCTCGCTGCCGGTGCTGGCGGCGGTGCTGGCGGTGCTGGGCTATTCGGTCAACGAATCGGTGATCATCTTCGATCGGGTGCGGGAGCATTTCCGCACCATGCGCAAGGCCAGCGTGACCGAGGTCATCGATTCGGCAATCACGGCGACGATGTCGCGCACCGTGATCACCCACGGCGCAACGCTCACGATGACGGTGACGATGCTGGTCTTTGGCGGTCCCGCGCTGCACAACTTCGCGCTGGCCCTGACGCTGGGCATCCTGTTCGGCGTCTACTCGTCGGTGTTCGTCGCCGCGGCGATCGCGAAATATCTGGGCGTGCAGCGCTCGGATCTGGTGCGCCCGGCCAAGGAAGAGCGGGCCGCCTAGCCAACGGCCCCCGCCACGATTGCGGGGCGGGCTGCCGTTCCCCCTCTCCCGCTTGCGGGAGAGGGCGGCGGCGCGGACTCAGCAGCGCCGCGCCAGTTCTTCCGCCTTGCCGAGGTAGGTGGCCGGCGTCAGCGCCAGCAGCGTCGCCTTGGCGTCCTCCGGGATCGGCAGTTCGCGCACGAACGCCTGCATGCGGGCGGCGTCGATCGCCTGGCCGCGGGTCAGGGCCTTGAGCTTTTCATAGGCTTCCGGAACGCCATAGCGTCGCATCACCGTCTGCACGGGCTCGGCGAGCACTTCCCAGGCCCGGTCGAGATCCGTCGCAAGCGCGGCCTCATTGACTTCGAGCTTGCCCAAGCCGCGCAGGCAGGCGCGATAGGCGATCCGGCAATAGCCGAAGGCGACTCCCAGATTGCGCAGCACGGTCGAGTCGGTGAGATCGCGCTGCCAGCGCGACACCGGCAGTTTCTCCGCGAGGTGGCGCAGCAGGGCGTTGGCGATGCCGAGATTGCCTTCGGAGTTCTCGAAATCGATCGGATTGACCTTGTGCGGCATGGTCGACGAACCGACCTCGCCCGGGCGCAGCTTCTGACGAAAATATCCCAGGGATATGTACCCCCAGAGGTCCCGATCGAGGTCGAGCAGCACGGTATTGGCTCGCGCCATCGCGTCGAACAGCCCCGCCATCCAGTCATGCGGTTCGATCTGGATGGTGTGCGTATTGAAGCGCAGGCCCAGCCGCTCGACCACGCCGCGGGCGAATCCCTCCCAGTCGATCTCCGGCGCCGCAACGCGATGCGCGTTGAAATTGCCCACCGCGCCGTTCATCTTGGCGCGCGGCTCCACCGCCGCGATCGCCTCGATGGCGTCGGCCAGGCGGGTGGCGAAATTGGCGAATTCCTTTCCTACCGTTGTCGGGGTTGCGGTCTGCCCATGGGTCCGCGATAGCATCGGAACCGCGGCATGGGCGTGCGCCTTCTCCCGCATCTGGGCATGGATGGCGCGCAGATCCGCCAGCAGCAGTTCACGCCCCGCGCCCAGCATCAGCGCATGGGAAACGTTGTTGATATCCTCGGAGGTGCATGCGAAATGAATGAACTCCGCCGCCCCCCGGAGCGCGGGAAGATGCGCGCCGCGCCGCCGGATCCAGTATTCGACGGCCTTGACGTCGTGATTGGTCTCCGCCTCGATTGCCTTGATTTCGGCGCAGTCGTCGACGGTGAACCCGTCGACGAGGCCACGCAAAGCCTGCGTCGTCTCGGCGTCGAACGGCGGCAGTTGCGGCATGCCCAGCGTCGTCAGGCCGATCAGCCACTCGATCTCCACGCGCACGCGGGCCCGCATGAACGCGTATTCGGAAAACACCTCGCGCAACGCGGCCGCGCCCGCGGCGTAGCGGCCATCGAGCGGGGAAACCGCGGTCAGCGGCGACAATGGCAGCAGGGAAGCGGATTCAGACAAGGGCGGACTTCCGAAAGGAAAGGGACGCAAGACGCGCGGAAGTGTTGCATTTTAGCAAACCCCCCTCGGCCACCGGGCGTCGACATGCCCCGATATCGGTCCAAGATATACTGACCGATGAACGGGAATCGTTGAGCAAGCAAGAAACGACGTCCGAATCGCACCCCACACAGGAACCAGGTTCTCCAAGCCGAATCTTCAAGTCCCATGCTGAAAAACATCCGACTGCTTGCCTCGCCCACCAGCCCTTACGCGCGCAAGGTTCGCATCGTCATGGCCGAGAAGCGCATCGAATGCGAGATCGACATGGTCGACGTCTGGGCGCCGGACTCTCCGATCGCTCGAGCCAATCCGTTGGGCAAAGTCCCATGCCTCATCATGGATGACGGCGACGCGGTATTCGACTCGCGGGTGATCGTCGAGTACCTCGACACGCTCACGCCGGTCGGCCATCTGATTCCGACCACCGGCCGCCAGCGCGTCGCGGTCAAGACCTGGGAGGCGCTCGCCGACGGCATCATCGACGCGGCGGTGCTGGTGCGCGTGGAGCACAGCCAGCGCCACGAGGCGCAACGCTCGCAGGACTGGATCGATCGCCAGATCGGCAAGATTCAAAGCGGCCTGGGAGCGGCGTCGGAGTGGCTGGGCGAGAAGAGCTGGTGCAACGATCAGCACTTCAGTCTTGGCGACATCGCGTTGGGCGTGATGCTGGGGTACCTCGATTTCCGCTTTTCCCACATCGACTGGCGGGCAGCGCACCCCAATCTGGCGCTGCATTACGAGAAGCTGGCGACGCGGCCGAGCTTCCAGGAAACCGTGCCACCGCAGGCGACCTAACGTTCACGGCTACGCACGCCGTCCCGAAGGGTGACACCACCCGTCGTCGCGAGGCCCGCAGGGCCGTGGCGACCCAGGCAACGCACTGGATTGCTTCGGGCTTCGCCCTCGCAATGACGATGGGTCGACGGACTGCCGGCGCCGCGCGGCAGGATTATCATATCGGGGAGTCCATAGCCGCCCCGCCCGGGGCCTTGCGCGGATGAAGCACCTGCCGCCCCCTCCCTCCCGAACCCACCGCCTCCGCCCCGCCGCCCGTGCCGCACGGCGCCTTGCCGTGCCCGCCGTTGCGGCGCTGCTCTCGGCGGCCATCGCGATCGAGCCGATCGCGTGGGCGCAGGAACTGCCGACGCTCGGTCAGGCGGGCGCGGAATATCTGACGCCGCTCGAGGAGCGGATGTACGGCGAACAGATCATGCGGGTTCTGCGCAGCGATCCGTCCTATCTCGACGACCCGGAAACCACCGACTACATCAACCGCCTTGGCTACCAGTTGGTTGCGGTCAGCGCAGCGCGCGACATCAATTTCGAATTCTTCGTCCTGCGCGACAGCACGATCAACGCTTTCTCCCTGCCGGGTGGATTCATCGGCGTGCATACCGGTCTGATCCTCACGGCGCAAAGCGAGTCGGAACTCGCCGCCGTGCTCGCCCACGAAATCGGCCACGTGCAGCAGCGCCACCTCGCGCGGCAGCTCGCCCAGCGGCGTGACAACGCACTGATCACCATCGGCTCGCTTCTGCTGGCATTGCTCGCGGCTCGCACCGAATACGGCCCGCAAGCGGCGATGGCGGTCGGTCAGGCCACCGCGGCGCAGCGCAGCCTGGCATACTCGCGCGGCGATGAACGGGAGGCCGACCGCGTCGGATTCCAGATTCTCACCGCCGCGGGATTCGATCCGCAGGGCATGGTGTCATTTTTCGAGCGTATGCAGCAGAGTACCCGGGCGTACGACAGCATGGCACCCGAGTACCTGCAGACCCACCCGCTGACCGCCGATCGGATCGCCGACATGATGGGGCGGGTGCGGCAGGCGGGCACCCACCAGCATGCCGACAGCCTGGATTTCCAGCTGATCCGTGCCCGCCTGCGCGTGCTGCAGGACGAGTCGACCACGGCACTGCAGGATCGGGTCACCGGCTTCACCGACGCCATACGGAACCATACCGAACTGACCGACACGGCCTCGTACTACGGTCTGGCCGCGGCTTACCTGGATCTCAATCGTCCCGGTCCGGCGCTGACCGCCGCCCTCGCGGCACGCAAGTCGACGCAGGCCGATTCGTCCGTGCTCGACGACATGGTCGCGGAAGCCAGCTATCAGGCGGCGAAGACCCCCGCGCAGCGGGAGGCCGCCCTCGCCCTGGCCAAGGCCGACACCAACCGCTATCCGCTTTCGCAGGCGGTGGCGCTGGAATATGTCGACATGCTGCAACGGGCACACCACGACAAGCAGGCGGTCGCCTACATGCAGAACCAGTTGGCGATCCCGCACAGCGATCCTGATTACTACGGGTACCTCGCGAAGAGCTATGCGGCGCTGAACGAAAAGACGCGATCGCACCAGGCGACGGCCGAGATGTACGTGCTGCTCGGCTCCACCTCGGCGGCGGTCGAGCAGCTGCGGCTTGCGCACAAGATCGCCGACGCCGATTTTTATACGATGACCGAGGTCGATGCGCGCCTGCACGAGCTCACCGCGCGGATGCAGCAGGATGCGGGAGCGTCGAAGAAGTCCCAGGGCGGAGGCGGGGACGGAGACGGAAGCTAGTGTAGTGAGTCTGAAGTTCGCAGACAAAATCGTTCGATCGAGGCAAGGATGTCATCGGCCGATTTCGTCCAGACGAACGGCTTCGGAGCTTTGTTGTAGATGGTGAGGTAGTCGCGGATGGCC
>JAKBZN010000004.1 GCA_021842465.1 Pseudomonadota bacterium
ACACCAGCGCGTTGGCGTAGCTGTTCGGCAACTCCAGGTACGGCCGCAGCCGCCCGTCCTTGCGGAAGCGGATCCGCACTTTCCCGCGGTCCCCGGTGCATTCGATGTGGATGTCGGAGACCGAGTCGGCATGCGCCTCGACGATCATCTGGTTGATGAGGCGTACCAGCGAATTGTCGCTCTGTTCGATCGCCGGGGCATCGACCGGCGCCTCGGTCTCGACCTGCTCCAGTTCTTCGGCCAGCTTGCCGATGTCGACGGGCGGTCCCGATGGTTCCATCCCCCGCCCGCCCGCCCGCGCCTTGTCGCGCAAACCTCGGCTGCTGCCAATCGGTTCGGGCTTGGCCGAAGCCAGCGGGATCTCGCAGAAGTCCAGGGCGCCGGTCGTCGGTTCGGGGCTGGCGCCGATCCGGGCATATGCGGTGGGTAGCGCTTCGTCGATATCCTGTTGGGTCGCCAGCGCCGGCACGACCTTGGACTGGGAGACGAATTCGACTTCGTCCAGCGCCGCGCGCCGCGTGACGTCCTCGATGCCGATCACCAGCCGTCCGTCGAGCATGGCAAGCGGCAGCACGTGCAGCCGCCGGGCGATGGCGTACGGAATCCGCTTGAGTGCTTCGATCTCGACCGGGAACCGCTGTACGTCGACGACGGGGTATCCCATCTTCCGCGCGAGTGCCGACCGGAGGTCGTCGCGCGAAATCATCTTTTCGCGCACCAGCAACTCGCCCAGGGGGATGTTCCGGTCGGCCTGCTGGATTGCCAGCGCGGAGTCCAGCTGGGACTGGTCGATCAGGTCGAGGGATACCAGCACTTCGCCGAGCCGCGCCATCGGCATGCGCGACTGCGCCGAAAGCGCTTCGAACAGGTCTTCCGACGTGACGATCTGCCGGTGCACCAGGATCTCGCCCAGTTTCTGAACCCGCAGCGATTCCTGCAGCGCAACCGCCTGTTCGATCTGTTCGGTGGTGGCCGCCCTTTGCTCGACGAGGATCTGGCCGATCGGCTTTTCGCTGGGAGCTTCGTCGTGGAGTGCGGCAGCTGGGCGGGGGGAGCGCATGTCGGCGATCAGGGAAAGGTTCCGAAATACTCCCATTTTTCCCCGGTCACGGGGAAGGGGATCGCCGGATAAGCTCCGGCGGTGGCGCCGAAATTCGTCCGATCGGACGCTATGACGCGCAGAGCGCCATGTCGAACTCGACGTCCTGCTCGAGCGCCCGCGGTTTGAAGTCGCCGTCGGCGCGGGTGAAGCGGACCCAGAGCGCATATTTGTTCGCGCTGACTTCCGGGATCGCATCGCGTTCGCGTGCTACACGCACCTGCATCAGCGCGTAGCTCCGTCCCTGCAGCATCTGCTGGTAGCAGCCGGCCTGGGCGGTCAGGTGGGTGTGGCGGGCGCTTTCGCGCAGCAGGCGGAGGATGATCGTGACCCCGGCGCGGAATGGGGCCAGAGGCTGGATCCAGCCGCGCAGGTCTTCCGTGCGCTTCGCCGCGTCGTGCGAAAGCCACGCGTGATAGGAGGGCAGGTCGAATTCGCAGGTGCCGCCGGGAATGATCGAGCGGCTGCGAACACTCATCAGCCACTCGTTGTCGCGCAGGTGCTGCCCGGCCTTGCCGCTGAATCCGTTGAGGTTCGCCTGGGTGGTTTCCAGTGCCACCAGCACCGACCGCAGCGCCTCTTGCGCGACTTTGGGATTGTCCTTCAGGGCGGCAAGCGATTGACGATCCCGTTCCAGCTCCTGCAGCAATTCGCTCTTGATGTCCGAACGCGAGGTGACCTCGGCGATCTCGAACAGGGTGAGCAGTGCCGCGTGGTGGCAGTAGGGATGGGTCTGGGTCTGGAAGTATTGGAGCTTGTCGAACAGATCTTCCAGCCGCAACAAGGTCCGCACCCGTTCGTTGAAGGGGTACTCGTAGAGAACGAGGTCTTGCGGGGAAGGCGGCGCGTCCATTCGACCGCAAGATAGCACAGCGTCAGGCTCTGTCGCCCCGGACGCCGGGAGCCGACCCGGCGTAGGCATCCCACAGGCGCCCAACCCGTGCTCGCAGATCGGCAGCGGTGTCGTCGTTGACGAGAATGTCGTCGGCGGCCGCGAGGCGCTGCGCCCTCGGCGCCTGCGCGCCGATGATCGCCTCGACCTCGTGCCGGCGCAGGACCCCGCGGGCAAGCGTCCGTTCGATCTGCCGGTGGACGGGGCAATCGACGACCAGAACCCGGTGGGGTGGGATGGCGGTGCGCAGGAGCCCCGATTCCACCAGTAGCGGAATATCGAAGAGAAGGACGGATGTGCCGTGTGAGGCGAGTTCGTGTGCGCGCGCCGCGGCGATCCGTGCAATCCACGGGTGCAGGACGGCTTCGAGCCGGCGGCGTTCGTCGGGATCGGCAAAGACCCGCGCGCGCATGCGGGCGCGGTCCATTGCACCGTCGGGGCCGATCGCCTCCGATCCGAACGTCCGGACGATGTCCGGCAGGGCGGCCCCGCCCGCTGCGGTGAGTTCGCGGGAAATCGCATCGGCGTCGATCACGCCGGCGCCCCGCCGCGCGAACTCCGCCGCCGCCGTGGTCTTTCCGCTGCCGATGCCCCCGGTGATCGCGACACGCAGCGCCGTGGGGGATCGGGGTTGTCGCGCGGCGCTCACAGGGGCAATCCGAACCGGCCGACGATCGACGGGCCGTAGAGAAGGGTGAAGAATCCGGCGACGGCGAGATAGGGGCCGAACGGGATGGGAACGTGCCGCCCGCGTCGTGCGAGGAGGATCAATCCGATTCCCGCGACGGCGCCCGTCAGCGAGGACATGAGCATGATGGGCAGCAGCATCTTCCACCCCATCCAGGCGCCCAGCGCGGCAAGCAGCTTGAAGTCCCCGTACCCCATGCCTTCCCGCCCGGTGGCCAGCTTGAATCCCCAATAGATCGACCAGAGGCTCAGGTAGCCGATACAGGCGCCGATCACTGCCTCGGGCAGCGGCGCGAAGACGCCACGAACGTTGAGCAGCAGGCCGAGCCAGAGCAGCGGCAGGGTGAGCGTGTCCGGCAGCAGCGTCGTCTCGGCGTCGATGGCGGCGGCGGCGATCAGCGTCCAGACCATCACCAGGGCGGACGCGCCCTGCCAACCCCAGCCGAAATGGACCGCGACCCACCAGGACAGCAGGCCGGTGAGCGCCTCGACGAGTGGGTAGCGGACGGAGATCGGGTGGGCGCAGTGTGCGCAGCGCCCGCGCAGCAGCAGGTAGGAAACCAGCGGAATGTTGTGGCGGGCGCGAATGGGGGTGCCGCAGGCGGGACAACGGGATGCCGGAACCCAGAGATTGAACGCCGGTTTTTCTTCGACCGGATTGCCGGTGAACTCGGCGGCCTGAGCAGCCCACTGCGCTTCGAGCATCCGCGGCAGACGGTGGATCACCACGTTCAGGAACGAACCGACGATGAGGCCGATGATCGCAGCGGCGAAGGGGAAGAGGGTGTCGACCGGGAACGGCATGCGCGGGATGTCGGGCGGGAGCGTCGTGCCGGGGGCGACACGGCGCTCCGCGCGTGGAGTGCCGGTTAGACGACCTGCCCGAGCTTGAAGATCGGCAAGTAGATCGCGACGACGATGCTGCCGATGATGACGCCAAGAACGACCATGATCATCGGTTCAAGCAGGCTCGCCAGCGCATCCACCGTCTCGTCGACTTCGCGCTCGAAATACTCGGCCACCTTGCTCAGCATCGAATCCAGCGCCCCGGCTTCTTCGCCGATGGCGGTCATCTGTACCGCCATCGGCGGGAAAACCCCCGAGTTTTGCATTGCCTGCGCAAGGCTGGTGCCGGTACTCACTTCCGTCTGGATCTGCCGCGTCGCCTCCTTGAAGACGGCGTTGCCGGCGGCCGGCCCGACCGAGTCCAGCGCTTCGACCAAGGGAACGCCGGCGGCAAAAGTAGTCGCCAGCGTACGGGTCCAGCGCGCAATCGACGATTTTTTCAGCAGCGCACCGATGACCGGAGGCCGCAGCAGCAGGCGGTCGACGGTAGCCTGGACCGCCGGCGACCGCTTCCAGGCCTGATGGAGAAAGTACCCGAATCCGAGGCTTCCGAACAGCAGGAGGTACCAGTACTTCACGAAGAAGTTCGACATCGCGATGACCATGAGGGTCGGCGCGGGCAGGTCGGCGCCGAAGCTCGTGAACACCTGCTTGAAGGAGGGCACGACCCAGATCATGATGATCGAGACCACGAGGATGGCCACCAGGACGATCGTCACCGGGTAGAACATGGCCTTCTTGACCTTGCCTTTGATCGCCAGTGTCTTTTCCTGGTACGTGGCGAGGCGGTCGAGCAGGGTGTCCAGAATCCCCGCCTGTTCGCCCGCCGCAACGAGGTTGCTGTAGAGGGCGTCGAAATACATCGGGTATTTCCGGAACGCCTGGTTGAGGCTGGTTCCGGTTTCGACGTCGGCCCGGATGTCCGAGAGCAGGCGTCCCACCGCAGGGTTGGCATGCCCCCGGGCGACGATGTCGAAGCACTGCATCAGCGGAACCCCTGCCCGCATCATCGTGGCGAGCTGGCGCGTGAAGAGGGTGATGTCCTTGTCGGAAATTCGGCGCCCCCGCGGCAGCGACTGCTTCTTGATTTTGGTGGCCAGGATTCCGCGTCGCCGCAGCGATGCGGCGACGACCGATTCGCCGCCGGCGCGCATCTCTCCCTTCACGATGCGCCCGCTCTTGTCCCGCCCTTCCCACAGGAATATCGCCTCGCGAATCGCGTCCCGTCGGGCCATCACACCGGTTGCCATGACACTCCCTCGTTCATTCGTTCGTGCATCCCAGCACTTCGTCGATGGTGGTGATCCCTTGCTTCACCTTGAGCAAACCGGACTGCCGCAGGTCGCGCACGCCTTCCTGCTGCGCCTGGCGGGCGATGTCCATCGAGTTGGCGCCGTGGAGGATCAGGTGCTGGGTTGCTTCCGAGATCGGCATGACCTGGTAAATGCCGGTCCGCCCCTTGTACCCGCTTCCTTTGCAGCGGTCGCAGCCGACTGCGTGATACAGCGTCCAGGACCCGTCGAGATCCGCTTCGGAAAATCCCGCGGCGAGCAGCGCGTCCTTGTCGACCGGCGCGGGCTGCTTGCAGCTGCACAGGCGCCGGGCCAAGCGCTGCGCCGTGATGAGGATGACCGAGGACGCGATGTTGAACGCCGGGACGCCCATGTTGGCGAGCCGCACCAGGGTGGCGGGGGCATCGTTGGTGTGCAGGGTCGACATCACCATATGGCCGGTCTGGGCAGCCTTGATGGCGATGTCCGCGGTTTCCAGGTCGCGGATCTCGCCGACCATGATGACGTCGGGATCCTGGCGCAGGAATGCGCGCATCGCGTTGGCGAAGGTCAGGCCCGCCTTTTCGTTGACGTTGACCTGATTGATGCCCGCAAGCTGGATTTCCGCCGGGTCTTCCGCCGTGGAGATGTTCACCCCCGGCTGATTGAGGATGTTCAGGCAGGTGTAGAGCGAGACGGTTTTCCCGCTGCCGGTCGGGCCGGTGACCAGGACCATGCCGTACGGGCGCCGGATCGCCTGGAGCATCAATTCCTTCTGGTCCGGTTCGTAACCCAGCGCGTCGATCCCCAGTTTGGCCTGGGAGGCGTCGAGGATCCGCATGACGATCTTTTCGCCGTAGAGCGTGGGCAGGGTGCTGACCCGGAAGTCCACCGCGCGCTGCCCCGAGAGGGCGAGCTTCATGCGGCCGTCCTGCGGCACGCGCTTCTCCGAGATGTCGAGCCGCGAAACGACCTTGATGCGGGTCACCAGGCGTTCGCGGATCGCGAGCGGCGGCTGGGATACTTCGCGCAGGATGCCGTCCACCCGAAAGCGGACCCGGTAGAACTTCTCGTAGGGTTCGAAATGCAGATCGGATGCGCCCTCGGCGATGGCATCGAGCAGCAGTTTTTGCAGGAAGCGGACGACGGGCGCATCGTCGACCTCGACGCTCGAGGAATCATCGGCCTGCGGTTCCGTCGTGTTCTCCGCAAGCAGGTCATCGAAGCTGACGTCGTCATCGATCAGCTTCTCGATCACCTGCGAAGCGGATTGCGCGCTTTTTTCGATCAGCGGAAGCAGCTTGTCGTGTTCGACGACGACGATGTCGAGCGCCAGTTGCGTTTGAAACTTGACCTGGTCCAGTGCCTGGGTGTTCGTCGGGTCGGAAACGGCGACGGCGAGGCGGTTGCCGCGCCGCCGCAAGGCGAGGATGCGCAGGGCTCCGACGAGTTTCCGGTCGATGGTGTCCTTTGGCAGTTGATCGGCATCGAGCGCTGCGAGGTCGAGGAGCGGGTGCCCAAAGGTGTCGGCGGCGAACCGGGCGATGGTTGCCGGTGCGAGTCCGGTCACTTCCCGGGCGGCGACGAGTTCGTCGATGAACTGGGTGTTGCTCTGGGTTGCCTTGCGCGCCAGCGCCTCCGCCCGGTCCGGGCGCAGTTTCCCTTGCTGCACGAGCGCACGCGCCAGGCCCGTAAGGGCGCCGGCTGCGGGGCTGAGCTGAGTGGCCGCGGACATGGGTTCGGTGACGGAGTCTAGCGGCTGTTATAGCCCCGTTCCGCCAACAGCGAACCGAGGAGATGGCCGCGCAAACCCCGGAATTTAGCGGATTCGGTGCGGATTGCCGAGCAGTCGTCAACTTACCGGGTTTCCGCCACACCGGGCATCGCCGGAACGCGGATCAACCGAACGCTGCGCACCGCCTGGTCGTGGGTCTGAAGGATCTCCGCCGCGCATCCCGGAAACCGGACGCAGCACGGGGCGTCGGGAATCTGTTCCAGGCGTTCGAGCAGCAGTCCGTTGAGCGTCTTGGGGCCGCCGAGCGGCAGGGAAATCCCCAGCCGGCGGTTCAGCAGGCGCAGCGAGATGCTGCCGTCGACGACCGCATCCCCGGCCGGACTCCAGCGGACCGCCCCGGATGCCAGGCCGGGCCGCGGCGGCGCGATTTCCCCGATGATTTCCTCGACGATGTCGTCGACCGTGACGAGTCCGAGCAGATCGCCGTATTCGTCGACGACCAGGCCGAGGTGCTGCCGGTTTTCCTGGAACATCTGGAGCTGCTGGAGCAGCGAGGTTCCGGTCGGGATCCAGTACGGCTCGGCGAGCAGGCCCCGGAGTTGGTCCCGGGTCAGCGAAGCGGCTCCGGCCGCCAGGACCGGCAGGAGTCTCCGTAGACTCAGGATTCCCTGCGTCCGGCTGATGTCGCCGTCGTATGCCGGGAGCTCGCCGTGGTAGCTTGTCTTGATCTGCTCCAGCAGTTCCCCGACCGGCCGCTCGAGATCCAGCCCGTCGATGTTGGCGCGGGGCGTCATGATGTCGTCCACCGTCAACGATTCCAGGTCGAAGACGTTGAGCAGCATGCTGCGGTGCTGCTGCGGAATGAAGCTCGAGCCTTCCAGGACCACCGTGCGCAGTTCTTCCGGGGACAGCCGGACTCCACCGTTGCCGGCCGCCGCCCCGGCGATGCGGAGCAGGCGCAGAATGGCCTGCACGAAGAGGTTGACGAACCAGACGGCCGGCGTCGCGATCCGCAGGATCGGGCGCAATATCACGCTCGTCGCGAGCGCGATCGGTTCCGCATAGGTTGCGCCGATGATTTTCGGGGTGATCTCCGAAAACACCAGGATGACGAACGCGATGACCACGGTCGCCGCCCCAAGGGCCCACTCCCGGAGGCCGAAATCGTAGATCGCGATCGCCGTGACCAGGGTGGTCGCGGCGGTGTTGGCGAGATTGTTGCCGATCAGGATGACGCTGAGCAGGCGATCCGTGCGGCCAAGCAATGCCTGGGTGTGGCGGGCGAGGACGTTGCCCTGACGCACGAGGTGCTGCAACCGGATCCGATTGATCGCCATCATCGCCGTTTCGGCGATCGAAAAGAACGCGGAAACCAGCAGTAGGGAGGCGAGCGCAAGAACGTGCGCCCATAACGGAATATGCTCGGGCATCAGGGTCCGGTGATGGGTTGTCCCCCAAGAGCGGGGGCGACAGTCGGATTATGGCGTGACAATGTTACGGACGAAGGATATGATCTTCCGCGGAGGGAGGTCCACGGAGTGTCCGTCGAAGCACGGGAATGATCGGTATGAATCTGCTTGGTTTCTTGGCGGTCGGCGGCGGAGCCGCATTCGGCGCCTGGTTGCGCTGGTGGCTGGGGTTGCGCTTCAATCCGGTATTCCCGACCGTGCCGCTGGGAACCTTGGCCGCCAATCTGCTCGGTGGGTTGCTGGTCGGATTGGCGGTGGCGTTCTTCCATCGTCATCCCAATCTGGCGCCGGAGTGGCGCCTGTTCGCGGTGACGGGGTTTCTGGGCGGACTGACCACGTTTTCGACGTTTTCCGCCGAAATCGTTACGCTGATCGGTCGCGGTGAATTTGCCTGGGCGGTGGGCGCCGTCGGCATGCACCTGGGTGGTTCGCTCCTGCTCGCGGGTGCCGGCTTCGCAATCGTTGCGGCGCTTGCGCGGATCGCGCACTGACCCGCTTGCATGGAAGGAGGTTGTCGCGATGCATGGCAGTTATCTCAAGTTCTACGTACAGGAAAAGCGGCGCCTGCACGGCATCCTCGCGTACGAATGGTTGCTCGAGAACGCCCGCAAGCTCGGTATCCACGGCGGATCGGCGTTCCAGGCGATCGCCGGCTACGGACGCAACGGGGTGCTGCAGGAGCAGCAGTTTCTCGAGCTTGCCGGGGATCTGCCGGTCGAGGTCGGGTTCGCCGTGACGGACGAGGAGGCGGACCGGTTGTTGCAGCGGATTCGCGACGAGAAGGTTTCCGTGTTCTACGTACGGCTACCGGTGGATTTCGGCGTCACCGGAGACGATGCGCACGATCCATTGTGATGGACACCCAAAAAAAGCCGTGGTCGGGGTGAGAGGATTCGAACCTCCGACACCTGCGTCCCGAACGCAGTACTCTACCAGGCTGAGCTACACCCCGTTCCAACCCCGTATGCGAGCCGCCGTAAGGGGCGTTCCTCGGGGTTTTCGATGGCAGGCCCGGTTTTACCGGTCCCGGCGCATCGCGAAAGACGCTAATTCTAGCAGACGGTCACGGTGGGTCGATGGCGGCAGCATCCGGATGGCATCCGCCGCTTCGGCCGAGCGGGTGTGGGCGCGCTGCCGGACGTATTCGATCGACCCGTGTTCGTGCACGATGCGCGCGATTTCCAGGAAATCGCCGCTGCCGTTGCGGATCGCTTCGACCATGAGCGCGCGCTGGGCGCCATCGGCAACGCGCAGGGCGTGGATGACCGGAAGCGTCGGCTTCCCTTCGCGCAGATCGTCGCCGAGGCGCTTGCCGATCGTTTCCGCCGTGCCGTCGTAGTCCAGCACGTCGTCGATCATCTGGAACGCGGTGCCGAGTCCGGCGCCGTAGCGCGCGCAGGCCTCCTCGCGCTCGGGATCGGCGCCGCTCAGGATCGCGCCGATCCGGGCGGCGGCCTCGAAGAGGGTGGCGGTCTTGCGCTCGACCACCTCCAGATAGCGGGCTTCGTCGACGCTGGGGTCGTGGATGTTGAGCAGTTGCAGGACTTCGCCTTCGGCAATGCGGTTCGTCGCATCCGCGAGCACTTGCATGACGCGCATGTTGCCCGCTTCGACCATCATCTGGAAGGCGCGCGAGTACAGGAAATCCCCCACCAGCACGCTTGCCGCATTGCCAAAGGCCGCGTTACTGGTGGGGCGTCCACGCCGCAGGTCCGATTCGTCGACCACGTCGTCGTGCAGCAGGGTTGCGGTGTGGATGAACTCGATCACCGCGGCAAGCAGCACATGATGCTGCCCGGGGTACCCGGCGGCACGGGCGATCAGCAACAGGATCGCCGGGCGCAGGCGTTTCCCGCCCCCGCCGATGATGTGTTCGCCGATGGTCCCGATCAGTGCGATGTCGGATGTGAGCCGCGCGCGGATCGTCGCATCGACGGCGCGCATGTCGGCGTGAATCGGCGCGAGGATCTCCGCCAGTGGGTTGGGGGCGGAGGAGGCGGCTTCGGCGGCGGATACGGCGGATTGCATGGGTGGCCGGAATTATATGGATGAAGCGCCGGCCTGCCGAGCGGATCGGACGGGATGGCGTGGAAAATCGGGCATCATACGGATAGTAAATAGTAAACAGTACTTGCTCGCCACGCGGCGCGCACGCATCAGGAGGCTTTCTTGACGACGGGCGCGGAAACCTGCGATAATCCAAAACTTTCCGATTGAAAATGAATGGGGTTGCCATGTTTGCGGTGATTCGAACGGGCGGCAAACAGTATCGGGTGAACGCGGGCGACCGCGTCAAGGTCGAGACGTTGCCGGGCGAGGTCGGGGATCAAGTTACGCTCTCCGAAGTGCTCGCGGTCGGCGATGGCGCCCAGGTGCGCATCGGTACGCCGCTCGTGGACGGTGCGGCGGTGGTCGCCACGGTGGTCGGCCATGGCCGCCACGACAAGGTCCGGATTTTCAAGATGCGCCGGCGTAAGCATTTCCAGAAGCACGCGGGACATCGGCAGAACTACACGGAACTCCAGATCGAGTCGATCGCCTGATCGCAGTTCCGGCATCCGTCATCGAGGTAGCTATGGCACATAAAAAGGCAGGTGGTTCTTCCCGCAACGGCCGCGACTCCAAGGCGAAGCGGCTGGGGGTCAAGGCGTACGGCGGCGAAACCGTTCGCGCCGGCAGCATCATCGTTCGCCAGCGCGGTACCCAGTTCCATGCCGGCGACAACGTCGGAACCGGCCGCGACTACACCCTGTTCGCGCTGGTGGACGGCGTTGTCAGCTTTGCAGTTGGCGGCGAGCGCAACCGGCGGTCGGTGCATATCCAGCCTGCCGCACCCGAAGTCGCTGCATAATCATCCGCATCGCGGCGGGTTGTTTTCGATGGCGGCCTGCCGTTCACCCGGCAGGCCGTTTTTCGTTGTCGCGTTGCGAAGTTCCCGAGTGGGTTCGGGTCGGAGCCAACGTGGGTGTCGAAGCGGCGGCACATGGCGTCGTATAAGCGTTCAGCATGAATTTCGTTGATGAAGCGCGTATTGAAGTGAGCGGCGGTCGCGGTGGCGACGGCTGCGCCTCGTTTCGTCGCGAAAAATTCATTCCCAAAGGGGGGCCCAACGGCGGCGACGGCGGTCGCGGCGGCAGCGTCTGGGCGGTTGCCGATCGCAATCTGAACACGCTCATCGAGTACCGGTATCAGCGCAAGTATCAGGCGCAGAATGGCGAAGCCGGACGGGGCTCCGACTGCTTCGGTGCCGGGGGCGACGACATCGTGCTGGCGATGCCGGTGGGGACGGTGGTCTACGACGACGACACCGGCGAGGCCATCGCCGACCTGGCCCGGCACGGCCAGCGCGCGTTGCTTGCCGAGGGCGGTTCCGGCGGTTTGGGGAATCTGCACTTCAAATCCAGCACCAACCGGGCGCCGCGGCAGTTCACGCCGGGCAAACCCGGACGGGCGCGACATCTGCGACTCGAGTTGAAGGTGCTGGCCGACGTCGGCCTCCTCGGGTTGCCGAATGCCGGGAAATCGACGCTGCTTTCGGCGGTATCCAACGCCCGGCCGAAGATTGCCGACTACCCGTTCACCACGCTGGTTCCGCATCTGGGCGTCGTTCGCCTGGAGGAGGGGAAAGGGTTCGTCGTCGCGGATTTGCCCGGTCTGATCGAGGGCGCGGTGGAAGGCGCCGGACTCGGAGATCGCTTCCTGCGACACGTGAGCCGCACGCGCCTCCTGTTGCATGTGCTGGACGTCTCGCCGCACGAGGCGGACGAGCCCTTGGCCGACCCCGTCGCGCAGGCGCGCACCATCGCCGCGGAACTGCGCAAGTACGATCCGGCCCTGCAGCGGCGGCCGCGATGGTATGTGCTCAACAAGATCGATACGGTGCCATCGGAGGAACGCGACGACCTGGTCGCGAAACTCCGCCGTCGGCTTCGCACCAAGGCGCCGATTTTTGTGATTTCCGCGGCGACCCACGAAGGATGCCGGGATCTGATGTGGGCGGTGCAGCAGTTCCTGGTGGAACACCCCGCACGCGACGATGCGGATGCCGCGGCCGGAGCGGTCAGCGGCGATTCCGACCCGGCTGCGGCCGAGATCGCGCCGCCTTCCGGATGGAGCCCGATTTGACCGTCGGCGCGGCTTCGCCGGGATCGCCGCCCGCGCGCTTCTCCCGCGTGGTCGTCAAAGTTGGCAGCAGTCTCGTCACCGACGAAGGCCGCGGCCTCGACGCTGCGGCGATTTCGCGTTGGGCCGCCCAGGTGGCCGCGCTGCGCGGGGCGGGCTGTCAGGTGCTGCTCGTTTCCAGCGGCGCGATCGCAGAGGGCATGAAGCGGCTCGGGTGGGCGCGCAGACCTCAGGAAGTCCATGAATTGCAGGCAGCGGCCGCAGTCGGGCAGATGGGCCTGGCGCAGACATATGAAACCTGCTTTCGCGCCCAGGGAATGCCCACTGCGCAGGTGCTCTTGACGCACGCCGACCTCGCGGACCGGGCACGGTACCTCAATGCACGCTCAACCCTGCTCACGCTGTTGCAACTCGGCGTCGTGCCCGTGATCAACGAGAACGACACCGTCGTCACCGACGAAATCAAGTTCGGCGACAACGACACGCTGGGCGCATTGGTGACGAATCTCGTCGAGGCCGACACGCTGGTCATCCTGACCGATCAGCGCGGGCTGTTCGATGCCGACCCGCGCCGCGTGCCGGGCGCGACGCTGATCGCCGAGGCGGTGGCGGGAGATCCGCGGCTGGAGGAGGTTGCCGGCGGTGCGGGCAGCGCGATCAGCCGCGGCGGGATGCTGAGCAAGGTGCTGGCGGCCAAGCGTGCCGCGCGCAGCGGCGCCTGCACTGTCATCGCCTCCGGTCGGGAGCCGGACGTGCTGCTTCGCCTGGCGCACGGGGAAGCCATCGGCACCCGGCTGACGGCAGCGACGCCCATGCGCTCGGCGCGCAAGCAATGGCTTGCCGACCATCTGCAACTCAAGGGGCGCGTGGTGCTCGATGGTGGCGCAGCCGCTGCGCTTCGCGACCAGGGGAAGAGCCTGCTGCCGATCGGCGTGATCGAAGTGCGTGGGGAGTTCGCGCGCGGCGACGTCGTCGCCTGCATGGACGAAGCAGGCGACGAGATCGCGCGCGGCCTGGTGAACTACTCCAGCGCCGAGGCCCGCCTCATCGCGCGCCGGCCGAGCGCCGAGATCGCACAGGTGCTCGGGTTCATCGAAGAACCCGAACTCATCCATCGCGACAATCTCGTGCTGCTGTAGCGCGTAGCGCGCGGACATCCGGTCCGGGCGCTACGGTGAACGCGGAGGCCTGCCTTCGCGCGGACCGGGAAAGACGAGCCGCGCGAGTTCGTGCAGCGCCTTGCCGTACACCTCCCGCTTGAACTCGATGACCGATTCCATCGGCACCCAATACTCGTGCCATCGCCACGCATCGAACTCCGGCTTCTCGCTGCGGTCCAGCCGCACGTCGCGGTCGTTCCCCACCAAGCGCAGCAGGTACCAGATCTGCTTCTGGCCCCGATAACTTCCCCGCATTTCCCGCCGGATCCACTGCTCGGGCACGTCGTAGCGCAGCCAGCCGCGCGTGCGTCCGACGATCTGGACATGTTCCGTCTCCAGGCCGACCTCCTCGTACAGTTCCCGGTACATCGCCTGCTCCGGCGTCTCGCCGGGCTTGATGCCGCCTTGCGGAAACTGCCAGGAATGCTGGCCTAGCCGCTTGCCCCAGAACACCTCGTTGCGTCGATTGAGCAGGATGATGCCGACGTTCGGGCGGTACCCGTCCTTGTCCAGCATGCCAACCCCTGAAGCGATATCATTTCCGGTCGATTATATGGAAAACTCATGCGCGCCTCCGCCTACCTCATCTCCACCCAGAAAGAAGCTCCCGGCGATGCCGAGATCATCAGCCAGAAACTGATGCTGCGTGCCGGCATGGTGCGCAAGCTCGCGGCCGGCATCTATAACTATCTTCCGCTCGGCTTGCGCACGATTCGCAAGATCGAGGCGATCATCCGGGACGAGATGAACCGCGCCGGCGCGCTCGAACTGCTGATGCCGGTCGTGCAACCCGCCGAACTCTGGATGGAGTCGGGTCGCTGGGACAAGTACGGCCCGGAACTCTTGCGGATCCAGGATCGGCACCAGCGCGATTTCGTGTTGCAGCCCACGTCGGAGGAGGTGGTCACCGACATCGCGCGGCAGGAAATCCGCAGCTACCGCCAGCTGCCGGTCAACTTCTATCACATCCAGACGAAGTTCCGCGACGAGCGACGCCCCCGCTTCGGTGTCATGCGCGGACGCGAGTTCACGATGAAGGATGCATACTCCTTCGATCGCGACGTCGAGGCGGCCCATCGCAGCTACGAGGCCATGTTCGCCGCGTACGTGCGGATCTTCACCCGTCTGGGCCTGCGTTTCCGGGCGGTTGCGGCCGACACCGGTGCGATCGGCGGGTCGCGCTCGCATGAGTTCCAGGTGATCGCCGACAGCGGCGAAGACGTCATCGCGTTCAGCCCGGAGGGCGAGTACGCCGCCAACATGGAACTGGCGGAAGCACTGCCCCTGCTCGCGGTGCGGGCGCCCGCCCAAAACCCGCTGCAAAAGGTTGCGACGCCCGGGAAGACGAAGTGTGCCGACGTCGCGCAGTTTCTGGGCGTTCCGGTCGAACGGACGGTCAAGGCGGTCGTGGTGGCGGCGGGTGCCGCCGCAGGGGATCCGGCCACCGTCCCCGAAATCGTCCTGCTGTTGCTGCGGGGTGATCACGATCTCAACGAAGTCAAGACCGGCAAGCTTCCCGGCTTCGGCGACGGCTGGCGCATGGCGAGCGACGCCGAGATCGTTGATGCCTTCGGTTGCGCGCCGGGCTCCCTCGGGCCGATCGCGCCGCGCAAGCCGGTGCGGGTGATCGCCGATCGTACGGTCGCCAACATGTCGGACTTCGTCTGCGGCGCCAACGAAGAGGACGTCCATTACACGGGGGCGAACTGGGGCCGGGACATGCCGGAGGCGGCGCTGGTCGCGGACCTGCGCAATGTGGTTGCCGGCGATCCGTCCCCGGATGGCAAGGGCCGTCTCGCCATCCAGCGTGGAATCGAGGTCGGTCACGTCTTCTACCTCGGCACGAAATACTCGGAAAAGCTCGATGCCACGTTTCTCGACGAGACCGGCAAGGCACGGTTTTTCGAGATGGGCTGCTACGGGATCGGCGTCACGCGCCTGGTTGGCGCGGCGATCGAGCAAAACCACGATGCGCGCGGCATCGTCTGGCCGGAATCGATCGCGCCGTTTTCCGTGGTCGTGTGCCCGGTGAATTATCACCAGTCGGAAGGCGTGCGTGCGCGTGCCGACGCCCTCTACGATGCGTTGCGCGCCGCCGGCGTCGACGTTCTGCTCGACGATCGTGGCGAACGTCCCGGGGCGATGTTCGCGGACGCGGAGTTGATCGGGATTCCGCATCGCGTCACCATCGGCGAGCGCGGCCTCAAGACGGGCAAGATGGAATACGTGCCGCGCGCCACGCTGGAGTCCGTCGAGATCGACGCCGACGGCGCGGTGCAGTTCTTGCTGCAGCGACTCGGCAGCCGGTAGCATTTCGGCGTCGACATTCCGGGAGAGGGCGTGAATCCGCTCCCGCGTCGGCGGGAGCGGGCGGGGGTGAGGGTGTCGTTGGCGGAGTGATCTCGGCGATTGGGTCGACTGAACGTTCCATGCAAAAGCCATTTTCCGATCGCCGCCGCGCCCTGACGCTCACCGCGCTGGCGTTGCCGTTCGTGCCGCGCCGGGCCCGCGCCGGTGCCCAGCAATACGAAGCCCTCGCCGCTTCCGTCCGCACGGCCCTGAGCGCCTTGATCGCCGATCCCGCGCCTCCGACCCGCCGCTTCGACACGCCCGGCGAACGCGCCGCGTTCGAGCGCTGGCGGCAGGCGATGTCCCGCCGCCTTGCCGTGCGTCTGCCGTTGCCCCGCACCCGCGACGATCTTCTGCGCACCCTCGACTACGAAGCGATCCGCGCCGGACTGGACCGACAGATGGTGCTGGGCCTGATCCAGGTGGAGAGCAATTTCCGCAAGTACGCGATCTCGGGCGCGGGTGCGATGGGGTACATGCAGGTAATGCCGTTCTGGGTCGACCTGATCGGCGATGGCAACGTGCGCAGCCTGTTCGACATGCGGACCAACCTGCGGTACGGCTGCGTGATCCTGCGGCACTACATCGACGAGGAGCGCGGCGACTTGTTCCGCGCCCTCGGTCGCTACAACGGATCGGTGGGCGATCCGGCCTATCCCAACGCCGTACTCGCGGCGTGGAAGGGCAATTGGTCCTACGGCGGGTGAGGGCGGCGGCGATGTCCGCCCGCCGCCCAGCCCGGACGATCACCCTCGCTTCATTCCCCCCGTCATCGACCCGAACGCCCGCATCATCTTCGCCAGTCCGCCCTTGCGCATCTGCTTCATCACCGTGTTCATCTGTTCATACTGCGCCAGCAGGCGGTTGACCTCCTGCACCGGCACGCCCGCCCCCGCGGCGATGCGCCGCTTGCGCGAGGCCTTGATCAGTTCCGGCTTGGTGCGCTCCGCCGGCGTCATCGACTGGATCATGCCCTCCATGCGCCGGATCTGACGCTCGGCCACCTTCGGGTCGAGCTGGCCGGCGGCCTGCGACAACTGCGCCGGCAGCTTGTCGATGACCCCGCCCAGGCCGCCCATCCGCCGCATCTGCGCGATCTGTTCCCGGAAGTCGTTGAGGTCGAACCGCGCTCCGGTCTGCATCCGCTTGGCCAGCTTCTCGGCCGCACCCAGATCGACGGAACTGCGGACTTCCTCGACCAGCGCAACGATGTCGCCCATGCCGAGGATCCGTCCCGCCATGCGCTCGGGATCGAACGCCTCCAGACCGGTCAGCTTTTCCGCCGTACCGGCGAACTTGATCGGCTTGCCGGTGACGTTCGTGACCGACAGGGCGACGCCGCCTCGTGCGTCGCCGTCGAGCTTGGTGACGACGACCCCGGTGAGCGGCAGTCGCGCCCCGAACGCCGATGCGGTCTGCACGGCGTCCTGACCCAGCATCGCATCGACGACGAAGAGCGTTTCGATCGGATCCAGCGCGGCGTGGAGCTGCGCGATCTCCTCCATCATCGGCTCGTCGACCGTGGTGCGTCCCGCCGTGTCGACGAGCACCACGTCGATCAGGTGCCGGCGGGCATGGTCGACCGCCGCGCGGGCGATGTCGACGGGACGCGCACCCGGCGGCGTCGGAAAGAATTCGACCCCGGCCTGCTCACAGACGGTCTGCAACTGCGCGATGGCCGCGGGGCGGTAGACGTCGACCGATACGGCCAGTACCTTCTTGCGGCGCTGTCCTGCCAGCCAGCGCCCGAGCTTGCCGACCGTCGTGGTCTTGCCCGCGCCCTGCAGGCCGGCCATCAGGATGACGGCCGGTGGCTGCGTGGCCAGGTTCAACTCCCGCTCCGCGGCTGGCAGGTCGCCGCCCATCAGCCGCACCAGTTCCCGGTGCACGATTCCGACCAGGGTCTGTCCCGGCGTCAGACTGCCGAGCACGTCCTGGCCGAGCGCCTGGTCGCGGATTCGCGCGACGAAATCCCGCACGACGGGCAGGGCGACGTCGGCTTCGAGCAGCGCCAGGCGCACCTCGCGCAACATCTCCTGCGTGTTGGCCTCCGTCAGCCGCGTCTGGCCGCGCATCTGCTTGACGATTCGGGAAAAGCGGTCGGTGATTTGATCGAGCATTTGAGAAAGTCCGCCAGGGGCGTGGTATATAGGTCGACATGCAAACCGAAGGATTCTACGGCGCGGCCTACCTCATGGTCGCGGGACTGTACCTTGCCGCGGCATATGGCGCTTGGCGGTCGTTACGGGAGGGGGCACACCGGCTGCCGGGCTGGGTTGTCGGCGCGTTGCCGCTGGCGGTGTTCTGGCATGGGGTGCTGCTGGCGGTCGACATCTTCGGCGGCGGGGGGCTGCGGTTCGGGTTCGCCCAGGCCCTTTCGGCCATGACGTTCGTGGCGAGCGGCTTTCTGTGGGTGGAGGATTTCTTTCTGCCGCTGGGCGGGCTCTACGTCCTGCTTCTGCCGCTGGCGGCGGCCTGCAGCCTGCTCCCTCTGGGGTTCCCGGGGGAGGAAATCGGCGAAGGAAGTTCGGTGGCGCTGCGCGTCCACATTTCGGTTTCAATTCTCGCCTACAGCCTGTTCACCATCGCCGCGTTGCACGGCGTGTTGATGAACATCGTGGCCCGGCGGCTGCATCGCCCCCGTCGCGAAGCGTCGCGCTCCGTCGATACCCTGATCGCCCAATTGCCGCCGCTCCTGTCGCTCGAATCGCTGATCTTCCGCCAGATCGCGGCAGGGTTCGTGCTGCTGACGACGTCGCTGGGGAGCGGCATCTTTTTTTCGGAGGAGCTGTTCGGTCGGCCGATCCGGGTCGATCACAAGACGGTTTTCTCGATCACGGCGTGGGTCGTGTTCGCGACGCTGCTCGCGGGACGCTATGGCTTCGGTTGGCGCGGCAAGGTGGCGCAGCGCTGGATGTTCACCGGCTTCGCCCTGCTGCTCTTGGCGTACGTCGGCAGCCGTTTCGTGTTCGAAGTGATCCTCGACCGGGGATGGCAGTGAGCCGCCTGATTTTCTGGCTCCTGGTCGGCGGATTGGCGATCTCGGCGCTGCGTCGGCTGGGTGGGGACGGTTCTCCGCGCCACAGCGCCTCGGGAGGGGGTTCGCCCGCCGACGCGCCGCGGATCGAGAACATGGTGCGCTGCGCGCAGTGTGGCGGATATCTGCCCGAATCCGAGGCGCTACGGGGACAAGACGGGCGATGGGCGTGCTGTCCGGAGCACCAGGGGCATTCCGGGTAGCGCGCCGGGCGTTCCCATGGCGCAATCTGCTGAAACGTCGCCGCGCGCGGTCGACCCGTCCCGCGAGGAGGCTGCCGGACTGGTCGTGAGGCCGGTGTGGCGGGCGCTCCGGGTGCTGTCGCTGGTGCGGGTGGCCGCCGCAGTCTTCGCGCTGGCGTTCGCGCTGCTGTTCTCCGTTCCGGTCGAGACGGGCGTTTCGGCGGGCTCGCCCCACGAGATCACGGTCGTCCTCGGCGTGTACTGCGTCCTGGCGATGGCCTTGGCCGCCATGGCGGTCGGGGTTCGGCGCCATTTCATGGCGCAGCTCAGCATCCAATTCAGCGTCGATCTGCTCTGTGCGACGGTCCTCGTCGTGTTGAGCGGCGGCATCCGCAGCGAATTTGCCGTGTTCTATCTCCTGCCGGTGGCGGGGGCGTCGGTGATCCTGCCGACCGGACCGGCGTTCTTCATTTCGTCGATCGCGGTGGTGGTCCTGCTCTCTGACGCGTTTCTGCGGAGCGTTCGCCAAGGGCAAGCAGGCGCCCAGCTGTTCGAGGCAGGACTGTTCGGCGCGGCGTTGTTCGGCATCACCGCATTGCTGCGTTTGTTGGCGACGCGGTTGCGGCGGCAGGAGACCCTGGCCCACGCGCGCGGGGTCGACCTGCACAGCCAGCTGGAAATCAACCGCCTGGTGATTTCCCAGATGGAGCAGGGTGTTCTGGTCGTCGACGCCGCCACCCAGGTGCGCGCGAACAACGTCGCGGCCCGCGTCTTCCTGGGGTTGGATCGGGGGGCGCAACTCACCGGACGGCGCCTCGACGAGTTCCCCGCCTTGGCAACGCTGGTTGGCGCCTATCGCCGGTGGCTGTCGTCGCCGGTGCCGGCGGACGGGCGGCCGGCGTGGGACGAGTGGGTGTTCCCGGCCCCGGCGGCCGCCGAGTCGGGGTTTGCCGACGCGCTGCACCCTTTGCGCGCGCGCTTCGCGCGGC
The DNA here is from genome assembly GCA_021842465.1 of Pseudomonadota bacterium. GTDB lineage: Bacteria > Pseudomonadota > Gammaproteobacteria > Burkholderiales > Burkholderiaceae_F > GJ-E10. The sequence goes on from JAKBZN010000004.1 coordinate 19,839, forward strand.
CTCCGGCAGCCCGATCCGGCGAGTTCGTCATCTTTCTCGAGGACCTGCGCGCGATCGAGGAACGCGCGCAACGTCTCAAGCTGGCGGCGATGGGACGCTTGACGGCGTCGATCGCGCACGAGATCCGCAACCCCCTGGGAGCGATCGGCAATGCCGGCCAGTTGCTGGCGGAGGAGCCGCTCAGTCCGCTGCAGCGCCGCCTGGTCGAAATCGTGCGGGAAAACACGTCGCGTCTCAACCGCCTGGTGGAGGACGTGCTGCGCGTTGCGCGGCGTGATCCGCCGATGGGGGATGCGCTCGATGCGCGCCGGTTCGTGGAAACCTGGGTCGAGGAGTTTCGGCGGGATCGGGGTGTGCCGGAGGGTGTGATCGCCGTCGAGGGGGCAATGGGCGCGGCCGTGGTGTTCGAGCCGGGGCACCTGCGCCAAATCCTGTTCAATCTTGTCGATAATGCGGTGCGCTATGCCTCGGGGAAGCCGGGTTGCGTGCGGATCGTCCTGCGCGAAGCGCGCGCCGAGGAGCTTGGGCAGATCTGGGTCCTGGATGACGGCCCGGGCGTGCCGGCCGCGGAGCGGGCGGCGATTTTCGAGCCGTTCTTCACGAGCCGCGCGAAAGGAACCGGGCTGGGCTTGTACCTTGCGCGGGAATTTTGCATCGCCAACGGCGCGGAGCTGGTCTATGACCTGTTCGATCGGGTCGGCGGCATGGAGCGTTGCGGATTCGCCGTGCGATTCGTGCGCGGCTCCTCCGAAGGCGGGATGACGGAGCGGAACCTGGAAATGATCCAGGATCTGGAGAGGGAGGTACGGTGGGGCGACTAGGGCCTGTTTCCATGGCAACGGATGGCGGCCGCCCGCAGGGTCCGTCGGTGCTGGTCGTCGACGACGAAGCGGATCTTCGCGAACTGCTCGGAATCACGCTCGAGCGGTTGGGGCTGCACGTCGATGGCGCCGGATCGCTGCAGGAAGCGCGCGAACGCGTGCAGTCCCGCTCGTATCGTCTGTGCCTGACGGACATGCGCCTGCCCGACGGTTCGGGGCTCGACCTCGTGCGCGAACTGGGCGCGCGCGGCGAACCGAAAATCGCCGTCATCACCGCATACGGCAGCGCCGACAATGCGGTCGCGGCGCTCAAGGCCGGCGCATTCGATTACCTCTCGAAGCCGGTGGATCTCGATCAGCTCCGTACGCTGGTGCGCGCCGCCCTCGGCGGGGCGGGCGGCGATGCGAGCGCGGGGCCCGAGGATTTTCTGCCGGGTGGCGCCGTCGCCCGTCTGGTCGGCAATTCGCCGGCGATGCAGCAATTGCGTTCGTTGATCGCCCGAGTGGGCCAAGGCATGGCGCCCGTGGCGATCACCGGCGAGTCCGGTTCGGGCAAGGAACTGGTCGCGCGCGCGATCCACGCCGCATCGGCACGTCGGGGTGGCCCCTTCGTCGCCGTCAACTGCGGCGCGATTCCCGAAACGTTGATGGAAGCGGAATTTTTCGGCTACAAGCGCGGGGCGTTCACCGGCGCCGACCGGGATCGCGACGGATATTTCCAGGCCGCTTCGGGCGGGACGCTCTTCCTCGACGAAATTGCCGAACTTCCGCTTGCGATGCAAGTGAAGCTGTTGCGCGTGATTCAGGAGCGGCGTCTCCAGAAGGTGGGTTCGATCGCCGAGGATCCGACCGACGTGCGCATCCTGAGCGCGACCCATCAGGATCTGGGTCGGTTGGTCGAAGCCGGTCGGTTCCGGCAGGATCTCTACTACCGGCTGAACGTCATCGAGTTGCGGGTGCCGAGCCTGCGGGAGCGCGCGACCGACATCCCGGACATCGCCCGTGCCCTGTTGCAGCGCATCGTCGACCGGACGGGCGTTGCCTTCGCCCGGTTGGCGCCCGAAGCCGAAGCGGAATTGTCGCGGCAGCCGTTCCCGGGCAATGTCCGCGAATTGGAAAACGTGCTGGAGCGCGCCGTCGTATTCACGGGCGGCGGCGATCTCGCGGCGACGGATCTGGCCTTGCGGCCGAACCCGGCGACGATGGCCGCTGCGCCGGCCGCGGATCCGGGCGGGGAGCCACCCGCGGTGACGGTGCAAGGCGCGGGCGGTGCCGCGGAAGGGGCTGCGGAGCGCGCGCGGATCGAGATCGTCGATGGCGTGCCGTCCGATCTGGCGGCCTACCTGGACGAGATGGAGGGGGCGGCGATCCGCGCCGCCCTCGCGAAGACGCGGCATAACCGGACCGCGGCAGCCCAGTTGCTGGGAATCTCGTTTCGTCAGATGCGGTACCGGATGCAGCGCCTGGGGTTGAAGTGAATCGCGCCCTGCAGGTCGGCGCCGACGGCTGGGCCGCGGGCGTGCGCCGGGTCGCGTCGCCCCACTTCGACGCGCGCCCGGCCGTGGCTGCCGGCGATCCGCGGATCGACCTGGTCGTGCTCCATTGCATCAGCCTGCCGCCGGGGCGATTCGGAAGCGACGGGATCGCGCGGTTTTTCGCAGGCATCCTCGATTGCGATGGCCATCCGTTTTACGCGCGGCTGCGCGGCGTCCGCGTGTCCGCGCATTTCCTGATCGGGCGCGATGGGGCGTTGACGCAATTCGTCTCGTGCCGGGACCGGGCATGGCATGCCGGCGCGTCGGCGTTCGAGGGGCGGTCCGGATGCAACGACTTTTCGATCGGGGTGGAACTGGAGGGGTGCGAGTACGAACCCTTTGCGGATGCGCAGTACGCCACCCTGGCTGTCCTGCTCTCCGGTTTGCGGTCGGCCTACCCGCTGCGCGCGGTCCGCGGCCATTCCGAGGTCGCGCCGGGGCGCAAGACCGACCCGGGACCGCTCTTCGATTGGACGCGGTTGCGACGGGATTTCGCCGGAAATTCTGCAAGTGATTGCTGACCCCGAAAAGATCTCCTAAGATCGACACCACAATTTCTTGTTGATGTTTTGTCGTCGCATACAAGATATTGTGTTCCGAGAACATTTCCAGCCGGTGGCCGCAAGCACGCGGACGCGGCGCGGCAGCGCCGTGGCGCCGGCAATCCGCTGTTACGGGGGAAGCGATGCAATATCAAAATCAAGGGGAAGCGGCGGTTGCTGCTGCGGGCGGAGGCGCTTTCGGCGGCGGCGCGTTGACGGGAGATGCGCGGGCGCAGGCATTGGCGCACCCCGTGGCGAGCGGGCTGGGGGATTACCGGATCATCCGCCGCAACGGCGCCGTCGTCGCCTTCGAACCATCGAAGATCGCCGTCGCCATGACCAAGGCGTTCCTCGCGGTTCACGGTGGCCAGGCCGCGGCGTCGGCGGCGATTCGCGAGCAGGTCGAGCGCCTGACCGCCGTCGCCGTGACGGCGCTCATGCGCCGCGAGCCCGCGGGCGGGACGTTTCACATCGAGGAAATCCAGGATCAGGTCGAACTGGCGCTCATGCGCGACGGCGCGCACGATGTCGCCCGCGCGTACGTCCTGTACCGCGAGCGGCGCGCACAGGAGCGGGCGCAGCATCAGCCGGCGGCGCAGTCGGAGCCGGCCGCCCTGCACGTCACCGACGGCGGGCGCCGGGTTCCGCTGGATGCGGCGCGCCTGCGCGCGACGATCGAGGCTGCATGCGAGGGGCTCACCGAGTATGTCTCCGTCGATGCGGTGTTGTCGGCGACGCTCAAGAACCTCTACGACGGCGTCCCGGTGGAAGAGGTGCACAAGTCGGCGATCCTCGCCGCCCGGGCCCGGATCGAAACCGACCCGGCGTACAGCGAGGTGACGGCGCGCCTGCTCTTGCACGTCGTGCGCAAGGAGGTGTTCGGAACGGAAGTGGCGCAGGGTGCGATGGTGGAGCGCTACGCGGAGGTTTTCCCGCGGTGCGTCCGCATCGGGGTCGACGCCGGCCTGCTTGACGAGCGCCTGCTGCAGTTCGATTTGTCGCGACTGGCGGCGGCGCTCAAGCCGGAGCGCGACCTGCAGTTTTCCTATCTGGGGCTGCAGACGCTGTATGACCGGTATTTCCTGCACCGCGACGGGCGCCGTTTCGAACTGCCGCAGACGTTTTTCATGCGGGTGGCGATGGGACTGGCGCTCAACGAGATCGACCGCGAGACGCGGGCGATCGAGTTCTATGACCTGCTCTCGAGCTTCGACTTCATGAGTTCGACGCCGACGTTGTTCAATTCCGGTACGCAGCATTCCCAGCTCTCCTCGTGCTATCTCAGCACGGTCCCGGATCACCTCGACGGCATCTACGAAGCGATCAAGGACAACGCGATGCTCGCCAAGTTCGCGGGCGGTCTGGGCAACGACTGGACCCCGGTGCGCGCGCTCGGCGCCCACATCCGGGGCACGAACGGCAAATCCCAGGGCGTCGTGCCGTTCCTCAAGGTGGTCAACGACACCGCTGTCGCGGTGAACCAGGGCGGCAAGCGCAAGGGCGCGGTCTGCTGCTACCTGGAGACCTGGCATCTGGACATCGAGGAGTTCCTGGATCTGCGCAAGAACACCGGGGACGACCGCCGCCGTACCCATGACATGAACACGGCGAACTGGATTCCCGACCTGTTCATGAAGCGGGTGTTCGAGGATGGGGAGTGGACCCTGTTCTCCCCCAGCGACTGCCCGGACCTCCATGACCTCACGGGAAAGGCGTTCGAGGCGGCCTACCGGGCATACGAGGAAAAGGCGGCCCGCGGGGAGTTGCGCCTCTTCAAGAAGGTCGCGGCGGCGCAGTTGTGGCGCAAGATGCTTTCGATGCTGTTCGAGACCGGCCATCCCTGGATCACGTTCAAGGACGCCTGCAATCTGCGCTCGCCGCAGCAGCACGTCGGGGTGGTGCACAGCTCCAACCTGTGCACCGAGATCACCCTGAACACCTCCGAGGAGGAAATCGCCGTCTGCAACCTCGGATCGGTCAACCTGCTCGCCCATCTTTGTCCGAATGGTTCCGGCGGATTCGACCTCGACCTGGAAAAATTGCGGCGGACGGTGGGAATCGCGATGCGGATGCTCGACAACGTGGTCGACATCAACTACTACGCGGTGTCGAAGGCGCGCAATTCCAATCTCCGCCATCGGCCGGTGGGCCTCGGGATCATGGGGTTCCAGGATTGCCTGCATCGCCTGCGGATCCCGTACGCGTCCGAAGCGGCGGTGGAATTTGCCGATCGCAGCCAGGAGGCGGTCTGCTATTTCGCCTATTGGGCCTCGACGGAACTCGCGGCCGAGCGCGGGCCGTATTCGACCTTCCGCGGATCCTTGTGGGACCAGGGGATTCTGCCGCGCGACAGTCTCGAAATCCTGGGTCGGGAACGCGGCGGACACCTCGAGGTCGATGCGCAGGAGCGGATGGACTGGGCGGGGCTGCGCGAGCGGATTTCCCGATACGGGATGCGCAACTCGAACTGCGTTGCGATCGCGCCCACGGCGACGATTTCCAACATCGTCGGCGTGTCCGCCAGCATCGAGCCGACCTACCAGAACCTGTACGTCAAATCCAACCTTTCCGGAGAATTCACCGTCGTCAACCAGCATCTGGTGCGGGAGTTGAAGTCGCTCGGACTGTGGGACGAAGTGATGGTCGCCGACTTGAAGTATTTCGACGGCAGCCTCGCGCGCATCGATCGCATTCCCGAGGAGATCCGGCAGCGATATGCAACGGCGTTCGAGATCGATCCGACCTGGCTGATCGAGTGCGCCTCGCGCCGCCAGAAATGGATCGATCAGGCGCAGTCCCTCAACATCTACCTGGCGGGGGTTTCGGGCCGCAAGCTCGACGAGGTCTACAAGCTCGCCTGGCTGCGCGGCTTGAAGACGACCTACTATCTGCGCACGCTGGGGGCGACACATGCCGAGAAGTCGACGGGGCGCGCCGGAACGCTCAACGCGGTCCCCGTCGCGACGGACGCGGCCGTTTTGGCGGCGGAGGGGAAGGTCTGCACGCTGCGCCCCGGGGATGCGGGGTTTTCCGAGTGCGAAGCCTGCCAATAACAAGAACGGATCGGGAGAGGAATCATGTTGCAATGGGATGATGTCGAGCCGGCGCGGCCGGTGACGGCGGGAGCGCCGGGGCCGCAACGGGCGCTTGCGCAGGTTTCGGCCGAGTCGATGCCGGCGCCGGCGGCAGCGCCGGCCCAAGGCCGGGCACGCGCGGAGGACGCCGCCGGAACCGCCTTCGGGGGGCGCGTACGGATGGAGGACAAGCGGATCATCAACGGCCGGGCGGACGTCAACCAGCTGGTTCCGTTCAAGTACAAGTGGGCCTGGGACAAGTACCTGTCCGCCTGCGCCAACCACTGGATGCCGCAGGAGGTCAACATGTCCCGCGACGTGGCCCTGTGGAAGGATCCCAACGGCCTGAGCGAAGACGAGCGGCGTGTCGTCAAGCGCAACCTCGGGTTCTTCGTGACGGCGGATTCGCTGGCCGCGAACAACATCGTGCTCGGGACGTATCGCCAGATCACGGCGCCGGAATGCCGGCAGTTCCTGCTCCGTCAGGCGTTCGAGGAGGCGATTCACACCCACGCGTACCAGTACATCGTCGAATCCCTGGGTCTCGACGAGGGGGAAATCTTCAACGCCTACCGGGAAATCCCCTCGATTCGCGCCAAGGACGAGTTTCTTCTGCCGTTCATCGAGGTGCTGACCGACCCGGGATTCCAGACCGGGACCCCGGAAGCGGATCGTGCGCTCCTGCGGTCGCTGATCGTTTTCGCCTGTCTGATGGAGGGGCTGTTCTTCTACGTCGGATTCGTCCAGATCCTGGCCCTGGGCCGGCAGAACAAGATGACGGGCGCGGCCGAACAGTATCAATACATCCTGCGGGACGAGTCGATGCACTGCAATTTCGGCATCGACATGATCAACCAGATCAAGCTGGAAAACCCCGGGCTGTGGACGACCGAGTTCCGTTCCGAGATCCGCCAGTTGTTCCTGACCGCGGTGGACCTGGAATACCGCTACGCCGAGGACACCATGCCGCGCGGCGTGCTGGGCCTGAACGCGGCGATGTTCAAGGACTATCTGCGATACATCGCCAACCGCCGCGCACAGCAGATCGGGATGGAGACCTTGTTCCCTGAGCAGGAGAACCCGTTTCCCTGGATGAGCGAGATGATCGACTTGAAGAAGGAACGCAACTTCTTCGAGACGCGCGTGCTCGAGTATCAGAGCGGCGGCGCGCTGAACTGGGATTGAGTTGTTATGCAGCGCATCGATTTGATGGCGAATCGATGCGCTGTTTTTTCGTTGAAACAGAAAAAAATTCTTGCAGTGCAGAACCATCGGGAGTAATAATTCGCCCGTGAATTTTATGTAGTTCGATCGCGAGATCGATCGCCGAATTGAACGCAGACAGCCACAGTCGGCATTTCGTGCCACGACCCGAGACCTCGCCGTCTCGCGGCATTGCTCCCCCCGAAGTTTCCTGCGTTCTCCCGCCGTCTTCATTTCGTTCCTACATCGGATCCTCCTCATTTTTCGCGCACGCCGCTTGCAGCGCTGCGCATTTCGCGCGTGCGCATGGCCGCACGCGCCGTCCCGGATTCATCAGCGTCAACGGCTTGCGCCCGTTCCGTTCCGCGCCTGACTCGGATATGCGCCCTGCAAAACGCATTTCTGGGCTTGCCGCGGCGACCGTGCCTCCGCATGCGCCGATGAATAGCCCGGCCCGCGATCGCGGCCGGGTTTCCCAAGTTCGTCAAATCGATCTGTTCTGATAGGAGAGATGTCCATGGCAACAAAGAAAGCTGCGAAGAAGGCCGCGAAGAAGACGGCGGCGAAGAAGGCCGCCAAGAAGGTCGTAGCCAAGAAGGTCGTCGCGAAGAAGGTTGTCGCCAAGAAGGCAGCGGCGAAGAAGGCGGCAAAGCGGGTTGTCGCGAAGAAGGCGGCGAAGAAGGTTGCCGCGAAGAAGACGGCGGCGAAGAAGGTCGCCAAGAAGGCCGCGAAGAAGACGGTCGCCAAGAAGGTCACGGCGAAGAAAGCCACGGCGAAGAAAGCCACCGCCAAGAAGGCCACCGCCAAGAAGGCGGTCAAGACCACCACCAAGAAGGCGGAAAAGAAGGGCGGAAAGAAGGAAAAGAAGGCCGCTAAAAAAAAAGTAGCGACTAAGAAGGAAGCCGTCAAACCGGCGGCCGCGAAGAAGCGGGCTCCCGCCAAGCGCAAGGCGGCGGTCAAGGAAGCGGCGGCCCCGATGGAGTCGCTCCCCGGTGCGGCCGCGGAGGCCGCCATCGAGGCCGACGCCGGCGCGGCGTGGCCCTTCCCGTCCGGGAGCCGGCCGTAGTCCGACGCGGTCGTCGTTCCGTGCAAACGCCCCACATCGGTGGGGCGTTTTTTTTACCAGGGGCGGTAGCGGAACGCCTCGACGAATCGTTCCTCGATCTGCGCACGGCCTGCTTCGTGCCGCTGCGCGCCATGGTGTTCGATCTTGATCGCGCCCATCACCGAGGCGAGCCGTCCGGTCGTCTCCCAATCGAAGCCCTGCGCGATGCCGTACAGGATGCCCGCCCGATAGGCATCTCCGCAGCCGGTCGGATCGGCGATGGCGCGCGCGGGCGCGGCCGGAACCTGCACGATCGTGCCACGGCAATGGATCTCGGAACCCGCCGCGCCGCGGGTCACGATCAGGGCATCCAGGTTGCGCGCGAGGGAGGCCAGCGGAACCCCAGTCTTCGTCTCCAGCAGTTTCCCTTCATAGTCGTTGACGGCGACGTAGCGCGCCTGTTCGACGAAGCGCAGCAGATCCGGACCGTCGAACAGCGGCATCGCCTGTCCGGGATCGAACAGGAACGGGATGCCGCGTTCCGCCAGGGCCCGGGCGTGAGCCAGCATGCCGTCGCGCCCATCCGGCCCCACCAGCGCCAGTGCGACCGCATCGTCATCGGGAATCGGGTTGCGGTGGGAATGCGACATCGCGCCCGGATGGAACGCGGTGATCTGGTTGTCGTCCAGGTCCGTGGTGATGAACGCCTGCGCGGTATGGGTGCCATCGATCTGCAGTACGCGGCTGCGGTCGATCCCGAGGGTGTCGAGCCGGCGCAGGTAGTCGGCTCCGTCTTCTCCGATCGTTCCCAGCGGCGTCGGGGTCCCGCCGAGTTGCGCGAGGCTGTAGGCGATGTTTCCGGCGACGCCCCCGAATTCGCGGCGCAGCGTCGGGACCAGGAAGGAGACGTTCAGGATATGGACCTGATCGGGGAGGATGTGGTCCTTGAACCGCCCCGAGAACACCATGATCGAGTCGTACGCGATCGACGCGCAGATGAGGGTTTTTTTCATTACGGACGGAGCTTTCAGGGGAAAAACGGATAGGCGACGAATCCTGTGGCGCCGGAGCCCGGGGGTACGAAAAGGATGCGGATCGATCGATCCGCCCCCGGCGGCAGGTTGTCGGGCGGCACCAGGGAATTGGACGTCGGACCGTAGTCTTCGGGCGAGAACACCTTGCGCGCGATGGCGTGATCCTGCGCATTAGTCAGGGTCAATTCGATCGACGGCAGCGCCATCGGGAAGGGCGCCCGGTTGCGGATCACCGCGTCGAACTCCATCGCGCTGGTGTTGGGGATCGCCTGGAGATCGCTGCTGACGATCGCGAGCAGATCCGGCCGCATCGGCAGGGTTGGACGGCATGCGAGCGGCACACAGAGCGCATTCAGCGTCGGCCGCAGCGACGGCAGATTGGCCAGCAGATCGGCACGAAATTGGATCGCGAGTTGTGCGACAAGCGTGACGGTGAGCAGCGTGCATGCGGTGGCGAGCGTCGCACGCAGGGCCGTTCCGGTACGCCGTTTGTCGGTGCGCAGAAAATCCGGCGGCTCGGGTTCGGAGAAGTCGGATTCGCCGGTGCGGCCGGCCAATATGTCGACCGGCATGCCGGGTTGCATGCCGACCGGTTCGTTGGTTGGCGGGGGGGACGGCTCGTGACCGATCGGTGCGTCCCGCGGCGACGGAGGGGGGGCGTCCGGGGGCTCATCCACGATGGTTTCGAGTCGGGATCGCGCATCGAAGACGTGGCGGCAATCGCCGCAGCGGACCAGGCCGTCGTGCGAGTGCAACTGCGCCTCGCTGACGCGGAAGAGCGCATTGCAGTTCGGGCAGCGGGTGGCAAAGCTCATTTCGGCACGGCACCCGCGGCGTTCATGGGTTCGGGTTCCGGACGGCGTCGCCGGACGGCTTGGTGCCTGCGATCGCCACCCAGCCTTCGTCCTGCGCCACCACCGCGAGCGTGATGCCGGGGTCCGCACGCAGGAAGGTGTCGATGATCGCCGGGGCCTGGCGTTCCAGGATGCCCGAGAGCAGGATCGCGCCGCCGGGGCGGACCCGGTGGGCCAGCATCGGCGCAAGCACCATGATCGGGTTGGCGAGGATGTTCGCGATCACGAGGTCGAAGCGCCGGTCCGGTTCGCCGGAAAAGGCTTCCGGGTCGGTGTAGCGGACCGCAACCTGGTTTTCCTGCGCGTTGTGGCGCGCGGTGGCGATCGCAGCCGGGTCGATGTCGACGCCGACCACCTCGGCGGCCCCCAGCGCTGCGGCGCAGATCGACAGAATGCCGGATCCGCAGCCATAGTCCAGGACGGACAGCCCCGTCGGCGGATTCCGTTCCATCCACCGCAGGCACAACCGCGTCGTCGGATGCGCTCCGGTGCCGAATGCGGCGCCGGGGTCGATGCGGATGTTGATCGCCTGCGGGTCGGGCGGGACGTGCCAGCTTGGGACGATCCAGATCCGTCCGACGGCGATCGGGGCGAACTGGGCCTGCGTTTGGCGGACCCAGTCGCAGTCGTCGACGGCCTTGCAGGCAATCGGCTCCGGCGGGACGGCATCGAGGCCTTGGGCGGCGGTTGCGAGCAGGCCCTCGATATCCGCATCACCGTCGACCAGCACGCTCACCCGGTTGTTGCGCCATGCCGCGTCGGGCGGCTCTTCCCCGGGTTCGCCATACAACGCCGATTCGTCGGGCGTGTCGCGATCGTCATCCTCCACCGACACCGACAGCGCTCCGGCGGCAAGCAAGGCATCCGTCCAGGCGTCCAGCGCATCGGCCGGCAGGAGAATCTGGAATTCCGCGAACATGATGGTGATCCGGCCCCGGCCGAGCTTATCCCTGGTTGGCCTTCTTTTCCGCCAGGCGCTTTTCCAGGTAGTGGATGCTGGTGCCGCCCTGCACGAATTTTTCATCCATCATCAATTCCCGGTGCAGAGGAATGTTGGTGCTGATGCCTTCGACAACGGCTTCCGACAGGGCGATCCGCATGCGGGCGATCGCCTGCTCGCGGGTGTCGCCGTAGCACAGCAGCTTCCCGATCATCGAATCGTAGTTCGGCGGCACCACGTACCCCGCGTACGCATGCGAGTCCACTCGCACGCCCGGTCCCCCCGGCGTATGCCAGGCGGTGATCCGCCCGGGACTGGGGGTGAATCGGTACGGATCCTCAGCGTTGATCCGACATTCGATGGCATGGCCGCGCAGAACCACGTCGCGCTGCCGGATCGCCAGGCGCTCTCCCGCCGCGACCCGGATCTGCTGCTGCACGATGTCGATGCCGGTGACGAGTTCGGTAACCGGGTGCTCGACCTGCACCCGCGTGTTCATCTCGATGAAATAGAACTCACCGTTCTCGTAGAGGAATTCGAAGGTGCCGGCGCCGCGGTAGTCGATTTTGCGACAGGCCTCGGCGCAACGGTCGCCGATGCGCTCGATGAGCTTGCGTGGAATGCCCGGGGCCGGCGCCTCTTCCAGGATCTTCTGGTGGCGCCGCTGCATCGAGCAGTCGCGCTCCCCCAGCCAGATCGCGTTGCGGTGCTGGTCGGCGAGCACCTGGATTTCGATGTGGCGCGGGTTCTCGAGGAACTTCTCCATATAGACGTTCGGATTGCCGAACGCCGTCTGCGCTTCCTGCCGGGTCATGGTCACCGCGCTGAGCAAGGCGGCCTCGGTATGCACGACACGCATGCCGCGTCCGCCGCCGCCCCCCGCTGCCTTGATGATGACCGGATAGCCGACGGCGCGCGCGACGCGGACGATCTCCCGCGGATCTTCGGGCAGGACGCCATCGGACCCCGGGACGGTCGGCACGGCGGCGGAGATCATCGCGTGCTTGGCCGACACCTTGTCGCCCATCAGCCGGATCGACTCCGGGCGCGGGCCGATGAACACGAAGCCGCTGCGCTCCACGCGCTCCGCGAAATCCGCGTTCTCGGACAGGAATCCGTATCCGGGATGGATGGCTTCCGCGTCGGTGACCTCGGCGGCGGCGATGATCGCCGGAACGTTGAGGTAGCTTTCCCTCGAGGGCGCGGGGCCGATGCAGACCGACTCGTCGGCGAGTTTGACGTACTTGGCGTCGGCATCGACTTCCGAATGCACGACGACGGTACGAATACCCAGCTCGCGGCAGGCACGTTGAATCCGCAGCGCGATCTCGCCGCGGTTCGCGATCAGAATTTTTCCAAACATGAGGGTGCTACGCGACGATGAAGAGCGGCTGGCCGTATTCGACTGCCTGTCCGTTGTCCACCAGAATTTCCCGGACCGTGCCCGCCACGTCCGCTTCGATCTCGTTGAGCAGCTTCATCGCTTCGATGATGCACAGCGTGTCGCCTGCCTTGACCGTCTGCCCGATCTCGACGAACGGCTTGGATTCCGGGTTGGGCGAGCGGTAGAAGGTGCCGACCATCGGCGACTTGACGACATGCCCCGACGGAGGCGCCGGCGGCTCCGCCGCCGGGGCGGGGGCGGCCACGGCTACCGGCGCGGCCGGCATCGCCAGCGGTGCGGCGGCATGCAGGGGCGCACCGGCATATTTATTGACGATCCGTACTTTGTCCTCTCCCTCGGTGACTTCGATTTCCGCGATGCCGGATTCGGATACGAGGTCGATCAGGGTCTTCAGTTTGCGCAGGTCCATGGTGCCTCACGAGTGGCGCCGCCCGTCGGACTGCGGGTCCGGCGTTGCGGTGCAAGGTTCGAGGATCGGGTACATATCTATGCGGGCGATCGGCGTCCGCGGCTATGCGTCGCCGACGCGATGGTCCGCCGCGAATTCCAGGGCCAATCGGTATCCCGCCGGGCCAAGGCCGACGATGGTGCCGATCGCCTTGTCCGCCAGCAGGGAAACGTGGCGAAAGGGTTCGCGGCGGTGGATGTTGGAAAGGTGCACTTCCAGAAAGGGGATCGCCGTCGCCGCCAGCGCGTCCCGCAGGGCGATGCTGGTGTGGGTGTACGCCCCCGCGTTGATGACGATGAAATCCACGCCCTCGTCGCGCGCGGCATGGATCCGGTCGATCAGCGCGCCTTCGTGGTTGCTTTGAAAGCATTGCAGGGCAATGCCCCGTTGCCGCGCCTGCGCCTGCAGGGCATGCTCGATGTCCGCAAGCGTGGTCTCGCCGTAGATGGTCGTTTCGCGGGAGCCGAGCAGATTCAGGTTCGGTCCGTTGATCACGAGAATGTGGCTTGCCATTGAATTTTGAGCAGAACGCGGAAAATGGGCGACATTGTCGACAGAATCCGGGGTTTTGTCCAGACCGGATAGAATTTCCTTTTATCGAACCGACTGGCCATCGCCGTGCATCTGCACATCCTGGGAATCTGCGGTACCTTCATGGGCGGAGTCGCGCGCCTGGCGCTCGCCGCCGGGCACCGGGTCACCGGTTGCGACCACGCGGTGTATCCCCCGATGAGCGAGCAGTTGCGCGATGCGGGCGTGGACGTGATCGAAGGGTTCGGCGCCGAGCAGATGGCGATCGCGCCGGACGTGTTCGTCATCGGCAACGTCGTGGCCCGGGGCAACCCGCTGTTCGAGGCGATCCTGGAGGCCGATGCGCCGTTCGTCTCCGGTCCGGCATGGGTGCGGGAGAACATCCTGCGCGGCCGGCATGTGCTTGCCGTTGCCGGCACGCACGGAAAGACGACGACGTCCTCGCTGTGCGCCTGGATTCTGGATCAGGCCGGGCGGGAACCGGGATTCCTGATCGGCGGGGTTCCGGGCGGTTTCGGCATTTCCGCGCGCCTCGGCCGAAGCGATGCGCCGTTCGTGATCGAGGCGGACGAATACGACAGCGCGCTGTTCGACAAGCGCAGCAAGTTCGTCCATTACTTTCCCCGTACGGTGATTGCGAACAACCTCGAATACGACCATGCCGACATCTTTCCCGATCTTGCGGCCATCGAAACCCAATTCCACCATCTGATGCGCTGCGTGCCGGGCGGTGGGCGGGCGATCGTCAACGGCCGTGACGCGGCGCTGGCCCGAGTTCTGGCGCGCGGCGCGTGGTGCGGAGTGGAGCGCTTCGGCCCTGGGGCGGATTGGGACTGGCGTGCCGCGGATTCCGACGCGGCCGAAGCGTTCGAAATCCTCCGGGCCGGCCGCGGTGTGGGCACGGTCGCGTGGGCGCTTGCGGGCGACCACAATCGCGACAACGCGGCGGCGGCCGTGGCGGCATGCGCCCATCTCGGCGTGGACCCGGAGGCGGCCTGCCGGGCATTGAGCCGTTTCCCGGGGGTCAAACGACGGCTGGAACTGCGCGGCGTAGCCGACGGGGTTTCCGTGTACGACGACTTCGCCCACCATCCCACGGCGATCGAGGCGACGCTCGGGGGCTTGCGCCGGCGGGCGGGAGCGAACCGGATCCTGGCCCTGCTCGAACCACGCTCCAACACCATGCGCCTGGGGACCATGCGCGACCGTCTGGCCGCGAGTCTGCGGGATGCCGACCTCACATTCTGCTTCGAGCCGCCGCACCTGGGGTGGGATCCGCGCGCGGCGCTGGCGCCGTTGGGCGAGCGGGCGCGGGTGTTCTCCGACCTCGATCAACTGGTCGCCGCGGTGGCGCGGGCGGCGCGTCCGGGCGACCAGGTGATCGCGATGAGCAACGGCGGTTTTGGGGGCGTCCATGGCAAGCTGCTCGCCGCACTGACGGCCATGCCGGACGCGAGGTCCTCGCCCTCCCCCGCGCAGGCGGGAGAGGGCGAGGATGACGGTGCCGGCATGGGCACGGAAACGGAGCGCCGCCCGTGACGACCGCGCACGTACTCTTCGAGGAAAGCGGCGAACTGAAAGCCGGCACGGTGCGCGCAGCAGCCGAATCCTCGCTCCAGGTCGACACCACCACCGGCAAGCGCGTGAAGGTCAAGGCCAATGCCGTGCTGCTGCGCTTCGATCGTCCGGCGGCGGAGGAGCTGCTGCGGTCCGCGCGTGCGGAAGCCGAGGGCATCGATGTCGATTTCCTCTGGGAGTGCGCACCCCAGGAAGAGTTCGGGTTCGAGCGTCTCGCGCGCGACTACTACGGACATGATCCCGCGGCGGTGGAAGCCGCCGCGGTCCTGATGCGTCTGCACGCCGCGCCGATGTATTTCTACCGGAAGGGGCGTGGCATGTTCCGCCCGGCGCCGCCCGAGACCTTGCGCGCGGCGTTGGCGGCGGTGGAGCGCCGGCGCCAGCAGGAGGCGCGGCGAGAGCAGATGGTCGACCAGTTGCGGCGCGGGGAACTTCCCGACGAGATCGCCGCTTCGGCGATGAACCTCTTGTGCCGACCGGACCGCAACGGTATCGAGTACAAGGCGCTGGAGGAGGCCGCCCATGTTCTGCAGATGAGTCCGCTGCGCCTGCTGCTGGCGCGCGGCGCCATCGCCTCCCCGTACCAATGGCATGTGCAGTCCTTTCTGGCGCGGACGTTTCCGGGCGGCGTGGGGTTCTCCGCCGACCTGCCGGCACCGGCGATGCGGTTCGAGGATCTTCCGCAATCGCCGGTACCGGCATTTTCGATCGACGACAGCGCCACCACGGAGATCGATGACGCATTCTCGGTCCGTCGTACCGACGCAGGGTGGTGCATCGGCATCCACATCGCCGCCCCGGCGTTGGAGATCGTGCGGGATCACCCGCTCGACGTGGTTGCGCGCGCCCGGATGTCCACGGTGTATGCGCCAGGGATGAAGATCACGATGCTGCCGGAGGCCTGGGTCGACGCCTATTCCCTCGCCGAGGGCCGGACCGTGCCGGCGCTTTCGCTCTACCTCGACGTCGATCCCGAGACCTATGCGATCACGGCAGCCAACACCGTCGTCGACCGGATCACGGTGGCCGCCAATCTGCGCCACGACCATCCGGAACTGGCGTGGGACGAGGCCCAGGTGGCCGCGGGCGATGTGGCCGGACCCTTCGGCGGTGATCTGGCGCTGCTGTGGCAGTTCGCCAGCCGGTTGAAGGCCGGACGCGAGGCGGTCCGCGGCCGGCCGGAGCCGAAGGGACGGGAGGAGGTGTCGATCCAGCTCGAGGGCGAGGGCGAGGCTGCGCGCGTGCGCCTGCAGACCCGGCGCCGGGACGCGCCGCTGGACCGGATCGTTGCAGAGCTGATGATCGCCGCCAATTCGCAATGGGGCGCCTGGCTGGAGCAGCTTCGTTGGGTCGGGGTATACCGTTCCCAGTCGCTGGGCCGCGTGCGAATGTCCACGAGCCCGGCGCCCCACGAAGGACTTGGCGTAGCCCGGTATGCATGGTGCACGTCGCCGCTGCGGCGCTATGTCGACATGCTCAACCAGCGGCAGTTGGTCGCCGCGGCCCTGGGGCGGACGCCCCCGTATGCGCGCGGCGATTCCGATCTATTTTCCGCCGTATCCGCCTTCGATGTCGCGTATGGCGCGTATGCGGATTTCCAGGAGCGGATGGAGCGCTACTGGAGTCTGCGCTGGTTGCAGCAGGAGGGCGTCCATCGGATCGAAGCCCGCGTCGCACGCGACGAGGTGCTGCGGGTGCAGGGGTTGCCACTCACGCTCAAGCTTGCGGCGGCGGCGCAGTACGGGCGCGGGCAGCGCCTGGCGCTCGAAGTCGGCGCGATCGACTTCATCGAACTGGTGCCCGAATTGCGAGTCGTGCAGGTGCTGGCGGAGGAGGTGGCGCAAGCCGTCGCTGAGGAGGAAGACGCCGTCGCCGAGGAGGTCGTCGACGCGCAGCGCGCTCCGCCGGAGGCGGGCGCGGAGTCGTAGGAGACGGTGGTTCCGTTCGGCCGCGGGCGGACGCCCGGTCCGCGCGCTCCTCCGTCCCCGCCCACTACAATCCCCGCGTGCTCACCCTTCCCCGCATCGAAAACCGCGTGCTGCTGGCCGCCGTGACGATCTCCGTCGGCGTGCATCTGGTCGTGCTCGCGGTGCGATTCGTCAAGCCCGAACTGCTGCGTCATCCGGCGGCGATGCCGCCGCTGGAGGTCGTGCTGGTCAATGCGCGCAGCCAGCGTCGGCCCGAGCATGCGCAGATGCTGGCACAGGTCGACCTGAACGGCGGCGGCACCAATGCGCGCGGTCGCCGGACGTCGCCGCTGCCGGCGTCGGCCGACAATTCCGAAGGCGATGCCCTGCAGGCGGCCCGACAGACGATTGCCCGCCTCGAGGCCGAGCAGCGCGCGCTGCTCGCCACGTACCGGCAGAACGAACACCGCGCTCGGGTGCGCTTGCATCGGGCCGTGCGCCACCACGCGCCGGCGGCGGAGCGGACCCAGACGCGGTTGGCGCGCATGGAGGCGGCGATCGACAAGGAGATCTCCGATTACCAGGCGAGGCCGCGGGTGCATTACCTGATGCCGAGCACGCGAGGGTCTCCGGACGCGCTCTACTTCGCAGCGTGGCGGGCGCGGGTGGAAAAGGTCGGTAACGCGCATTACCCCGCTGCCGCACGCGGCAAAATCTACGGTACGCTGCAAATGACGGTGATCATCGATCGCAGCGGCCGGTTGCTCGACGCGGTGATCGACCGATCGTCCGGTTCGCCGGTGCTGGACAATGCCGCGAGGCGTATCGTTATGCTGGCGGCGCCGTTCCCGCCCTTGCCTCCGGGGATTGCCCGGGATGCGGACCGACTGGAGATTACGCGGAGCTGGATTTTTACCCATGATCAACTGCAAACCCAAACCCCGCGCGAAGCGTCCGCAGCCACACTGCAAGTGGGCGGTTCCGGCGGAACGCGCCATTGAGCCATGAACATCGAAGATCGCTATGCCGTCGTCGGCAACCCGGTTGTGCACAGCCGCTCGCCGGAAATCCATCGCCTGTTCGCCGAGCAGACCGGCCAGCATATGCGCTATGAGCGGATCGAGGCGCCGCTGGATCGCTTCGAGGAGATCGCGCTGGGGTTGCGCGATCAGGGCTACCGCGGCTTGAACGTGACCATCCCGTTCAAGCTCGACGCCGCCAAGCTCGCCGATGACCTGAGTGCGCGGGCGCGGTTGGCGGGGGCGGTGAACACGCTGAAGTTCGACGACGACCGGATCTCCGGCGACAACACCGACGGCATCGGTTTCGTGCGCGACGTGCGCGAGCGGCTCGGTTTTTCGATTGCCGGCGCGGAGATCCTGATTCTCGGTGCCGGCGGCGGTGTGCGCGGGCTGGTCGCATCGCTGCTCGAAGAGCGCCCGAAGGGGATTTCCGTGGCCAACCGGACGCACGGGCGGGCGCAGGAACTGGCGGAGGAGTTCGGCATCGAGGCCATCCACTACGATGAAGCCCCGGCGGAACATTTCGACCTGATCGTCAACGGCACGTCCACGAGCCTGCATCACGAGGCTCCGCCGATCGACCCCGAGACCTTCGATGACTGCACGCTGGCCTACGACCTCGTCTATGCCGCGGCGCCGACGCCGTTCCTGGAGCTGGCCCGGTCGGGCGGGGCGCGGCAGCTGAGCGATGGGCTCGGCATGCTGATCGAACAGGCGGCGGAGTCGTTCGCGCTCTGGCGCGGCGTGCGACCGCGGACGGAAAGCGTATATCGCGAGATCCGCAAGCAACTCGACCGCGGGGCCTGAGTCCGGGGCTTGCGCCTGTCGGGCGCCGGCGCGGGATCCGCGCCGGGGACCCCCTGCGGCCAGCGTGAGGGGGCAAACACTGTATACGGAAATCCTGAACGGAAGGAAAGCCCCGCCTTCCTACAATCCCAGCTTTCCGGTCCGGGGTTCGGACCGAACCGCTGCAGGAGTTTCCCTCGATGGCAAACAATCCCTCCTCCCCCATGTCCGCGTCGGCGCCGACGGAACGCTACTCCGGCTTCGCGATCCACCTGCACTGGCTGATGGCGGCGGTGCTGCTGCTGGTGTTCCTGATCGGCGTGTTCATGGGCGATCTCAAGCTCTCGCCGACCCGGGTGCGCGTGTTCAACTGGCACAAGTGGATCGGGATCGTCGTGCTGGCGCTGGCAGCGACCCGCCTGCTCTGGCGTGCGACCCACCGCCCCCCCGCGCTGCCGGGGTCGATCGCGGATTGGCAGCGCAAGGTGACCGGCGCAACCCATGGCCTGCTGTACGCGCTGTTCTTCATCGTCCCGCTGCTGGGCTGGGCGATGAGTTCGGCCAAGGGGTTTCCGGTCGTGCTGTTCGGCAAGATTCCGCTGCCCGACTTCGTTCCCGTCGACAAGGCGCTGGGGAAGACCCTCGAAGATGTCCACGCGTTTTTTGCCTACACGCTGGCGAGCCTCGCGGGCCTGCATATCGTGGCGGCGCTGCACCACCGGTTCATGCTGCATGACGGGATCATGGCGCGCATGTTGCCGGCGCACGGGCGCCGTCGGGGGGCGTGATGGCCGGGCGGCGGGCCGGGCTTGCCGTCCTGCTTTGCGCCGGCTGCGGCGTGGCGGCGGCGAATCCGGCGGCGGGCGCGGCGGCTCAGGCAGCGCCGGTACGCCTGATCCCCGGGAAAAGTGCGATCGGCTTCGTGTCCCATGAAATGGGGGTGCCGGTGCATGGGTCGTTCCGGCGCTTCACCGCCGACGTCCATATCGATGCCGAACACCCCGGCGACAGCCGCTTCGCGGTCGCCGTGGACCTGGGCAGCGTGCAGCTACCGACCGATGACGGCACCACCGAGGCGGCGAAGCCGGATTGGCTCGATACGGAGCGGCACCCGGTGGCCCGTTTCACATCCACCGCGGTCCGCGCCGAAGGCAACGGGCGCTACGCCATCGATGGCCGCCTGGCGATCAAGGGCGCGGTGCGGGCGGTGACCGTGCCGGTGACGTTGACCCAGGCGGGCAGCGGACCGGACCGCGTCACCACGGCGACCGGCGATCTCACGATCCGGCGACTCGACTACGGCATCGGCCTCGGGGACTGGGCGGATACGTCCGTCGTGGCGGATCCGGTCGAGATCGACTTCCGGCTGGCGTTGAAGGGACTCGCGGCGGTTCGGTGACCGCCGCTACCGCTCCCGCCTCCCGGGGTACTCCTCTTCGATGTTGTCCCGGTAGTAACTCCCCGGCGCGGAACTGGAAAGAAACCGCCGGGCGATCTCCTCGCCCACGTTCTTGTGCCGGATGACCGCACCGGAGTCGAATTCGACCTCCAGTTCGCGGGTCGCGCGGTCGTAGCCGGCGGAGCGGATGCCGCCGCGGCGGATCGGGCGGCGTTCCATCGTCATCGCTTCCCCAGTCCCAGCCGGTCCCACAGCGCATCAACGCGCTGTCGGACGTCTTGCCGCATTTCGATCTTGCGGCCCCAGGGCCGGGCGGTCTCTCCCGGCATCTTGTTGGTGGCGTCGAGCCCCATCTTGCCCCCGAGTCCCGAAACCGGACTGGCGAAGTCGAGATAGTCGATCGGCGTGTTGTCGACCAACAGGGTGTCGCGCACCGGATCGGCCCGCGTCGTGATCGCCCAAATGACATCGGTCCAGTTGCGCGCATCGATGTCGTCGTCGACGACGATGACGAACTTGGTGTACATGAACTGGCGCAGGAAGCCCCACACACCGAACATCACGCGGCGCGCGTGGCCGGGGTATTGCTTGCGGATCGAGACGATGGCCATCCGGTAGCTGCAGCCTTCCGGGGGCAGGTAGAAGTCGACGATCTCCGGATAGCTGCGCTGGAGGATGGGGACGAACACTTCGTTGAACGCCGCGCCCAGGATCGCGGGTTCGTCGGGCGGGCGTCCGGTGTGGGTCGAGAGGTATAGGGGATTGCGCCGCATCGTGATGCGTTCCACCGTGAACACCGGGAAGCGCTCGGTTTCGTTGTAATACCCGGTGTGGTCGCCGAACGGCCCCTCCACCGCGGTTTCGAACCCCCGGTTGTCGGCGCTGAGCCCGCCGTCGGCGTTGGCGGGGTCGGGCAGGATGTGGCCTTCGAGGACGATCTCCGCCCGCGCCGGGACGTCCAGCGGCACGCCCACGGCGGATGCGATGTCCGTGCGCGCGCCGCGCAGCAGACCGGCGAATTGATATTCGGATAGCGTATCGGGAACCGGGGTGACGGCGCCGAGGATCGTGGCGGGGTCGGCGCCCAGGGCGACGGCGATCGGGAACGGCTCGGTGCCGTGGGCGAGCCGGTGGTCGCGGAAATCCAGCGCGCCGCCCCGGTGCGACAGCCAGCGCATGATGAGCTTGTTGCGGCCGATGCGCTGCTGACGGTAGATGCCGAGGTTCTGCCGGTTTTTGTGCGGCCCTCGTGTGATCGTCATGCCCCAGGTGATGAGCGGGCCGGCGTCGTCCGGCCAGCAGGTCTGGATCGGGAGTCGGTCGAGATCGACGTCGGCGCCTTCCCAGACGACTTCCTGGCAGGCCGGGCTGCGCACGCGATGCGGCGCCATGTCCCATAGGGCGGATTTCAGCATGGCGACCTTGGAGAGGGCGTCACGGAAACCCTGCGGCGCTTCCGGTTCCTTGAGCGTCGCCAGCAGTTCGCCGATGTGGCGCAATTCGCCGATTCCATTGACCCCCATGGCTTGGGCAACGCGCGCCGTGGTGCCGAAGAGGTTGGCGACGACGGGCATGGCGGCGTCGGCCGGGCGCTCGAAAATCACTGCCGGACCCTGCGATTCGAGGAGGCGCTGGCAGATCTCGGTGATTTCGAGGACTGGCGATATCTCCTCTTTGATTCGTACAAGATCGCCAATTTTCTCTAATTTCGCAAGAAAATCGCGAAGGTCGGAGTATTGCATCGCGTTATGGGCCTCGAAAAATCGCCATCGCACCGCGCGGGGCGGAGGCCCAATCCTAACGGCTTGGCGTGATCGCCGGCGTTGCGAACCTCCATCTTCGGTATTGACGCAAACGCGTTATGTCATACAATCCGCCCCATTCACGTTTTTTTCGTTGGGCGGCGGACGGCAGATCCGCCTCCGGGGCGTTGAGGGGCGCGTCCCGGCAGCGAAGAAACAAGGCACCCGACATCGTTGTCGGGGTTCCGCCTGAGTTGTTACCGGACGCGGCGCAGGAAGCGCGGTCCGGTTCCGCGGTCGGCCCGCGATCTTATGTCGGGCCGCAATGGGTATCGAATGGAGCGTTGCTTCAGCCTGTGTCGACCGGCGGTCGGAAGGCAAGGGGCGCGCATTTTCGAGAGAGGTTGATCATGCTGAATAGCAGCCTTGCCGAGGAAGCGGGGTTCCCCGAGGCGCTCCCGCGCCCGCAGGGAAAATCGGAGATCCGAACGATCGAGTCGGGGTTGGTGCGCAAAGCGTTTGCCGCCGTGTTGCAAGGGACGGGGTTGCTGTCCGTTGCCACCCTGACGATCCTTGCCATTCTGTTTGCGGTGCCGGCGCTGCGCAGTGCGGTCGCGCCGGTGGTCGCCCAGGCCGCCGCGCCCGTGGTGGCGAAGCTCGAGGGCGAGGCGCATGCCGCGGAACCGGTTGCGGCGCCCCCGGTCTCCACCGCGCTGAAGATCGGGGAGCCGGTGTCGCTGGCGACCGCCGACGACCGCGTCGCGCAATACCTGGCGCGGCGCTATCACATCGCCGATGGGGCGGTGCGGGTGCTGGTCGCGGCGGCACGGTCGGCGGGGCAGCGGCATCAGGTGGATCCGCTGCTGATCCTGTCGGTGATGGCGGTGGAGTCCAGCCTGAACCCGTACGCGCAGAGCGCGGTCGGTGCCACGGGACTCATGCAGGTCATGCCGGGCGCGCATCTGGCGGAGTTCCCTGCGCAAAACGCCCGTCGTGCCGCGCTCGACCCGATTCAGAACGTGCGGGCGGGAACGGCGATCCTCGCCGATTACATCCGCCGCGGCGGTTCGGTGCAGCGCGGCTTGCAGCTCTATGTCGGGGCAGGGAACCTGCCTGATGATGGCGGGTATGCGAGCCACGTGCTGGCCGAGATGGCGCGATTGAAACTTGCGGCTCAGGGGCGGATCAGCGCGGCCTTGACCGAGGCGCAGCGGGCGGATCGGGGGGCTTGAGGGGTTCGGGCGGGCTTCTGCGTCGCACCAAAAAAAAGAGCCCGTCCATCGAGCGGGGACCCTGATTCGGTTGAGGAGGGAGGAAGGTACCGAGACGGGGGCCGCGAGCTCAGGCTGCAGGACAGGCTCTCGAGCAACGCCTTTACTATATCGTCCAGGCTTCGTCCAAGTCAACTTTCTGTCCTGGACGGAGCTACTTCAAATTCCATTGGCTTTGCCCCCTACTTTTCATGTCGACCACACCGAATCCAGACCTCCGCAGCGCGGCGCTCGAATACCATGAATTCCCGCAACCGGGAAAAATCGCGATCACGCCGACCAAGCAGTTGACGACCCAGCGCGATCTCGCACTCGCCTACTCCCCCGGCGTCGCCGCGGCTTGCGAGGCCATCGTCGCGGACTCCGGCGCTGCCGCCCGCTACACCGCCCGTTCCAATCTGGTCGGCGTGATCACCAACGGCACCGCCGTGTTGGGACTGGGCCCGATCGGCCCGTTGGCCGCCAAGCCGGTGATGGAGGGCAAGGCGGTCCTGTTCAAAAAGTTCGCCGGCATCGACGTGTTCGACATCGAAATCGATGAGCGGGATCCGGATCGGTTGGTGGACATCATCGCGGCGCTTGAACCCACGTTCGGCGCGCTCAATCTCGAGGACATCAAGGCCCCCGAGTGCTTTCGCATCGAGCGGAAGTTGCGCGAACGCCTGCGCATCCCCGTGTTTCACGATGACCAGCACGGCACGGCGATCATCGTCGGCGCGGCGGTGCTCAACGGCCTGAAACTGGTGGGGAAATCGCTGGCGCAGGTGAAGTTGGTCTGCAGCGGTGCGGGCGCGGCGGCGCTGGCCTGCCTCGATCTGCTGGTGGAACTCGGCCTGCCGCGCGAAAACATCTGGGTTGCGGACATCGAAGGCGTGGTGTACGCGGGGCGGACCGTATTGATGGACGAGGAGAAGGTGCGATTCGCCCAGGAGACGGACGCCCGCCGTCTGGCGGACTGCATGCCGGACGCCGACGTCTTCCTCGGCTTGTCCGCCGGCGGCGTATGCACCGGGGAGATGGTTGCGACGATGGCGCCGAATCCCCTCATCCTGGCGCTGGCCAACCCGGTACCCGAGATCCTGCCGGATCAAGTGCGTGCCGTGCGCGGCGATGCGATCGTCGCGACGGGCCGCTCCGACTATCCGAACCAGGTCAACAACGTGCTGTGTTTCCCGTTCATGTTCCGCGGCGCGCTCGACGTCGGCGCGACGGCGATCACGCGCGAGATGGAGATCGCAGCGGTGCACGCCATCGCCGGTCTCGCGCAGGAGGAGCCGAGTGACGAGGTGGTCACGGCCTACGGCGACGCCGACCTGCGGTTCGGCCGCGAGTGCATCATTCCGAAGCCGTTCGACCCGCGACTGATGCTGCGGGTCGCTCCGGCGGTCGCGCTGGCGGCGATGCGCGGCGGCGTGGCGACGCGGCCGCTGGCCGACCTCGACGCGTACCGCGCGCGGCTGCAGCAGTTCGTTTACCACTCCGGCACGTTCATGAAGCCGATCTTCGCGATCGCGAAGCAGGCCCATGCGGGAGGGGCCGCGAACCGGGTGGTTTTTGCCGAAGGGGAGGACGAGCGCGTCCTGCGCGCGGTGCAGGTCGTCGTCGACGAAGGCATCGCGCAGCCTGTACTGATCGGCCGGCCGGCGGTCGTGACCCAGCGGCTGGAGCGGTACGGCCTGCGGATGCGCGCGGGCATCGACTTCGAACTGGTCAATCCGGAATCGGATCCGCGGTATCGGCAATACAGCGAGGAATACCATCGCATCGCGGGGCGCCGCGGGGTGACGCTGCAGACCGCACGGATCGAGATGCGGCGCGCCCAGACCCTGATCGGCACGATGCTGATCCATCAAGGGGCGGCCGACGCCATGATCTGCGGCACCGCCGGGACGTACGGCCAGCATTTGCGCTACATCGATCAGGTGCTCGGCCTGCGGCCGGGGGCGCGGGTCTATGGCGCCATGAACATCCTGGTGCTGCCCGGGAGACAGGTCGCCCTGGTCGACACCCACGTCAACGTCGATCCGAGTGCGGAGGAAATCGCCGAACTCACCGTTGCCGCCGCAGCGGCCTTGCGGCGTCTGGGCATCATCCCGCGCGCCGCGCTGTTGTCGCACTCCAACTTCGGCAGCAGCGATGCATCCACCGCGATCAAGATGCGCGAAGCGCTGGCCCGGATCCGGGAGCGCGCGCCCGATCTGGATGTCGACGGCGAGATGCACGCCGACTGCGCAGTCGACGGCGCCATGCGCCGGAGCATCCTTGCGACGTCGACGTTGAAGGGGGATGCGAACCTGCTCGTGTGTCCGGGAATCGATGCGGCGAACATCGGCTACAACTTGCTCAAGACGATTTCGGGCAATAATGTCGCCATTGGTCCGATCCTGCTGGGCGCGGCGCGCCCGGTCCACATCCTGACGCCTTCGGCGACGGTGCGGCGCATCGTCAACATGGCGGCGCTGGCGGTGGTGGACGCGAAGGCGCCGTGCGAAGCCGCTTCGGGTTCGCCACCATCCGGGGAAGCCTGAACCCGCGTTTTGGACGCCACTCCCGCCCGTCTTCGGCAACGCACGTCGCCCGCCGCGCTGGTCCTGATGGGCGGCGGCGCGCGCGCCGCCTATCAGGTCGGCGTGCTGCGCGGCGTTGCCGCGCTTTTGCGCGGGGTCCGCAACGGCAACCCGTTCCCGATCCTTTGCGGTGCGTCGGCCGGCGCGATCAACGCCGCGGCGCTGGCATCCGGCGCGAACGATTTCCACGATTCCGTCGCGCGCCTCGGGCGCGTCTGGGAAAACTTCCATGCCAGCCAGGTGTACCGCTCCGACCTTCTCGGGGTCGTGCGCACCGGTGCGCCGTGGATGTCCCTGCTGTCGGTGGGATGGCTGGTCGGGAAGTCGTGGCGCGCTCGCCCGCGTTCCCTGCTCGACAACGAGCCGCTGCGCAAGCTGCTGCGGGAAATGCTCGACATCGGCGGCATCGAACGGGCCCTGCAGAGCGGGCATCTGCGTGTCCTCGCGGTCGGCGCGTCGAGTTACACCTCGGGACGGCACGTGACGTTCTACCAGGCGCTGGCGGAGCAGGAGCTGCCGCGGAGCCTGCATCGGATTTCGGTCCGTACGCGGATCGGCCTCTCGCACCTGTTGGCTTCGGCCGCGATTCCCATCGTGTTTCCTGCGGTACCCCTGGATATCGATGGCGCGCTGGGCGGCGGCATCGAATATTTCGGCGATGGTTCGATGCAGCAGATTTCGCCGACCAGTCCGGCGATCCATTTCGGCGCCGAACGGCTGCTCGTGATCGGGGTCGGGCAGAACGGCGGGACCGGGTGGGGCGCGGAGCCGGCGCCGACCCGTGCCTATCCGTCGCTGGCGCAGGTGGCCGGACATGCGCTGTCGACGATCTTCTTCGACGCCCTCGCGTACGACGTCGAGCAGCTCGACCGAATGAACGAGCTGGTGGAGACGTTGAGTCCGAATCAGCGTCGCGCGGCCGGACTACGGCCGGTGGAAATGCTGATGATCGCGCCGAGCGTTCCGATCGACGAGATTGCGATGAACTCGATCCGCCACCTGCCCGGGCCGGTCCGCAGCCTGCTCGAATCGATCGGCGCGCATCGTGCGGACGGCGCGGCGCTGGCGAGCTACCTGTTGTTCGAGGCGCCGTACACCCGGGCGCTGATCGATCTCGGACTGCGCGACGCGATGGCGAAGAAGGACGCGTTGCTGGCGTTTTTCACGGAGCGGGTGCCGGGCTGAGCTTCCGGGTTGCTCCGGGATGGGCAGAGGGCCGGTTACGAATATTCCCCGCCCAGCGCCAACAGCGCCGACACGACCGCGATTCCCGCCGTCTCCGTCCGCAGCACGCGCGGTCCGAGCCGCAACCGCCGATATCCCAGGCTTTCGGCGAGCGCAGTCTCCTCGTCGGTGAAACCGCCTTCGGGGCCAATCGCGCAGCTTGCCGTCGCGATCGGTCCCGCCCCCAGTCCCGCCGCGCCGTCGGGGTCGAGGATCCATCGGCATTGCGCGTCCGCCGCGGTCCGCAGCGCCGCTTCCAGGCTTGCGGCCGGGACGACCTCCGGTACACGGTTGCGCCCGCACTGCGCGCAGGCCGCCCAGGCGATTTCGCGCCAGCGTTCGGCCCGCCGCTCCTGTCGCGCGCCGTCGAGCCGCACCACCGATCGCCGCGCGGGCGCGAGCAGGATGCGCCGGACGCCCAGTTCGACCGCCTTTTCGATCGTCCATTCGATCTTGTCCTGCGCGGCGAGCGCCTGGATCAGTGTGATCCCGACGCAGGCTTCCCGGTCGACCGGTTCGGCGGACAGGATGCGGGCGAACAGGGGGCTGGACCGCCGTCCGCTCTCGGCCCCCGGTTCGAGGCGGGCGCCATACTCTCGCCCCGCCCCGTCGAACAGGACGAACGGCTCATCGGTCCCGAGGCGCAGGACCCGGGCATGGCGGGATGCGCCGTCGGACAATGGAACGACATCGCCCGGCACGTAGGTGCCGGGTGTGATCGGGAGTCGGTGCGGGCGGAGCATGGTGCATAGCCTACCTGCTCCCCTCGCACTGTTGCGCGGACCCCAAAACCGCCCGTCCCGCGGGGTTCGGGGCCGCATGTGCCCCGGCGGTCGCCGCTTCTGCTGGTAAACTCCCCGCCTTTCTTTTCGATTCCCAATCGCGGAAACCACGCGCAGGATATGGGGGGGACAGGAGCTATGACCATCAATATCGCCATCAACGGATACGGCCGCATCGGGCGCAACGTTCTGCGCGCCTTCTACGAAAGCGGCAAGAAGCATGACGTGCGCATCGTCGCGATCAACGATCTGGGCAACGCGAAGATCAATGCGCATCTGACCCGCCACGACACCGCGCACGGCGCGTTCCCGGGAACCGTGGCCGTCGATGGCGACTCGCTCGTCGTCAACGGCGACCGCATCAAGGTGCTCTCCAGCCGCGATCCGGCCCAGTTGCCGTGGGGCGAACTGGGCGTCGACGTCGTGCTCGAGTGCACGGGATTCTTCTGCACCAAGGAAAAGGCTTCTGCGCACCTGCGCGGCGGCGCGAAGAAGGTCGTCATTTCCGCGCCTGGCGGCAGCGATGTCGATGCCACGATCGTCTATGGCGTCAACCATCAGACGCTCAAGGCGTCGGATACGGTGATTTCCAACGCCTCGTGCACCACCAACTGCCTGGCTCCGCTGGTCAAGCCGCTGCACGAGAAGATCGGCCTGGTCAACGGCCTGATGACGACGATCCACTCGTACACCAACGATCAGGTTCTCACCGACGTGTACCACGAGGATCTGCGCCGCGCCCGGTCCGCCACCCAGTCGATGATCCCGACCAAGACGGGCGCCGCCGCCGCAGTCGGCCTCGTGCTGCCGGAACTCAACGGTCGCCTGGACGGCTTCGCGATCCGCGTCCCGACCATCAACGTGTCGATCGTCGACCTGTCGTTCATCGCAGCCCGCGACACCACGGTCGAGGAAGTCAACCGGATCCTCAAGGACGCCTCGGAAGGTTCCCTGCGCGGCATTCTCGGATACAACGACGAGCCGCTCGTGTCGGTTGATTTCAACCACAACGCGCACTCGTCGATCTTCGACGCCACGCTCACCAAGGTTTCGGGACGCCTGGTCAAGGTAAGCAGCTGGTACGACAACGAGTGGGGCTTCAGCAACCGCATGCTCGACACCACCGTCGCGCTGATGAAGGCCTCGGCCTGACACCCACTTCCCATGCTCCGCATTTCCGCTCCCGCAAGGGGCGGGGATCGGGGTGCGGGACGGTTGCTGCGCGTTCACCGAAACGTCAAAAGGATCCTTCTTTTCCGCCATGAACGTCTTGACTCTCGAATCGCTCTGCAAGCAGGGTGCACTGAACGGCAAACGGGTATTCATCCGCTCGGATCTCAACGTCCCGCAGGATGACGCCGGCAACATCACCGAGGACACGCGCGTCCGCGCGTCGATCCCTGCCGTGCGCATGGCCCTGGATGCCGGCGCGGCCGTGATGGTCACGTCCCACCTCGGCCGCCCGACGGAAGGCACGCTGACCCCGGCCGACTCGCTGGCGCCGATCGCCGTGCGCATGACCGAGCTGCTCGGCCGCCCGGTGCGCCTGGTCGCGGATTGGGTCGACGGCGTGACGGTCGCTCCGGGCGAGGTCGTGCTGCTGGAGAACTGCCGCGTCAACAAGGGCGAAAAGAAGGACAGCGAGGAACTGGCTCGCAAGATGGCAGCGCTGTGCGACGTCTACGTCAACGACGCGTTCGGCACCGCCCACCGTGCCGAAGCCACCACCCACGGCATCGCCCGCTTTGCGCCGGTGGCCTGCGCCGGCCCGCTGCTTGCCGCCGAGATCAAGGCGCTGGGCCGTGCGCTGGGCGAGCCCAAGCGACCGCTGGTGGCGATCGTCGCCGGTTCGAAGGTTTCCACCAAGCTCACCATCCTGAACAATCTGGCGCAGAAGGTCGACCGGCTCATCGTCGGCGGCGGCATCGCCAACACCTTCCTGCTGGCCGCGGGCCTGCCGATCGGCAAGTCGCTGGCCGAACCCGATCTCGTCCCCGAGTGCCGCAAGGTCATCGAGACCCTGCAGCGCAAGGGTGCGACCCTGCCGCTGCCGGTCGACGTCACGGTGGCGCAGCGCTTCGCCGCGGATGCGCCGGCGCAGGTGCGGGCCGCCAACGCGGTCGAGGCCGACGATCTCATCCTGGACGTCGGTCCGCAGACCTCCGCCCAGCTCGCGAAGATCGTGCAGGACGCGGGAACGATCATCTGGAACGGCCCGCTGGGCGTGTTCGAGTTCGATGCGTTTGCGCAAGGGACCGAAGAATTGGCCAAGGCAATTGCCGCGGCGACGTCCGCGGGGGCCTTTTCGATTGCCGGCGGTGGGGATACGCTGGCGGCGATCGCCAAATACCGGATTGCGGACAAGGTGAGCTACATCTCCACCGGCGGCGGGGCGTTCCTGGAATTCCTGGAAGGGAAGCCTCTGCCGGCGGTGGCCGTGCTGCTAGAGCGCGCGGCAGGCTGATTTCCCAAAAAAGTCGATAGGAGACATCAAATGGCCTTGATTTCGTTGCGTCAGATGCTCGACCACGCTGCGGAGCACACCTACGGGGTGCCGGCGTTCAACGTCAACAACCTGGAACAGGTTCAGGCGATCATGGAAGCCGCCGCCGAAGTCGACGCGCCGGTCATCATGCAAGCCTCCGCCGGTGCCCGCAAATACGCGGGCGAGCACTTCCTGCGCCACCTGATCGAAGCGGCGGTCGAGTCGTATCCGAACATTCCGATCGTGATGCACCAGGACCACGGCCAATCACCAGCCGTCTGCGACGGCGCGATGAACCTGGGCTTTTCGTCGGTGATGATGGACGGCTCGCTCAAGGAGGACGGCAAGACCGTCGCCGATTACGATTACAACTGGCAGGTCACGAAGAAGGTCGTCGACGAAGCCCACGCCAAGGGCGTGAGCGTCGAAGGCGAACTGGGCTGCCTGGGGTCGCTGGAAACCATGGAAGGCGACAAGGAAGACGGCCACGGCGCGGAAGGCAAGATGACCCGCGACATGCTGCTGACCGACCCGAATCAGGCGGCCGATTTCGTGCAGCGCACCCAGCTCGACGCCCTGGCGATCGCCATCGGCACCTCGCATGGCGCCTACAAGTTCTCGCGCAAGCCGACCGGCGACATCCTGGCGATCAGCCGCATCAAGGAAATCCACGCCCGCATCCCCAACACCCACTTGGTGATGCACGGTTCGTCGAGCGTTCCGCAGGACCTGCTGGAAATCATCCGCCAGTTCGGCGGACAGATGAAGGAAACTTACGGCGTCCCGGTCGAAGAGATCCAGGAAGCGATCAAGCACGGCGTGCGCAAGGTCAACATCGACACCGACATCCGTCTGGCGATGACCGCCGCGACGCGCAAGTTCCTGGCCGAGAACCCCTCCAAGTTCGACCCGCGCGAATTCCTGAAGCCCTCGCGCGAAGCCGCCAAAAACCTGTGCAAGCAGCGCTACGTCGAATTCGGCTGCGCCGGAATGGCCTCCAAGATCGTTCCGGTATCGCTCGAAAAGATGGCCCAGCGCTATCGCGCCGGAGATCTGGCGCAACAGGTGCGCTGAGGAAACGCGGAAGCCGCCGGGGTTTCCTGTGACGGGAAAGACCCCGCCGCCCGGCGGAGACGGCCGGGCGTTGAAGGGCAAGCGCGGGCTGCGGCGGGCATGGAACGCCATCGGCTACTCGATCGAGGGCCTGCGTTTTGCCTGGCATGGCGAGGATGCGTTCCGCCAGGAATGCATCCTCGCGGTGTTTTTGGTTCCGGCCGCGGTCCTTCTGCCGGTATCCTTCGTGGAACGGATACTCCTCGTCGCATCGGTGATCCTCGTCCTCATCGTCGAGATCCTGAATTCGGCGGTTGAAGCCGCCATCGACCGTCAAGGCTATGAAATCAATCCGCTTGCGAAGCGCGCCAAGGATCTCGGCAGTGCCGCGGTGCTGCTGTCCCTGTTGCTGAGCGGTGGAACCTGGGCCGCGGTCCTGTGGCACCGATTCGGAGGCAAGCTGTGATGCATCCCGCCCCCCCAACCCCGATGCTGGAATCGCGCATCCGTTCCCTGCCGCTGCTCCACCGCGGGAAGGTGCGCGACACCTACGCCGTCGGCGAAGACCGGCTCCTGATCGTCACGACCGACCGCATCTCGGCGTTCGACGTCGTGATGGACGAACCCATACCGGGCAAGGGCGCCGTACTCAACGCCATGTCGAACTTCTGGTTCGGCCTGCTTGCGGATCTTGGCCCCAACCACCTCATCGACGTCCCGCCGGAGAGCGTCGTCCGGCCCGAGGAGCGGGACCAGGTCGCCGGGCGCGCCGTGGTGGCCCGCCGCCTGATTCCGCTGCCGGTCGAAGCGGTCGTCCGCGGCTATCTGATCGGATCGGGGTGGAAGGATTACTGCGACCGCGGCGCGGTCTGCGGCATCGCCCTGCCGACCGGCCTGCAGCAGGCGCAGCAGCTCCCCGAGCCGATCTTCACACCCGCGCACAAGGCGCCCGTGGGTGAGCACGACGAAAACATTTCCTTTGCGCAGGTCTGCGAGCGGATCGGCTCGCCGCTGGCCGAGCGCATGCGCGATTTTTCCCTGCAGTTGTACCGCCACGCCACCGAACATGCGGCGGCGCGGGGAATCATCATCGCCGACACGAAGTTCGAGTTCGGACTCGATCACGACGGCACCCTGCGGCTGATGGACGAAGTGCTGACGCCCGATTCGTCGCGATTCTGGCCCGCCGACCAGTACCGCACCGGCATTTCGCCGCCCAGTTTCGACAAGCAGTTCCTGCGTGACTGGCTGGAGACGCAGCCGTGGAACAAGGCGCCGCCGCCGCCGGCGCTGCCGCGGGAAATCGTGGAAAAGACCGCGGCGCGCTATCGCGAAGCGCTGGATCGCCTCACGGGGGAACACGCATGATGGATCACGCACCGCGCGTCGCACGCGTCGGAGTCGTCATGGGGTCGCAATCCGACTGGGACACGATGAAGCACGCCTGCGCGCTGCTGGGCGAGTTTGCCGTCCCCTACGAGGCCCGCGTGGTGTCGGCGCACCGCATGCCCGATGACCTCTTCGCCTATGCCGAGACGGCGGGTCCACGCGGCTTGCGCGCGATCATCGCCGGCGCGGGCGGCGCCGCCCACCTGCCGGGAATGCTTGCCGCCAAGACCACGGTTCCCGTGTTGGGGGTGCCGGTCGCCACGCGCCACCTCGGCGGCAAGGACAGCCTGCTGTCGATCGTCCAGATGCCGCGCGGCATCCCCGTGGCCACCTTCGCCATCGGCGAGGCCGGCGCCGCCAACGCGGCCTTGTTTGCCGTCGCCACCCTGGCGCTCGACGATGCCGATCTCGCTGCGCGCCTGGCGGCCTTCCGCGCCGCTCAGACGCAGAAGGCGCGGGACATGACGCTGCCGCCGGAGTAGTGGGCGTGGCCGGTTCGCATTCCCCACTCGATCCGGCGGGGCGGGAGGACCGTGCGGGGGGCAAGGCGCAGCACTGCCCCCCCGGTTCCTGGCTCGGCGTGATGGGCGGCGGCCAGTTGGGCCGCATGTTCTGCATGGCGGCGCAGGCCATGGGGTATCGCGTCTGCGTGCTCGACCCCATCCCGGACGGCCCGGCGGGATCGGTCGCCGACCGCCAGATCGTGGCCGCGTACGACGATCCCGAGGCGCTGGATGCGCTGGCATCGCTGTGCGCCGCGGTGACCACGGAATTCGAGAACGTTCCCGCCCAAAGCCTGGAGCGCCTCGCGCTGCGCTGCGTCGTGCGTCCCGCCGCGTCGGCGGTGTCGGCCGCGCAGGACCGGATCGCGGAAAAGACGTTCCTGCGATCCTGCGGCGTTCCGGTGGGACCCTATGCGGCGGTCGCCACCGCCGCGGAGGGCGCGGCGGTGGCCCCGGAGTTGTTTCCGGCGATCTGCAAGACCGCCCGGATGGGTTACGACGGCAAGGGACAGATCACCGTTCCCGCGCCGCGGGATCTGCCGCAGGCGTGGCAGGCGTTGGGCGGCGTGCCCTGCGTGGTCGAGCAGCGGATCGACCTCCGGCGCGAACTTTCCGTCGTCCTGGCGCGTGGCCACGACGGCGCCGTCGCGGTTTTCGCGGTCCAGGAAAACGAACATCGCCACGGCATCCTCGCGGTGTCGATCTCACCGGCGCGCATCCCGCCCGAAACCGCCGAGCGCGCTCGCGAGATCGCCATCCAGGTCGCCCAGGGACTGCAGTACACCGGCGTGCTGTGCGTCGAACTCTTCGAGCGCACGGACGGCGCCCTGCTCGTCAACGAAATCGCGCCGCGCCCGCACAACAGCGGCCATGCCACCATCGATGCCTGCATCAACAGCCAGTTCGACCAGCAGGTGCGCGCCCTGGCCGGCTTGCCCTTGGGCGACCCGACGGCGATGCGCCCGTCGGTGATGTGCAACCTGCTCGGAGACGTCTGGTTCGGCTCGGACGGCGCTCCGCGCACGCCGCCGTTCGATGCCGTGCTGGCGATTCCCGGCGCGCGCCTGCATCTCTACGGCAAGACCGAAGCGCGCCCCGGCCGCAAGATGGGCCACGTCACGGTGCTGGGCGCAAGCGTCGACGAGGCCCTCGCCCGCGCGCGCCTGGTGGCGGCGATCCTCGGCCTGGAAACGCCACGTTGATCGGATTGCCCGGCGTGCAGGGCACCTTGGACGAACCGGTCGTCGTCGACGGCGCGCAGATCGCGCGCGCAGTCGATGCCTTGCTGCACGGCGGCCTGGTCGCGTTCCCGACCGAAACGGTCTACGGCTTGGGCGCCGATGCCGCCCAAGCCGATGCCGTGGCCCGGATCTTCGACGTCAAGGGCCGACCCCGCGGCCATCCTTTGATCATCCACGTCGCCGGCATCGCCGCGGCCCAGTCTTGGGCGCGCGAGGTTCCGCCGCATGCGCGTGCGCTCATGGAGCGGTTTTGGCCCGGTCCCCTCACGCTGATCCTGCCGCGCTCCGCGCGGGCTTCGGATGCGGTCACGGGGGGGCAGGACAGCGTCGGCCTGCGGGTGCCCGCGAACCCCTGGGCCTTGGCGCTGATCCACGGCCTGTGCGCGGGCAGGAACGATCCGGCGGCGGCGATCGCCGCGCCCAGCGCCAACCGCTTCGGCCGGATCAGTCCCACCCGGGCCGCGCACGTTCGCGCCGACCTCGGCGAAAAGCCCGCGGGCGCCGTCGACGTCATTCTCGATGGCGGCGCCAGCACCGTCGGCATCGAATCGACGATCGTCGATTGCACGGGCGCTGCGCTGCGCGTGCTGCGCCCCGGGTTCATCCGGCCCGACGAAATCGCCGCCGCCGTCGCGTCGACCGGCGTCGCGGTCGCCGTGGCCGCCGATGACGAGGAGGCACCCCGCGCCTCCGGCCGCCTGAAAGGCCATTACGCCCCGCGCAAGCCGCTCGAACTCGTCGCCCCGGCCGATCTCGGCACCCGCATTGCCGCGCTGCGCCCGGCCCGCCTCGCCGTGCTGGGGCCCGCAGCGGCCATTGCCGGCGCCGACTCCGCGTTCGCGTCGGACCTGGCTTGGCGCGGGGCGGCACCGGACGATGCCGATGCCTATGCGCGCGCGTTGTACGACCATCTCCGGGCGATGGACGCCAGCGGTGCCGACCGCCTGCTCGTCGCCGTGCCGCCCGCCGGCGCGCAATGGGATGCGATCCATGATCGGTTGCGCCGCGCGCAAGCCGGCAGCGACGCGGGCGCGGACTGACCGGGAGGCCGCGCGATTCAGATCGGCGTGCGGGTCAGCGCGTTGCGCAGCGCCAGACCGCCGAGGATCACGAAGAGCAGACAGGCGACGGCATGCACGGCCTTCGCGGGCAGCCGGTCCGCGAACCGATGCCCGAGGTAAACGACCGGCACGTTGGCGAGCAGCATGCCGAGGGTCGTTCCCCCGACGACGGCAAGCAGGGCATGGAAGCGCGCTGCGAGGGCGATCGTCGCAACCTGCGTCTTGTCCCCCATTTCGGCGAGAAAGAATGCGATGGCGGTCGTGCCGAAGATGCCGAAGCCGTTCCTGGGCATCGCGACCTCATCTTCCTCGAGCCGGTCCGGCACGAGAATCCACCCGGCCATGAAGAGGAAGGACGCGACGATGGCCCAATTCAGGACGGCCGGGTTCAATACCCGGGACAGCCAGAGGCCGATCGCCCCCGCTCCCGTGTGATTGGCGAGGGTTGCCGCGAACACGCCCAGGATGACCGGAATCGGCTTGCGGTAGCGCGCCGCCAGGATCAGCGAAAGCAGTTGGGTCTTGTCGCCGATTTCTGCCAGGGCGACGACGCTGGTCGAGACAAGAAATGCCTGCAACAAGAAATTCCTCCGAGGCGCCAACGAAGCCGATGAACGGGCCGCATCGGAGTCATTGCTCGCGGCGTCGTGCGTGGCGCCAGCCTTTGATCAGGACCTTGGCCACTCCGGTCAGCAATGCGCCGCGCATCGTGTGCCGGGACAGTTGATGAATCGCGAAGTCCAGCATCGCCCGCTCCGGATGCGCCTCCAAGCGGTCGAGCCGCGTTTCGATATTGGCGCGTTGCAGCCGGGCCGAGAGAGCCAGCACCTCGCGACGCCGTTCCAGCAGTTCAAGCTTGTTCATCACGGTGCTTCTTGTCCAGCGCCTGCTCGTCGTCCTTGAGAATGGCGAGCGTCGTGTGCAGAAACGGCTTGCGCGCTCCGGTATCCGATCGCAGCCACCACAACGCCCCGGCGCCGCAAAGCAGGAAGGAAAGGGAAAAGAATCCCAGGAGGAACCGGCGCAGGTCCGCCGGCACCACCAGCACGACCCAGACCGCCCCCAGCAGCAGACCCAGCAGCAGGAGGTTCAGCGCCATCCCGGCGATCAGCAGGTCGCGGACCGCGCGGGTGCCCGATTCCTGGACCTCGACCGCGAGGAGTTCCATCCGGGTCCGTATCGCCCGGATGGAGGTTGCCGCAAGGCCCCGCGCACGGCCCACCAGCCTGCCCGCCGGATCACCCGCCATCGCGGGCGCTCTAGCGGCGGCCGATCAGATAGCCGAGCAGGCCGCCGATCACCGCGCTGACCCCGACCGCCTGCCATGGGTTCTGGTGAACGTATTCGTCCGTTGCACTGGCCGCCGCCTTCGCGTTGCCGACGGCGCTGGCCTGGAATTCGTTCAGCCGCCCTCGCGCCTGGTTCAGCGATTCCTGCACGCGGGTTTTCATTTCCTTGATCTTGACGTCCCCGTCGCTGCCCAGTGCTGCAAGCAGTTCCTCGGCATCCGCGACGACATTGCGGAAGTCCTGCGCAAGGGCTTCGGCGGCTTTCGCCGAACCTTGTGTGCCGGCATCGATGGCCATGGTGATCTCCATTTGTTCCAGTTCAACCGCTGTTCCGCACCAGGGAACGTCGTCCCGCGAAGATCGTACCGTCGCAGCGGGAGGCGCCATCCCGAGACTGCCCGCTCAAAAGATACTTCCTGCGGTGGGTGGGCGCAAGGTCCGGTCGTCAAACCTTCGATTCGGACGCGGCGGATCCCCGCCGCGCCCAATCGACGTACGGGATCGCCGCCCTGCTACAGTACGGCATGACCCTGCTGACCCTGCTGGAGGGCGAACTCGCCTTCGGCATGACTCCCTTGCTGGACCGCGCGCACTTTGCCTTGCAGGAGGGCGAGCGGGTCGGACTGATCGGCCGCAACGGCACCGGCAAGTCCTCCCTTCTGGCGGCGTTCGATGGCCGCATTGCCCTCGATGACGGCGAGGTGCGCCGGCGCGAAGGCTTGCGCGTGGTGTACGTCGAGCAGGAGCCCGTGCTGCCCGAGGCACCGACGTTCCTGGAAGCCCTGGCGCAGCGCGCCGGCTGGGATGCCATGCAGGACGAACGCGAAGGGTGGCGATTGCGCGCGCGCCTGACCGAGGCGCTGCATCGGTTCGGCCTCGACGAAAACGCCGATCCGGCGCGAGCCTCGGGCGGCGAACGCAAGCGTGCCGCGCTGGCGCTGGCCTTCGCGCTCGAACCCGAGTTGCTGATGCTCGACGAGCCGACCAACCATCTGGACGTGGGCGCGATCGAGCAGCTCGAAGACTTTCTCATCGAAGAACAGCGGGCAAGCCGAGCGGCCATCGTCATCACCCATGACCGGCGCTTCCTCGATCGCGTCGCCACGCGCATCGTCGAACTCGATCGCGGCCAGCTGCGTTCGTTTCCGGGAAACTTCTCCGCCTATGAGGAACGCAAGGCCGAACAACTTGCGGCCGAAGACGTCGCGCGGCGCAAGTTCGACCGATTCTGGGCGCAGGAAGAAGTGTGGATCCGCAAAGGCGTCGAGGCTCGCCGCACGCGCAACGAGGGCCGTGTGCGGCGTCTGGAACATCTGCGAGCCGAACGTAGTGAGCGGCGCGAGCGGTTGGGCTCGGTGCGCCTGCAGATCGATGCCGGCAACCGTTCGGGCAAGCTGGTGGCCGAGCTGGAACGGGCCGGCAAGGATTTCGACGGCCGACGGATCGTCGACGACCTGACCCTGCGCGTACTGCGCGGCGACCGCCTGGCGCTCGTCGGCCCCAACGGCGCCGGCAAGAGCACCTTGATCCAGATGCTGCTGGGAAGACTGCCGCCCGACCGCGGCTCGGTGCGCCTTGGCACCCAGCTGGAGATCGCCTATTTCGATCAGCTGCGCGAGCAACTCGATCCCGAACGCACGGTGGTCGAGACCATTTCGCCGGGATCGGAGTGGATCGAGATCGGCGCCACGCGCAAGCACGTCATGAGTTACCTGGGCGACTTCCTGTTCTCGCCGCGCCGCGCCGATGCGCCGGTCCGAACGCTCTCCGGCGGGGAGCGCAATCGCCTGCTGCTGGCGCGCCTGTTCGCGCGGCCCGCCAATCTGCTGGTGCTCGACGAGCCCACCAACGATCTGGACATGGAATCGCTGGAGTTGCTCGAGTCCACCCTGGCGGACTATCCCGGGACGCTGCTGTTCGTATCCCACGATCGCGCGTTCGTGGACAACGTCGCCACCCAGACCCTGGTGGCGATCGGCGACGGCACCTGGCGGGAATTCCCCGGCGGATATTCGGATGCCGCCGCGCAAGGGGCGTTCCGCCAGTCCGTGACGCCCGACGCCGGTGCCGCGCGTGCCCCGGGCCGGCCGACCAAGCCCGCGCGGCCGGCCCGGCGGGAGCCGCAGGAAAAGCTGAGCTTCAAGGAGCAGCGGGAACTGGAGGCGGCGCCGGGCAAGATCGAAGCCCTGGAAGCGGAACTGGCCCAGATCCACGCGCGCAGCGCCGACCCGGAATACTATCGGGCCGGTGCCGAACAGATGCGCGCCGACCGCGAACGCTGCGAGCAGATCGACCGCGAACTCGCGCAGTGGTTCGAGCGCTGGTCCGACCTGGAGGCCCGCGCGCAGCGCGCGGCCACCGCCGGTTCCGACGCCGGAACCGGTGCTTGACCCGGCGAGGATCTGGCGGGGCGACGCAGGCCAAACGGCGCATCGTTGCGCCGCCCCGTCACTACCAGACGATCAGGAAACGCTGCCGAAGCTCGGGTCCGTCGCAAGATACGGGGCCTTGAGGCCGGCCAGGCGACAGCCCTGCGCGATGGGACCGCCGGGGAAGATCCGGTACAGCATCCGGATCCCGCCGTCGGCGTGGAACTGCTCGTCGAGCGCGTCGTGCAGTTCGCGCATGTTGACGATGGACTGATCCTCGTGCCGGGCGAAATAGGATTGCAGGCTCCGGATCGCTTTCCAGTGGTCGTCGGTGAGCGCCAGTCCTTCGGCGCTGGCCAGTGCCTCCGCCTGGCTGGGCGACCAGTCGAACGGCGCATGCGGGAACGCCGCGGCGATATCGCGATCCCGGGTTGCGCCCATGATCTCTGCAGTGGTGGGCATCATGTTCAATCCTCCTTCGGTCGGGCGGGACGAAGCATGCTTCGGCAGGTATAGGCCGCACCGCCTGTGCCGTCAAGATGCCGGGATCAAGACCATGGTGGCACCGCCGGATTTCCGCGGTGCTTCGGCGCGCCGGCGCCCTGCTGGGGATGGAAATCGCCTTGTCGGAAAGCGTGCCGGAGGCGCATCGCGTCGATCCGGATTTGCCGGGAAATGTTTTGCGGGAACCGTGGATTCAATTCCCCCAAGGCCATGGCCACCAGTACCGCGACGAGGATCGCTTGCAGCACGAACAAAACGGTAATGCCGCACAACTCCACGGCAACCCGGAACGGTCGCCCGGACCGG
The DNA here is from genome assembly GCA_021842465.1 of Pseudomonadota bacterium. Classification (GTDB taxonomy): domain Bacteria; phylum Pseudomonadota; class Gammaproteobacteria; order Burkholderiales; family Burkholderiaceae_F; genus GJ-E10. The sequence continues at coordinate 59,749 of JAKBZN010000004.1, forward strand.
AGCAGTCTCGTCCAACGGACATAAATCCGGAATGCCGGCTTGCGCAATGCCGCGATTTCGCCGATCCCAAGAAACAGCGACAGCACGATTCCGGCCATCACGGCGACGTACAGTTCCGGTTGTCCCATTGCGCCCACCCGCCATGGTTTTGGTTCAGGACTCCCTACCAGACCCGCCTGCCGCGACGGTAGTCGCCTCCCGGCGCCGGTGTCAACGACCATCGACCGCGCACCGGCCGATCAGAAGCTTCGCCCGCTTCTTCGAAAATCCTTGCAAAAGGAATAGCATGTCGATGCGGACTCCCGGTGATGCGGCATGCCCGGCGGATGCGAGTGTCGCATCGGACCACAGGAACGAGGTGCTGCGATGAGCGAACTGAACGAACGCAAATGCAAGCCCTGCGAGGGCGGGGTTGTGCCGCTCGATCGCGACGCGGCCAAGGCGCTGGCCGGCGGCCTTGCGCCCGGATGGGTCGTCGCGGAGGACGGGCTTTCCCTGCGGCGAGAATTCCGTTTCCGGGACTTCTACCGCACGATGAGCTTCGTCAACGCCCTCGCGCACATCGCCAACATCGAGGACCATCATCCGGACCTGGAGGTGGGCTACAACTACTGCCGCGTGCAGTACACCACGCACGCCATCAAGGGCCTGTCCGAGAACGACTTCATCTGCGCGGCGAAGATCGATCTTATCCCGCTGGGCTGAACGGGCGCGTCGGGGCGGGTTCATCCAAGGCGACCCGCCACGGATATTTTGTCCCCTTCAAACGGGAAGCGTTTGCCATCGTCATTCCGATCCCTCCTGGGCCCGGATGAGTTCATGAAGCGCATGCAGCAGGTTCCGGCTGTTGCCGCCCCGATCGATGTCGGCATGACAGTCCGCGTGCGCTTGCGCCAAGGGACTGTCCGCAAGCCCGTGTTGCTCAAAAAATGCGGTCAGCGGACAAGTATGCACATCCGTGTGACTCCCGGGGTGTCGGTGAATCGCCAGCCAATGATGGGTCAGGGCGCCCAGCGCGGTGTATGGGCCGGGTTTCCGCACCGGGGCCGTGCGTGCCGCCCATGCCGGAACATCCTCGGCCGGCATTGGGCGGGCTAGGCCGAAACCCTGTCCCAACGGCGCGCCGAGCACCTGCGCCACATCGATCAGGTCGGGCGTTTCCAGCCCCTCTATGACCACATCCAGATCCAGATCCCGTCCCATCTGCAGCAGCGACGCCACCAGAGGCAGCGCGCGCAGCGGGTCGCGGCGCATGCCCAGTACCATCCCTTGATCGATCTTGAGCACGTTGACGGGAAGCTGTCGCAATAGTTGCAAGCTGCTGTGCCCGGACCCCAGATCATCGATTGCCAGATTGACTCCCAGGTCACGCAGACGGACGGCTGCTTCTTGCCGGGATGGTTCGAGCAGGGTCTCGGTTTCCAACAACTCCAGGGTAAGGCGTTCCGGCGCGATGTCGGTTTCCCGGAGCAGTTGCCCGATGCGCTGCGGCAGCGTCTCGGCATCGAGCAGCGACGGCGATAGATTGATCGCCAGACCCGGCGTGAGCCCCACTTCCCCCCATCTGCGCAGCGCCCCCAGACTTTGCCGCAGGCCGCTTTCGAACAGCATTCCGAGTTCGGCTTCGCCCAGCAGCGGGAGAAATCCGCTGGGGTTGACGATCTCCCCGCCGGGGGCGATCAGGCGCGCCAGAGCCTCGACTTTGCGCAGATGCCCGGTGCGAAGATCCACGATCGGTTGCATCCACATCTGCAATCCGCCGGACAAGATCGCGGCCCGCCGCTGCTGCGCCTGATGCAGTGGCAGCGCCATCCGGGCACCAAATTGTCGCCGCCCGGCCAGCATCTGCCAGCGCGATTGCAACCCACGGAGCAATGCCTGCGACCAAGGCGCATCGAACTGGTTGGGATAGGCGCCGAAGAGATGAAGAACGGCCCACGGCCGCCCCGTGCCATCGCGCACCGGCACCGCAGCCACGCTGCGGGTTCCCAGGGCGGCGTGTTGCGCGCGCCAGGGCTGCAATTCCGGGTCGCGCCAGACGGCGCCGGACGCCTGGATGGTGCCGCTGCGCCAGGCGCGTGCGACGACCCCGCGGCCCAGCGGTGAGCGCTCGTCGAGAACCGGCAGCTCGGCATCCGGAAGCTGGAGCGCGGGCAACAGCGCTGGCGCCGCGTCGCCCTCCGTGACCTGCATCACGCCCTGTGCGTCGGGTTGCCACAACGCGACGGCCACCAATCCCGGCCGTCGCATCAGTGACGCGAGTTCGTTGCGCACAACCTGCGCCCAGGAAACTTCGGCGTTGGGAAGATCGGACAACAACGAGGAGGCGAGCAACACCTCGATGGTTTCGGTATGCGCCTGAACCTGCTCCCGGATGTCGTCACCCAGACGCACCTGCAACGTCTGCAGAAGACGGTTGCGGACGTCATGGCGCAACACGGTTCGATCCCAGTGCTCCGCGATCCGGTACTGATAGTCGATGGTCATGGTCAGCAGCATGTCCGGGGTCACGCCAGACAGGGCGTGGACTTGACCGAGATGCGCGGCGACTTGGGCAATGGCCGACGGGGTGGTCCTGGGGTCGAGCAGAAAGCGTAGGTGCTGCGTCTGGCGGCTTCGAAGCCGGGAGAACTGCTCGGGTGTGAGCGTATCGAGAATGGCCCGCATCCCGGGATGTCCGGCCATGTCGGCGTACCATTCCGCGACGAACCGATCGGTGGTCGCCTCCCACTGCGCGCGGTAGCGCGAGAGCAATTCGGCAGCCGGCGCACCATAGGCATCCCAGGAGACGCAGTCCTGGGGCGCCAACGGCGAGACCAGCGCGGCATCGAGAGTCCACCATGTCGCGCGACCGACCTTGTTCGCCTTGGCCTGATACATCGCCGCGTCGGCCTTCCGCAGCAGGGCATCGAGGTTTTCCCCGTCATTCGGGTAAAGCGCCAGGCCGGCGGTCATGTCGACCATCGCTCGACGGGGTTTCCCGCCCTGCTCGCCGAGGTCGAATGGCGTTTCAACGGCCCGGTGCAAACGATCCATGAGGGTCTTCAGCTGCGCCGGGAGGAAGTCGGAGGCGAGATCCTTCAGGATGACAACGAATTCGTCGCCGCCTAGGCGCACCAGTATGTCGAAGTCGTTCAGCTGCGATTGCAGGCGCTGCGCGATTTGCCGCAGCAGATCGTCGCCCGCGTCGTGACCAAAGGCGTCATTGACCGGCTTGAAATCGTCGAGGTCGATCATGCCGACCGCCAGTAGCTTTCCGGATTTCGTGGCGCTGGCAATGGCCTGCGGCACATCCTGCTCCAGTGCGAACCGGTTGGGCAGGCCGGTAAGACTGTCGTGGCGCGCGCGGTACGCTTCGCTGCGCTGCTGCTCGACCAAGCGCTGCCGCAGGTCCAGTTCGTCGAGGCCGTGGCCGAGCAGGTCGGCCACGCGCTGGCAGAGTTCGATGGTTTGGTCATCGAAACTCTGACGCTCGGCCGCGACGAACGCCGTCACGGCCCAGACCACTCCTCCCCGGCGCACGGGGGCCGCCAGCAAGCTCGCCCAGCCGTGCGCGGCAAAGCCGTCATGCCAGGGACGCAGCCCGGCATCGGCGAGAAGGTCGTTGCACACCACGCTCCGTTGCGCATTCCACGCGCGCACGACGATCGATTGCTGCGGGCCGTCGTCGAGCCGGGGGGGAGACTGACGGACGTGCTCTGCCCCGGCGCCGTCGAGCGCGAGGATCTCGAAGCGCTTGGACGGCCCGGGACGACCGATCCAGACGACGTGGAATTGGCGGTCGTGAACCATCGCCTCACAGGTTTTCGCCAGCATGTCATGCTCATCGTACGACCGCAGCAGTGCGTTGCCTTCGAACATCAGTGCACGGTACATTGCCTGTAGCCGGCGCAGCGCGCGTACCGTGACATCCAGATCCTGATGACTGGATTCGATGGCGCGCGTGCGTTCGCGAACGCGCGCCTCCAGGGAATCGTTTACATCCTGCAGCGCCCGAATCGCCCGCAGGCGATCGAGATCCAGGGTGCTCGCCATCAATACCATGACCCCCATCACCGCGATCGCCAGCTGCAGACTGGCATACGGGAATGCGATGTCCGACGAAAGAAGAAAGGCATCGCGATGCAGCGCCGTGCCGGCGACCATGACAAGAAACGTCATGGCAAGCATGGTGTAGGCATCACGCTGGGTGAAGCGCAGCGTGACCCATATCATCGGCAATAGCAGCGACACGACTCCTTCCTGTTGCCAATTCAATGATCCCGGAGCGACGATGAATAAAAGTACTGCCATACCGATAAGGAGTCCGGTCACCAGCAGCGTTTCCGTCCATCCCCGCGCCGGGCGATCAAGGCGTGGATTTTCTCGCCATAGGTAAATAGCGGGCGCCAGCATCATTGCGCTTGCGGAATCCGACGACGCCCAGTTCAGGAAGATCACCCAAAAGCCGTCATGCGCCCGGTGGGCGTCGATCAACGAAACGCCTGCGGCGCCGAACAAGCCACTGATCATTCCGTTGAGCCCTGCCATCGCCAGGACGAAGCTTCCGACATTGCGCGGCGTGCCGAAAGGCGATGTGTGCACCGACGCCGTCCTGCGAAAGAGGGACCGGCCGATCATTGGGGCGAGCACGTTCCCGACCATGCTCGCGAGCGCTCCGCCAATACCCAGATTCAGATTTGTCACCAATGCGCCGATCGCAATGCCCGGCATCCAGCGCCACCCCCCGACGAGCGCAGCGAATACCGCGATTCCGGTTGAGGGCCACACCGGCGCCGGCGGCGGGAAAAAGAACTCCACCATTTGCGCGAGCGCGATATAAGCCGACGCAAGCAGGATGTTGGCCCGTAGGTTTGCGGTTCGCATGGGCGGATTGTGAAAAGCAATTTTCAAAACGAGTGGGATCCGATGGGACGTGTGTGTCGCGGCTTGCATCTGCCGCGTTGCAGACAGGGCATGTGTAATGACCGTGGCCCTATGACGGACACGGCAAGATAAACTGCGGCATTACGGCCCGAACCGCAACCGCATCCAGAGGATGAAAACCGCCAGGCTCAGCGTGATCGCATTGGCGACGATCACCGGCCATGCGCCGATGGCGATTCCGTAGATCAGCCAGAACGCGATGCCGACGGTGAAGAGGGTGTACATGCCCAGCGATACGCCGTGTGCCCGGCGTGTCTTCCAGGTGAGGTGGGCCTGCGGGACGAAGGACACCGTGGTCAGGCTTGCCGCTACGTATCCGAGCAGATCGGGGATTTGCATGGCACGAAAGGATACCGGTTCGGCACCCCGATCCGGCCGGGCGGTCACTCCCGCATGAATTCCAGCATCTTTTCGCGGATGTCGTCGGGAATCGGCGTGGACTTGTGGGTGTTCTGATCGACGCAGACTGCAATACGGTTCATGCGCGCGCGCTGTTCGCCGTCCTTCTCGACGCCCATCGTGAACCGCACCGAACTGCGGCCGACGTGGGAAAGGGTCAGCCAGAAGTCGACCGTTTCGCCCATCCGGCAGGGTTTGGTGAACGTCGTTTCCAGGCGGACCGTCGGCAGGGCCATGCGCCGCTCCATCAGGAATTCATCGTAGCGGACTTCGATCGCTTCGTAGAACCAGTCTTCCACCAGGGCATTGAAGAGGTGGAAATAGTTCGGATAGAACACCTGTCCCGTCGGATCGCAGTGGGTCAACCGGATCAGATATGGCTTGATGAACGTCATGGCGCGCCCCGTCGGGGGATTGGTCTTGCGCCGATTGTCTCTGCCGGGAAGCCGGGGTGAAGTGCGAAATACCGGGGCCGAAACCGGCTAAACGCGCGTTTGCCCCGCCGCCGCGGTCATGGGGCGCCGGATCCGGTCGGCGGGTTCGCGCGGCGCACCTGTTCGATGATCGCTTGGGTGTTGAGCGGCGCGGTGGTCCGCATCCGCAGCCCCGCGGTCGCGTCCTTTTCGAAACGCATCCGCAGCGCGATCGTCGTGCCGCCGCCGGCGCGCGTGTCGATCCGCAACTGGGCGCCGATCTTCTGGGCGCGGTTGCGCATGTTGAGCAGGCCCCGTCCGGCATTGCGGTCCGGGGCGATGCCTTGTCCGTTGTCCGTGACCTGGATGTCGAGCCAGCCGGTCTCGGGTTTATCTCCGGGGGTCGCGGCCAGGGTTACCCGAACCGCCCGCGCGTGGCTGTGTTTCAGGGCGTTGGTGAGCGCCTCCTGGACGATGCGCAGCACGGGTAACACCACGTCCGGGTGCAACGGGACTTCGGGGGGAAGCGTCCGCGCATCCCAGGACAGCGCGACGCCGGCGGCGCGGAAGCGCGGTTCCATGCGGAATCGCAGGTTGCCCAGCGCCGCCGCCATGTCCACGTCCTCGGCCGCGAGGGCGTCGATGGCCAACCGCATGTCGTCGATCGACTCCCGCAGGATCTGCGCGAACTGGTCCGCGCTGACGCCGCCGCGCTCGACGAGCATGAGCGAGGACATCAATTGCGAACCCAGGCCGTCGTGCATGTCCTGCATGATGCGTTGCCGTTCGTGGGACTGGGCTTGCAGGCGTTCGCTTTCCCGCAGGCGTTCGTAGTTGCGCTTGAGCAGTTGTTCGCGTTCGCGGACCCGGTTTTCCAGATCCTCCTTTGCCGATTCGGCATCGTGGGCCGATTGGACGAACCCGCGGATCGCCGCGGCCGCCCAGGCGCTGAGCGCGATCGGGGCAACGAGGTTGACGAGCGCCGCGTCGCCGATCGACGGGAAGTCGAGCAGGTTTTCGAACCAGAGCAGGCCGGTGCCGGCGGCGATCGTGGCCGCCAGTTCCCATTCCACGCGCCGCGGAACCGGGTGGCGCCAGCGTAGCAGCGCGATCGCCGCGACGATAAGAAACCCGGCGTAGCCGCCGGCATAGGCGGCTTCGGACGCCGCCTGGGCGCTCGCCGGCATGACCTCGATCAGGCGGGCCGCGGCGTGCACGAGCCAGAATCCGCTGGCCAGCGCGAGCAGTGGCGAACCCTTGTCGCGCCGCTGCGTCCAGATCGTGAACGCGACGACCGCTGCGAACAACGCTGTCGCGGCGCCGATCCAGTTCCAGGTCGTGGCGAAAAACTCGGCGCGGGAATAGCGGGCCCACAGCGGGCCCAGCGGTCCGACGGTGATTCCTGCGAGGGCGTGTGCGCCCGGTCCGTACCGGGTGCGGATTTGTAGTTCATTGTCGCCGGCGACCAAGTCGGACGGCGACACCGCGAAGAGCCACGGGCGATGCCATGCGACGTGGCGCATCACCGTCTCCGCGGGCACGGCGCCGACGAAGTGACCGTTGACGAAGACCGTTCCGCCTTCGCTCGATCCCGAAATCAAGACTGCCCAGGTTCTGGCGGGTGCCTGGGTCAGCAGGAAGTGCCCCTGCATGGACACCGCGCGCAGGCCGTTCTGCGCGCCCGAGGTCCAGTGCATGGGCAGCGTGAAGGGAATGCCGGCTCCGGGCGGGGTGCGGCCCGCGGCCGCATCGGTGAAGAACCAGCGTATGCGGTGTATCGCCAACGGCTCCGCGGACGCGGCCTGTTGCCAACCCGTGGCCGCGAGCAGTACGACGAGTGCGATTGCGATCCGCCCGGCGCGCGCGGGCCAGGACGGCCGGGGCGGGATCAAGAGCGCAGCAACCCCATCTGACTCGCTTCGTACACGGCTTCGCCCCGCGAATGCACCGCGAGTTTGCGGTAAATCTTTTTGATGTGGGCCGTGACGGTGTGCGGCGAGATGCCGAGGATCTCCCCGATCTCGTTGAAGCTCATGCCTTTGGCCAGCAGTTGCAGGATTTCGGTTTCTCGCCCGGAAAGCGGGTTGCTTTCGGTGTTGGGCGAGCGGGAGACGGTGCCGACGCTGGTGCCGGCCGCGCCCATGCGCGAACGGATGGCCCGCAGCACGCTACGGGCCACGACGGGGCTTACCGGCGATCCGCCGGCGCGCAGCAGGCGGATGCAGGAGATCACGTCCGCCGGCGTGGAGTCCTTGAGAATGTAACCGGTCGCGCCGGCTTCGATCGACGACACGACGTGCTGCTCGTCGCCGAACACCGTGACGACCATGATGTCGACGTCGGGCTTCTTTTGGCTGACGTTGCGGATCAGATCGATCCCGGTGCCGTCGGGCAGCCCCAGGTCGATCAGCATCACGTCGAATTGTTCGCGGTCGATGAGCGCCTGGGCATCGCGTTTATTCGCGGCCACGCCGGCGAGCCGCATGGTGGGCTCGCTTTCGATGATCTGGGCGAACCGCCGGCGGAACTCCGGTTCGTCTTCGATGATGATGATCGAGATGGGATCGGTGCTCATGGGAGTCCACGGATTCCGGCGGTGGTCAATCGGGAAATTTTCCTCATATCCGGCCGGGTTGTCTATGGCGCAAGACGGGTCCGTGTCCACGCCGCCCCGGTGCGGGCGAACAGCAGCCGGTCATGGAGACGCGACGGGCGGCCCTGCCAGAACTCGATCGCGTCGGGAACCAGCCGGTAGCCGCCCCAATGCGGCGGGCGCGGCGGCGGTGCTTGTTCCGTGAAGCGCTCGCGCAGCTGCGCAAATTGGGCTTCCAGGCAGGTCCGGTCCGGGATCGGGCTGCTTTGCTGCGAGACCCAGGCGCCGATCCGCGCATCGAGCGGCCGCTGCGCGAAATATTCGTCGGACGCCGCCGCCGGCAGCTCTTCGACGACGCCATCGATCCGCACCTGCCGCTCCAACGCCGCCCAGAAGAAGAGCGCGCTGGCTTGCCGGTTCGCGCGCAGTTCGCGGCCCTTGCGGCTCTCGAAATTCGTGAAGAAGGTGAATCCCTGTGGCCCGAAGTCCTTGCACAGCACGATGCGGACTGCCGGGCGCCCCTGGGCGTCGGCCGTCGCCAGCGCCATCGCATTGGGCTCCCGGCCGCCGGAGCCGACCGCCTCGTCGAACCACCGTGCGAACAGCGCGAGCGGGTCCGCCCCGGCTTCGTCCTCGGTCAGGGAAAAACGCTCGTATTCGGTGCGAAGATTGGCATTCGTCATGCGGAGCGTTTTGAGAATGGATGACATTGTGTCGGAATCGCCATTGTACGAGTCCGATTCGTCCGGAGGGGAGGTGTCGGCATCATCCGAACGGCGGTTTGGCGGGATCGCGCGTCTCTATGGAGAGGAGGCCAGCGCGCGGTTCACCGGGGCGCGGATCGCGGTGGTGGGCATTGGCGGGGTGGGAAGCTGGGCTGCGGAAGCCCTCGCCCGCTCCGGCGTGCGGCGGCTGACGCTGATCGACCTCGATCACGTCGCGGAGAGCAACACCAACCGGCAGATCCACGCCCTGGATGGAGCGTACGGAAAACCCAAGGTGCAGGCGATGGCCGACCGGATCCGCGCGATCGATCCGATGGCGGAGACGGTCGCGATCGAGGAGTTTCTCGATGCCGACAACGCCGAGGCGCTGCTGCGCGGCATCGATTGGGTGATCGACTGCACCGACGCCGTCCGCGCCAAGGCCGCGCTGATCGCTTGCGCGCGCGCACAGGGCATCGGCACGGTTTCCTGCGGGGCGGCCGGTGGCCGGCGCGATCCCGGGCGCCTCCGGGTCGCGGATCTGTCGGCTGCGGTGGGAGATCCGCTGCTGGCCAAGGTCCGCCATCGCCTGCGGCGCGAACATGGATTTCCGGCGGCCGGACTGCGTGGCCGCGCTGGACGCTTCGACGTCGCCGCGGTGTATTCCGACGAGCCGGTGCGCTACCCGGACGCCTCCTGCGCCCCGGGCGGCGCGCAGCCGGGCAGTCCGCTGGCCTGCGGCGGCTACGGTTCGGTGGTGACCGTGACCGCGACGATGGGGCTGGTGGCGGCGGCGCGGGTCCTGGAAGGGATTGCGGCGGCTTGAACGGCAAGTGCGCCGATTCTGCGCAGGATCCATGTCCGTCGGGGCGGTTTTTGCTACGCTGTTCCGGAAAAAGGGTGACCCTGACCAAGAAAGGACCACGCGATGTTTCAGAAAATCCTGGTTCCCACCGACGGCTCCGAACTGTCTGTGCGCGCCATCGCCGGGGCGGTCGAACTGGCGGCCAAGCTGGGCGCTTCGATCGTCGGCGTGACGGCGGTTGAGCCCTACGCCTACGCCACCCTGTCCGAGTACCGCCCCGAAACCATCGTCGAATACGAGCAGCGCGCCGATCTGGCCGCGCGCGAGCGTCTCGATGTGCTGGAGGCGGCGGCGCGCAAGGGCGGCGTGCCGGTCGAAACCGTGGTGGCGCGCAGTTTCTCGCCGTTCGAGGCGATCATCGAGACCGCCAAGGAGCGCGGCTGCGATGCAATCTTCATGGCGTCGCACGGGCGTCGCGGCCTGAGCGCGGTGCTGCTCGGCAGCGAGACCCAGAAGGTGCTCACGCATAGCCAGATCCCGGTGATCGTCTACCGCTGATGGCGGACCCGATGGAATTTGCCGCGGCCGGTCCCGATGCATCGGACGGGCGCATCGAACTCGGCCACGCGCCGATGGACGCGATCCACCGCGAGTTCTACGACTGCATGGATGCCCTGCGCGGACCGGACGATCGCGCGGAATCCCTGCTTGCCCTGCACGAGCATCTGCTGCGGCATTTTGCGCAGGAAGAGCACTGGATGCGCGAGACCGCGTTTCCGGCCTGCGCCTGCCACGCGCGGGAACACGAGATGGCCCTCGGCGTAGTGTCCGAAGTTCGCCGCCGGCACGATGCCGGCGATGCGGAGATCGTCGATCGCCTGGCGGAAGAACTGCCGCAGTGGTTCGCGGTGCATGCGTCGGCGATGGACGCGGCCCTGGCCGAGTACCTGCGCACGGGGGGCGGGAGTTCGGCTGCCGCCCACCCCTGCGCCGCGACGTGAAGCGCGGCACCGCGCTTCGCCCCCGACGATCATCGCGAGGCCCGCAACCCGGCACCCTCGTCATCGCAAGACCCGCAACCCCGCACCCTCGTCATCGCGAGGCCCGTAGGGCCGTGGCGATCCAGCAGGCGGTCTGGATTGCTTCGGGCTTCGCCCTCGCAATGACGATTGTTGCCGTTTGATGCTAAATCGGCCGGGTCGCCGCGATCAGCCATCGCCGCGCCGCGCCGCCCACCAGCGGTTCGAGGCGGCGGCGCACGGTGGCGTGGTACGTGTCGAGCCACGCGATCTCGTCGGCTCGCAGCAGGGTGCGGTCGATGCAGCGGCGGTCGATCGGACAGAGGGTGAGCGTCTCGAACTGCAGGAATTCGCCGAATGCGCCGTCTTCGCGTTGCGGCGCCGGGACCGTCGCCAGCAGGTTCTCGATCCGCACCCCCCATTTCCCGGGTCGGTAGACCGCCGGCTCGTTGGACGTGATCATCCCGATCTCCATCGCCGTATGCGGCTCGGGCGACGCGCTCGGAGAGATCGACTGCGGTCCTTCGTGCACATTGAGGAAGTAGCCCACGCCGTGGCCGGTGCCGTGACCATAGTCCAGGCCATGCGCCCATAGCGGCGCGCGCGCCAGGCTGTCGAGCAGGGGAGCGCGGTGGCCGTGCGGGAAGCGCGCGGTCGAGAGCTGGATCATCCCCTTGAGTACCAGCGTGAAATCGCGCCGCTGTTCCGGCGTCGGCCGGCCGATGGCGACGACCCGGGTGATGTCGGTGGTTCCGCCTTCGTACTGTCCGCCGGAGTCGATGAGCAGCAGGCCTTCGCCGCAGACGGTGCCGTCGCAGAGCACGGCATGGGCCTGGGCCGTCGCCTGGTAATGGGGCGAGGCGCCGTTGGCGTTGAACCCGGCGATGGTCTCGAAGCTCAGCGACACGAAGCCGGGCCGGCGCGCCCGTTCCGCCGAAAGCCGCTCGTCGATCGTGCATTCCGTGATCCGTTCGCGTCGTGCGAGCGCGCCGTCGAGCCAGGCGAAGAATTCGCAGAGCGCCGCGCCGTCCTGCTCCATCACGGCGCGCACGTGCCAGAGTTCTTCCGACGACTTGCGCGATTTGATCAGCACCGACGGGTTGATCTGCTCGAGGATGCGCACCCCCTGGGGCAGCGCACGCGCCATCGCCGCCGTTACCCGGCGAGGGTCGAGGAGCACCGATTCTCCGGGGCCGACGGCGGCGAGCGCCGCTCGCGCCCGGCCGTATTCGGCAAGTTCGACGCCGTCGGCGCGCAGCCGCTGTTCCAGGGCGGCATCGACCTTGCCGGGAGCGAGAAACAGCGTCGCGCCGTCGCGCTCGACGAGGGCGTGGGCGAGGAACACCGGATTGAACGGGACGTCCGATCCGCGGAGGTTGAACAGCCACGCGATGTCGTCGAGGCTGGAGATCCAGTGGCGATCGGCGCCGCAGGCCTGCATCCGTTCGCGGATCAGCGCAAGCTTGTGCGCGCGGCTGCGCGACTCGAATTGCGCGTTGCGCTCGTGCACTCCGTCCGGCGGCAGCGGCGGACGGTCCGGCCAGATCTCGTCGGCCAGGTCGAGGTCGGTGCGCAGCCGCGCGTTGCGTGCCTGCAGGGCCGTTTCGATCGCGCGGGCGAGCGCCAGGCCGATGCTCATGCCGTCGACGCCCACCGCGGCGCCCTCGGACACATGGGCACAGAGCCAGTCGGTCAGCGGGGCGCCGGTGCTGCCCGCCGCCTTGACGGTTTCGATGCCGGTGCCGGCGAGCTGCCGTTCGGCGTCGACCCAGTAGCGGCTGTCCACCAGCAGGGCGGCGTGATCTTCCGTGACCACCAGGGTGCCGGCCGAACCGGTGAACCCGCTGAGCCATTGCCGGGTTTGCCAATGCGCGGGCAGGTACTCCGACAGGTGCGGGTCGGACGACAGGGCGATCCAGGCCGTCAGACCGTGCGCGCGCAATCGGGCGCGGAGCGCGGCGATCCGCGCCGGGATGGTGTCGTGGGGTTGCATCACCGCGATCTCGAATCCTTGAGGGTGACGATGCGGTTGAACACCGGTTGGTCGCCGCGGTGGTCGACCCGGTCGGCGACGAAGTAGCCATGGCGTTCGAACTGGAATCGTTCATCCGCCGCCGCCGAGGCCAGCGCGGGCTCGACGTATGCGGAAACGCTGCGGCGGCTTGCCGGATTGAGCCGCGTGCGGTAGTCCTCCTCGCCGGCATCGGGGTCGTCGCAGGAGAACAGTCGATCGTAGAGTCGCACTTCCGCGGCCGGGGAATCCGCCGCCGGCAGCCAGTGGATCGCACCCTTGACCTTGACCGCGCTCGCACCCGCCGTGCCGCTCTTCGTGTCGGGCAGGATCTCCGCCTGCACGGCGGTGATCCGTCCGTCGGCGTCCTTGTCGACGCCCGTGCAGCGGATGACGTAGGCATAGCGCAACCGCACCATGCCGCCTGGCGTCAGGCGGAAGAAATCGGGCGACGCCTGCTCGCGGAAGTCCTCGCGTTCGATCCACAGTTCGCGCCGCAGCGGGATCGTGCGCGTGCCGAGTTCCGGCCGGTGCGGATGCACCGGCGCCGAACAGTCTTCGCGCGTGGATTCGGGGAGGTTGGTCAGGATGAGCCGCAAGGGGTCGAGCACCGCCATCGCGCGCGGCGCGTGGTCCTCGAGGTCGTCCCGCAGCGCCTGCTCGAGCACGGCGTACTCGATTCGGGAGTCCGCCTTGCTCACGCCGATGCGTTCCGCGAACAGCGCCAGGCTGCGTGGCGTGTACCCCCGACGGCGCAGGCCGACGAGGGTCGGCATGCGTGGGTCGTCCCAGCCGTCGACGAGTCCTTCGTCGACCAACTGGATCAGCTTGCGTTTGCTCAGCACGACGGAGTCGAGGTTGAGTCGGGCGAATTCACTTTGCCGCGGCAAGTCGAACGGGTCGGGCAGCCGCTCCTCCAGCGCATGCGCGAGGAGCGGCGAAAACGCCTCCGGCGTGCCGAGCAGCAGATCGAAGAACGGCTCGACGTCGCGCGCCACCGCGCCGCGGTCGCGCTCCCAGCCCGCGAACAGGGCGCGCATGCGCGCTTCCGCCGCGCTCGCGAAGAGCTTCCCGCCGAAGTTGTGGCAATGCAGCGCGAACTCGCGCGCCGCCTCGCCGTCTTGTTCGCGGATGCCCCGCACGATTTCGAGCGCGGAGCGCCATTGCGGTCCGCGCAGCACCGGCACGCAGCGCTCCAGACACCAGTCGTAGAGCGGGCGATGGTCCTCGAACTCGAGCGTGCAGATGCTGTGCGTGATGCTTTCCAGGGCATCGGACAGCGCGTGCGCGAAGTCGTACATCGGATAGATGCACCAGCGGTCGCCGGTTCGGTGATGGTGCGCGAACCGGATGCGGTAGAGGGTCGGGTCGCGCAGATTGATGTTGGGCGAGGCCATGTCGATGCGCGCTCGCAGCACCATCGATCCTTCCGGGTGCGCCCCGGCGCGCATCTCGCGGAATCGCGTCAGGCTCTCGGCCGGCGGCCGGTCGCGATAGCGGGAAGCGCGGCCGGGTTCGGTGAGCGTGCCGCGCGCCAGGCGCAGTTCCTCCGCGCTCGATTCATCGACGTAGGCGTGGCCGCTTTCGATCAGGTATTCGGCGCAGCGGAACAAGGATTCGAAGTAGTCCGAGGCGAAATAGCGGTTGTCCTCGGCGCCGTCCTGCCAGTCGAATCCGAGCCAGCGCACGCTGTCGGCGATGCTGTCGACGTACTCCTGCTCCTCCTTCGTCGGGTTGGTGTCGTCGAAGCGCATGTGGCACCGCCCGTGGAAGTCGCGTGCCAGGCCGAAGTTGAGGAAGATCGATTTGGCATGGCCGACATGCAGGTAGCCGTTCGGTTCCGGCGGGAACCGGGTGCGGATCCGCGCAGCGTCGAGGCCGCCGAGGTGCTGGAAGTCGCCGTCGCCGGGCGCGCCGTTCCAGCGTCGCCGGGCGAACCGGTTGGCCGCCAAGTCGGCGGCGACGAGGTTTCGCAGGAAGTTCGTGGCAGGGGCGGGGGTGGTGTTGCGGTCGTGTTTTTCCATTTCGGATCCTCCGGCATCGCGCGTCGGTTCCGGCACCATGCGCTGTCATCCGTCGTTGATCCCACGCATCTTACTTCGCGCGCGGGCCCTTGACGGGGCGCTTGTCGCGCGATTACGCTGGAATCGACCAGGCAGCGCTTCTGCCCACGAATGCCTTGCTGCGGGAGGGTATGCGGAATGTGGCCCTATCCCAATCGAATCGCGCACCGCGGCGGCGGCGTATTGGCACCCGAAAACACGATCGCGGCCTTGAATGCCGCGCTGGGGTACGGCTATCGCGCGGCGGAGGTCGATGCCGCGCTGTCGCGCGACGAGGTGCCGGTGCTGCTGCACGACGCATCGCTCGAACGCACCACCGACGGCAACGGCTGCGTGTGTGATTACAGCGTCGATGAATTGACCTGGTTCGATGCGGGAGAGCGGTTCGCGCCCGAGTTCCTGGGCGAGCCGATTCCGACGCTGGAACAGGCCCTGCGGGCCTGTGCGCATTGGGGGATCTGGCTCAATGTCGAGATCAAGCCGGTTCCGGGCTTCGAAAAGCAGACCGGAACGGCCGTGGCCCGGACGGTTGCCCGGTTTTGCGCCAAGAACGATATCGCTGGCGACCGTCTGCCGCTGCTGTCGTCGTTTTCCGTCGTCGCACTGGAGGCGGCCCGGCGGGCGGCCCCGCATCTGCCGCGCGGCTATCTGGTTTCCCGCATCGGGCCGAAGTGGCGCCGCACGCTGGAGCATTGCGGCTGCGCGAGCCTGCATTGCGAATATCACGCGCTCGACGAATCGACCGCCCACGCGGTGAAGGATGCCGGTTTTGGCCTGCTTTGCTACACCGTCGACGATCCTGTGCGGGTGCGAATCCTGGAGTCGTGGGGGGTGGACGCGGTGGTCGTGGACCGCATCGATCTCATCCCTCCCGAGGCGGCATGCGGGAACGCCGCCGTCGGGGCGATCCCGGTCGGGGAACTCCCCGTCAGTGCGCTTCTTTCGACACGCTCGATCCCAGAACCGCTCGAAGACGATCGGAATCGAGAATCTGCAGGTGTTTCTGCTCCACCGCGATGAGCCCATCCTGCGCGAAGTGCGAAAGCGCCCGGCTGACGGTCTCGAGTTTCAGGCCGAGGAAACTGCCGATTTCCGCTCGCGTCATGCGCAGGACGAACTCCGTGCGGGAATAACCGCGGGCTTCGAAACGCTGCGACAGGTTGAGCAGGAACGCCGCCAACCGCTCTTCCGCCCGCATGCTGCCCAGCAGCAGCATGACGCCGTGCTCGCGCACGATCTCGCGGCTCATCACCTTGCGTAGATTGTTCTGCAGCGAAGGCACCGCCGCCGCGATCTCTTCGAGTCGTTCATACGGAAGGACGCAGACTTCCGTGTCCTCGAGCGCAACGGTGTCGCAGGTGTGGGCTTCCGCGGAGATCCCGTCGAGGCCGACCACTTCGCCCGCCATGTGAAACCCGGTCACCTGTTCGTGACCGTCTGGCGACATGAGCGTGCTCTTGAGGAAGCCCAGTCGGACTGCGTACAGCGACTCGAAACGATCGCCCGCGCGGAACAGGGACTCGCCGCGGCGGATCTTGCGGCGCGTGGCCACGATCTGCTCGACCTGCCCCAGTTCGCTGCCGGAAAGCCCGACGGGAAGGCACAGTTCGCGCAGGTTGCAGTTCGAGCATGCGACGCGCAGGCTCGCCAGACACGTGGATGGAACGGCCATCTTCTCCAATTCCTTGATGGAGGACTTGCATCCGGTGCGATCGCGCCCCCAAGCCTCGCATCCTACATTGGGGACGGTTGACGGCGATCAAACTGCATCGCCGCATGCCTGACATATTACCCGTCCTGAACGAGAACAAATAATCCATGTTGTAAGAATGGAAAATGGGAAGCAGAAATTGGATGATCGAGTCGTAAACACGGACGCCGGTGCGGCAGGCAGGTCGGGGCGCCCCAAGCGGGTGGACCTCCCGGACCGGGCCACCATAAGTCGTTTCGACCAACCGGGGCCGCGGTACACCTCGTACCCCACGGCGGACCGGTTCGTCGAGTCGTTCGATGCCGATACGTACCGGCATTGGCTGGGCGTGCGCACGGCCGGCGCGCAGCGGCCGATCTCCGTCTACATTCACATCCCCTTCTGCGACACGGTCTGCTACTACTGCGCCTGCAACAAGATCGCCACCAAGGATCGCGCCAAGGCGGCGGAGTACCTCGAATTCCTCGAGCGGGAAATCGACTTGGTGGCATCCGAGATCAAGGGGCGGGCGCGCATCGAGCAGCTGCATCTCGGCGGCGGGACGCCGACCTATCTGAGCAACGAGCAACTCGAGCAGGTGCGCGACATGCTTCGCGCCCGATTCGACCTCGCCGACCGCGGCGAATTCAGCATCGAGATCGATCCGCGCAGCGCGCCCGGCGACAAGATCCGCACGCTGGCCGGACTCGGTTTCAACCGCATGTCGGTGGGGGTGCAGGATTTCGATCCGGTGGTGCAGCAGGCGGTGAACCGGGAGCAGAGCTTCGAGATCACGAAGGAGAGCGTCGACGCGGCGCGCGCCTCGGGGTTCAAATCGGTCAACCTCGACCTGATCTACGGTTTGCCCCACCAGTCGAGCGCGCGGTTCTCGAAAACCCTGGATCGGATCCTCGAGGTTGGCCCGGACCGCATCGCGCTCTACCACTATGCGCACCTTCCGACCCGTTTCAAGCCGCAACGGCGCATCGATGCCGAAGCCCTGCCGTCATCGCAGGAAAAGCTTACGATCATGATCGACGCGATCCGCCGGCTCGGCGCCGCGGGATACGAGTACATCGGCATGGATCATTTCGCGCGCGCGGATGACGACCTTGCCCGCGCGCAGCGCCATGGCTGCCTGCACCGCAACTTCCAGGGGTACAGCACCCGCCCGGATTGCGACCTGATCGGCTTCGGGGTCTCGGCGATCGGCAAGGTGGGGCCGACCTACGTCCAGAACGTCCGGACTCTCGACGAGTATTACGAGTCCCTGCGCGCGGGGGTGCTGCCGGTGCAACGCGGCATCCAGCTCGACTCCGACGACCTGGTGCGCCGCGCCGTGATCATGGCGCTGATGTGCCAGTTCGAGGTCTCGAAGGAGGCGATCGCGGCAGCCCACCTCATCGATTTCAACGAGTATTTCGCCGAGGAGCTGCGGGATCTCGCCCCCTATCAGGATGCCGGACTGGTCGAGAACACGAAGGAATGGGTGAGCGTCACGCCCAAGGGCAAGCTGCTCGTGCGCGCGCTGGCGATGGTGTTCGACAAGTACCTCCGCCACGACCAGCGGGCGCGGCCGTATTCCAAGATCGTGTAGCGGGCGCGGGGGCGTCGGCATCCTGCGGGAGGAGGGCGCCGCCGTGCGGCGGATATTTCCATCTCCCGTTATCATCCGCAGCTATTTCCGACCGATCCGGCCGCACCTGCGATGAAAAGCTCTGAAATCCGCGAACGCTTCCTGCAATTCTTCGTCTCGAAGGGGCATACCCGCGTTCGCGCCGCCTCGCTGATTCCCGCCAACGACCCCACGCTGTTGTTCACCAACTCCGGCATGGTGCAGTTCAAGGACGTTTTCACCGGCCGGGAAACCCGCCCCTATACCCGCGCGACCTCCTCGCAGAAATCGCTGCGGGCGGGCGGCAAGCACAATGACCTGGAGAACGTCGGCTATACCGCGCGGCACCATACGTTCTTCGAGATGCTGGGCAACTTCAGCTTCGGCGACTATTTCAAGCGCGACGCCATCGCCTACGCCTGGGAACTGCTGACCGCCGTGTACAAGCTGCCGGTGGATCGCCTTTGGGTCACGGTCTACCAGGACGACGACGAGGCCTTCGACATCTGGACGAAGGAGATCGGCGTGGCGCCGGAGCGCTGCATCCGTATCGGCGACAAGCCCGGCGCCGGGCGCTACGTCTCCGACAACTTCTGGCAGATGGCCGACACCGGCCCTTGCGGCCCCTGTTCCGAGATTTTCTATGACCACGGCCCGGGGGTCGCGGGCGGCCTTCCGGGATCGGCCGACGCCGATGGCGACCGCTACATCGAGATCTGGAACCTCGTGTTCATGCAGTTCGACCGCGACGCCGAGGGCACGCTCACGCCGCTGCCGCGCCCCTGCGTCGACACCGGGATGGGGCTGGAGCGCCTGTCGGCGGTGCTGCAGGGCGTGCACAGCAACTACGAGACCGACCTCTTCCGCAGCCTGATCGCGGCAGCGGCGCGCGCGACCGGCACCACCGACCTCGAAGACAACTCGCTCAAGGTGATCGCCGACCATATCCGCGCCTGTGCCTTCCTGGTCGCCGACGGCGTGATCCCGGGCAACGAGGGGCGGGGCTACGTCCTGCGCCGCATCGTCCGGCGCGCCCTGCGCCACGGCTATCGCCTCGGCTGCCGGCAGCCCTTCTTCGCGACCCTGGTCGCCGACCTCGAGAAGGAGATGGGCGAGGCCTATCCGGAACTGGGCGAGCAGCGCGAGCGCATCGAATCCGTCCTGCGCCTTGAAGAGGAGCGGTTCGGCGAGACGCTGGAGCACGGCATGAAGATCCTCCAGGAGGCCTTCGCCCGTCTGCCGGCGTCGGGCGCGCAACTCGACGGCGAGACCGCCTTCCTGCTCTACGACACCTACGGTTTCCCGCTCGACCTCACGGCCGACGTGGCGCGGGAGCGCGGCGTCGGCGTCGACACCGAGGGCTTCGAGGCGGCGATGGAGCGCCAGCGCGCCCAGGCGCGCGCGCACGGCAAGTTCAAGTCGGCGCAGGAACTGCACTTCGAAGGCCGGCCTACGGTGTTCGTCGGCTACGACGCGCCGGCCGCCGATGCGCAGGTGCTCGCCCTCTACCGCGAGGGCGTGCCGGTGCCGGAAGTGTGCGATGGCGAGCCGGCGATCGCGGTGCTTGACACCACTCCGTTTTATGCGGAATCGGGCGGCCAGGTCGGTGACCGGGGCTGGATCGAGGCCGGTGCGGTGCGGATGGCAATCGAGGACACCCAGCGGATCCAGCCGGGCGTGTTCGGGCATCATGGGGCGGTCCGCGGCGGCGCGCTGCGCGTCGGCGACCGGGTGCGGGTGCGGATCGACGGCGAGCGCCGCGCGCGCACGCGCGGCAACCATTCGGCGACCCACCTGATGCATGCCGCCTTGCGCAAGGTGCTGGGCGCCCACGTCCAGCAGAAGGGCTCCCACGTCGACGCCGGCCGCACGCGGTTCGATTTCTCGCACGACAAGCCGCTGACCCGGGACGAGATCGCGGAGGTCGAGCGGATCGTCAACGATGCGATCCGTTCCGACGTCCCCGTGTCGGCGCGCGAAATGGCCTACGACGACGCGATCCGCGCCGGCGCCCTGGCCTTCTTCGGCGACAAGTACGGCGACCGCGTTCGCGTGATCGCCATGGGCGACGGGGCCGAAAACCGTTCCACCGAGCTGTGCGGCGGCACCCATGTCGGGCGCACCGGCGAGATCGGCTTCTTCAAGATCGTCTCCGAGAGCGGCGTCGCCGCCGGCGTGCGCCGGGTCGAAGCGGTGACCGGCGCGGGGGCGCTGGAAGCGGTCCAGGAGATGGATGCGCGGTTGAACGAGATCGCCGCAGCCGTCCGCAGTCCGGTTCCGGAAGCCGCGCAGCGCATCGCGCAGGTTCTGGAGCAGGTCAAGGCGCTGGAGAAGGAGGTCGCGCGCTGGAAGCAGAAGATGGCGGCCGGCCAGGGTGCAGATCTGGTTTCGCAGGCGGTCGAGATCGACGGCATCCAGGTGCTCGCGGCAATGATCGAAGGCGTCGACGCCCGTCAGTTGCGCGACACCGTCGACCAGCTCAAGTCCAAGTTCGCGCGCGCCGCCATCGTGCTGGCCGCGGTCGGCGATGGCAAGGTGCAACTCGTGGCCGGTGTCACCGCGGCCGCGACCGCCCGGATCAAGGCCGGGGAACTGGTCAACTTCGTCGCCGTCCAGGTGGGCGGCAAGGGCGGTGGCCGACCGGATCTGGCGATGGCGGGCGGCACCAATACCCAGGCGCTGCCGCAGGCCCTGGCGCAGGTGCCGGACTGGGTGCGCAAACAGCTCGCCTGAGCTTCACTGGGAGCAATCTTCATGAACGATGTCGCCGAGCCGGTCCCGCAGCACTTCGATCGCGAAGTCGACGCGCGCGGTCTGAGCTGTCCCCTGCCGATTCTGCGCGCCAAGAAGGCGCTCTCCGAAATGCAGAGCGGCGAGACCCTCAAACTCGTTTCCACCGACCCCGGTTCGACACGCGATTTCCAGGCGTTCGCGCGTCAGACCGGCAACGCGCTGGTGGCGCAGACGTCAGACGGGAAGGAATTCACGCACTACCTGCGGCGGCGCTGAGCGCCCCGACATCGTCATCGCGAGGCCCGCGGGTTTCGATCCCTTTCATCATCGCGAGGCCCGCAGGTTTCGACCCCTTTCGTCATCGCGAGGCCCGCAGGTTTCGACCCCTTTCGTCATCGCGAGGCCCGCAGGGCCGTGGCGATCCAGCTCCCACCCCAGTGCGAACTTCCGCTCAGCCGGTGCCCAGCCTGCCCATCTGCTCCCGCAACTTCTCCAGGGTCGCGCCGAAATCCGCTAGCCGGCCCCGTTCCTGTTCGACGATGTGCGCCGGCGCACGCGCGACGAAACTGGGGCTCGACAGGCGAGCGCCGGCCTTGGCGATCTCGGCTTCGAGCCGGGCGATCTCCTTACCCAGCCGTTCGCGTTCCTGCGCGACGTCGACCTCGACCCGCAGCAGGATCCGGTACGGCTCCACCACCGCGACCGGAGCAGGCCCGGCAGCCTGCTCCGCGGCCGCGAGATCGGCCACGGGCTGCACCGCCTCCAGTCGCGCCACCGCCGCGAGATACGGGGAGAACTCCCGAATCCGGTCGTCGGCCGGGGACACCGTGAGCGGTACCTTGCGCGAGGGCGGCAGGTTCATTTCGCCGCGCAGGTTGCGCGTGGCGTCGATCAGTTGTTTCAGCAGCCGTACCTGGGCGTCGGCCGTTTCGTCGATGCGTTCGGCCTGGCTGCGCGGGAAGGGCTGGACCATGATCGACGTCGTTTCGTCGGCCCGGCGCGTGCCCGCAAGCACCGAGACCTGCTGCCAAAGCTCTTCGGTGATGAACGGCAGCAGCGGATGGGCGAGCCGCAGCAAGGCTTCGAGCACGCGTACCAGGGTGCGGCGGGTGGCGCGCTGCTGCGCGTCGTCGCCGACGGCAAGCTGCACCTTGGCCAACTCCAGATACCAGTCGCAGTACTCGTTCCAGGCGAACTGGTAGATGGCGTTGGCCACATTGTCCAGCCGATAGTCGGCATAGCCCTTTTCGACCTCGGCCTCGGTGCGCTGCAATTCGCCGACGATCCAGCGATCGACGAAGGAGTGCGAGCGCGCGGACTCCGGCGCGTCGATCCCGCAATCCTGGCCGGCGGTGTTCATCAGCACGAAGCGCGTGGCGTTCCACAGCTTGTTGCAGAAGTTGCGATATCCCTCGCAGCGCTTGAAATCGAAGTTGACGTTGCGGCCCAGGGTTGCGTAGGCGGCCATCGTGAAGCGCAGGGCGTCGGCGCCGTATGCCGGCATGCCGTTGGGGAACTCGTGCCGCAGGCGCTTGGCGACCTTGGGCGCATCCTCGGGCCGCCGCAGACCCGTGGTGTTCTTGCGGATCAGCGCTTCGAGATCGATGCCGTCGAGCAGGTCCACCGGATCGATGGTGTTGCCTTCCGACTTGCTCATCTTCTTGCCTTCGGCGTCGCGCACGATGCCGTGGATGTAGACGTCGCGGAAGGGCACGCGGCCGGTGAAGTGGGTCGTCATCACGACCATGCGGGCGACCCAGAAGAAGAGGATCTCGTGGCCGGTGACGAGGACCGAGGACGGGAGGTAGCGGTCGAAGGCGGCGCGCATGGTGGGTTCTCCACGCAGAACTCGCAGGACTTCGTCCGCGTCCGGCTCATGTTCGATCGCCGGCCAGCCGAGGGTCGAAAACGGCACCAGCGCCGACGAGAACCAGGTGTCGAGCACGTCCGGGTCGCGCTCCAGCGGCCCCGCATAGCCTGCCGCGCGCGCCTGTTCCTGCGCCTGTTCCGCGGTTCGGGCGACGAAGATGCGGCCGTCCTGCGCGTGCCATGCCGGAATCTGGTGGCCCCACCAGAGCTGCCGCGAGATGCACCAGTCCTGGATGTTGGTGAGCCATTGCCGGTACACGCCGCGCCATTGTTCGGGAAAGATCCGGACTTCGCCGCCCTCGACGGCGTCGAGGGCGACCTGTGCCAGCGACTTCCCGGCGTCGGCATGCGGCGCCGGAACCGGTTTGCTCATCGCCACGTACCACTGGTCGGAGAGCATCGGTTCGACCACTTCGCCGGTACGCGCACAGCGGGGCACCATCATGCGGTGGGGCCGCTCGGAAACCAGCAGGCCGGAATCGCGCAGTTCGGCGAGCACTGCCTTGCGCGCCACGTAGCGGTCCAGGCCGCGGAACCGCGCCGGGGCGTTGTCGTTGACCGTCGCCGTCGGCGTGAAGATCGCGATGGGCGCGAGCGCATGCCGTTGGCCGACGGCAAAGTCGTTGAAGTCGTGCGCCGGCGTGATCTTGACGCAGCCGGTGCCGAACTCGGGATCGACGTAATCGTCGGCGATCACCGGAATCGTTCGATCGGTCAGCGGCAGGCGCAGTCGGCGCCCGATGGCATCGCGGTAGCGCGGATCGGTCGGATTCACGGCCACGGCCACGTCCCCCAACAGGGTTTCCGGGCGGGTCGTGGCGACGATGCAGTCGGGGCCGCCGTCGGCGGCGGGATAGCGGATCTCCCAGATGCGGCCTTCCTCTTCCTGGGACTCGACTTCCAGATCCGACACCGCGGTCTGGAGCTTGGGGTCCCAGTTGACGAGGCGCTGGCCGCGGTAGATCAGTCCTTGCTCATGCAGCCGCACGAAGGCTTCGACCACCGCTTCCGAGCGCGGCGCATCCATCGTGAAGTAGGTCCGCTTCCAGTCGCAGGAGTCGCCCAGTCGACGCATCTGCTGCAGGATCGTGTCGCCCGAGTATTGCTTCCACTCCCAGACCTTGGAGACGAAGGCGTCGCGCCCGAGGTCCTTGCGATGTACGCCCTGCTGGTCGAGCTGGCGCTCGACCACGATCTGGGTCGCAATCCCCGCGTGGTCGATGCCGGGCAGCCACATCGTGTTGAAGCCGCGCATGCGGTGATAGCGGACCAGCGCATCCATGATGGTCTGGTTGAATGCGTGTCCCATGTGCAGGATGCCGGTGACGTTGGGCGGCGGCAACTGGATGCCGAACGCGGGTCTGCCTTCCTGCATGCCGGCATCGAAATGTCCCTGCGACTCCCAGAGCGGGTACCAGCGGCGTTCGATCTCGGCCGGTTCAAAGCTCTTGGAGAGGGCGATGTCCGGAGCGGATCCGGGGCGTTGTGCGGCAGTCATGGTCTTGGCGGGATCCGGTGGATGGCGTGTCAATGGGATCGCCCGGCGCGGCGCAGCGTTTCGCGCTCCCGCTCCAGGCTCGCACGGACGGCATGTTCGATGACGTCGCGCAGCGTCGTGGCGATGGCGAGCTGGGCCTCGGCGACCAGGCTTTCGAGCGCGCGGTCGATTGCCGCCTGAGCCCGGCTGCGCACAGTCGTCTCGATTTCGTGCGGCAGCCGTTGCGCGACCGCCTGCAGGATCGTGTCGCGCAGCGTGTGTTCGATCTGTGCCCAGGCCGCGTCGTCCAGGAGCGCCGGCGGGGGTGGGGTGGCCGGCTCCGGGGGCGGAACCGCTGGGGCGGGGGGCGGCTCCGCCGTGACCGCCGCCGGAGTGGGGGAATCCGGCCAATGCAGCACCGGTTCGCGGCGTCCCGGCGTCGACGGCGGGACCGGGACGCGCAGAAACGGATCGTCCGGCGGCACGAGACTGGGCAGCGTGGTGTCGAGTTCGAGCGGCGGAAATTCGAGGTGCTCCGTCAGCACCGGAATCGAGGGGTCATCCTCAGGTGCCGTCGCGGCGGTGCCGCTGGGGGGGGGACGCGGAATCATTGGGTACCGACCTCGTGCGCGATCGGGGACCACCCCGCATCGCGGTAGGTTTTGAAGCGCACACGGGCCTGGGCGCGATCATCGGCATCGGCGGAAACGATGTCGATGATTCGGGGAAAGCGCGGGAACCAGGCCTCGAACTGCGGGGCGGGCGCGTCATCGAGCAAAACCAGCACGTCGCGCGCCGATTCGATCGGCGTGTGTGCAAGCCACACGGGCGTCTGATCGGCCAGCGGCGAGCCGGCATCGACGTGGGGCAGGAAATCGAGTGCGGAAAACGTCCACAGTGCCAGGTCGAAGCGGGCCAGACGCGCGGCGTCCTGGCTGAACACCAGCACGGTCTTGCCGGCGCCGAGCGCCTTGCGCACCACGCGGCAGGCGTAGCCGATCCGGTGGTCGACGTTGAAGTGGAAATCGATGGTGCGCGAGGCCGCCAGCTCCTGCGGCGCCGGAGCCGGGGCCGGAACGCGGGGAATGTGCGCTTCAGCCAAGCGTATCCTCAGCCCGCCCGGGCGAGCAGGAATTGGGTCAGCAGCGGCACCGGTCGCCCGGTCGCGCCTTTCGCCGCGCCGCCCCGATAGGCCGTGCCGGCGATGTCCAGGTGCGCCCAGCGCTGTCCCTTCGCGAACCGCGCGAGGAAGCATGCGGCGGTGACCGAGCCGGCGTTGCCGGGCTGGCCGATGTTCGCGACGTCCGCGAAATTGGACTTCAGCTGTTCCTGGTAGTCGTCGTCCAGCGGCATGCGCCAGGCCGAATCGCCGGCTTCGCGGCCGGCGGCGAGAAGTTCGCCGGCAAGTTCCTCGTCCTTGCTGAACAGGCCCGAGTGGACGTTGCCCAGGGCGACCACGCAGGCGCCGGTGAGCGTGGCGATGTCGACGATCGCGGCGGGCTTGAAGCGCTGCGCATAGGTAAGCGCATCGCACAGGATCAGCCGTCCTTCGGCGTCGGTGTTGAGGATCTCGATCGTCTGTCCCGACATCGAGGTCACGATGTCGCCGGGCTTGCTGGCGTTGCCCGAGGGCAGGTTCTCGCAGGCCGGGACGATCGCCACCACGTTGATCTTCGGTTTGAGTTCGGCGATCGCGCGCATCGTGCCCAAGACCGACGCTGCACCGCACATGTCGAACTTCATTTCGTCCATCGCCGCGCCGGGCTTGAGCGAAATGCCGCCTGAATCGAAGGTGATGCCTTTGCCGACCAGGGCGATGGGATTGGCGAACCCGGCCTTGCCGTCGCCGTGGTAGCGCAGAACGATCAGGCGGGGCGGCTGTTCGGAGCCGCGGGTCACCGACAGGAACGACCCCATGCCCAAGCGCTCGATCCCCCGGCGGTCGAGGATCTGTGCCGTCATTCCTCCCTGGCGCGCGATCTTGCGCGCTTCGCTGGCCAGGTAGTCCGGCGTGCAGACGTTGCCCGGCAGGTTGCCCAGGCGCTTGGCGAGTTCCATGCCGTCGGCGATCGCCGCGCCCTCCCGCATCGCGCGATCGATCGCGCGGTCAGCCTTGGCGTGCAACCAATGGACCCGCGCCGGGTTCTTGGCGTCGTCGTCCTTGCCGTTTCCTGCGCGCGACTTGAGTTCATCGGTGCGAAAGCGCGCGGCGCGGGCCGCAAGCACCATCGCGCGCGCCGCCCAAGGCAGGTCGCGGTCCCGGACTCCCCAGTCGGACGCCGCGATCGCCAGCGTTGCAACGCCGGCCCCGCATCCGCGCACGGTGGCAGCGATTGCCTCGGCGTACGCCTTGTCGCCGAAATCCGCCGATTTGCCCAGTCCGACCAGGGCGATCCGCGGACTTGCGACGTTCGTGAGCGAACGCAGCACGATCAGCGTGCCGCGCTTGCCGGTCATGTCGCCGCTGCGCAGCGCGGCGCGCACGGCGCCGCCGGACGCTTGGTCGATGCGCTTCGCGCTGTCGGTGAGGCCGAGATCTTCGAATACGCCGACGGCGATGCAGTCGGCCTTGCACGACTCGGGGTTTGCAGTCTTCGTGGTACAGTCCATCGGGGTCTTCCGCGCTCGAAAGGCCCCGAGTATAAAGCCCGGAAAAGCCGGAACTTATCGCCGCCCGTTGCCGGGGTTTTCCCAACGTGATCTTCCGCCGCGCCATCGTCTCCGAGATTTCCAATAACGCGGGGGCGGTGTTTTCCGTGCTGTTCTTCATCGTCTTCACGCAGGTTCTCGTCCATCTGCTGGGCGATGCCTCCAACGGCAAGGTCGACCCGAAGGACCTGGTGTCGATCGTCGCGCTCGAGACGCTGACCAACATCCCGCTGATCCTGGTCCTCACCGTATTCATCGCGGTGCTCATCGCCTTGTCCCGGGCATTCCGCGATTCGGAGATGGTCGTCTGGTTCGCCGCCGGCCAGAGCCTGTTCACCTGGGTGCGGCCGGTGCTGCGGTTCACGCTGCCGGTGGCCGCCGTGATCGCGATGCTGGCGTTTTTCGTTTCGCCTTGGGCCGAGCGCCTGATCGCGGAAGCCCGCACGCGGTTTCAGCATCGCGACGACGTGAGCAAGGTCACGCCGGGGCAGTTCATCGAATCCACCGGGTCCAATCGTGTGTTCTTCGTCGAAAACCTCGATCCGGAAGGCGGGCGGGTGCAGAGCGTCTTCGCGGCGCAGCGGCGCGGCGATCGGGAGAGCGTGATCGTCGCGTCGAGCGGGGTGCTGGAAACCCATTCCGACGGCGCGCGCTTCCTGGTCCTGCGCAACGGGCGGCGCTACGAGGGGGATGCGGGTGTGGCCAAGTATCGGGTGCTGGAGTTTGACCGCTATGCAATCCGCCTGGACGCGCAACCCGAGGCGCCGCTGACCAACGCGCAGACGCGCACCATCCCGACGCAGCGACTGCTGGCCGACTTCACGCCGCGCAACCAGGGGGAACTGCTGGGCCGCATCGCGCTACCGGTCGTCGCTGTGGTGCTGGCATTGCTGGCGATCCCGCTGGCCTACGTCAATCCGCGGGTCGGCCGGTCGGCGAATCTGATCGCGGCGACGCTGCTTGCGCTGATCTATCTGAATTCCGTGCAGATCATGCAGGCATGGGTCGATCGCGAGCGGATGCGGTTCTGGATCGCCGTATGGCTGGCCCATGGCATCGCGGCATCGCTGGCGGCGATCCTGTTCGTGCGCCGGGTGTATTCACCGCGCATGCTGTGGGGGGCCCTGCGGCGCGGACCGGCGAAGGCGGCGCAATGATGCTCCGGCAGACGCTCGCCGCCGATTTTTCGGGGAAACGATAGTGCGCACGCTGCGCCGATACCTGGGGCGGGAGATCGCCAACGCCACGCTGTTCGTCCTCGCGGCGCTGGTCGGCATTTTTTCGTTGTTCGATCTGATCAACGAACTCGGCGATCTCGGACGGTCCGCGTACCGGTTCGGGGCCGCCGTCCTGCACGTGGTGTTGCTCGTGCCGGCGCACGCATACGATCTCATGCCGATCGCCGCGCTCATCGGAACGATCTACGCGTTGTCCAAACTGGCGTCGAATTCCGAGTTCACGATCATGCGGGTCTCGGGAATGAGCACCCGCCGGTTGGTCGATGCGGTGTTCTGGGTCGGGGTGGGATTCGCGGTACTCACGTATGTTTTCGGCGAGGTGGTGGCCCCGCCCGCGGAAGAACTGGCACAGCGGTTGAAATCGCATGCCGTCGGCGGCCACCTGTTTCAGGGGTCGCGTTCGGGGATCTGGGTGCGCGACGTCGTTCCCGGGGCGCCGACCGGGCAGCGCATGCGCTTCGTCAACGTGCAGGCCGTGCGCAACGACGGCGAGGTCGACGGATGGCGGATTTTTTCGTTTGATCGCGCACTGCGCCTGCGGTCGATCACCACGGCCGCGCGCGGGCAGTATCTGCGTGGCCAAGGGTGGAAACTCACCGATGTGGTCGAGACGCAGTACCCGGCGGTGACCGCGCTGCGGCCGATGGGAGCGGCACCGTCGATCTCGCCGGCACCCGATGGCGCCGCGGCTCCCGGCGTTCTGACCCAGACCCGCATCCTGCGGGAGCCCGCGACGATGTGGAAATCCGATCTCACGCCCGACATTTTCGGCGTCCTGCTGGTGAAGCCGGAGAAGCTGAGCGGATACAGTCTGTACCGCTATATCGGTCACCTCGATGAGAACCACCAGCGCACCGAGCGGTACATGCTGGCATTGTGGCAAAAGGTGTTCTACCCGCCGGTCGTCATCGTCATGATGGCCCTGGCGCTGCCGTTCGCGTATCTGCACGTACGCGCGGGTACCGTCAGCCTGAAGATCTTCGCCGGCATCATGATCGGCGTGGTGTTCTACGCGATCAACAAGATCTTCTCGAACCTGGGGATCATCAATACCTGGCCGCCGGTGGTCGTCGCGGCGTTGCCGGGGATGGTGGCGTTCACGATTGCGCTGGGAGCGCTCTACTGGGTCGAGCGGCGTTGACGGAGGTGGTGCCGCGATCCCGAAGGACAAAGCGCCGGCGCCACACCCCGAGGCCTGCAGGCCTCGGCGACCCGGCGGCAATCCGGGATTGCTTCGGGCTTCGCCCTCGCAATGACGATTTTTGCGTCAGGGATTCCCTCCCGCGGATGCGGGAGGGAATGGCGTCCCGGTATCAGGACGGCAGGAACGGATCGGCGTGGATCGCATCCATCGATGCGCCGGCGAGAAACGCCTCCCGCTTGGCGCCGGCGACGAGATTCGCGTCGCCGCAGAGGAATACGCGCCAGCCGGTGAGGTCCTGGTTTTGTGTCAGCGCAACCTGTACCACGCTCCCTTGGGCGCCTTCCGGCGGTGCCTCTTCGCGCAATACGCAGGGAACGTAGTGCAGGTTGGGGTATTCGTGCGCAAGCGGCGCGATCCGGTCGGCGCCGTAGAGGCCATCGCGGCGCAGGGTGCCGTGGTAGAGCCGGATCGGCCCGGTGTGTCCCTGTCGCAGGGCGTCGCGGACGATGCCCAGCAGCGAGCCCAGTCCGGAACCGGTTCCGACCAGCAGGATCGGTTGCTCCGGCTTACCGGGGACGTAGAAACAGTTACCGGTGGCTTCCGAGATCGTCATGGTCTGGCCGAGGTGGGCCGATTCGTGGATCCAGTTGCTGACCTGCCCTTGCGGAACACGGGTGACGTGCAACTCGATGTCGCGGTCCAGTTCCCGTACGCTGGCGAGTGAATAGCAGCGCGAGGTCTGTTCGTCGCGGTACAGGCGCAGGAACTGTCCCGCCCGGTATTCATAGGGTGCTTCGGGCCGCAGGCGGATCGACATGACGTCGGGCGCCAGTTCACCGATCTCGACGACTTCGGCCGGAACGCGCGTGATCGCATCGTCATCCGTCACGATTTCCATATCGCCGGTCGGCCGACAGACGCAGGCCAACAGGTAATTGCGCGCGCGCAGCGTCGCTTTCAGGCCCACCTGCGCCGCTTCGGGAACGTCCCCCGACACGGCGCGCACCATGCAGGACTGGCAACTTCCCGCGCGGCAGGATGAACGCATCGGGACGCCGTGTGCCTCCAGTCCCTCGAGGAGGGTCGCTCCGGGCGGGCATTCGTATGCCCGCCCGCCGACAACGATCGTAGGCATCGTTGCGGACTGCCGTTTAGCGACCGAGGATGTCGTTGCGCGTGGTTTCGGCGATCGCCGCCACCTTCGCGATCAGTTCGGCCGGAACGTTCAGTTCCTTCAGGGTCGCGCCGAGGTCTTCGACCACGGCGTCGAAGTGCGAGTCGTTCAAGCCGCGGGCGACGAGGTGCGCATGTCCCTTGCGCATGTCTTCGCCGGTGTAGTTGTTGGGGCCGCCGAACGCCATCGTGAGGAAGGCCTTCTGCTTGGCGGCCTGACGGTCCATGTCGACGCCGTCGAAAAATTGCTTAATGCGGTCATCTTTAAGAACCTTGCGATAAAAAATGTCGACTGCCGCATTCACCGCCGCTTCGCCGCCCAACTGCTCGTACAGACTGCTCATTCCGTTCTCCTCGTAGAGAAATTTTGGGAACCCGGGAATTCCCGGGGTATGTCGAATTGCGACTTCTTCGCATTGCCGATCAGACCTCAAGAGAGGTATGACAGATGCATCTTATTGGGCAAACGAGAACGCGTCAACACCCCGTCCCGGAATGTTTTCCGCCGCTACTCCGGCGATTCGGGTTGCCGCTATCGGTATTGGCGCAGGTACCGGCGTTCGAAGGCCCGCTTGGCCCAATGGAGCACGCGCATCGGCGGCAGCAGGACGTTGCGCGTTGGACTGCGGTACACCAGCATCCCTTGGTCGAGCGCGTCGACGATGCAGACCAGTTCCACCCGGAAGCCCGCGTTGCTCGGCGTGCCGTTGGCATCGCCGAGCAGATTCCGCGCGCAGGCGGCGGCCTGGAGGTCCGCCATATGGGCCTGCTTGGGCATCCAGTCGGGTCCGGGATAGCTGCCGGAATCGCCGACGACGTACACGCGCTCGCATCCCGGCACGCGGCAGTGTGCGTCGGCCCGGATCAGGCCGCCCGGAGAGCGCGGCAGATCCGTCGCGTCGAACCATGCGTTGCCGGTCATTCCGGGCATGAAGAGGATCAGGTCGGCGGGGAACGATTCCTTTTCGGTCACCACGCGGTCCGGCTCGAATCGCACCATCTTGTGCCCGAGGTGCGTGCGGATGCCGCGGTGCGCCATTTCAGCAAGCAGTCGGCGGACGGCGGCCGGACCGAGCCGGTTGCCCGGCTCCTTCGAGGGATTGAAGAACACGAGATCGAAGCGGTCTCGCCGCCCTTCGCGGCGCAGCTGGCGATCGATGCCGAAGAGAAACTCGAACATCGGTCCGCCGCGCACGGCGCTCGGCTCGTTCGGGTTCCCGGCGAAACCGACCGCGATCGTGCCGCCGGTCATCTCGCGCAGGCGATCGCGAACGCGCTCGGCGGCGGCGATTCCTTCGCAGGGCGTGATCGCGTGTTCGATCCCGGGAAGTTTCTTGAGAAAACGCCCTCCGGTGGCGATGACGAGCGCCTCGTTCGGCACGTCTCCCGCCGTGGTTTCGACGATCCGGCCGCCCTCGCGCAGCCCCGTCGCCTCGGCGGCGACGAAATCGACCCGCATGCGTCGCAGGAAGGGCGCGAGCGGGACGATGAGGTCGTCGCGCCGCCGCAGGCCGCTCGGGATCCAGATGGTGCCGGGCAGGTAATGCAGCTCCGCGCGGGGCGCGACCAGCGTGATCGGGACCTGCGGGTTCTCGCGCCGCAGGGCGCGGATCGTGGAAAGCCCGGCGAATCCGGCTCCCAGCACCGCGATACGGGATGGCGTCATCTTGGCGTGCACTCCGGTTGGCAATGGGGAAACTCGCATCAGGCGAAACCTTACTCCGGATGGCGTGATGCCGCGCGGCCGGACCGCGTTGCCGGGGTCCGGTGCGTCAGCGGCGAACCACTACAATTCCCCGCTCGTCGCCAATTCCCAGGCACCCCGCCATGCTCGTTGCTCCCCAATTCGACCCCGTCGCATTTCATATCGGTCCGCTGCCGGTGCGCTGGTACGGGCTGATGTATCTGCTGGGTTTCATCGCGTATCTCACGCTGGGGCGTCGGCGCGCGCGCGAAGCCTGGCGGGGCATGTCGGAGCGCGACGTCGAGGACCTGCTGTTCTGGGGCGTGTTCGGCGTCATTCTCGGCGGCCGCCTGGGCTACGTGCTCTTTTATCGGCCGGGTTACTACTTCGCCAATCCAATCGAGATCTTCGAGCCGTGGAAGGGCGGTATGGCGTCGCACGGCGGCATCCTCGGCGTGACCCTGGTGCTGTGGCTGTTCGCGCGCTCGCGGGGCAAGAGCCTGTTTCAGATCGCCGATTTCTCGGTGCCGATGATTCCGCTGGGCCTGGCGTTCGGGCGCCTGGGCAACTTCATCAATGGCGAGTTGTGGGGGCGGCCGGCCGATCCCCACGTCTGGCCGTGGGCGATGGTGTTCCCCCGGGCCCACGACAACATTCCGCGCCATCCGTCGCAGCTCTACCAGTTTGCGCTCGAAGGGATGACCTTGTTCGTGTTCCTCTGGCTGTTTTCGCGCAAGCCGCGTCCGACTGGCGTCGTTTCCGCCGCGTTCCTGATCGGGTATGGCGTATTGCGGTTCGTGGCGGAATTCGCGCGGGAGCCCGACGATTTCCTCGGATTCCTGGCATTCCACCTTTCGATGGGGCAATGGCTGTCGCTGCCGGTGTTCGCCATCGGCGTGCTGCTCCTGGTGTGGCGGCTTCGGGTCAACGAGCCTCCCATTCCGCTGTCCGAGGCGGAACGCGGCGTCACCAACGCGTAGGCAAGGGGCGCAGGATCCGGAATTGCCGGTCCTGAACGGCGATGTATCCGCCGGCCAGCAGATCCCGCAATACCCGTCCGACCATGTCGCGCGACGCGCCGACCTGGTTGGCGATGTCCTGGTGCGTCAGCCGTTCGCGGGGGGTCTGGACGGCGCCGGAGGCGGCTTCGAGGTTGACCAGCAACTGGCGTACCCGCCCATAGACGTCGACCAGCGCGAGCCGCCGCACGCTGTCGACGATGTCGCCGTGGCGCAGTGTCAGGATGCCGATCATCCGGCGCAGGATTCCGGGATGTGCGCGCAGGGCCGCGTCGAGCGGATTCCGGTCGATGACCGCGCAGACCGCGGACGTGCGCGCGCAGGCGGAGTATCGGTGGCGATCGCAGCCCGCCATCCCCAGGGCCGCTCCCAGCGCCATCTCGCCGACGACCTCCGTCGGACGGTAGCGATGCAGGACCATCTCGCGCCCTTGCGAATCGGAGACGTACCCCTGGACTTCTCCGTTCAGGATCAGGAATAGTGACTCGGCCGGATCCCCCTCGCGATGCAGGATCGCGCTGGCGGCAAAGTTGCGGATGCGGCCGCGCGCGGCGAGATCCCGGACGATGGGGTCGGATAAGGCGTCGAGCGCGTGTTCGGGTGGGCAGGGCATGGTTTCCGATCGTCCTGGCGGGTAGCGCCGGGCAGCTGCTGCGCAGCGCGTTTCGCGCCGGTCGATCAGGCTACCGATGCGTCGGGACGCAGGGAACCGCTGCTGTCAGGGCTGACAGGCGTTCCCGGCAACGGTCGGCGGCGTGGTGCCGTCGATCAGGCCTTGCACGAACCGCCATTCCTCCACCGTAACCGGGGTGATGGAAAGCCGGTTTCCTCGCTGCAGCAGGCGCATCTGCGCCAGTTCGGGGTGGGAACGCAATTCGCCGATCGGGATGAGTCGCGTCTTGCGCAGGGCGTGCACATCGACCAGGATCCAGCGCGGCGATTCCGGTCGGCAGGACGGATCGTGATACTTGCTCGCGGGATCGAACTGGGTCGGATCCGCATAGGGCGGGCCGGCGATCTCCGCGACGCCGGCGATCCCCGGGGGCGTGCAGCCCGAGTGGTAGAAGAGCACGCCGTCGCCGGGGCGCATCTCGTCACGCATGAAGTTGCGCGCCTGGTAGTTGCGTACCCCGGTCCAGGGGACCGTCGCGCCGGGCGCGGCGAGCGCATCGTCGATCGAGCACTCGCCGGGTTCGGATTTCATCAGCCAGTAACGCATGATCAAAGGGCCCCGCGTGTGCCGCCCGGCTGCTCATCCTGAACCGAGGGTCCAGGGTGGTCGCCGTCCGCGCCGTTTAGGTTCAGCAAACGCGTGCCGATCGCACCGCGACGCGAGCCCGGTGACCGAGCGCAAAGCGCATTGGTTCAAGGAACATAACAGCCTTTGCGCGCGCACCGCAGGGAAATGGAATTGTACCGATTGCCGCGGTCGCCGCGGCGCGCATCAGAACAGTTTTTCCTGCGGCGCGAGCACTTCATCGGCGAGCGCGGTCAGTTCGCGCAGGCGCTGCCGGACATCCGCCAGCGACG
Source organism: Pseudomonadota bacterium (assembly GCA_021842465.1). Lineage (GTDB taxonomy): Bacteria > Pseudomonadota > Gammaproteobacteria > Burkholderiales > Burkholderiaceae_F > GJ-E10. The sequence continues at coordinate 94,503 of JAKBZN010000004.1, forward strand.
CGCCGTCGGTTCCTTTGGCGCTGAACAACTCCTGCGCGATCTGCAGCGCAGCCAGCACGGCGATCCGGTCGAGCCCGAGGACCTTCCCGCCTTCCCGGATCGCCGACATCTTCTGGTCGACATAATGGGCGCAGGCCAGTAGCTCGCTGCGTTCTTCCGGGCGGCAGGCAACCCGGTACTCCCGGCCGAGGATCGTGAGACTGATCTGTTCCATGCGTCACGCGTCATCCGATTGCGGCAGCTGTTCGAGAAGGGTGTCCAGCCGCTGGCTGGCCACGGCAATGCGTTCCCGCAGCGCGCCCGCCTCTGCCTGCGCATTGGCGACCTGGGTGCGAAGCTGGTGATTTTCGTCCCGCAGATGGCGCACGAGCGCGACGAGTTCATTGACCCGGTTGGAAAGTGCGTCAAGGGGTTCCAGCATGGCGCGGATGGTAGCAGAGCGCCCGCTGGTAGAATTCGCCCGCGATCCGCGTACGGGTTTTCGCCCGTCGCGTTCGCACCATGCCTCCTCGGTGCCTTCCGCCGGTTCTGCCGGCGAAGGTGAAACGGGAAACAGCCGCGCGCAGTGAAGGAAGCCAAGCCCTCGATGGGATTGCCGCCATCCCTGCGCGCCAACCTGTGCTGCCCCCGCAACGGTACGAGAGCATCGGCGGTCCGGACATCCGGACCGCCGAAGGTCCGATCGATTGCCACTGCGATGCCTCCCGGCGTCGCGGGAAGGCGATCGGACCCGCTCCCAGCCCGGAGACCGGCCGAGTGGCGGGCCCGCGCGCCGTCCGTGCGCGCGGCTTTCGTGCGCGGCGTGCGTCGCGCGTTTCCTTCCGGCGGAGGGCCGGAACTGGAGTCACAACATGTTCAGCGAACGATTCCCGCAGTTGCGGGAAGGGTCGCCCGCGCGCCGCGCGGGCGTTGCGTGCCGTGTTCTTGCCATGGTGGCGTGGTGGCCGCCGGCATATGCGCAGGAGATTCCTCCGGTCGACGATACGATCGTCGTCACCGCATCCCGGCTCCCGCAGCCGGCGAGCGACACCATCCCCGATACGACCGTGATCACGCGTTCGGACATCGAACAGTCGCAGTCGCACGACCTCGCCACGTTGCTGGCGCAGCAGGCGGGGGTCGAAGTTGCGCGTTCGGGGGGGTTCGGCTCGCAGACCTCCCTGTTCCTGCGCGGCACCAATTCCAACCAGGTGCTGGTGCTGGTCGACGGAGTTCCCTTGAACAACTCCCTCTCTGGTGCGCCGAGCCTGGGGGGCATCTCCACGGATTCGATCGAGCGGATCGAGATCGTACGGGGCAACCTGTCGAGTCTGTATGGGTCGGAGGCGATCGGCGGCGTGATCCAGATCTTCACCCGGGCCGCATCGCATCCCGGCGCGCAAGTGCAGGCGGACGCCGGACAGGGTGGCACGCGCGACGCCAACGCCAGCGTAAGCGCCAAACTCGGCTCCGCCATGCTGACCGCGAGCGCCGGAACGAGTGGTCAGAACGCGATCTCGGCGCAGAACCCCGCCCAGTTGCCCGGCGCGAATCCGGGCCTCGACGGCAACAACCACCGCGACGGTAGCCTGCGTCTTGCCGGAGACGTGGGTAGCGACAAATACGATGTTTGGGTCTGGGGCAACCGCAACGACACCTACTTCGACAATTACTTCGATGGCCCGACCTCGATCCACCTCGAGCATGCCACGCTGCAGGGATACGGGGCGTCCGACGCCCATCGTTTCGGTCGCTCCGTCGTGCAGGTGCAGGTGGCGCAGACCCGCGACAACTCGGTCGACGTCTCCAACGTCCCCACGTCGTTTTCCAATGGCGTTTTCTACAGCAGCAATCAACTTGCCCGCGTGCAGGACACCACGCCGATCACCGCCGGGATCGATTTCAATGGCGGCCTCGAGCACCAGCTGCAGACCGGGTCGTCCAACCAGTACGACCCGACCGGGAACAACGCCGCGGTCACGGCGTTCCAGCGACACATCGATTCCGGCTGGGTCGGGTTTTCCGGGCACCACGGTACACAGCAATGGCAGGCGAACGTCCGCCGCGACCATTACAGCGATTTCGGCGATGCGACGACCGGGCTGATCGGCTGGGGGTGGCGCTTCCTGCCCGAGTGGCGGCTTACCGCGCAGGCATCGAGCGCGTTTCGCGCGCCGAGTTTCAACGACCTGTATTACCCGTACAGCGGCAATTCCGCGTTGCAGCCCGAGCGTGCGCGTAGCGAAGAGGTCGGGGTCCATTGGCAACGCGCGAGCACGACGGCGGGCCTGACCATCTATCGCACCCGGATCACCAACCTGATCGATTACCTGGCGCCGAACTTCGTCGCGACGAACATCGGGCGCGCGGCGATCAACGGTGCCGAGCTGGCGGGGTCCTGGTCCTGGTGGCGATTCCGCGTCGAGGCGAATCTCGATGCCGATCGGCCGCGCGATCAGATCACCGGTCAGCCGCTGCTTCGTCGTGCGGACTACTATGGCAACCTTGGCATCTCGTATGCGGACCCGGTCTGGAACGGACAGTTCGACATCCGGCGCAGTGGCGCCCGCAACGACACCTACACGAACCCGGCCACGTTTTCCTCGGTCGCCGAGCAGTTGGCGCCCTACACGGTGGCCCGGCTTGCCGTGGAGCGGGTCCTGACGCCCAATGTACGCTTGCAATTGCGCGTCGAGAACCTGTTCAACGCGCATTACCAGCTCGTCTACGGATACAACACGCTTCCCCGCCTGATCATCGCCGGCGTCGAAGCGAAACTGTGAAAAGTGCCCCTGCTCCCTTCGGGGCGGCGGGGGTGGGGGGCGCATGCGTTTTCGTACGGCGGTCATCGGGATTCTGGGCTGCGGTCTCGCCGTTGCGGTATTCGGCGCGCTGGCGGTCGGCAGCGTGTCCCTGAACCCGATTGCGACCTTGCGGGCGATGGCTGCGGGCGCGCCGCCGTCCAACGGTTCGTCGCTGGCGTCCGCGATCCTCGGGCTGCGTCTGGCACGCGCCCTCGCGGGGGCCGCGGTCGGTGGGTTGCTGGCGCTTTCGGGGGCGATCCTGCAAGGGTTGCTGCGCAACGCGCTGGCCGACCCCTATGTCCTCGGCGTTTCCGGCGGCGGTTCCTGCGGCGCGTTGGGGGCGCTCGCGCTCGGATTCGGGGGCATGGCGGCCGCGCTCGCGGCGGCGGCGGGGGCGACGGCGGCTCTCGCGGTTCTGTTCGTGTTGGCGCATCGCGCCCTGTTCTCGATCGATCTGCACGCCGAATCCGGACGGGACGACACCATCCTGCTTGCGGGCGCCATGCTGGCGTCGGCGTGTTCGGCGGCAATCGCGGTTGCGCTCGCATTCGCCCCAGACGGGCGCCTGCGCACGATGATTTTCTGGCTGATGGGCGATCTCGGCGGCGCCCACCGGATCGGCGTCGGCGCGGCGGCCGTGTGCGTGTGGATCGGTCTGCTGCTGCTGGCGGCGCGGGATGCGGACGCCGTGAACCGCATTTCGGCGGGAGACCTGCTGGCCTTCACGCAGGGCGTCGAGCCGGTTGCCTTGCGGCGCCGCTTGATCGTGGTGGCCGCCGCCGCTGCCGGAATCGCGGTTTCGCTCGCCGGCGCGGTCGGGTTCGTCGGGTTCGTCGCGCCCCATCTCATCCGCCGGTTTTGTGGACCCGATGCGCGCATCGTACTGCCGGCCGCATCGCTGCTGGGGGCGGCTCTGGTGGTGGTCGCGGACACCTTGGCGCGGACCCTGGTTGCGCCGATGGCGCTTCCGGTCGGCGCATTGACGGCGCTGGTCGGGGTGCCGGTGTTTCTTTGGCAACTGCGGAGTCCGGGAGGCGCATCGTGAGCGATCCGGCCGCGCCGTTGTTGGCGTGTCGCGATCTCGATCTGGGCTACGACACGAAGGTGCTCGTCCGGGGCTTGCGATGGGACGTCCGGCGCGGTGAGCGCTGGGTCATCGTAGGTCCCAACGGGGCGGGAAAATCGTCCCTTCTGCGCGTGCTGGCGGGCGCGCAGCGACCCGGTGCCGGCACGGTGGCGCTGGCGGGCCTGCCGGCTGGCCAAACGACTGCCGAAGCGCTCGCCGCGATCCGGGCCTTCGTTGCCGATCGATGGGCCGATCCGTTCGGATTCACCGTTCGGGATACGGTGCTTGCGGGGTGCTTCCGGTTGCGCGGCGGCGATCGGAGCGACGCCGCCGCGGCGTTGCGGTTTCTGGAGTCGGTGGCCTGCGCGCATCTTGCCGATCGCGACGTCCGCGGTCTTTCGCGTGGTGAACGACAGCGCGTGGCGATCGCCGCGGCGCTGGCCCAAGAGACGCCGCTGCTGTTTCTCGATGAGCCGGTGTCCCATCAGGACCCGCGTCAGCGAGGGAGCGTCCTGCGTTGCCTGACGGCTGCGGCGCAAGGCGATGGCGGGCGGGCGATCATCGCCGTGTTCCACGACCTCGATGCCGCGCTGCGCTTCGCGACGCACGCACTGCTCCTGTCCGGCGACGGGGCGTGGCGGGCGGGTACGGCGCAGGACGTGCTGACGGGGGAGAATCTCGGGCGGCTGTTCGGCGTGCGTTTCGTCGAAGCGGTGGCCGAAGGCCGGCGCATCGTCGTCGCGGAATAGCCGGTCCGCGCGACCACGACGTCTAGTGTAGTGAGTCTGAAGTTCGCAGACAAAATCGTTCGATCGAGGCAAGGATGTCATCGGCCGATTTCGTCCAGACGAACGGCTTCGGAGCTTTGTTGTAGATGGTGAGGTAGTCGCGGATGGC
>JAKBZN010000031.1 GCA_021842465.1 Pseudomonadota bacterium
GCCGCGGCGACGCAGGCGGACGCCGCGTCAGACGGCAATGACGCGGCGGACGGATCTGCCGCCGTCGACGACCCGGCGACGAGGCAACCATGAGCAACGAAACGAGGGATCGGATCGCCGATCCGGAACATGGCGGACGGATCCGCCGCCGACAACCGGGTGGCAAGGCAACCATGAGCAACGAAAGCAAGGATCTGATCGTCGGCCTGGACATCGGCACGTCGAAGGTGGCGGTCGCGGTGGCGGAACTGCTGCCCGGCGGCGGCTTCCAGGTGATCGGCGTGGGCCAGTCGCAGTCCGAGGGCCTGCGACGCGGCGTCATCGTCAACATCGAAGCCACCGTGCAATCGATCCGGCGGGCGCTGGAAGAGGCCGAGTTGATGGCGGCCTGCCGCGTCGTCCAGGTTACGGCCGGGATCACCGGCGAGCACATCCGGAGCGTCAATTCGAGCGGCATGGTCGCGATCAAGGACCGCGAGGTGACCGACAGCGACGTCGATCGCGCGCTGGAGACGGCGCGCGCGGTGCAGATCGCGGCCGACCACCAGGTCCTGCACGTGCTGACGCAGGAGTACACGGTCGACGGCCAGGAGGATATTCGCGATCCGATCGGGATGAGCGGCGTTCGACTCGAGGTGCGCGTGCACATCGTCACCGGTGCGGAAAGCGCCGCCCAGAACGTCGTCAAATGCGTGCGCCGCTGCGGGTTGGAAGTACAGGAACTCATGCTGCAGCCCTTGGCGTCGTCGTTGTCGGTGCTGACCAACGATGAACGCGAACTCGGCGTCGCGCTGCTGGACATCGGCGCAGGGACCACGGACATCACCGTTTTCACCGGCGGAGCGATCCGCCATACGGAAGTCATTCCGATCGCGGGCGACCAGATCACCAATGACATCGCGATGGCCCTGCGCACGCCGATTTCGGCGGCCGAGGAGATCAAGTTGCGCTACGGGATGGCCAAGGAGGCGCTGGCCGATGCCAGCGACCGGATCGAGATCATGGGGATCGGCGATCGGGATCCCCGCATGCTGTCGCGCCAGGCGCTGGCGGCGGTCATCGAGCCGCGCGTCGAGGAACTGTTCACCTTGGCCCAGCGGGCGCTGCGCACCTCGGGACACGAGGACGCGATCGCCGCCGGGATCGTGTTGACCGGCGGCACGGCATTGCTGCCCGGCATCGCCGAACTGGCAGAAGACGTATTCCTGCGCCCGGCGCGAACGGGATGGCCCCTTTACGGGGGGCCGCTCGCCGATGTCGTGCGCAGCCCGCGCAACGCCACCGTGATGGGCCTGCTCCACGAGGCCTATGCGCAGCAGGCGCGGGGACAGCGGTTTGAAGTGCCGCGTGGAACGTTCCAGGGGACGTTCAAGCGGATCAAGGCGTGGATTGTTGGGAACTTTTGAAAAGGGGAGAGGCCATGGCATTTGAAATTCTTGAGACCGAAACCGCCGGAACCGTGATCAAGGTGATCGGGGTGGGCGGTGCCGGCGGCAACGCCGTCGAACACATGATCCAGCGTGGGGTGCAGGGCGTGGACTTCATCTGCGCCAACACCGATCATCAGGCCCTTTCGCGGTCGAGCGCGAAGAACGTCATCCAGCTCGGCAAGACCGGTCTGGGTGCGGGCAGCCGCCCGGAGATGGGGCGTGCCGCGGCCGAGGAGGCCCGCGACCGCATCGCCGATGCGCTGCGCGGCGCGCACATGGTGTTCATCACCGCCGGGATGGGTGGCGGAACCGGCACCGGTGCCGCCCCCGTGGTTGCCGAAGTGGCGAAGGAACTGGGCATCCTGACCGTTGCGGTGGTGTCCAAGCCGTTCGAGTTCGAGGGGCCCAAGCGCGCCAAGGTGGCGGATGCGGGCCTCGGCGACCTGCAGGACAACGTCCATTCGATGATCGTCATCCTCAACAGCAAGCTCGAGGAAGTGCTGGGCGAGGATGCCGAGATGGCCGACTGCTTCCGCACCGCCGACGACGTGCTCCACAACGCCTGTGCCGGCATCGCCGAGATCATCAATACGCCGGGCCTGGTCAACGTCGACTTCGAGGACGTCAAGACGGTAATGAGCGAACACGGCAAGGCGATGATGGGAACGGCCACGGCGTCGGGGACCGACCGCGCCCGCGTCGCCGCCGAGCAGGCCGTCGCCTGCCCGTTGCTCGAAGGGGTGGATCTTTCGGGCGCCCGCGGCGTGCTCGTCAACATCACCGCCAGCGGCTCGCTGAAAATGAAGGAAACGAGCGTGGTGATGAACACCATCCGCGCGTTCGCCGCCGAGGACGCCACGGTCATCTTTGGTGCGGTGCGCGACGACAGCATGGGTGACGATCTGCGGGTCACGGTGGTGGCGACCGGCCTGGGTCGTCCCGCTGCGGTGGCGCGCAAGCCCTCGCTGACCGTGCTTGCCCGCACCGGAACGGACAACGCGCCGTTGACTGCGCCGACGCCGATGGGCGCCGCCCCGGCGCCGGCATCCGCGGCCAGCAATTACGGCCAGTACGAGATTCCGGCGGTGTTCCGTACGCGCGGTGCGGCGAGCCAGTCGGCCGCCGCCGCCGCCGACGATGGCGGCGGCGCGGAAATGCGCTTCGAGATCCCGGCGTTCCTGCGCAAGCAGGCCGACTGATCCCGCCCACGCCGCTTCCCTTCGTTCCGGACCTCTCCCCCGGACGAGGGGAGGCGGCGTTGCGCGCCCTGACGTTTTCCCGTCCCTGTTCTATTTCTGTGAGAAACGATGGAAACCCTGAAAACCAGCAGCGACGTGCTCTTTCTCTTGCTGGGCGCAATCCTGGTGCTCGCGATGCATGCCGGTTTCGCCTTTCTGGAACTGGGCACGGTCCGCAAGAAGAATCAGGTCAACGCGTTGGTCAAGATCCTCGCAGATTTTTCCGTGTCGACGATCGCGTACTTCTTCATCGGCTATACGATCGCCTACGGCGTGAATTTCTTTTCGGGCGCCGCCGCGCTCGCGCAGAAGAGCGGCTATGAGTTGACGCGCTTCTTTTTCCTCCTCACCTTTGCCGCTGCGATCCCCGCGATCATCTCCGGCGGCATTGCGGAACGGGCCAAGTTCCGCCCGCAGTTGGCGGCGACGTTCGTGCTTACCGGCTTCGTCTATCCGTTCTTCGAAGGAATTTCGTGGAACGGCGCCTATGGCATCCAGGCATGGCTGCATGCGACGTTCGGTGCGGAGTTCCACGACTTTGCCGGCTCGGTCGTCGTCCATGCGATGGGCGGCTGGATCGCGCTGCCGGCGGTGCTGCTGCTCGGCGCCCGGCACGGTCGCTATACCAAGGACGGCGCCGTCGCCGCCCACCCGCCGTCGTCGATCCCGTTCCTGGCGCTGGGGGCGTGGATCCTCACCGTGGGCTGGTTCGGATTCAACGTGATGAGCGCGCAGACGCTCGGCAAGATTTCCGGACTCGTCGCCGTCAATTCGCTGATGGCCATGGTCGGCGGTACGCTGGCGGCGCTGATCCTGGGGAAGAACGACCCCGGCTTCGTCCATAACGGCCCGCTGGCAGGGCTGGTCGCGGTCTGCGCCGGATCCGACTTGATGCATCCGATCGGCGCGCTGGTGGTCGGCGCCGTCGCGGCGGCGATCTTCGTTGGGATGTTCACGCTTACGCAGAACCGCTGGAAGATCGATGACGTGTTGGGCGTATGGCCGTTGCACGGGCTGTGCGGCGCCTGGGGTGGCATCGCCGCAGGCATCTTCGGCGCCAAGGCGTTGGGCGGTCTGGGCGGCGTGTCGTTCCTGTCCCAGTTGATCATGACCTGCGCCGGCATCGGGGTTGCCCTCGCGGGCGGCGCGCTGGTGTATGGAACGTTGAAGGTCGTCCTTGGTCTTCGCCTGGATCGCGAAGAGGAGTTCAACGGGGCGGATCTGTCGATCCACCACATTACGGCTACGCCCGAGCGCGATCCGAACTGGTGACGTCGGTGTCGACCCAGGTGGTGACGATGTGGTTGAACCGCGCCGCCTCGTCGACGAACAAGGCGTGTCCGGCATGTTCGAACACGGCGATGTGGCTTGCCGGGCGGGCCCGTTGCAGATGTTCGGATTGCGCGCGAAGCCGAGGCGTCACCAGGTAGGCGAGCGGCCGATCGAAGCCCTCGGCGACGCGGCGCCAGTGGCCGCGGGGGATGGGATAGGAAAGCAGCGCGATGCTGTCGGCGAGCGGCATGCGCAGCGCTTCCCGGACGAGGCCGTCGATTTCCGTTTCCGGTTGCGGGCGGTGGAACATGCTGCGCACGAACGCTTCCACGGTGGGTTCCCGACGTTGGCGGAGATGCTCGAAAAACGATCCTCCGCCTCGGGGCGCGGGCGGCTCGCCGATCGAATTGTCGACGAGCGCGAGCCCCGCGAGTCGGTCCGGGCCGTGGCGGTAGACATACTGCAGCGCGTCGAGCACGCCCAGCGACCAGCCCACCAGCACCACACGCTCCTCTTCGGCAAGCAGGTCGGCGATGTCGTCGGCGCGCCGATCCGCGGTGTACCCGTTGCGCGGAATCTCCGATCGGCCTTGGCCGCGGGGGTCGAATGCGATGGTTCGCCAGCGCGCGCCGAAGGCTGCCAGTTGACGCGACCAGATGCTGGCGGGCATGCACCAGCCGGGGACCAGGACGATGGTCGGCGCGGAATGTCCGGGGCGCGCCGGACGCCGCTCCAGGACGTGCAAGTGCACGCCGTCGGATGTACGGAAGAAGCGGGAAATCGTCGCCGCCGGATCCGCCGCTGCGGCCGCGGGTGCCGCAGCGGCGTCCCCCCGCGCAAAGCCGGCGGCCGCCGCCAGGGCTTGCAGACATTTGCGCCGATTCATGAGCGAGTCGTCATTGCAAGCATTGTCTGTGTCCATGCCGACAGCCCCCGCGACATGTGCACCGATCTCTGAACGAGTCGTCATTGCGAGGGCGCAGTCCGAAGCAATCCTGGTCACTCCTGGATCGCCACGGCCCTGGGGGCCTCGCGATGACGGCGAAATCGCGAGCCGTGCGATGGCGAAGTCGGCGCGCCGCGGGTCTTGCGACGATCCCGTCATTGCGAGGGCGCAGCCCGAAGCAATCCAGTGTGTCGCCTGGACCGCCGTGCCCGTGCGGGCCTCGATGACGGCCCCGGTGCCATTCGAGGCGCGGGATCGCCATGGCGGTCAGCTTTGCCCCCTCGGCCGCACCGCCAGAATCAGCCCCGACCCCCCCTCCTTGCGCCAGTTGTACCCGAACGGGAATGGCAGCGCGGGGAGCGCGCCGGCCTTCGTGTACGCGTCCTCGAGGTCCGGCTGGCTGTAGTTGTGGAACAGCTTGACGGGCTCCTGGTAGTGCCCGAAGAGCCGCACCGCATAGCCTGCGTTCTTCAGCATCCGATACGGGATGCCGCTGTCGTCCTGCACGATCACGCGGGATCGGGACAGCAGTTCCGCGCGCAGCAATCGGAAGTGGGGTTCATGCAGCAGATACGACGCCGACTTGATCAGCACCGTCGGATTGCGGAACGTGCGCAGCCAGGGGAGGAATCCCGGGTGGCGGTGCCGCAGCGCATGGTCGCCGACGTTGATTGCAAGATAGATCAGCGTCTGGTGATGGCCGTTGCGCGGATTGGTGAAGGCGATCCGCACACCCCGTACCGGGTGTCCCGGGCGCGCGCCCGCTTTGCCGGAAAAAGGGTCGTAGGGCCGGATGGCGTCCACGTGGAGGTTCAGCACCCCCATCATGGCCAGCAGGACCGGTACCGTTCCGTTGAGGGAGTCGGTCTGCAGCTTTTCCGCCATGTCGGGCGTGATGAAGAAGTTCAGGGCGACGAAGTCGTTGAGCGCGGCACGCAGGTCGTGAAACAGGGCCGCCCGCCCGCTGTCGTCGAGGCCGCCGAGTCGCGGAACCGTGCCGACCGGTTCCAGGCTGAAGAACACGTACGTGTCGGCATCCGGGAACAGGGCGTAGGCGTTGATCAGGTCGGGGCCGCTGAACGGATAGAGCAGGGTGCCGCGGGTTGGCGGCAGGTGGCGCGCTTCCCAGGCATGCATGTGCGCCAGGCGGATGCGCAGTTGCCGGGCACCTGCCCGCGCGGCTGCGCGGTGCGCGCGCCAAGCCGGCCCCGCGACGATGTCCGCGACGACGGGATTCGCGGCGAGTTTGCCCTTCGGCATGACGCCGGCAAGCAGTTGCGCCGTCGTCGTGAGCGGCAGCCGCGCTGCGGCGGGCGGGGATGACGGCGTCTGGGCGAATGCCGGGGGAGCCATCGGCACGGTGGCGGCGAGCGCCGCCGCCAGAACCCCGGCAATCCTGGCGCGCGTCGGGAAAAATGAGGAAGAAACGGTCCGTAACAAAGACATATGCGGGTTCCTGGAAAAGCGGACGATAGAATTCTGCCCGAACATGGTTGCACAACATACCTTACGCGCGGTCGCGCGGACCGTCGGCATCGGCCTGCACAGCGGGACGCGGGTCGAGTTGGTCCTGCGTCCCGCCCCTCCCGACACCGGCATCGTCTTTCGCCGGACCGACTGCCATCCGGTGGTCGAGATCCCCGTATCCGCAACGGCGGTCGGTGACACCCGCATGGCATCGACCCTCGACCGGGGCGGCGTCCGGATCGCTACGGTCGAACACTTGATGTCCGCCCTGGCGGGTCTCGGAATCGACAATTGCTACGTCGACGTCGATGCGGCGGAGATCCCGATCATGGACGGAAGCGCAGCGAGTTTCGTGTTCCTGATCCGGTCGGTGGGAATCGCCGAGCAGGCGGCACCCCGGCGTTTCGTGCGCGTGCGCAAACCGGTGGAGGTGCGGGAAGGAACCGGCGACCAGGCGAAGTGGGCCCGGCTGGAGCCGCATTTCGGCTACAAGCTGCGGTTTTCGATCGATTTCAACCATCCGGCGATCGATTCGACGACGCAGGACGTCGAGGTCGATTTCGATCGCGACGACTACGTTGCGGCGGTGTCGCGCGCCCGCACGTTCGGCTTCGTCAACGAAGTCGAAGCATTGCGGGCGGCGGGTCTCGCGCTCGGCGGCAGCTTCGAGAACGCGATCGTGATGGACGAGTATCGGGTCCTCAACACCGACGGCCTGCGCAGCGGTGATGAATTCGCCAAGCACAAGATCCTGGATGCACTGGGAGATCTCTACCTGCTTGGGCATCCCCTGATGGCGGCGTACCGGGCGCACCGCTCCGGCCACGCGCTCAACAACCAGTTGCTGCGGGCCCTGCTGGCGGATCCGGAGGCATACGAGATCGTTTGCTTCGAGGACACCGGAAAGGCCCCGCGCGCGTTTCGCCTGGATGGACGGGTGTCATAGGGCGGCGGCCGGGCGTCGACGGCCATCCCGAACGGGAAACGCGGGGCGCCACGCCAAGGTCCGCGACACGTCGACTCGGTCATCGCGAAGCCCACACTCCGCCACCCTCGTCATCGCGAGGCCCGCAGGGCCGTGGCGATCCAGGCGACGCACTGGATTGCTTCGGGCTGCGCCCTCGCAATGACGGCGATTCCGCCGTCCTTCCTGTGATGCGTGCTCCGTCATCGCGAGGCCGGCAACCCGCCAACCTCGTCATCAGGAGGCCCGCAATCCGCCAACCTCGTCATCAGGAGGCCCGCAATCCGCCGGCCTCGTCATCAGGAGGCCCGCAATCCGCCGGCCTCGTCATCGCGAGGCCCGCAGGGCCGTGGCGATCCAGGCGACACACCGGATTGCTTCGGGCTGCGCCCCCGTAATGACGACGGCCTCATCGTTTTTCCTGCGATCCGGTTTCGGCAAGCCGGCGTTCGACCGTCCGGCGTAGCCTGCGTACCGATTCCCGCAGGGTTCCATCGTGAAGTGTGGGTGCTAACTTCTCTGAAAAAGCCAGTGCATTAAGGAGGTTGCGACGTTGTTGTGCGGTGGCTTGGGCATCCTGGGACGGGGTGGGCATGGGCGACGCGGGTCGATTTCGCGGTTGAAGACCGAATCGAATTTCGCTAATGTCCAACCCTCGCTGCTGTAAGGTTGCGAGCAGGCGCGGGCTGGCTTGCCGCAGCTTCGTGGACTGCGCATTTGAGCGCAGCCAGATCCGCAGGGTACGCCCGCGCACGTCGCAGGCGCCGGCGCGAAGTGGATCGAAACCCGGGAGCAGTTCGGACAGGATGGGCGCGATGGCCTGCGCCGCGGCCTGTCCGGCGGCGAGCCGGACGAGCAGCGACGCAGTGACCGCGTGGTCGGTGAGAATGCGGTCCAGGCGGCGGGTGGGGACGTTCATCCGATGGGCTTGCCTGTTTCGGGGGCTTGGAACCGGGCGGGCCGGTCCGTATAACGGAAAACAATCGTAGCCGAGCATGCCATGCCCGGCGTGGGGAGGGATTGTGCAGATTATTTTCGTGGATCGGCGTTTGTCGCGCGCGCGGACGGTGCATCTCACCCGCACCCGGTTTTTCGCCGCGTTTGCCGGGTTCGGTTTCCTGGTTTTCGCCACGACCGCCGTCATCTTCGCGGTGACGGTGCGGCTGGCGGTCACGGGGCACATCCCCTATGTGCGGAACCTCGTTTCGTTCATGGCCCACGACCAGATCCAGCGTGACGAGATGACGGCCCAGACCAAGGTCTCGGCGATGGCGAAGATGGTGGGGACGATGCAGGCCCAACTGCTCCGCCTCGACGCCTTGGGCGAGCGTGTTTCCAAGCTTGCCGGCATCAACCCGGAGACCTTCCGTTTCGGCGAGCTGCCGGGCGAGGGCGGCCCTCGCGATCCGAACGCGCGTCCGGTGAGTCTCGGCGAACTGCAGCAGCAGGTCGCGAGCGTGGACAAGCAGGTCGAGCAGCGCGCCGACTACCTCCGCGTCGTCGAGTCGGAACTGGTGGCGAATCAGGCGAGCGATGCGCTCCTGCCGCAAGGAACCCCGGTGCGTACGGGCTACATCGGGTCGGGGTATGGCGAGCGCCTGGATCCGTTTACCGGCCGCTGGTCCCTGCATCCCGGCATCGACTTCGATGCGCCGAAGGGCACGCCCATTCTGGCCGCGGCCGGCGGCGTGGTGGTCCGCGCCCAGCGCACTCCCGATTACGGCAACATGGTCGAGATCGACCACGGCAATGGCCTGTCGACCCTCTATGGTCATGCCAGCCGGCTCGACGTCAAGGTCGGTGATATCGTCCGCAAGGGTCAGGAGATCGCCGAGGTCGGCTCGACCGGATGGTCGACGGGGCCCCATCTGCACTTCGAGGTGCGCGTCCATGAGGTGCCGCAGAATCCCACGCGCTATCTGGCCGCGTTGCAGCATGGCTTCCGGGGCAAGGGACGTTGGGTTCGCGCCAAAGTCGTGCGCCCGGCCGAAGCGGTGAGCGTCCAGTAGATCCGGGACGGAAACGCGGGGGCAGCATTGCCCTGCCCCTATAATCCCTCGTTTTCCTCCGTCCTGGACGCGGGGGCGACCGGTGGAGCCCTTGCTCGCCGGGACGCGCCCCGCGCCACCGATCAGGCTGGCACGCGATGTTTTCGACATTCCTCACCAAGATCTTCGGGAGTCGCAACCAGCGGCTGCTGCGGGATTTCCAGAAATCCGTCGCGCGCATCAATGCGCTCGAGTCCACGCTCACGCCGCTGACCGACGAGCAACTCGCGGCCAAGACCGGGGAATTCCGCACGCGCCTTGCGGCTGGCGAGTCGCTCGACGACCTGTTGCCGGAAGCGTTCGCGGTCGTCCGGGAGGCGTCGCGCCGCGTCATGGGCATGCGGCATTTCGACGTCCAGCTCATCGGCGGCATGGTGTTGCACCAAGGCAAGATCGCCGAAATGCGCACCGGCGAGGGCAAGACCCTGACGGCCACCCTGGCGGTCTATCTGAACGCCCTGACCGGCAAGGGCGTGCATGTGGTCACCGTCAACGACTACCTGGCGAGCCGCGATGCGGAATGGATGGGCCGCCTGTATCGGTTCCTGGGCCTGAGCGTCGGGGTGATCCTGACCCAGCAGGACGGCGGCGACAAGCGCAGCGCCTACGCCGCGGACATCACCTACGGTACCAACAACGAATTCGGCTTCGACTACCTCCGCGACAACATGGAGTACCGGATCGAAGACCGCCGCCAGCGCGGCCTGAACTTCGCCATCGTCGACGAGGTCGACTCGATCCTCATCGACGAGGCGCGTACCCCCCTGATCATTTCCGGTCCCTCGGAAGACAATACCGAGCTGTATCGGCACGTCAACGAGATTCCGCCGCTGCTGACGCGCCAGGAGTCCGAGGACGGCGAGGGGGACTTCTGGGTGGATGAAAAAGGCCACCAGATCCACATCTCCGAAGGCGGCCACGAAAAGGTCGAGCGCATCCTGGTGCAGCGCGGTTTGCTCGGCGAGGGCGAGAGCCTCTACTCGCCGCACAACATCATGCTGATGCACCACCTCAACGCCGCCCTGCGGGCGCATCACCTCTTTCACCGCGACCAGCACTACGTGGTGCAGAACGGCGAGGTGATCATCGTCGACGAGTTCACCGGGCGCCTGATGCCCGGGCGGCGCTGGTCCGAGGGGCTGCACCAGGCGGTCGAGGCCAAGGAGGGAGTGGCGGTCCAGCAAGAGAACCAGACCCTCGCGTCGATCACCTTCCAGAATTACTTCCGCATGTACGGCAAGCTGGCGGGGATGACCGGAACGGCGGATACCGAAGCCTACGAGTTCCAGGAGATCTACGGGCTGGAAACCGTCGTGATCCCGACGCATCGTCCGGCGGTCCGCATCGACCGGCAGGACAAGATCTACCGCACGTCGCGCGAAAAATACAATGCCATCCTGGCGGACATCCGCGACTGCCACAAGCGCGGCCAGCCGGTGCTGGTGGGCACGACCTCGATCGAGAACTCGGAGCTGATCTCCGGCCTGCTGCAGGCGGAGACGCTGCCGCATCAGGTCCTCAACGCCAAGCAGCACGAGCGCGAGGCCGACATCATCACGCAGGCCGGACGGCCGGGGATGATCACCATCGCGACCAACATGGCCGGCCGCGGCACCGACA
Organism: Pseudomonadota bacterium; assembly: GCA_021842465.1. Classification (GTDB taxonomy): domain Bacteria; phylum Pseudomonadota; class Gammaproteobacteria; order Burkholderiales; family Burkholderiaceae_F; genus GJ-E10. Next base: position 10,986 of record JAKBZN010000031.1, read on the forward strand.
TCGTGCTGGGCGGCAGCGTGGAGAAGCAGATCGAGGCGACGAAGAACGATCCGTCGCTCGACCCCGCGGTCGCCCAGGAGCGCGCGGCGAAAATGCGCGCGGACTGGCAGCAACTGCATGACCAGGTGGTGGCGTCGGGCGGCCTGATGATCCTCGGTTCCGAGCGTCACGAGTCGCGCCGGATCGACAATCAGCTGCGCGGTCGTTCCGGCCGGCAGGGCGATCCGGGCGAATCGCGCTTCTACCTCTCCATGGAAGATTCGCTGCTGCGCATCTTCGCCGGCGACCGCATGCGCATGATCATGGACAAGCTCAACATGCCCGAGGGCGAGGCCATCGAGGCCGGCATGGTGACGCGTTCGATCGAAACGGCGCAACGCAAGGTCGAGGCGCGCAACTTCGATATCCGCAAGCAGCTGCTGGACTACGACGACGTGTCGAACGAGCAGCGCAAGGAGATCTATCGCCTGCGCAACGAGATCCTCGAGACGCAGGACGTGAGCGCCATGGCGACGAACCTTCGCCACGGCTTCTTCACGGATCTGGTGCGCGGGTTCATTCCGCCGGATACCGTCGAAGAACAGTGGGACGTTGCCGGACTGGAGCGTGCGCTGGCGGAAGACTGGCAGATTTCCCTGCCGATCGCCCGCTGGCTGGACGAGGAGGCGCAGATCGACGACGACGCCGTGATCGAACGGGTGCTCGCGGCGGCGGATGCGCTCTATGACGCCAAGCTGGCGCTGGTGGACCGCGAGGCGTTTTCCGGATTCGAGCGGTCGATCATGCTGAGCACGCTCGATCAGCAGTGGCGCGAGCATCTTTCCGCGCTCGACCACCTGCGGCAGGGGATCCACCTTCGCGGGTACGCGCAGCAGCAACCCAAGCAGGAATACAAGCGCGAGGCGTTCGAGCTGTTCGGCGCGCTGATCGATCGCGTGCGGGCGGAGGTCGTGCGGGTGCTCATGCACGTGCAGATCCAGTCCGCGGAAGAGATCGAACGCACGGAGGAGCAGATCGAGCGCGAAGCCGAGTTGCGCGCCGGTCGCGCGCAGGCGCAGCATGCCGACTTCGCCGCGGCGATGGCCGCGATCGGAGCCGGCGATGCCGAGGCGGAAGCCGCCGCGCTGCTGTCGGCCGTGCCCACGGGTTCCGACGAGGGGTCCGGGCACACGTTCCGCCGTGCCGCCGACAAGATCGGCCGCAACGACCCCTGCCCCTGCGGGAGCGGCAAGAAGTACAAGCAGTGCCACGGCAAACTCGCCTGATGCTCATGGCGATCCGCCGCGCCGAAGGATGAAACGACCGCCGTCTCCGCGAGGCCGAAACCGGCCAACCTCGTCGTCTCGGGGCGGCAATCGATTCACCTCGTCATCGCGCGGCGCAACCGATCAACCCCGTCGTTGCGAGGCGGCAACCGAGCAACTTCGTCATCGCGAGGCCGTAACCGAGTCACCTCGTCATCGCGCGGCGGAAACCGACCAACCTCGTCGTCTCGGGGCGGCAATCGATTCACCTCGTCATCGCGAGGCGCAACCGAGCAACTTCGTCATCGCGAGGCCCGCAGGGCCGCGGCGATCCAGAAACCGGCTGGATTGCTTCGGGCTTCGCCCTCGCAATGACGGCTGTTTCCGGTTCAATGACGGCCGTTTCCGATTCACTGACGGTTGTTTCCCATTAACCGATTTCTTGCCCGAAGCCTGCTGGAGATCCCCGTGCCCGTCAACCTTCCCGCCCCCGTTCCCACCGACCTGCTTCCGGTTCCGGGCATCGAGCTCGGCTGGGCCGAAGCCGGCATCCGCAAGGCCGGCCGCAAGGACCTGTTGCTGATCCGCATCGCCGCCGGCGCAGCCGTCGGCGCCGTGTTCACGCAGAACCGCTTCTGCGCCGCGCCGGTGCTCGTGGCACGCGAGCACCTGGCGCGCGCGACGCCCCGCGCGCTGGTCGTCAACACGGGCTGCGCCAACGCCGGAACGGGCGATTCCGGCCTCGCCGACGCCCGGCGCAGCTGCGCGGCGGTGGCGTCGTTGCTCGGGTGTGGCGCGGAGGAGGTGTTGCCATTTTCCACCGGCGTCATCATGGAGCCGCTGCCGATGGATCGTCTTCTGGGCGGCTTGCCACACGCGGCGGAACGCCTGCGGGCCGATTCCTGGTTCGCGGCGGCCGAAGCGATCATGACCACGGATACGGTGCCCAAGGCCGCGTCGTTGCGGATTCCGGTCGATGAGACCGTGGTCACGGTCACCGGCATTGCCAAAGGGGCGGGCATGATCCACCCCAACATGGCGACGATGCTCGGATACGTCGCGTGCGATGCGCCGATCGCGCCGGCCTTGATGCCGGGCCTGGTTCGTCGCGTGGCCGACCGATCGTTCAATCGGATCTGCGTGGACGGGGACACCTCGACCAACGACTCGTTCGTGGTGATCGCCACCGGCAAGGCGGCGCTGGCCCCGATCGATTGCGAAGCCGATCCGCGTCTGGCAGCGGTGGAATCCGCGATCGTGCGGGTGGCGCAGGCGCTGGCCCAGGCCATCGTGCGGGACGGCGAAGGCGCAACCAAGTTCATCACGGTGGCGGTGGCGGGGGCCAAGAGCGAGGCCGAGGCGCTGGCCGTAGCCAATTCGATCGCCCGTTCGCCGCTGGTGAAGACCGCGTTCTTCGCGTCCGATCCCAATCTCGGCCGCATCCTGGCCGCCATCGGCAATGCCGGCATTGCCGATCTGGACTGCGACCGGGTGCAACTCTTCCTGAACGATGTCGCGGTGGCGCGGGACGGCGGTCGCCACCCCGATTACCGGGAGGACGATGGTCAGCGCGTCATGCAGGCGGCGGAGATCCTGGTGCGCGTCGACCTCGGGCGCGGTGGCGCCGGGACCACGGTGTGGACGTGCGACCTTTCGCATGACTACGTGTCGATCAACGCCGACTACCGGAGTTGATCTGTCCCTCATTTGTTCTTCCGCTTTTGTCCGCTCTCGTAATTAGTTTCTGACCCCAATTTATTCCGTTGCTCGAACCCCCTCCATGCAGTAGAGTGCCGGGTGATTTTCCGGAATGCGCCGGCGTCGGATTCGCGGCGCGGCGGGCGCGGGGAATGCCGGGTGGAGAGGGACGAGGGACATGGAAGCAATGCAAGCGGGGCAGCCGCGGTCCGCGGCGGATTGGGATCAGGCGCGTGACGCCGCCGAGGCGCAGGGACTGTATGCCCGCAGGAACGAGCACGATGCCTGCGGTGTCGGCTTCGTCGCCAACATTCGCGGCGATCGCTCGCACAACCTGGTCCAACAGGCGCTCGACATTCTGCACAACCTGGATCACCGGGGCGCGGTGGGCGCCGACCCGCTGTTCGGCGACGGCGCGGGCATCCTCATCCAGATCCCGGACGCTTTCTATCGCGAGGAACTCGCCGCGCAGGGCGTGACGCTGCCGCCCCCGGGCGAATACGGCGTCGGCATGATTTTCCTTCCCCGCGAGCGCGCCTCGCGCCTGGCCTGCGAGCAGGAACTGGAGCGCACCGTGCGAGCGGAGGGGCAGGTGGTGCTCGGCTGGCGCGATGTCCCGGTCGATCGCGAGATGCCGATGTCTCCCCTGGTGCGGGAACGCGAGCCGGTGATCCGCCAGATTTTCATCGGGCGCGGCCCCGACGTGATGGTGCCCGACGCACTGGAACGCAAGCTCTACATCATCCGCAAGGCCGCGAGCCACCGGATCCAGGAACTGCACCTGCAGCACGGCAAGGAGTACTACGTCGTCTCCATGTCGACGCGCACCGTGGTCTACAAAGGTCTGCTGCTTGCCGATCAAGTCGGCCGCTACTACCGCGATCTCGCCGATGGGCGCGTGGTCTCGGCGATCGCGATGGTGCATCAGCGCTTCTCCACCAATACCTTTCCGCAGTGGGAACTGGCGCATCCGTACCGGCTCGTTGCGCACAACGGCGAAATCAACACCGTCAAGGGCAACTTCAACTGGATGCGTGCGCGCGAGGGGGTGATGGCCTCGCCGGTGCTGGGCGACGACCTGAAGAAGCTGTTCCCGCTCATTTACGAAGGACAGTCCGACACCGCCTGCTTCGACAACGCGCTCGAACTGTTGGTCATGGCCGGCTATTCGTTGCCGCACGCCATGATGATGATGATTCCCGAGGCGTGGGAGCAGCATGCGCTGATGGACGAAGGCCGGCGCGGATTCTACGAATACCACGCCGCAATGATGGAACCGTGGGACGGACCTGCCGCGGTGGCCTTCACCGACGGTGTCCGGATCGGCGCGACGCTCGACCGCAACGGCCTGCGCCCCGCGCGCTACGTGATCACCGACGACGGCATGGTGGTCATGGCGTCGGAAGCCGGCGTGCTGCCGATTCCGGAGTCGAAGATCGTCAAGAAGTGGCGCCTGCAACCGGGCAAGATGCTGCTGATCGACACCGAGCACGGCCGCATCATCGACGATGCCGAGATCAAGAGCCAGCTTGCCGCGGCCAAGCCGTACAAGGAGTGGAATCGCCGCGTCCGGATCAAGCTCGACGACCTCCCCGCGGCCGATGCCGGCAGCGCCGGCACCGCCACGGCGGCAAGCCTGCTCGACCGTCAGCAGGCGTTCGGCTATACGCAGGAAGATCTGCGCGTCATTCTTTCGCCGATGGGCGCCACCGGCGAAGAGCCGATCGGTTCGATGGGCAACGACGCGGCGCTCGCGGTGCTGTCGAAAAAGAACCGCCAGATCTACGATTATTTCAAGCAGCTCTTCGCGCAGGTGACCAACCCGCCGATCGATCCGATCCGCGAACAGCTCGTGATGTCGCTGGTGAGCTTCGTCGGGCCGCGCCCCAACCTGCTTGACATCAACCACATCAATCCGCCGATGCGCCTGGAACTGGCCCAGCCCGTCCTCGACGAGCAGGACATGGCGCGGATCCGCGCGGTTGCCGCCTACACCTCGGCGAAGTTCCGCTGCCATGAACTCGACGTCTGCTACCCCGTGGAATGGGGCCACCAGGGCGTCGAGGCCCGTCTGGCGTCCCTTTGCGCCGAAGCGGTCGACGCGGTGCGCGACGGCTACAACATCCTGATCCTGTCCGACCGGCGCGTCGATGCCGGACGGGTCGCGATCCCCGCGCTGCTGGCGACGAGCGCGGTGCATCAGCATCTGGTCGCGGCGGGCTTGCGCACGGCGGCAGGTCTGGTGGTCGAGACGGGGAGCGCCCGCGAGGTCCACCACTTCGCCCTGCTGGCGGGGTTCGGTGCGGAGGCGGTGCACCCGTACCTTGCACTGGAAACGCTGCGCGCGATGTTCCCGGCCGGCGCCGAGGGCGGGGTGGACGGCGATCGGGCGGTCAAGAACTTCGTCAAGGCAATCGGCAAGGGCCTGCAGAAGGTGATGTCGAAGATGGGCATCTCCACCTACATGTCCTACTGCGGCGCGCAGATCTTCGAGGCGGTGGGCCTTTCGCGCGATCTGGTCGAGCGCTATTTCCGCGGCACGCCCAGCGGCGTGGGCGGCATCGGTCTCTTCGACGTGATGGAAGAGGCGGTGCGGATGCACAAGGCGGCCTTCGGCGCCGATCCGGTGCTCGCGACGATGCTCGATGCCGGCGGCGAATACGCGTTCCGGGTACGCGGCGAGGAGCACATGTGGACGCCCGACGCCATCGCCAAGCTGCAGCACGCGACGCGGGGCGCCAACTACCAGACCTACAAGGAATACGCGCAGATCATCAATGACCAGTCGCGTCGGCACATGACCCTGCGCGGGCTGTTCGCATTCCGCGTCGATCCGAAGAAGGCGATCGCCCTCGACGAGGTCGAACCGGCCAAGGAGATCGTCAAGCGCTTCGCCACCGGAGCGATGTCGCTCGGCAGCATCTCGACCGAGGCGCATGCCACGCTGGCGGTGGCGATGAACCGCATCGGCGGCAAGAGCAATACCGGCGAAGGCGGAGAGGACGAGCGCCGCTATGCGCAGGAACTGCGCGGCGCGCCCGGCGGAAGCGCAATCCGCGATGGCGACACGCTCGCCTCGGTGCTGGGCAAGGACCTGATCGAAGCCGACATCCCGCTGCGTGCGGGGGATTCGCTGCGTTCGCGCATCAAGCAGGTCGCGTCCGGCCGTTTCGGGGTCACGTCCGAATACCTCGCATCGGCCGATCAGATCCAGATCAAGATGGCGCAGGGCGCAAAGCCCGGCGAGGGCGGGCAGTTGCCGGGACACAAGGTCTCCGACTACATCGCCCGGCTGCGCTTTTCCGTGCCGGGGGTCGGCCTCATTTCGCCGCCGCCCCACCACGACATCTATTCGATCGAGGACCTGGCGCAGCTGATCCACGACCTGAAGAACGCCAACGCCAGGGCGTCGATCTCGGTCAAGCTCGTTTCGGAGGTCGGCGTCGGCACGGTGGCCGCGGGCGTGGCCAAGGCCAAGGCCGATCACGTCACGATTTCCGGTTACGACGGCGGCACGGGCGCCTCGCCCCTGTCGTCGATCAAGCATGCCGGCGGGCCGTGGGAACTCGGCTTGGCCGAGACGCAGCAGACGCTGGTGCTCAACCGCCTGCGCGGGCGCATTGCCGTGCAGGTCGACGGCCAGATGAAGACCGGCCGCGACGTCGTCATCGGCGCGCTGCTGGGCGCGGACGAATTCGGCTTCGCGACTGCGCCGCTGGTCGTCGAAGGCTGCATCATGATGCGCAAGTGTCACCTCAACACCTGTCCGGTCGGCGTGGCGACGCAGGATCCCGTTCTGCGCCGCCGTTTCACCGGCCAGCCGGACCACGTCGTCAACTATTTCTTCTTCGTGGCCGAAGAGGTGCGCGAGATCATGGCCCAGCTCGGCATCCGGCGTTTCGAGGATCTCATCGGCCGCACCGACCTGCTCGACACCCGGAAAGGTGTCGAGCACTGGAAGGCCAAAGGCCTCGACTTCTCGCGCATCTTCCATTGCCCCGAACTGCCGGCGGGCGTGGCTTGGCGCAAGAGCGAGGAGCAGGACCATGGCCTCGCGGGCGCGATCGACCACAAGCTCATCGAACAGAGCCGGGCCGCGCTCGAGCGCGGCGAACGGGTGAGTTTCATCCGCCCGATCCGCAACATCAACCGCACGGTGGGCACGATGCTGTCCTCGGAGGTCGCGCGTCGATATGGGCATGCCGGGCTTCCCGACGACACCATCCACATCCAGTTCCAGGGAACCGCGGGGCAGAGTTTCGGCGCGTTCCTCGCCCATGGCATCACCCTCGACCTGGTCGGCGACGCCAACGACTACACCGGCAAGGGATTGTCGGGCGGCCGGGTGATCGTGCGTTCGCCCAACGATTTCCGCGGCTACGGTCCGGAACACATCATCGTCGGCAACACGGTGCTCTATGGCGCCACCGGCGGCGAGGCGTATTTCAACGGCGTCGCCGGGGAACGCTTCGCGGTGCGCAACTCCGGCGCCGCGGCGGTGGTGGAGGGCACGGGCGACCACGGCTGCGAGTACATGACGCGCGGCACCGTGGTCGTGCTGGGCGCGACGGGGCGCAATTTCGCCGGCGGCATGTCGGGCGGCATCGCCTACGTCTACGATGAAGCCGGCGACTTCCCGGCCCGCTGCAACCTGGCGATGGTCGCGGTCGAACCGCTGATGTCGGCGAAGGAGCAGGAAGAGCGCGTGGATCGCGCGATCTGGCACGCCTGGGGAAACAACCCGCCGGCCAGCGACGAAGCCATCCTGCGAGAACTGATCGAACGGCACTTCCGCCATACCGGCAGTTCCCGCGCCAAGGAAATCCTGGCGGATTGGGAGCGGGCGCGCGGACGCTTCGTCAAAGTGTTCCCGAACGAGTACCGGCGCGCGCTCAAGGAACTGTCCGAGGCGCGGACGGAGCGCAAGGCGGCGTGATGGAACAGCCCTGAACGATCGGGGATGAACCGCAGTCATCGTCATGGCGAGGGCACGGTTTGACAACATTCGTCATTGCGAGGGCGAAGCCCGAAGCAATCCAGGCGGTTTCTGGATCGCCGCGGCCCTGAGGGCCTCGCGATGACGACGTTTGTGGGTTGTGCGCGCCTCGCGATGGGGATGTTTCCGGGTTGTCCGGGCCTCGCGAGACGATGTTTCCGGGCTGCGGGCCTCGCGTGACCATTGGGTGAGGGCGGCAAACGTTAGGAAGACGATACGATGGGCAAGATCACGGGATTTCTTGAGTTTCCTCGGCAGGAAGAAACGGCCGAACCGATCGCCGAGCGCAGGAAGCACTGGCACGAATTCGTCGCGCATCTGGAGCCGGAGCGCGCGGCGGTCCAAGGCGCGCGCTGCATGGATTGTGGGATTCCGTTCTGCACCAACGGCTGTCCGGTCAACAACATCATTCCGGATTTCAACGATCTGGTGTACCGCAACCGCTGGCGCGATGCGATCGAGGTGCTCCACTCGACCAACAATTTCCCCGAGTTCACGGGCCGGATCTGTCCCGCGCCCTGCGAGGCGGCCTGCACGCTGAACATCAACGACACCGCGGTCGGCATCAAGTCGATCGAGCACGCGATCATCGACCGCGCCTGGGACGAGGGCTGGGTGGTGCCGCAGCCGCCTGCGCGCAAGACCGGCAAGCGGGTGGCGGTCGTCGGCAGCGGGCCGGCGGGCATGGCCTGCGCCCAGCAGTTGGCGCGTGTCGGCCACGACGTGACGGTGTTCGAGAAGAACGACCGGATCGGCGGCCTGTTGCGTTACGGCATCCCCGACTTCAAGCTGGAGAAGCGCGTCATCGATCGGCGCGCCGAACAGATGCAGGCCGAGGGTGTGGTCTTTCGCACCGGCGTGCTGGTCGGCGGGGCCGATCTCGGGACGATTCTGCGGACCGGCAAGGAACAGATCGACGCGCAAGCGTTGATCGACGAGTTCGATGCGGTGGTGCTGGCCGGCGGCGCGGAGCAGCCGCGCGACCTGCCGGTGCCGGGGCGGGATTTGCGGGGCGTGCATTTCGCACTGGAGTTCCTGACGGCGCAGAACCGGGTGGTTGCCGGAGAATCGGTTCCGGGACAGATCGTCGCCAAGGGCCGGCACGTCGTCGTGATCGGCGGCGGAGACACCGGGTCGGATTGCGTCGGCACCTCGAACCGGCAGGGGGCGAAATCGGTGACGCAGATCGAGCTGATGCCGCGACCGCCGGAAGCGGAAGACAAACCGCTCACCTGGCCCTATTGGCCGCTGCGCCTGCGCACCTCCTCCTCCCACGAGGAAGGCTGCGATCGGGATTGGGCGATCGTCACGAAGTCGTTCCGCGGCGATGAACAGGGGAACGTCAAAGCGCTGGTCTGCGCGCGGGTCGAATGGCAAAAGGATCCGGTCACCGGCCAGCACAGGATGGTCGAGGTGGCGGGATCGGAATTCGAGTTGCGCGCCGACCTCGTGTTCCTGGCGATGGGGTTCGTCGCCCCGGCCGCCCCGCTGCTGGACGCGTTCGGCGTCGACAAGGATGCGCGCGCCAACGCGCGCGCCGCGACGGAAGAAGGCGGGGCGACGCCACCCTACGCGACGTCGCGCGGGAAGGTCTTCGCGGCCGGAGACGTACGGCGCGGACAGTCGCTGGTGGTGTGGGCGATCCGCGAAGGTCGCCAGTGCGCGCGGGCGGTCGATGAATTCCTGATGGGCGCATCAGACTTGCCGCGCTAGCCGTCGGTCGGACTCGGGGGCCGCCGAATCGTCCCTGGAACCGCCGAGCCGTCCCCGGGTCGCCGAATCGTTCCGGAACCGCCGAGCCGCCCCCGGGCCGATGAATCGTTCCCGGAACCGTCGAGCCGTCCCCGGGCCGATGAATCGTTCCCGGAACCGCCGAGCCGTCCCCGGGCCGATGAATCGTTCCCGGAACCGCCGAGTCGCCCCCGGGCCGATGAATCGTCATTGCGAGGGCGCAGCCCGAAGCAATCCAGGGTCTTGTCTGGATCGCCACGGCCCTGCGGGTCTCGCGATGACGATGCAATCGGGCCGTTGCAGGCTTGTCCGAAATGTTGGGCAGGCCGCGGAGCGCACGGGGGAATGCGGACCGTTCACAGTACGGAACCAATTCGTTACAGGAACATAAATACGCGTGTGCGAGAATCCGCCGGATTCCCTCGCGAAAGAACCGTGTTGCCTCCGCTTGAATCCGCCGCCGACGCCCGTGCGACGCAGCCCCTGGTCCGTATCGAAGACGTGACGTTCGGCTATGACGCGCGGGTCATCCTTTCCGGCGTCTCGCTCGACTTCCCGCGTGGCCAGGTCGTCGCCATCATGGGAAGTTCCGGTTGCGGCAAGACCACGCTGCTGCGCCTGATCGGCGGTGTGCTCACGCCGCGCGCGGGGCGGGTGTGGTTCGACGGTGCCCGCGTGGATTCCGCGAACCGCGCCGCGCTCTACGCGATGCGCCGCCGCATGGGCATGCTGTTCCAGTTCGGCGCCCTGTTCACCGACCTGACGGTGTTCGACAACGTCGCGTTTCCGTTGCGCGAAAACACCGACCTCCCCGAGTCGATGATCCGCGACATCGTGCTGATGAAACTCAATGCGGTCGGCCTTCGCGGCACCGCTCCCCTGCGCATCTCCGAGGTCTCAGGCGGCATGGCGCGTCGCATCGCGCTGGCCCGCGCGATCGCGCTCGACCCGGAAATCCTGCTGTACGACGAGCCGTTCACCGGGCTCGATCCGATTTCGGTGGGCGTGACCGCCAACCTGATCCGGCAGTTGAACGACGCCACCGGCGCGACGTCCCTCATCGTCTCGCATGACGTCGAGGAATGCTTCCGGATCTGCGACACCGCCTACGTACTGTCCGGCGGCCGGGTGATCGGGCACGGCTCGCCGGCGGAACTGCTGGCGAGCGACGACCCCGAACTGCGGCAGTTCATCCGCGGCGAGCCCGACGGCCCGGTGCGCTTCCACTACCCGGCGCCGCCGATCGATCAGGATTTCGGGGTGATCCAATGAGCGCGGTCGAGGTGCTGGCCAGCCTCGGCACCCGCGCCCTCGCGGTGCTCGCCGGCCTGGGCCGCGGCGCGGTGTTCTTCATCGAACTGCTGCGTCACCTGCCGGCAGCCTTTCGCCGTTTCACCCTCACGCTGACGCAGGTGTACATGGTCGGCAACCATTCGTTGTCGATCATCGCCGCCTCGGGCGCGACGGTCGGCTTGGTCCTCGCGTTGCAGGGATACATCACCCTCAGCCGGTTCGGCGCGTCTTCGTCGCTCGGCCTGCTGGTCGCGCTGTCCCTGTTGCGCGAACTCGGCCCGGTGCTGACCGCGCTGCTCTTCGCCGGCCGCGCCGGCACCTCCCTGACCGCGGAGATCGGCCTGATGAAGGCCGGCGAGCAGCTTGCCGCGATGGAGATGATGGCCGTCGACCCGCGGGACCGGATCCTGGCGCCGCGCTTCGTTGCCGGCATGATTGCCGTGCCCCTGCTGGCGGCGGTGTTCTCGGCAATCGGGATTCTCGCCGCCTACGGCGTCGGCGTGCTGATGATCGGCATCGATTCCGGCGCGTTCTGGTCACAGATGCAAAGTGGCGTGGACTGGATCCAGGATCTCGGCAACGGCATCGTGAAGAGCTGCGTGTTCGGCGTCGCCACCACGTTCATCGCGCTGCATACCGGCTATGGATGCGAGGCGACGCCGGAAGGGGTCGCGCGCGCGACGACCAGGACCGTCGTCGTGTCGTCGCTTACCGTGCTCGCCCTGGACTTCGTGCTCACGGCGCTGATGTTCACGGGAGATTGACGTGAAAGAATCGTCATTGCGAGGGCAACGCCCGAAGCAATCCAGTGCGTTGCCTGGATCGCCACGGCCCTGCGGGCCTCGCGATGACGAGTGGTGTTTCATCATTCGGGGCGGCGCGCGTCGCCGTGGCCGTTAACCGAACGCATGGCGGTTGTGGCCGGGCCGCGCCTCCCGCGCAAGGATCTGGGGAAGTCTATGGGAAAAAAACAGACAGAAGCGCTTGTTGGCCTGTTCGTGCTGCTGGGGATGCTGGCGGTGGTGTTCCTCGCGCTCAAGGCGGCGAATCTCACCAGCTTTTCATTCGACGAGACCTATCCGGTTTATGCGCGATTCGACAACATCGGCGGGCTGAAGGTCCGCGCCCCGGTGAAGAGTTCCGGCGTGACCGTCGGCCGCGTCGCAGCGATCACCTTTGACGACAAGGGGTTCCAGGCCGTCGTGCAGATGGACCTCGACCGCCGCTATCGGTTCCCCGACGACACCTCCGCGAAGATCCTCACCTCCGGGCTGCTGGGCGACCAGTACATCGGCCTGGATGCCGGCGGTGACGACAAGAACCTCAAACCCGGCGACACCATCAAGATGGCCCAGTCGGCGATCGTGCTGGAAAACCTGATCGGCCAGTTCCTCTACAACAAGGCGGCGGAAGGGACGCAGAAGAGCAAATGAAACGGGGTCTCCTATCTCGCAACGTCCGCCGCGCGGCGATCGCCGCGACCTCGCTGGGCGCCATGCTGGCCGCGGGCGGCTGTGCCACCGTGCCGGCGGGTGCCGGAAAGAATCCCGCCGACCCGTATGAACGATTCAATCGCCAGATGTACGCGTTCAACGAATTCTTCGATCGCCGCGTCGGCAAGCCCGTCGCCGAGGGATACATCGACGCGATTCCACAGCCGGTGCGGACCTGCGTCGGCAACATCTTTGCCAATCTCGGCGAGATCGCCACGTTCGTCGACACTTCGCTCGAAGGCCGCCCGCACGACGCCGCCGTCTCGTTCGGCCGCTTGGTCCTGAACACGACCTTCGGTTTGGGCGGCTGTCTCGACCTGGGGCCGCGGTTCGGTCTGTATCGCAACAAGCAGGATTTCGGCCTGACGATGGGCAACTGGGGCGTTCCGTCCGGCCCGTACATCGTGCTGCCGTTCCTGGGGCCGTCGACGGCGCGCGATACCGTCGGCATGGTGCCGGATTTCCTGCTCAGCCCGATCGACTACGTATCGCCGGTCGCGGACCAGTATGCGCTCGGGGTGGCGTACTACGTCAATGCCCGCGCGGAGTTGCTGGACACCACGAACCTGCTCGAGCAGATCGCACTCGATCCGTACGCGTTTACCCGGGATAGCTATCTGCAGATGCGGACCAATCTGGTCTACCATGGCAACCCGCCGCCGCCCAAGGATGAGGATGAGGAGTCCGAAGACCCGGGCGCGGGCGGCCCGCACGACCCGAAAAACCACTGAGCGAGGAAATCGGTATGTCCTGGCGTCGTTTCCTGCACGTCGCGGCCCTGAGCGCCGCGCTGGCCTTGGGGCTGGGGGCCGCGGATGCCGCCCGCGCCGCGGCCGATTCGTTCGTCGTCGATACCGCCACGCCGGAGTCGCTCGTGCGCACGCTGTCCGCCGGCGTGCTCGACGACATCCGCAGCGACCGCGCCATCCGCGAGGGTGACGTCGCCCGCCTGCAGAAGTTGGTCGACGCCCGGATCCTGCCGTATGTCGACATGGAGCGGACGACGCGGCTGGTGGTCGGCCGGGCCTGGCGGCAGGCGACACCGGCCCAGCGTGCCGCGATCATGACGCAATTCCGCATGCTGCTCGTCCATACCTATGCCGGCGCGCTGTCCCGGGTGACCGACGAGAAGGTCCACGTGCTGCCCGTGCGCGAACAGCCCTACCCGGATGACGCGATCATCCGCACGCAGATCATCTCGGCGACCTCCGCGAATCCGATCGATCTCGCCTATCGCCTCGGAAGGACCCGCCGCGGCTGGCAGATCTACGATCTCAACGTCATGGGCGTCTGGCTGGTTCAGACCTACCGGAACGAGTTCAACGAGATCATCAATCAGCGCGGAATCGACGGCCTGATCCGCATGTTGACCGAGAAGAACCAGCAGCTGGCAGCCGGGAAGTCGTCCTGAAATGCGCATTGACGCCGACGCCGTCACCAACCGCAACGCCACCCGCATCGTCGAAGCCGGCGTGGCCGCGATCCAGGCCGGCGACGCGGTGATGGACTTTTCGGCGGTGCGGCGCTGCGATTCCTCGGCCGTGGCTGCGGTGCTCGCCTGGGTCCGTGCAGCCCGCGCGGCCGACCGGCCCTTGCGGCTCGAGGCGGTGCCGGACGATTTGCGGAGCCTGGCCCGCCTGTACGGGCTGGACGCCGTCGTCGGCGGGTTTTTCGCCGATTCCGGCCGCGGCTGAGGCGGCCGGCCCCGTTTCGGGGGCACCCGGGGTCATCCTCCCGGCCGGCCCCGGCGGCCGCAGCCCGCCGCCGTCTGCCATACCGATCCGTGGGAGAATACGGCCTTCGGCGCCGCCCGTTTCCGGTGGCCGGCGCCCGCGTTCCGCCCGCATTCCGTGATGTCTCCCGCCGCCATCGAAGTTCGCGCACTGCGCAAGCGTTATGCCGATCTCACGGCGCTGGATGCGGTCGACCTGCGGGTGGAGCCCGGGGAGTTCTTTGGCCTGCTTGGACCGAATGGCGCCGGCAAGACGACGCTCATCTCGATCGTCGCCGGCCTGACGCGCGCCACGGAAGGCTGCGCCT
>JAKBZN010000032.1 GCA_021842465.1 Pseudomonadota bacterium
CGGATCACCTGCACGCGCCTCTCATGCCGCGCTTCGCGCGACAACGATCTCATGTCGGTTGCTTCCATCTTCCCCATATCGGGGCGTCCTATCAAATTTCAAGTGCAAGGTTGCCGGATCAATAATATGGGTTTGCTGCCGACCAAGGCGGAGCGAATCCATGCGAATCTGGACCGTCCATCCCCGGTACCTCGATCCCAAGGGCCTGGTTGCACTATGGCGGGAGACGCTGTTGGCGCGGGCCGTGTTGCGCGGGGAGACCAAGGGCTATCGCCACCACCCGCAGTTGCAGCGGTTCCAGGCGCAACAGGATCCGCTTGCGGCGATCGACACCTATCTTGCCGCCGTGCTGGCCGAGGCGCAGTCGCGGGGCTATTCCTTTGATCCGACGAAGATCGGGGGGACGCGCATGCGGACGGCGATTCCCTGCACCGACGGACAACTGCGATACGAGTGGCGCCACCTCCTCGAAAAGCTGCGGCTGCGCAGCAACGTCGATTTCGCGCGTTGGCAGGCGGTCGACGAGCCACGGCCGCATCCCTTGTTCCACATCGTGCCCGGCGAGGTCGAGCCGTGGGAGCGGGTGTCTTGACCGGGGGTGCCGGTGGGAATCGTGCTCCGGTACTCCGAATCCGGTCGCCGGGCGGACGAAATCCGCAGGAGGCCCTCCGTTGCGGGGAAAGCTGAGGCACACTAGGGGCGGTGCCTCGCCGATCGGGCCAAGACCCGACACGGCTTGACCCCGCCGGTCTCCATGAACCAACCCGCCTCCGCGATTGCCGCGGACGGCGCATTCGAGAAGAACATGCGTAAGGACCGATCCGAGCCTTCGTCGGGCCATGACGTCGCTTCGCGACGGGCGGTCTTGCGCGATCCGGCGCGCTTGCTGCAATGGGATGACGCCATGGCCACCGGCATCCCCGCCGTGGACGCGGAGCACCAGCACCTGCTGGAGATTTTCCGGCGAATCGCCGGAGCCGGCGAAGCATCGCTGGAAGCGGTCGTAGGATTCCTCGATGAGTTGGGCGAATACGCCCGTTCCCACTTCCGGGAGGAAGAGCGCCTGATGCAGGGCGGGCAGGTCAGCCTCGAACACCGCGCCATGCACCTGCAGGCCCATGCGCAGTTTGCCGACTTCCTTCGGCGCACCCGATCGCTGGTCGACCACTTCCTGGCCGGGGTGCGCGCCGAACTATTGATTTTCCTGGCGCAATGGCTGCTGCACCACATCATGGAGGTCGACCAGGCCATGGCGCGGGAGGTCGGGTTCGCCCAGGATGGCGCGGAACCGGTCGACGATACCGGAGCGCAGCGTGACAAGGCGCGGTTGCAGATTTCCCAGCTTCTGAGCGAACTGTCCGACGGGTTCGGAGAAAAGACGCTCGATCTGCTGACGCAGCAGAAGAAGTTGCTCGACCTGCAGGCCCTGCATCGGGCGCTTCTGCAATCGGCCGACGTCCTGATTCACAACTGGAACGAGCAGGAAATCCTCGACGGCCTCTGTTTCCGATTGACGCAGGAGGCCTTGTTCCGCTCGGTCTGGATCGGCAGGCCCGGGGAATCCGGCGTGTTCGATGTCCTCGCGCTGGCCGGCGAAGGGGCCGATCAGGTACGGAAATCGCCGCCGAAACTCACCGACGGAGAAACCGCCTCGGTCGCGACCAAGGCGTGGAATCGTCGCGACGTCGTCGTATGCAACGATACGTTGGCGGACGCCACGCTGCGGCCTTGGCATGCGGAGTTCGCCGTGCACGGCTGGCACAGCGTGCTCGCGATTCCGGTCGCGCGGGCCGGTCAAATGTGGGCGGTCCTGGTGTTCGCATCGTCGCGGCCGGGCTGCTTCGATGCGCAGACGGTGGAGGTGTGTTCCCGCATCGGTGCGCTGCTTGGCTACGGCCTCGACGAGTTCGACCTGAAGCGCCGCATCCGCCTCTTGCAAGAGCGCGATGCGCGCATGGCCCGCACGGACGTGCTCACCGGACTGCCGAATCGCTTCGCGCTCGAGGAATACCTGCCGCAGGCCATCGCGCGCGCGTTGCGGCGGGGAAAGTCTCTGGCCGTGGGGATGATGGACCTGGATGACTTCAAGCCGATCAACGATCAACTGGGGCACGAAGCCGGGGACGAGTTGTTGCGGCGGGTTTCGCAAAGCCTGCTCGACCTGCTGCGCGACTCGGATTTCATCGCCCGACTGGGGGGCGACGAGTTCGTCGTGGTGTTGGAAGATCTGGATTCCGGCCAGGAGCTTGCGCAGCTGACGACTGCGCTCACCCGCCTGCATCGGGCGGTGGAGACCCCGTTCGCGCTGGGTGCGGAGTCGGAACATGGGGTGTCGATCGACGTGAGCATGGGCGTCGCGCTGTTTCCCAATGATGGGGTCCAGGCGGAATTGCTGCTGCGCCATGCCGATGCGGCGATGTACCAGGCCAAGCAGCGGAAGCGGGATCGGGCGCGGTGGTGGGCGCTTGGCGCAGCGCCGGCGTCGGAACAGCGCGAGGAAACCTCGTTTGACGCGTTCGGCGAGGAGGCGCAGGAGTTGATGCGGACCTTGGCGCCGCATCAGGACACTCTGGCGGAACGGTTCACCACGTCGTTCTACCAGCATCTGGAGACGCAGTCGGGTTGCGAAAAAATTCTCGCGTCGCTCTCCCCCGACGAGTTTCACGCACTCGAGCGCAAGCAGGCCTCGCACTTGCGATTTCTCCTGGACCCCCTCGCCACCGAAGATGAGGTGACCGCCGCGGCGCAACGGCTCGGTACCGTTCACGGCTTGATCGGTGTCACCGGAGCCTGGATGACCTGGGCCGTGGGCTTGTATCGCGACCTGTTGCGAAACCATCTGGATGGCATGCTGTTCACGGCGCGAACCCGCTACCGGATCCTGCGCGTGGCCGATATCCGCTGGCAGCGGGATCTCGAGAACCAGTTGCACGCAATGCAGAACGTGTCGGAACGGTATCAGGCCCTGCTGGCGCGACCGATCGGCGGCAGGACGCTCGCGACCGACTGGATTGCGGTGGAGCTCGATGCCCTCGCGGAATTGCCCGGCATGCGCGTGGCGTTGGTATGGCGGCCTGATCCCAAGAACTGGCTCGTGGTTGAGCGGGCATCCGGAGAACGGGCCGATGCGCTGGTCGAAGCGTTTCGGGAGCGGGACCTGCATCCCACGCTCGATCCGCGTGATGCGCGCGGCCGGGGTTTGGTCGCCACGACGTGGCGGTCGGATACTCAGCAGGAAACCGGAAATTTCGCCTCCGAAGCGTGCGCCATGCCGTGGCAGGAGTTGATGAAGCAGTTCGGCATCCGCAGCGCGGCGACGATCCCGATCCATCAGCGGGATACGATCCATGCCGTGCTGATGCTGTTCGGCGCCTATCCCAACCAGTTCTCTCCGGGATGGATGCGGACCTGGCGCATGTCGCTGCAGCACCGCTGGGATGCGGTGGCCGCGGCCTGGCACCACCGCGGGCGGGCCATCGACAAGGGGCAGGCTGCGCACATCCGCGCGCTGCTGTATGGAGGCGGGCTGGAGATGTTCGTGCAGCCGATCGTCAACCTCGCCGACGGCGCGTTGGTGAAGGTCGAAGGATTGGCGCGGTTGCGGACGCCTGAGGGCGGGATTCTGGCGCCGGAGCAATTCCTGCCGGCACTGGGCGACACCGACCTCGACTCCCTCTTCCGGCAGGGCTTGGCGCAGGGACTGGGTCATCTTCGTCGCTGGCGCGATCAAGGCATGGATCTCGATCTGTCCATCAACATCGCCCCGAGTTCACTGGTTCATCCTGATTGTGCGCGATGGATCGACGAGGCGCTGCGCGAGGCCGGGGTGGCGCCGCATCATCTGACGCTGGAACTGTTGGAAAGCCAGACGCTGGAAGATGATGCGGTGGGGGAGTCGATCAGCCGCATCGCCCTGCGCGGCGTGCGGTTTGCGCTGGACGACCTGGGATCCGGATTCAGCAATCTGAGTCGCCTGGCCGGATTGCCCTTCCAACTGATCAAGATCGATCAGAACATCGTCAAGGATCTCCTGTCGGATCCGATCAAGTCCCTGAGCCTGATCCGGACGCTCGTGCAGGTCGGGCAGGACCTGGAACAGGATGTGGTCATCGAGGGCCTGGAGGAGGACGGCATCATCGAAGCGGCGATGCGCTTGGGTTGTCGCCTCGGCCAGGGCTACGGCCTGGGGCGGCCGATGCCGGCGGCCGCCTTGACGGAATGGGTGGAAAGCCGATCGTATCGCGGTCCGCACGATCGGCGGCTGCACAGTTGGCCTGGTGCCTTGGCGTACGAGTGGATGGTGATGCACGACCCATTGCACCTGCGCCATCCCGGCGCGCTGGATTCATGTCCGATCACGGATTTCTTTCTGGAACAGCGGGTCGACGACCAGAAGGTCCTGGAGTGGCATCGGAAGATTCATGACGAAATCGACGAATCGGTGCGAATCCAGGTCAAGCGCAGCCTGCTGGAGTGGATGTCCCGGAAGATCCGGGACACTGCCGACCGGCATTGACGCGCGAGTAGGGCGGCGATACCGCATGCGATCACCGGCTTGAGCAGACGATAAACCGGAGCGAAAGATCGGCATTGGCCGATAAGCGGTATCACTGTAGCGCCCTCCTTTTCCGGCGCTACGCATACCCCCGGATCACGGCCCCGATGAAAAGAATCAAGTCGGCTTGGATGCGGCTCATGGAAGCGCGACCGCGGCCGAACGGACGGGAATCGGCGAGGGCGCCGCCCCGCCGGCGCCGCCGCCGGGGTCGCCGGAGTTGTTCCGCGTCAAGTTCGGAACGCCCGATTGCGGCGAGATCATGATCCGTGCTTTTACCGCCCCGGATTTCGCGCAATCCGGTCCGGACCGGTATAGCATCAAGGCAAAAACAAGCACGAAAGAATGCTCGTGAATCGCTCGCGCATCCGAAAGACGGCGGCGTGGATCGGCGGCACGATCCTGGTTCTCGTCGCGGGATATTGGCTGGCTCTCGCGGTGGTCCTGCCATGGCTGGTGCGACGCGAGATTGCGGGTTGGCAGCAACGGACTCCCCGCGTATCGGTGACGTTGCAGACGCTGTCGGTCGATCCGTGGAGATGGCGCGTCCGGCTTCGGGGGTTAAACCTGAAGGTGTCGGACCGCCCCTTCGTCGACGTGGCGATGCTGGATCTGAACGTCGACCCGCACTCGGTTCTGCGCGGCGCCGTGCTGGTGGGCGACCTGGAAATCCAGGGGGCGCAGGTCGTACTCCAGGCGGATTCCGCGGGCCGGTTCGAGTTCGAGCGGATCCTGTCCGGCGTGCGGGAGACGGCGCCGCCGCCTCCCGCACGGGAAATTCCCTGGCGGGTCGGACGGTTCGGTTTGCGGTCTTCGCAATTGCGCGTGATCGATCCGGCGGCCGGTTCACCATGGCCCTCGCAGCGATCGCATCGGGGACTCCTGCAGGCACGGTGCGCGCCGAAGGCAGCGCGGATTTTTCCGGCCCGGCGAGCCGCGGCTCGGTGCAAATCGGACAGGTGTCCTTGCCGTGGCTCGCGCACCGGTTCCAAGTCGACCGGACCTGGACGGTGGAGCGGGGCGGCCTCGACGGCTCTTTCGGATACGCCTGGAGCGGCCGCAACGGAGCCCGGGCCCTGTCCTTGCAGGAGATCGTCCTGGATATCCGCGACGTTGCGCTTTCCCTGGCAGGCGCACTGCGCGTGTCCTGGAGACATCTTCACGGCGAGGCGCACAGCGCGGATCCGGCCGCGCGCAGCGCGTCCGGAATCGCGGTTTCCGTCGACGCCCCGGCCTTTGCCTCGACCGGGAAGGGCGGGGCGGCGCTGCATATTGCCGGCCGGCGCATGGCGGTGCAGGGGGGATCGGTCGATCTCTCGTCCGGGCGAATCACGGTGGATCGCTTTGGGGCGAGCGGCTTTTCGTGGCGCGCGGGCCGGCAGCGCGGAGAGATGCCCGCGGGTTCGCTGCAGGGCTTGCAGGTAGACCTTCGCGCGCACCGGGTCGACACGACGGCGCTGGCGATCCAGGCCGCGCAGTGGGGCCGATGGACCTGGAAGGGATCGCTACGGTACGAACCCTGGGCTGCCGACGGCGCGATCGCCGTGCGGCAACTGGACCTGCGCCTGCTGCAGCCCTTGCTGGCGGAGCGGTTCGCGGTGCGGATCGAGCGCGGCCCGGTTTCGGCGGCAGGCGCGCTACGCGTGCGAACGACGCGGCAGGCGGCGATGCGGGTGCATTTCGCCGGGCGCGTGGACGCGGGGGAAATGCGGATCGTCGACCCGCACGGCGGCCGGCCCCTGCTTTCCTGGACTGTGGTGCGCGTTCCCCGCATAGCGCTCGACTGGCCGGGTCGCTTGCGCGTGCAGGACATCGAAGCGGACGGACTTGCCGCGCGCATCGCCATCGGACGCGACCACCGCCTCAACTGGGATGCGTTGCGGACTCCGCCCAAGGCGCGGCCCGAACCTCCGGCAGCTGCGATGCGCACCGCTTCGTCTCCCGGGCTTGCCATCGACGTGAACCGGGTGGTGCTGGTTCGCGGCGCTGCCGACTTCACCGATGCCAGCCTGCGCACGCCGTTCCACGCGCATCTTCGTGCGCTGGAGGGAGAGGTCGGCCCCTTTGCGAGCGATGCGCCGCAGGAATGGTCCGCGATCCGCTTGCGGGGCAGCGTCAACCGCGAAGGGCGCGTCGACGTCACCGGCCGCGCTGCCCCGATGGCAGACCCGCTGCGCGCGGACGTGACGGTGCACTTCCACGATATCGAAATGCCGACCCTGAATCCGTATGCCGCGGAGATTGCCGGCTACCGGGTCGAACAGGGCATGCTGGAATTGCAGTTGCATTACACGATCGCCAACGGCCGCATCGACGGAACGAACCGGATGCGGATCGACCAACTGGTTCTCGGACCGCAGGTGCACAGCGCCGACGCGCCCAGCCTGCCGATGCGCCTGATCGTCGACATGCTGAAGAACGACCGCGGCGAGATCGATCTCGATGTTCCCGTGGAGGGCAATCTGAACGATCCGAACTTCACCATTCGCAACGTCGTGTTTGCGGCAATCCGCGGCGCCCTGCGCATGGTGGTCGAGGCGCCGTTCCAATGGATCGCGCACCTGCTGGGCGGCGCCCCGGAGAAGACGCTGCGCGAAGTCGGCTTCGCCCCCGGGAGCGCGGTGGTTCCGGATGCCGACCGCCAGAACCTCCAGGAGATCGGAAACGTGCTGCGACAACACCCGAACCTGCTGGTCTTCATCCATCCCGCCTACGACGCCGCGGCCGATATGCCGAAACCGGAACCGGCCGCGGAAAAGGGGCCCGGCGCGGCGTCGACAACAGTCGCGCGGGCGCACGCGCCGGAACGGCGCTTGCGGCGCCTCGCGATCCAACGCGCGGAGGCGGTCAAGAAGGTGTTGACGCAGGCCGGAGTTGCCGATCGACGCGTCTTCATCGACGAGCCGGTGGTCGCGGGAGCCGGGAAGGCGACCGGGAAAAACCCGCTCGTGGGGACTTCGCTCGAGGTGAAAGCCCGGTGACGCCCGAAGCGGCGCCAGCACTTGAAAGCGGTGCCGTCCGCGGCGCAGATGGGCGGACTTCGGGTGGCGAACTGGAGGCCGGTGAGGACGCTGCGTCCGAGCACATCATGGACGCTACGACGGAGTAGCGGTCGTCTGATATTGCGTCGCGTGCCGCTCCTCGATAGCATGGGTCCTCGGACCGCCGGGATGCGTTAGGGGGAAACCGGAATGACGATCACCAATGCGCAAGCGGCAAAACTGGGATGTCTTTCGATTTTCGCGATGGATATGTACACGTCCTTGCCCCCCAACCCGGTGCCCGCGTCAACCCCTCCCGCGCCAGCCGCTCCACCTCCGGCCTGGAACCGGCTTACCCCGTCCCCGGATCCGCGCATCGCCGCCCACGGATGGACCATCGTCGCGTACATCGTCGCCCACGACGCAGTATTTGAGTCCGGCAAATCCATCATGGGCGGAATCGATGCATATTATGGATTCGTGGCGCGATCCGCGACGGACGCAACGAGGTTCGTCGCCGTCGTGCGGGGAACCAACGGCATGGTCGAATGGGTCGAGGACGCGGAGTTCGTGCCGATTCCGCATCCGACGCTGGCAGGCGCGACCGTCGAGCAGGGCTTCTGGGGCATCTACGCCAGCATGCGCCTGGTTGACGGGAACGGTCGCCAATTGGGGGCCAGCGCGGCAGACGGCATCGTGTCGATGGTCGGGACCGGGATGCTCACCGTGGTCGGTCACAGCCTGGGCAGTGCGTTGTCGACGTATCTGACCTACGATCTCGCCGACCCTTCGCGGCTCGGGGCGCGCTGCTCGGCCTGCCTCTTCGCCTCACCGCAGACCGGCGACGGCGCCTTTGCCGCCGCGTTCGACAAGGCGGTTGTCGACTACCGTGTCTTCAACTACGTGCTCGACGTGGTTCCGCGGGTGCCGATCGGGCTCGGCTATGTGACCCTGCCGCGGGTGACGGTGCTGCAGCCCGCTACGTCGGAGGCAAGCGTGCGTGTGAATCTATTCTGCAACCATCACGTGGTCTGCTACTGCGCCATGCTCGACTACGACGGTACCGTGGAGGACCCGGCGATCCTTGTCACCGCCGACGACAAAGTGTGCGCCGCCTGCATCCGGGGACCCGAAACGGCGGCGCCCACGATGGCAAAACTGCTGGCGGCGGGTGCGGGAGCGCTTTCCTGAATCGGGAACGCGCGAAGCGTTTTTCGGGAAAAACTCGAAGGTCCCATTTCCCCACGATGCCGAGATCTGCATCATGGCCGGGAACCGTGCGTCATCCGCTCTTCGCAGCCGTCATCGGTTTTCCGGCAGGTTCCCGATTTGTTGCTGTTTTTGGTGCCCGGAGAGGGAATCGAACCCACACTCTGTTGCCAGAACCGGATTTTGAGTCCGGCGCGTCTACCAGTTCCGCCATCCGGGCCGGGATGCGGCGCACCCGGCTGGCGGGTGCGGAATCCGTAATTATGTCAGATCTCGACGTTGTCGATGAGGCGGGTCGTTCCCAGGCGTGCGGCGGCGAGCGCGACCAGCGGCGCGTCTTCGTCGCCGGGTCGGGCGAGGTCGGCTTGGCGGCGGATCGCGACGTACTCGGGCTGCCACCCCGCGGCGGCGAGGGCGTTGGCGGCCTGGGCTTCGAGCGACGGGAAATCGCGCGCACCGGCATGGATCCGTTCCCGCAGCGCGGCGAGTTCGCGGTACAGGCGCGGCGCCTCGGCGCGTTCGCCGGCGTCGAGATAGCGGTTGCGCGAGGACATCGCCAGCCCGTCGGGCTCCCGCGTCGTCTCGCAGGCGACGATTTCGGTGGGCAATGCGAACTGTCGGCACATCGCACGCACCACCAGCCATTGCTGGTAGTCCTTCTTGCCGAACACCGCGACACGCGGCTGCACGCAGGAGAGGAGCTTGAGCACCACGGTCGCCACGCCGCCGAAGAAGCCCGGCCGGACTTCGCCTTCGAGGATGTTGCCCAGGCCGTCGGGCGGCTGCACCCGGAATCCCTGGGGCTCCGGGTACATTTCGGGCACCGTCGGCGCGAACAGGATGTCGACGACGTTCTGCGCACGAAGCGCCGCGATGTCGTCCTGCAGGGTTCGAGGATAGCGATCGAAGTCCTCGTTGGCACCGAACTGCAGCGGGTTGACGAAGATCGATGCAACCACCGGGGCGCCGTGGGCGCGTGCCTTGTGCATGAGGGCGAGATGCCCGGCGTGGAGGCTACCCATTGTCGGGACGAACGCGATGCGGTCCTGGCCGCGCAGCGCATCGCGCAGCTCGGCGACCCCTTGGATGACGTTCACGTTGCGGCGTTGCCGGCCGGCGCATCGGCGGCAACCGGTCCGGCTCCGGGCAGGCGCGCGATCTCCTGCGGCTCCAGGTGGGGGAGCAGCCCCGCCGCGGGGCCATGCCCGGGAATCTGGATCGCCGGCGCGAGGTCCAGCAGCGGCGTCAGCACGAATGCGCGCAGGTGCATGCGGGGGTGCGGAAGCACCAGCGGGTCCGAGCGGACGATCAGGTTTTCCATCAGCAGCAGATCGAGGTCGATCCGTCTCGCCTCTTTGCGGGCGTGTGGGGCCGCGGGCGCCGTGTTGCGTTTGCGTCCGAGCATGATCTCGATGTCGCGCAGATGGAGCAGCAGGCCATACGGATCCAGATCGGTGTCGACCGCTGCCACCGCGTTGACGAAGTCCGGCCCTTCGGCGTCGATGGGAGCGCTGCGATAGAAGGGCGAGACGTCGGTGACCGCGGTCCCTTCAATTCCCCGGATCGCCTCGATCGCGGCGCGCAGGTTCGCCACGGCGTCGCCCTGGTTGGCGCCGAGGCCGATGTAGGCGCGGCGTCGGGCGGTACCGGGCTCCGGCGCCGTGGCGTCCGGTTCGGCCGAGGTGGGGTCCCTGGTCGCCGCGGCGTCGAGAGAGGCGGGGATCGCGATGGCGGGCTCCTTAGGCTCCGTCGTCTGCCGGGTCGGGGCGCGACTCCGGGGCCGATCCCGCGGCATCGGCTCCCCCACGGCGGCGGCGGCCGCCGCGTCGTCGCGGTTTGCCGGATGCGGACGCGTTCCCTTCCCCGCGTGCGGGAGGCTGCGTCATCTGCGCGCGCTCGTCGGGCCCGCCATGCAGGAACGCCGACCACCACTGCCCGAGTTCGGCCGGCGCTTCGCCACTGTCGCAGCGCAGTTGCAGGAAATCGTATCCGGCGCGCAGCCGCACGTGTTCGAGCATCCGGACTGGCGTCTGTCCGGTCCGGCGTTCGAAGCGCGGCTGCATCACCCAGATTTCGCGCATGTCGGCGGTGAAACGGCGATGGATCGCCAGCTTCTCCGTCTGCACGTCCAGAACGTGGTCGATCGCTTCGTGCAGCGCCGGGATGCGGTGCGCGCCCGTCGCCGTGCGCGCGTTCCATTGCGCCAGCACCTCGTGCCACAGCAGGGTCGCGAACAGGAATCCCGGTGCGATGTGTTTCCCGGCGCGTACCCGCTCGTCGGTGCGCGACAGGGCGAGCATGACGAACCGCTCTCCCTGCGGTTGCTCCAGGATCACGTCGAGCAGGGGCAGCAGGCCGTGGTGAAGTCCCTCCGCGCGCAGCCGTTCGATGCAGGCGACGGCATGGCCGCTGGTGAGCAGCTTGAGCATCTCGTCGAACAGGCGCGCGGCCGGGACGTTGCTGATCAGGTCGGCCAGGCGTCCGATGGGCTCGCGCGTCTCGGCGTCGATCTCGAAGCCCAGTTTGGCCGCGAAGCGCACCGCGCGCAGCATCCGCACCGGATCTTCCCGGTAGCGCATCTCGGGGTTGCCGATGATGCGCAGGCGCCGCCGCCGGACGTCCCGCACGCCGTCGTGGTAGTCGAGCACCTCCTGGCGCGTCGGGTCGTAGTAGAGCGCGTTGACGGTGAAATCACGCCGGGCCGCGTCTTCGTGCTGTTCGCCGAAGACGTTGTCGGCGAGCACGCGGCCGTGCTCGTCGGTGTCGCGGTTGCCGTTGTCGAGCGCGCGGAACGTCGATGTCTCGATGGTTTCGCTGCCGAAGAGCACGTGCACGAGCCGGAAGCGTCGGCCGATGATGATCGCTCGCCGGAAGTGGGACTTGACCTGTTCCGGCGTGGCGTCGGTGGCGACGTCGAAATCCTTGGGCGCCACGCCCAGCAGCAGGTCCCGTACCGCGCCGCCGACGATGTAGGCGCGGAATCCCGCCGCCTGCAGCGTTTCGCAGGTGCGGATCGCCGAGCGGGACACCAGCGCGCGGTCGATGCCGTGTTCGGACGCGGGAATGCACCGCGGGGTGCGGCGGATGCGCGGCTTGCGCGCGAGCAGCGTCTGGACGCTTTGAACCAGGCGCTTGATCATGGGGTACTGTACGTCATATAGGAGCGATTCTACGACGCGAGGTCCGGTTCCGCGGCAAGCCAGTCGCGCAACAGGGGAATCGTGAGCGCGCGTTTGCGCGCCAGCGCGTAGGCGTCGAGCGCATCGAGCACCGAAATGAGCGTGCGCATGTCCCGGGGCAGGCGGGTGAGCATGTAGGGCACGAGTTCGTCGTCGAGGCGCACCCCCCGGGACCGGGCATGGGCGCGCAGCGCCGTTTCCCGATCCACATCGGTGAGCGGGCGCAGCCCGAACACCAGCCCCCAGGCGAGGCGCGTGCGCACGTCCTCGCGCAGGTGGCGGAGTTGCGCGGGCGGCGCGTCGGCCGCGGTCACCAGGATGCGGCCCGGGTGCTCCCGCACCGCGTTCTGACGGACGAAAAGGGCGGCCTGCGCGGCGGCGTCGTAGGCATGCACGTCGTCGTCCACGAGCACGCCGGGCGTGTCGCGCAGGGCGGCGAGGAGGTGGCTGCGGCCGCTGCCTTGCGGTCCCCACAGGTGCAGGAACTGCGGGCCGCGCCCCGCCTGGGCGTCGCGCAGCGCCGCGAGCGCGGCGCCGTTTTCCCCCGGCACGAAGTTGTCGAGCGTGGGGGCGGGCGGGCGGAGCAGGTCCAATGCGTATTGGTGCGGCCTGCGCTGGGGTACGGATTCCATGACGAGGTTCGGGCGGTGATGGGGCACGGGTACAATCCGGGGCTTCCCAAGAGACCCGCTAGTTTACGGAAACGCGACATGTCTTCCGCGCAGGATTCCCGTTCCAACATTCCCATGACCTACGCTGGCGCCGGCGTTTCCATCGATGCCGGCGACGAACTCGTCCGGCGGATCAAGCCGCACGCCGCGCGCACGATGATTCCCGGCGTGCTGGCCGGGATCGGCGGATTCGGCGCGCTGTTCCAGATGCCGGCCGGGATGCGCGAGCCGGTGCTGGTGAGCGGAACCGACGGCGTGGGTACCAAGCTCAAGCTGGCGTTCACGCTCGACGGCCATGACGGGGTGGGGCAGGACCTCGTGGCGATGAGCGTCAACGACATCCTGGTCCAGGGCGCGCGCCCGCTCTTTTTCCTCGATTATTTCGCCTGCGGCCGGCTCGACGTCGCCGTGGCGGAACGCGTGGTGGCGGGGATCGCGCGCGGCTGCGAACTTGCGGGCTGCGCGCTGATCGGCGGCGAGACGGCCGAGATGCCGGGGATGTACCCCGACGGGGAATACGATCTGGCGGGGTTCGCCGTCGGCGCGGTGGAGAAGTCCGCGATCATCGACGGTTCGACCATCGGCGACGGCGACGCGGTGCTCGGCCTGGCGTCGAGCGGCCCGCATTCCAACGGCTATTCGCTGATCCGCCGCATCGTCGAGTCGGCGGGTGCGGACTATCAGGGGGCGTTCCTGGGCGGTACCCTGGCGCAGGCCCTGCTGGCTCCGACCCGCATCTACTGCAAGCCGGTGCTGGCGGTGCTGGATCGGCTACCGATCAAGGGCATGGCGCACATCACCGGCGGCGGCCTGCTCGAAAACATTCCGCGGGTGCTGCCGGACGGCACGCAGGCGGTGGTCCATCGCGACGCCTGGACGCGTCCCGCGATCTTCGATTGGTTGCAGGAGCACGGTCGGGTGGAAGAGCAGGAAATGCACCGCGTGTTCAATTGCGGCATCGGCATGGCGATCATCGTCGCCCGCAACGATGCGCAGCGCGCGGTCGCCGAGTTCACCGCGCTGGGCGAAACCTGCTGGGAAATCGGTTCGATCCGCGCTTGCGCCGCCGATGCGCCGGCGTGCGTGGTGGCGTAACCGCCGCGACCTCCCGGGCCGCTAGAACCGATCCGCGATTTCCCGTTGCAACTCCGGCAGTGCTGTTTCCGCGAACGGGTCGATGGTTCGCGCATCGGTCATCGATCGCAGCCAGGTCATCTGGCGCTTGGCGAGCTGGCGGGTCGCCGCGATCGCGGCCGCGCGGAATTGCGCGGGGGGCGTGCCCTGTTCCAGATGTTCCCAGGCCTGACGGTATCCCACGCTGCGCAGCGCCGGGAGATCGGCGTGCAGATCCCCGCGTGCCCGTAGCGCCCGGACTTCCTCCAGGAAACCCTGCGCAAGCATCGCATCGAACCGCGCTTCGATGTTCCGGTGCAGCCGGTCGCGGTCCTCGGGCATGAGCGCCACGGTCCGCACCGGGATCGGGCGGCGTTGCGATTCGCGCAGCAGCGTGGACAGCGGGCGGCCGGCGATCGCGAACACTTCGAGCGCCCGGCCGATGCGCTGGCGGTCGTTGGGCGCGAGCCGGGCGGCGGTTTCCGGGTCCACGGCGCGCAGACGGGCATGGAGCGCCGGCCAGCCCAGGCGGGCGCCTTCCGTCTCCAGCGACTCCCGGATCGCCGGGTCGCCCGATGGCAGATCCGCCAGTCCCTCGCGCAGCGCCCGCGCATACATCATCGTGCCGCCCACGATCAGCGGCAGGCGCCCGCGCGCGCGGATCTCGCCGACGACGCGTTCGGCGTCGCGGAGAAACTCGGCCGCCGAATAGGGCTCCGACGGATCGCGGATGTCGAGAAGATGATGGGGAACCCGGGCGCGGTCGGCGGCGTCGGGTTTGGCCGACCCGATGTCCATCCCGCGGTAGACCTGGGCCGAGTCGATCGACACGATTTCGGCGTCGTGCGCACGGGCCAGTTCGAGCGCGAACCGGCTTTTCCCGCTTGCGGTGGGACCCAGCAGGAGAACGGCAGGCGCTGCGATCATCGTCCGCGGAGGAACATCCGGTCGAGATCCTCCATGCCGACCAGCACCCAGGTCGGACGCCCGTGGTTGCACTGGTCCGCGCGCTCGGTCCGCTCCATCCGCCGCAGCAGGGCATTCATCTCGTCGAGCGTGAGACTGCGGTTCGCCCGGACCGCCGCATGGCAGGCCATCGTGGCGAGGAGTTCGTCCCGATGTTCGGTGAGGCTGCGCTCCGAACCAGTTTCGCGCAGTTGCGCGAGTACGCCGCGCACCAGGGCCGGCGCGTCGGCGTCGGACAGCGGCGCGGGAACGGCGCGCAGCGCGAGCTGGCCGGGGCCGGCGGGATGCAGGTCCAGGCCCATGCGCGCGAGCGCGTCGGCATGGTCCTGCGCGGTGGCGATGTCCAGGGGATCGGCGCGGAAGACGTGGGGAATCAGGAGTTCCTGGCGCGCCGGAGCATCGGCATTCCAGGACTGTTTGAGCTCTTCGTAGACCACCCGTTCGTGGGCGGCGTGCATGTCGACGATGACCAGGCCGCGGTCGTTGCGGGCAAGCACGTACACCCCGCCGAGTTGGGCGATCGCATATCCCAGGGGCGGGGCGAGCGCCGCGGGTTCCGCGGCGCAGCATTCCACCGGAACCGCATACGCCACCGGCGCCGGCTCGGACGTCCCGTCCGCCGCCGATCGGCCGCTCCCCGCCAGCATGGCGTCGATGCGGGCGCGCATCGACGCGGACGGAGCCGGGACGGCGGCGCGCGGGGGAAGCCATGCGGAACCGGCCGCCGGCGGCGTGGGCGCCTGCAGCGCCAGGGCGAGGTCGGCCTGGCGCGGCGTCGGCAGCTCGGGTGCGCGCGGGGGCGCCGCCGTGGTCGGATTCCGGATCGCCGCGGCGTCCGAGGACGCAAGCGCGCGTTCGACCGCCTTGCGCACGAATTCATGCACCGCCGAGCCGTCGCGGAAGCGCACTTCGCTTTTCGCGGGATGGACGTTCACGTCCACGGCGGTCGGATCGATCCGCAGGTACAGGCAGTACGCCGGCTGCGACGAGCCGTGCAGCACGTCGGCGTAGGCCGCGCGCAGCGCGTGGGTCAGGAGCTTGTCGCGGACGTAGCGGTCGTTGACGTAGAAGAACTGGGCGTCGCCGCGGGCACGGGCCGCGGTAGGGGCGCCGACCCAGCCGCGCAAGGCGATCGCGCCGGATCCGTCCGGTTCGACGGCCGCATCCACCGCCCGGGCTCCCGCCGCAAACCCTTGCGGCATCAGCACGGCGGCGCGGTCGCGCAGCGAGCCCGCCGGCGCATCGAGGACCCGCCGCGCATCGTGCCAGACCTGAAACGAAACGCCGGGGTGGGCCGCGGCGACGCGCTCGACGATCGTCACGCAATGTGCAAGTTCGGTGGCCTCGGAGCGCAGGAACTTGCGCCGCGCCGGGGTGGCATGGAACAGGTCGCGGACCTCGATCCGGGTTCCGGGATTCCCGGCGGCGGGTTCGACGAGTCCGTCGACGGAATCGAGCCGCCACGCGTGGTCCGCATCGGGCGTGCGCGAGACGATGGTCACGCCGGCGACCGAGGCGATCGCCGCCAGCGCCTCGCCGCGGAAGCCCAAGGTTCCGACCCGTTCGAGGTCGTCGAGGCTGGCAATCTTGCTGGTCGCGTGTCGCCGCAGCGCGAGGCCGAGTTGATCCGCCGGAATCCCGCCGCCGTCATCGGACACCGCGATCCGACGCACGCCGCCGCCCTGCAGGCGCACCTCGATGCGCCGCGCACCCGCGTCCAGGGAGTTTTCGATCAATTCCTTGACGACCGATGCCGGGCGTTCGACGACCTCTCCGGCCGCGATCTGGCTGATCAAGACGTCGGGAAGAACCTGGATCGCGCGGGCAGGGGAATCGGTCATGGTGGAATTATAGGAAGCATGGGAAGCGGGAGCCGCGGGCGAGGGCGCCGGACGGCTTTCCCCGGGCGCCTGGCTGCGGTATATTGGAGTCTGTCTTCGCCTGGGCGCCGATTGCCGACCGCTGGTTGCCGGCCGCGGTCGGGCGGATCCACGTTCTTCCCAGTGGGATTTCCGCTTTGTCGCACGTCAACTGGTTCGAGCTGTTCAGTTCGATCGACCACTTCCTGCTTTCGGTTGCCCAGGGCCATGGCCTGCTTGCGTATGCCGCCCTCTTCGCGATCGTGTTTGCCGAAACCGGGATCGTCGTCATGGCGTTTCTGCCCGGCGATTCGATGCTGTTCATTTCGGGCGCGATGTCGGCCGGAGGGACCCTCCATCCGGTGCCGCTGGTACTGACCATCACGCTGGCGGCCGTGTTGGGCAACGCGCTCAACTTTCTGATCGGCTCCTGGTTCGGCCACAAGATCTACGATGGCACGATCCGCTGGATCAACCGCCATGCGCTCGATCGCACCCACGCATTCTTTGAGCGGCACGGTGGCAAGACCGTGGTCGTCGCCCGATTCATTCCGCTGGTGCGCTCGTTTGCGCCGCTCGTCGCCGGCGCGTCCGGGATGGCGTCGCATCGCTTCCAGGTTTTCAACGTCGTCGGTGCGGTGCTGTGGAGCGTGCTGTTCATCGGCGGCGGATATCTGTTCGGCAACGTTCCCCTGATCCGCGATCACCTCGGCCTGGTGCTTCTGGCCGGATTGTCCGGGGCCTTCGGTCCGGTCGCGCTGATGGGGCTGCTGCGGTTGGTGCGCCGCGTCCGCCTGGGTACTCCGGCCGCTTGATATCGTGCCCGGAGCATTGCCGTCCGAGGTGGTGCGCACGGTCCTGCTGGTTGATGATCACGACCTGATCCGCTTGGGGATCGAGTGTTTGCTGCGAACGCTCGACGGGATCTCCTGTCGCGTGCTCCAGGGGCGTTCGATCGCGGAGGCGCGGGAACTATGTGCGGCCGAGCCACGGGTCGATCTCATCCTGCTCGATCTGAATGTCCACGACGCCAAGGGGCTGCAGGGGCTGCGCGTGATGCGCGAGGTGTTTCCGGCGATTCCCGTGGTCGTGCTGACCGGAACCCAGGACGAATTCGTCGTCCGACAGGCGCGTTCCATGGGGGCGCGGGGGTATCTGCTGAAGTCGTGGAGCCCGGCGCAGTTGCAGGGGGCGTTCACCCGCGCGCTGCTGCATCCGGCGGAAGCGGCCGGAGGGGATCCGGACGATCTCCATGCGATTCCGGCTGCCGGCGTGCCGCCGCGCCAACGGGTTGCGGATCTCGGGACGCGGCAGGTCGAAATCCTCGAATTGATCCTGTCCGGTTGCAACAACCGCGAGATCGCGAGCGCCACCGGGCTTTCGGTGGGAACGATCAAGAACTACGTTTCCGACATCCTGCTGACCCTCGACGTGCGCTCACGCGGCCATCTGATCAGCCTGTTTCACTGAACTGGGGAAGGGCTGCGGCCGCCGGCTCGGCAGGCTGTCCCGCGCTGGGGATCGCGACATCCGGGCCGCGTGGCAGGGTGACGGCGAACACGCTGCCGCGACCGGGCTCCGATCGCAGCGTGACCGGCGCCTGCAGGGCGCTGGCCATCCGGGATACGATGTTCAAGCCAAGTCCGGTTCCCGGGGGGCAATCCGCCGACGAAGTGCCGCGGGTAAACTCGTCGAAGATGCGCTCGTGTTCGTCGCGGGCGATGCCGGGGCCGCTATCGCGCACCTCGATGCGCACGCCGGAAGCATCGCGGCGGCAGACGATCTGCACGCTGCCCTGCTGCGTGTAGCGCAACGCGTTGTTCACCAGGTTGGCGAGAATCCGGCGCAGGATGGCGGGATCGCTCACCACGGTCTTGGTGGTACGGGTCACCCGCAGGCGCAATCCACGGTCGCGCGCAACCGGGCCGAATTCGGACCCCAAGTCGCGAAGCAGATCGCCTACCGGGAACGTGCGCACGTTCGGATGGAGCGCGCCCGAATCGAGCCGGTAGACGTCGAGCAGGGAGTCGAGCAGCGCGGTCATCGACGTCGCCGCCTGGTCGATCCGGTCGCAGAGCAGGAGCGCCGCGGGGTGGGCCTGGGTGCGCCGCAGCGCGGTGGAAATGAGTTCGATCGCATGCAGCGGTTGGCGCAGATCGTGGTTCACCGCCGCGAGGAAACGGGATTTGGCTTCCGCGGCGGCTTCCGCCGCTTCCTTTTGCGCCTGAATCCGCTGGGTCTGGCGCAGCACCCGATTGTAGTCGCTGAGATCGGTGATCGTGACGACCAGCGCCAGACGGCCATCCACTTCGAGCCGGCGCCCGGCGATATGGGCATCGAAGTTCGTTCCATCCTTGCGCCGTCCGATGACGGTATACGGCGCGACCGGCTTGCCGGCGATCCGTTCCCGCAGTCGTTCGGCGACCAGGTTCCGATACTCCGGCTCGACCATGTCGAGGACGGGAATCGTCAGCAGCTCTTCCGGGGTGCGACCGACCAGTTCGGCAAAGTACGGATTGGCGTAGAGGATGCGCTGATCGACGACGTCGAGGACGAAAAGTCCGACTTGCGCTTCATGCAGCAGTGCCGGAGCGTGCTGGGCGAGCAGTTCCCCGGACGTAGGCGGGCCGTCCGTCTCCGCGTCGGCGGCGCCATGCTCGTCGCACATCGGTTTTCGGGAGGAGGCCAAGCGCGTTTCTGGGAAATGGGGGGTTGGGTTGTTCGCCTGCGACTTGGGAAATTGTGAAGAAACAACTATTAAGAAAGTTTAATGTCAGAGCACCAACAAATCGACGTCGTCGGCCATCCGCTTGCGCGCGATCGTCAGTGCGCTGTGCAGCCGTGCGCTGACGTCGTCGTCGTACCCTCGCTCCGAATTGCACGCGATGAGATTTTCGCAATAGGGGGCGAACCAGTATGCGCGGTCGTCGAGCGCGACCCAGGGGCTGTCGGCCATGTCGTGGATGCGCAACCACTGTTCGCACTCCGCATGCCGGTGGTAGGGGGTGCGATTGGCCGCGGTCGAGAACTCGCTGAAACAGGGGGTCATGCCCACGACCCGTCGACGCAGCGCCTCCGGCAGCATGGGCAGCAGTTCCGGTTCGGCATAGATCGTGCGCCAGGAGGTCGAAAGCACGATTCCCACCTCGGGAAACCGCTCCAGCGTCGCCGACAGGCGGCCCGCGTTTTCAAACAGCCGACTGGCCGCGGGGCAGGGGTCGGGGTGCAGCACCCCGTCGAAATCCAGAAACAGAATCATCTGTGGCACCTGGGAAGCGGCCGCAAAGCCGGCCATCTGCTGAAATGTCGACATCCCTGGAACGGACTTTAGACGGTTCGGACGCGCATTTGTCGGAGTCCTCATCCCCCGTTGGCGCGTCATCCGGGGCATACAATCGCGCCCGTTCAGGACACGATGCAGGGAGCGGATCGATGAAGAGAGAGATCATTGCAACGTCCGAGGCGCCGGCGGCGATCGGCCCGTACTCGCAGGCGGTGAAAACCGGGTCGATGGTGTTTCTGTCCGGCCAGATCGGGTTGGATCCGGCGACCGGCGAACTGGTGGGCGATTTCGAGGCGCAGGTGCGGCAGGCATTCGCGAATCTCTCCGCGGTGGCGCGCGCGGCGGGAGGCAGCCTGGCCGACGTCGTCAAATTCACGCTCTTCCTGACCGACCTCGGCCGATTCGCGGCCGCCAACGCGATCATGGCCGAACTTGTTCCCGCGCCGCATCCGGCCCGCTCGACGGTCGGGATCGCGAGCCTGCCGCGCGGTGCCCAGTTCGAGGTCGAGGCGATCCTGGTCCTGCGTGCAGACTGAGACCGCCTCCCGGAAGAAACCGGATGGCCTGACGCGCATGGGCTTGCGCGGCGAATGGGATTTCCTGCTGCATCTGCCGCTGCGCTACCTCGACGAGACGCGCATTGCGCCGATCGACGCCGCCGCCCCGGGCGAGTGGGTACAGGTGGAGGGCGAAATCGTCGACGCGCAGTTGCGCCGCGCCGGACGCCCGCAGTTCGTCGTGCGCCTGCGCGACGAGCGCGCCGAACTGTCCTTGCGGTGGCTGCATTTCTTCTCCTCGCAGCGCACCCGCTTGACGGTCGGACGCCGGGTGCGCGCGGCGGGCATGATCCGGGAGGGCTGGAAAGGGGCGATCGAAATGGTCCACCCTCGCGTGACCCTGTGCGAGCGGGAAACGCCGCTTCCGGATCGGCTGACGCCCGTCTATCCGGCGAGCGAGGGGGTGTCGCAGGCGCTGTTGCGCCGACGCATCGCCAAGGCGATGACCGCGGCGCGGTGTCGCGAGGCGGGCTTTCCCGATGCGCTCCCGGGTGGGTTGCGGGAACGCCTGGCGCTGCCTGATCTGGGGGCGGCGCTGTGCATGCTGCATGAGCCGCCGCCGGTCGCAAACCTGGCCGAACTCGATGGTTTGCTCGCCCCGGCTTGGCGACGCCTGCGATTGGACGAATTGCTGGCGCAGCAACTGGCGTTGCGGCGTGCCCGGGCGCAGCGCCGTGAGGAGCCGGGCGCGCCGTTGGCGGGCGACGGGCGACTGGTCGACGCGTTTCTCGCGCGGTTGCCGTTTGCGCTGACGGACGATCAGCGGCAGGCCTGGGAAGAGATCGGGCGGGATCTCGCCGCCCCCGTGCCGATGAATCGTCTTCTCCAGGGCGATGTGGGGAGCGGCAAGACCGTGGTGGCGGCGCTGGCCGCGGCCCGGGCGGTGGAGGCCGGGGCGCAGGCGGCGATCATGGCGCCGACGGAGATCCTGGCCGAGCAGCATTACCGGCGGATCGGCGCCCTGTTGGCGCCGCTGGGGGTGGGGGTGGTCTGGCTGGCGGGGCGCCTGCGCGAAGGGGCGCGCCGGGAAGCCCTGGCGGCAATCGAATCCGGTGCCGCGGGGGTCGTCGTCGGCACCCATGCCCTCATTCAGGACTCGGTTCGGTTCGCGAACCTCGCGCTGGCGGTCGTCGACGAGCAGCATCGGTTCGGGGTTGCGCAGCGCTTGGCCTTGCGCCAGGCCGGTGCGTGCGTTCCGCATCGGCTGATGCTGAGCGCGACGCCGATTCCGCGCACGCTTGCGATGAGCTTTTTCGCGGATCTCGATGTCTCGGTCATCCGGACGCTGCCGCCGGGCCGGAGCCCGGTGCGGACCAAGCTGGTGGCCGGATCGCGCCGCGACGAGGTGCTGGTGCGGATCCGCGCAGAGGTGGCGCGCGGGCGCCAGGCGTACTGGGTGTGTCCGCTGGTGGAAGAGAGCGACGAGATCGACGCCACCGCCGCCGTGCGCATGGTCGAAGAGACGCGGGCGGCGCTGCCCGACCTGCGCCTGGGCCTGCTCCACGGCCAGATGGCGGCGGCGGAGAAGACGGCGGTGATGGATTCCTTCGCCGCCGGGGCGATCGACGTGCTGGTGGCGACCACCGTGATCGAAGTGGGCATCGACGTGCCCAACGCCAGCCTGATGGTGATCGAGCACGCGCAGCGGTTCGGCCTCGCGACGCTGCATCAATTGCGCGGCCGGGTCGGCCGCGGCGCCGTCGAAAGCACCTGTGTGCTGCTGTTCGACGAGCCCTTGTCGGAAACGGCGCGCGCGCGGCTCAAGATTCTCTATGAGAGCACCGACGGGTTCGAGATCGCCCGGGCGGACCTGCGCCTGCGCGGTCCGGGGGAATTCCTGGGTGCACGCCAGTGGGGGCTGCCGATGTTGCGCGTCGCGGACATCGAGCGGGACGTCGACCTGCTGGACATCGCGCGGGCCGAAGCCGATCGGCTGCTGCGGGAGGACGAGCGCGCTGCGGCGGCGATCGTCGATCGCTGGTTCGCAGGGGCGGCGGCATATGTCGGCGCGTGAATCGCCATAAACTTGCGCAATGACGCTGACGGAACTTCGTTACCTCGTTGCCCTCGCCCGCGAACGCCACTTCGGCCGCGCGGCGGAGGCCTGCCATGCCACCCAGCCCAGTGTTTCGGTGGCGATCCGCAAACTCGAAGACGAACTGGGCGTACGCCTGTTCGAGCGCGGCACCGCCGAAGTGCGCCTGACGGAGATCGGCGAGCGCGTCGTCGTGCAGGCGCAACGCGTACTCGAGCAGGCCGCGGGGATCGCCGAGATCGCGCGCCAGGGTCGCGACCCGCTGGTCGGGCCGTTGCGCCTGGGGGCGATCTACACGGTCGGCCCCTATCTGCTGCCGGCGCTGGTCCGGCAACTGCAGGAGGACGCGCCGCAGATGCCCTTGTTCCTGGCGGAGAACTTCACCGCCCGGCTGCTGGAGATGTTGCGCAATGGCGAGATCGACGCCGCGGTGCTTGCGCTGCCGCTGCCGGAGGCGGGACTGGCGATCCGCCCGCTTTATGACGAGGCGTTCGTTGCCGCGGTGCCGCGCGGCCATGCCTGGGCACGACGCAAGGCGGTGGCGATGTCGGAATTGGCCGGCCAGACGACGCTGTTGCTGGGCAGCGGCCACTGTTTCCGCGATCAGGTGCTGGCCGCCTGTCCCGAACTCGATCGGGGGGCGGCCGATGGCACCCGGCGGCCGCTGGAGGGGTCGTCGCTGGAAACGATCCGCCAGATGGTGGCATCGGGGATCGGCGTCACGGCCTTGCCGCAGACCAGCGTTCCCGAG
This sequence comes from Pseudomonadota bacterium, assembly GCA_021842465.1. Classification (GTDB taxonomy): domain Bacteria; phylum Pseudomonadota; class Gammaproteobacteria; order Burkholderiales; family Burkholderiaceae_F; genus GJ-E10. Next base: position 23,160 of record JAKBZN010000032.1, read on the forward strand.
CGTCCGGCGCGCGGCTCGTTGCTTGCCTACGTGCCGTTTTGCGCCCCCGTGCCCCAGCGGCGCGTGGTGCTGGCGTGGCGCAAAAGCTTCCCGCGGACCGGCGCGATCGAGGCGCTATGTCGCGCGGTCGAGCGGTGCGCGCTGCCGGGCGCCAACCCGATCGAGGAAGGGCTGCCGGCATGACTTCCGGCATGACTTCGGGCGATGCCGCATCCGCCTTGCCGGCGCCGGATCGGCGGATGCGGGGGCTTGCGCGGCTGGCGGCCTATGCGCGCCTGACCCGGCTCGACAAGCCGATCGGCAGTTTGCTGCTGCTGTGGCCGACGTTCGACGCGCTGTGGATCGCCGCCCGCGGCTGGCCGGGGTGGGCCCTGGTGGCGATTTTCTCGGCGGGTACGGTGTTGATGCGGTCGGCGGGTTGCGCGGTCAACGACATCGCGGATCGCAACTTCGACGGCCAGGTGAAGCGCACCGCCGACCGGGTGCTGGCGCGCGGCGTCATTTCGGTGCGCGAGGCGCTGGTGGTCGCCGTGGCTCTGGCGCTCGCCGCCGCCGGCGTATCGCTGCCGTTTCTCAATCGGGCGGCGCTGCCGCTGGCGTTGGTGGCGGTCGGGGTTGCGGCGACCTATCCGTATTTCAAGCGGTTTTTCCCCATGCCGCAGGCCTATCTGGGAATCGCCTTCTCGTTCGGAATCCCGATGGCGTTCGCCGCCGTGCAGGGACGGGTGCCGGCGCTCGGATGGTGGCTGCTGATCGCCAACCTGCTTTGGGTGATCGCCTACGACACCGAATACGCGATGGTCGACCGGGACGACGACCTGCGCATCGGCGTGCGCTCGTCGGCAATTTTTTTCGGCCGGGCCGACGTGCTGGCGATCGGCGTCTGCTACGGCGGCTACCTGGCGATGCTGGCCGCCGCCGCGCATGCCGTCGGTCTGGGACCGGTCTTCTTCGCCGGCTGGGCCGCCGCCGCCGGCTGCGCGGCGCTGCACCTCGTCTGGATCCGCGGGCGGGACCGCATGCAGTGCTTTCGCGCGTTTCGGCACAACCATTGGCTGGGCTTGTGCATCTTCGCCGGAATCGTTGCCGATTTCGCGTTGCGCTGACCCGTCTCCGGCGAAGCCGGTATCCTTCGCCGGGCCGCGATCGGCGGCGCATCCGGACGAGGGGAAATGCTCATGCAGAACGCGCAGGAACTGGGTCGGCGGTTCGCGTCAATCGGCGCATTGCGGTTTCGCGAAGAAGCGGGCGCGCTAACGGTCCTGGATGTCGAGGCGCCGGCGGCATCGGCAAGCCTTTGTCTCCAGGGTGCGCAGATTCTGACCTGGACGCCGCGCGGCCAGGCCCACGAGGTCGTGTGGCAGTCGAACGGCGCGCGGTTCGCGCCCGCCAAGTCCGTGCGCGGCGGGATTCCGGTATGTTGGCCCTGGTTCGGACCCCATGCGCAGCCGGGGCTCCCCGCCCATGGGTTCGCGCGCAACCTCGCCTGGGATCTCGTCGACGCCGCGCTCCTCGCGGACGGTGCGGTGCGCGTGGCGCTTCAACTCGATCCGCGCACGCTGGAACGATCGGATCTGCCGGGCTTCGACGCGGTGCGTGCGGCCTGGCCGAACCATTGGGAACTCGCGCTGCACGCGACGTTCGGCGACATGCTTTCGATCGAACTGGTCACGCGGAATCGTGGAGCCGCGCCGTTCCGGGTCGGCGAGGCGCTGCACACCTATTTCCGTATCGGGGACATCGGCCACGCCCAGGTGATCGGGCTCGACGGCTGCGAATACATCGACAAGGTCGGGCCGGAGGCGCTTCGGCGCCAGGAGGGCGCCGTGCGGTTCGCGGGTGAGACCGATCGCGTCTACCGCGATCGCGCCGCGTCGTGCGTCATCGACGATCCGGTGCTGGGACGGCGCATCGTGGTGCAAAAGAGCGCGAGCGCCTCGACCGTGGTCTGGACCCCTTGGGCGGAGAAGGCCGGGAAACTCGGAGACTTGGGGTCGGGTGCGCAGGGCGCGGACGCGGGCTGGCGCGAGATGCTGTGCGTGGAGACCGCCAACGCCCTGGAGGACTCTGTGACGGTCGCCCCGGGCGCCGAGCACCGGTTGGCGGTGCAGGTTCGGGTCGAACCGCGCATCGACTGACGTCGGCAATCGCACAGGGCCCCAGTTATGGCACAAGCACAAAAACAACAAGGGATTGCCGTTTCCGACAACCCCTTGTTTATGCAGCGATATTTGGCGCGCCCGGCAGGATTCGAACCCACGACCCCCTGGTTCGTAGCC